>NZ_BOMW01000086.1 GCF_016862395.1 Actinoplanes siamensis | reverse complement strand
GGGGAGGGGTTTGGCGGCGTGCGAGGCGGCCAGGCCGAGCAGCAGAGCGGCGAAGACGCAGAGCAGGCCGTGGAGCACGCCGAAGTGCTCGGCCAGGAAGCCGATCAAGGGCGGGCCGGCCAGGAAGGCGCCGTAGCCGATCGAGCCGGCCACCGAGACCCGCATGGCGGCCCGGAGCGGGTCGTCGGCGGCGGCGGACATGCCGATCGGGAAGCCGAGGGAGGCGCCGATCCCCCAGAGGAGGGCGCCGGCCAGCGCGACAGGCGTCGAACCGCCGAAGACGACGAGCAGCAGCCCGGCGGCGGCCGAGACCGCGGTGAGGCGCAGGACCGGGACGCGGCCCCAGCGGTCGGCGGCGGCTCCGCCGTACATCCGGCCGAGGGTCATCGCGGTGACGAAGACGCCGAAACCTATCGCGCCGATCGTGTCGCCCGCGTGGTAGCCGTCGACCAGGCTGATCGCCAGCCAGTCGTTGGCGCTGCCCTCGGTGAAGCCGAAGCCCAGCAGGATCAGGCCGATCAGCAGCGTACGCGGCTCGCGCCAGGCCTGGCCGGGGGTCATCGCCGGCTTCGTGCCCGGCTTCGGCCCGACGTGCGGGAGGAACCGGCGGACCACGATGATCTGGACCACCACGATCACCGCGGTGGTCAGGTAGAGCTGGGCCCCGATCGGGACCCCGGTGGCCGAGGCGAGCGCGCCCACGCCGGCGCCGCCCACCGTGCCCAGGCTGAAGCCGGCGTGGAAGCGCGGCATGATCGTGCGGCCGATGCGGCGTTCCACGTCGGCGGCCTCGACGTTCATCGCCACATCCCACGTGCTGGTGCCGAAGCCGCAGAAGAACAGCGCCAGACCGGCCAGCGGAACCGAGCTGAGCAGCGTCGCGGTGGCCAGCAGCGCCAGGCCCAGCGCCTCGGCCATGCTGGCCAGCAGCACCGCGCGGGCCGGGCCGAACCGCTGGACCAGCGGGCCGGCCAGCGGGATCGACGCCACCGACGTGCCCGACATGCAGAGCAGCAGCAGGCCGAAGCCGGCGACCGAGAGGTCCAGGCCGTCCCGGATCGCGGGGGCCCGGGCCAGCCAGCCGGCCAGCGCCAGGCCGTTCATGGCGAACGTGACGCCGACTGCGATCTTGGCCGAGTTCACCCGCCTGGGTATGACGTCAACGCTGCTCACCAGGTCAACTTACACGTTAAAGCCCCCTGGGGTCACCAGGCTCTCGGTGGCGGCCGCGGGGTGAGAGCGGACGCAACGGGGCGGCACGGGCCGGGCCACCGCGGGCCGGCTCCGGGCGGCGCGAGGCAGGGCGCAGCGCACAGTGAGCGGAGCGGGCCGGCGGGGAGGATCGGGTGCGGGAGACGGAAGCCGCAGGGGGTGGAAGAGGACACGATTCGGGCACATCCCACAATGGGCAACGGCGACACAGGCGTGCCCACTGGTTCAGGCACGTCGATGGATACGGAAGGAGGGCGACATGGGCCGGCCCGACGAACTGCAGACCGAGGCACGTTCCGTGCTCGCGCTGCTGGAGCCGCTGGGGCCGCTGATCCCCACGGGCAGCTTCGTGTCCGGCCTGATGGTCCGGCGCGAACTCGACGTGATGCTGCTCGGCGGCCCGGAGTTCACGCCGGCCGACGTCCTCACGCTCCTCGGGAAGGTGATCGAGATCCCCGGCCTGACCGGTTTCGCCTATCAGGACGAGCGCGGCGGCAAGCCCCGGGACGAGCGCCACCTCGTCACGATCACCGTAGGCGAGTGGCGGGTGAGCCTTTCCATCTGGCTGCACGAGGACCACGCCGACGTCAGCGAGTGGCACCGTGACCTGGCCGGGCGTCTCACCGACGAGGAACGGCAGGCGATCCTGGCGATCAAGAGCATGTGGCACGAGCGCCCGGAGTACCCGGGCGGGCACGCGGTCTGCACCGCGGTGCTGGAGGACGGCGTCCGGACCGCTGTCGAGTTCGGAGTGTGGCTGCGCGCCCGCCCGTAGGCCGCGCCGAGCCGGACTTCCCTACCGCTTCGCCGGCCGTGCCACCTGTGTCGGGCGCCGGAACGCGGATGTCCCCCGGGCGGATCGCCCGGGGGACATCCGTGTTCGCTGAGGTTCAGCCGTTTCCGGTCAGGAGCCGGTCAACTTCCCGGGCTCAGCTGCAGCCGGAGGTGGAGCCGCAACCCTCGCAGACGTAGCAGCTGCCGGCGCGGCGCATCTTGGTGCCGCAGGTGAAGCAGAGCGGCGCGTCCGCGGCGTGACCGGTGACCAGCTCCAGGAGCTCGGTCGAGGAGCCGGCCTGCTTCTCCGGGGTGGTCGTGGCCTTCACTTCGGCGACCGTGACCGGCGACGTGGCCGGGGTGGCGGCCGGAGCGGAGACGGCCATGCCGGTCACCGTCTGGTCGGCCGCGGCGGCCTCGGCGGCGGCCTCGGCCTGCGCCTGGGCGGTCCGCTCCTTGGCCGTGAAGATGCCCAGCTCGGCACGGGTCTCGTAGGGCAGGAAGTCCAGCGCCAGGCGACGGAAGATGTAGTCCATCACCGAGGACGCCATACGCACGTCCGGGTCGTCGGTCATGCCGGCCGGCTCGAAGCGCATGTTGGTGAACTTGCTGACGTACGTCTCCAGCGGGACGCCGTACTGCAGGCCTATCGAGATGGCGACCGAGAAGGCGTCCATCACACCGGCCAGGGTGGAGCCCTGCTTCGACATCTTCAGGAAGACCTCGCCGAGGCCGTCGTCCGGGTAGGACGACGCGGTGAGGTAACCCTCGGCGCCGCCGACCGAGAACGAGACGGTCTCGGAGGGGCGCTTCTTCGGCAGCCGCTTGCGGATCGGGCGGTACTCGACCACCTTCTCCACCACCTTCTCGACAGCGGCCGGAGCCTCGGCCGGGGCGGCGGCCTTCGCGGTCTTGCCGGCCGACAGCGGCTGGCCGACCTTGCAGTTGTCGCGGTAGATGGCGAGCGCCTTGAGGCCCAGCTTCCAGCCCTGGTAGTGGATCTCCTCGATCTCCTCGACGGTCGCCGTCTCCGGCATGTTGACAGTCTTGGAGATGGCGCCGGAGATGAACGGCTGCACCGCGGCCATCATCCGGACGTGGCCGATCGGGGCGATCGACCGCTCGCCCATGGCACAGTCGAAGACCGCGTAGTGCTCCGGCTTGAGGCCTGGCGCGTCCACCACGTTGCCGTGCTCGGAGATGTGCTCGACGATCGCCTCGACCTGCTCCTCGGGGTAGCCGAGGCTGCGCAGCGCGCGGGGCACGGTCTGGTTGACGATCTGCATCGAGCCGCCGCCGACCAGCTTCTTGAACTTGACCAGGGCCAGGTCGGGCTCGATGCCCGTGGTGTCGCAGTCCATCATCAGGCCGATGGTGCCGGTCGGGGCGAGCACCGACGCCTGGGCGTTGCGCCAGCCGTTCTTCTCACCGATCTTGTTGCCGTTCTTCCACTGCTTGGTGGCTTCCCGGACGATGTCGGTGGCGACCGCGCCCTGCGGGCGGATCTCGTCGTTGGCGGCGGCGTGCTTGCGCATGACCCGCTGGTGCGCGTCGGCGTTGCGGGCGTAGCCGTCGTACGCGCCGACGATGCCGGCCAGCTCGGCGGAGCGCCGGTACGCCGTACCGGTCATCAGCGAGGTGATCGCCGCGGCGACGCTGCGGCCGCCGTCCGAGTCGTAGGGCAGGCCGGAGGCCATCAGCAGGGCGCCGAGGTTCGCGTACCCGATGCCGAGCTGGCGGTACGCCCGGGTGGTGATCCCGATCTTCTCGGTCGGGAAGTCCGCGAAGCAGATCGAGATGTCCATCGCGGTGATGATGAACTCGACGCTCTTGACGAACTTCTCCACCTCGAAGCCACCGTCGGCCTTGAGGAACTTCATCAGGTTCAGCGAGGCCAGGTTGCACGACGAGTCGTCCAGCGACATGTACTCCGAGCAGGGGTTGGACGCGGTGATCCGGCCCGTCTCGGGGTTGGTGTGCCAGTCGTTGATGGTGTCGTCGTACTGCAGACCGGGGTCGGCGCACTCCCAGGCGGCCCGGGCGATGTCACGGAACAGCTTCCGGGCGTCGATGGTCTCGATGACCTCGCCGTTGAGCCGGCCGCGGAGACCGAACTCGGTGCCCTCCTCGTACGCCTTCATGAACTCGTCGCTGACGCGCACCGAGTTGTTGGCGTTCTGGTACTGCACCGAGACGATGTCGGCGCCGCCCAGGTCCATGTCGAAGCCGGCGTCCCGCAGCGCGCGGATCTTGTCCTCCTCGCGCGCCTTGGTCGAGACGAACTCCTCGATGTCCGGGTGGTCCACGTCGAGGATGACCATCTTCGCCGCGCGCCGGGTGGCGCCGCCGGACTTGATGGTGCCCGCGCTGGCGTCCGCGCCGCGCATGAAGCTCACCGGGCCGCTCGCCGTTCCCCCGGACGACAGCAGCTCCTTGGAGGAGCGGATGCGGGACAGGTTGACACCCGAGCCGGAGCCGCCCTTGAAGATCAGGCCCTCCTCCTTGTACCACTCGAGGATCGAGTCCATCGAGTCGTCCACGGAGAGGATGAAGCACGCGCTGACCTGCTGCGGCGACTTGGTGCCGACGTTGAACCAGACCGGCGAGTTGAAGCTGAAAACCTGGTGCAGCAGCATCCAGGTGAGCTCGTGGTCGAACACCTCGGCGTCGGCCGGAGTGGCGAAGTACCCGTGCTCCTCGCCGGCCTTGCGGTAGGTCTGGACGACCCGGTCGATCAGCTGTCGCAGCGACGACTCCCGCTCCGGCGTCCCCACCGCGCCGCGGAAGTACTTGGTGGTCACGATGTTCGCCGCGTTCACGCTCCAGAACGCCGGGAACTCCACACCCCGCTGCTCGAAGTTGATCGAGCCGTCCCGCCAGTTGGTCATGACGACGTCGCGGCGTTCCCACTCGACCTCGTCGTACGGGTGGACGCCCGCCGTCGTCCACACCCGCTCCACCGTCATCCCCCCGGTCGCCGTGCCGCTGCCGTTCGAGCTCGCCCGGCTGCGCTGGCGACCTGCTGTGACGCCGTCTCCGGCCATAAGAATGTGCTCCCCCTCGTAGTACCGCTGACAGGTGTAGCTCTGTGCCGGCCGGGTGATCAGCCGTTGATCTTGGGTGCGCGCCCGCCACCGGACCGCGGCGCGACGGCGTGCCGCGTCCCGGCTTCCCGGACGGGCGGTTCGTCACGCAGCGCGGCGATCTCCCTCTCGAACTCGTCCAGCGAGTCGAAGGACTTGTAGACGCTGGCGAACCGCAGATAGGCGACCTGGTCGAGTTCACGCAAGGGCGTGAGAATCGCCAGGCCGACCTCGTGGCTCGGAATCTCCGCGGCGCCGCGGGCCCGGACGGTCTCCTCCACCCGCTGCGCGAGCAGCGCGATGGAGTCCTCGTCGACGGGCCGGCCCTGGCAGGCCTTGCGCACCCCACTCATGATCTTCGTCCGGCTGAAGGGCTCGGTCACGCCGCTGCGCTTGACCACCGCGAGGACGGCCTCCTCGACAGTGGTGAAGCGCTTGCCGCACTCGGGGCACGAGCGACGGCGACGGATCAGCTGACCGTCGTCGGCCTCCCGCGAGTCCACGACACGCGAGTCGGCGTGCCGGCAGTACGGGCAGCGCACCGCGATCTCCCCCTTCGATCCACCCCTGACCTGGTTCCGGACACGCCGAAGCACAGCCTCGCATGGATTTGACCATCGCGTGGCTGTGACCGGACCTGCGGAAAACCGGGGAGGTGAAAACCCAACCTGTGGATGACTTACATCTGTGTAACCACTAGATGTTGGGGAAGACGCTATGCCGCGGCGGACGCCGACGCAAGTTCACAGACCTGCCGACGCGCCGTATTTTGCACCTCAACACGCTGGGGTGACGCCACGATCACCGGGCGCGTCGGGAAACCGTTTGCCGCCGGGCTCAGCCACCGGAAGCGGTCGTGAACAAGACAATGCTGGCGAGGGCCGCCAAGGCGAAGAAGAGTCCCAGGAGGACCACCCGGCCGCGCCGGGTCAGTCGCAGCGGCGGCGCGGCGTGACGAGCTCCACCGGTGACGACCATGACAGCTCCCCTCTCTCGGACACCCGTTCGATAGAACGCCCGTACGACGGTCTATCAGAACGGGAGTACGAAAAGCCAGTCTTCCGGAGCGACACGCCGGGAAAACCTCGTACAGATGTTTGAATATGTCGGACCATCCCACTACGGTTTGCTGTCAAGAGGGGTCAGCCGGGCAAACGCCGTCCCCACGGCGCGTCCGGCTCCGCGACGCACCACGTGCCGACTGGCACTGGCCGACAGGGAGGGCGACGTGTCGACCGACGACCGCACCAGCCGACAGCAGCAACCGACCAGGGAGCCCGAGGCCGGGAGCGCCGCGGCCGCCATGCGCCGCCGCACGCCGAGCCGGGCCCGTTCGGCCGACGCCCCGCAGCTGCGCTCGGTCACACCGGTCGGCAACCTGGCCGAGCCGGTCGCCAGCGATCTGACCGCCCGGCAGCGGCGGATCCTCGAGTTCATCCGCGAGTGGGGCGAGAAGTACGGTTACCCGCCCAGCGTCCGGGAGATCGGCGAGGCGGTCGGGCTGGTCTCGCCGTCCAGCGTGGCGTACCAGTTGAAGGCCCTGGAGAGCAAGGGCTACCTGCGCCGCGACCCGAACCGGCCGCGCGCCGTCGACGTCCGGTCCCCCGGCGAGGTGGTCGACGACGAGGCGCTGCGGGCGGCCCGCCCCCAGCCGGCCTACGTGCCGCTGGTCGGCCGGATCGCGGCCGGCGGGCCGATCCTGGCCGAGCAGGCCGTGGAGGACTTCTTCCCGCTGCCGCGCGAGCTGGTCGGCGAGGGCGAGGTGTTCATGCTCGAGGTCAAGGGCGACTCGATGATCGACGCCGCGATCTGCAACGGTGACTGGGTGGTGGTCCGCCAGCAGCCCACCGCCGAGGCCGGGGACATCGTGGCCGCGATGATCGACGGCGAGGCCACGGTGAAGAGCTACCGCCAGCGGGACGGGCACGTCTGGCTGATGCCGGCCAACCCGGCGTTCGACCCGATCCCGGGCGACGACGCCACGATCATGGGCCGGGTGGTCGCGGTCCTGCGCCGAGTCTGAGCGATCAGGGGTACGCCCGCGCGGGAGACGGAACAGGGCCGGCAACCCGGAGGATGCCGGCCCTGGCTCTGCTCGAAGCTCAGCGGCGGTCGTAACCGTTGTCGTCCCGGCCCTGCGGGGGACGGCCACCGCCGTAAGTCCCCGGCTGGCGCGGCTGACCACCGCCCGGTGGCCGCTGACCATTGCCCTGCGGACGCTGCTGACCACTGCCCTGCGGGCGCTGACCGTTGCCCTGCGGACGCTGCTGACCGTTGGCCTGCGGGCGCTGCACGCCGCCCTGCGGGCGCTGCTGACCGCCCTGAGGCCGCTGCTGACCGCCGCCCTGAGGCCGCTGCTGACCGTTGCCACCGCCGTAGACGCCCGCGCCGCCGCCGCTGCCGTCGCGACCGGGCTGCTGCCCACCACGCTGCGGTGGCTGCGGACTCCGGGGCGGCTGCGGACCGCGCGGCGGCTGCTGACCACCGCGCTGCTGCGGCTGCTGCGGCGGGCGGGGCTGCTGCTGGGGGCGTGGTGGCTGGGCAGCCGGGCGCTGCTGCGGACCCCGGGGCGGCTGCTGCGGACCGCGCGGGTGACCACCCGAATTTCCGGGCGCACCGGCGCCTGCGGGACCCGCGGGGCGGCTTCCGCCGTACACCCCGGGCTTCTGCTGTCCCCCGGACGGGCCGCCGCCGGACGGACCACCGGACTTGGCGCCGTAGACCGGGCCGTTCCCGCCGCCGCCGTAGGCGGCGCCACGCTTCGGCCCGGACCCGACGCCGATCAGCTCGGTCTCCGGATCAGCTTTCTTGATCGAACCGCTCGGCTCCTCGTCGACGGTCGGCCCGGCCGGGTTGGCCTTGCGGAACCGGACGATGCCGATCACGCCGATCGCGACGAGGACGAGGCCGATCACACCGACGCCGCCGACCATCTTCGTGATGTCGCTCACGCTCAGGTTCGAGTACCACTTGTCGCCCGCCGCGCCGGCCCCGGACTGGTTCTTCGAGACGACCGCCACCTCGGTGGCCGGCACGTACTGCCGGATGTAGTTCGCGGTGTCGTGATCCCCGTTCATGTCGGAGACGGTGAAGAAGGTCTTGCCGTCCGCGCTGTACGAGATCGCCTCGCCGAACGTCTCGTCCGGCAGCCCGGTGGTCCGCGGCTCGCCCTTCAGCGCGGCCAGCACGTCACCGTTCTTGACGTCGAACTCGACGGCGTCGGTGTACGTCCGGAGCACCACCCGATCACCGCCGGGCGCGACCGAACCGCCGGTGATCACCTTGTTGAAGACCTTGGCGAAGGCGTTGCTCTTGGTCTCGGTGGCCGGCAGCGCCAGCTCGCCGACCTTCTTCAGCGGGACGCCCGCGTCGTTGTTGTTCTTCAGCGCGGCGGCCGGCTTGTAGAGGACCGCCGTGCCCAGCTCCTTGGTCACGATGATCGGCAGGCCGTCACCGTCGAGCAGGAGCGCCTCGGCGTCGTGCTTGTCCCCGTCCGGGTAGCTGAGGCGGTGGATGACCGGCTCGGTCTTGCCGCTGACCGGCATCGTCCAGACCGCCACCGTCGGCCGGGTCTCGCCGGTGCCCTCGAGCACCTCGTTGTCGCCGGTGTCGGCGATCCACACGTTCTTCCCGTCCGGCGAGAGCACCATGTCCTCGGTGTCCTTCGGACCGGCGCCACTGAAGTTCTTCTTGCTCTTGATGGTGCACTTGCTGTCGAGGAAGAAGACCTTCTTGCGGCTGTCAGTCGTGCTGTCGTTGATCGCGATGAACCCGGTCTTCGTAGCGACGAGGCCGGAGAGCTCGTCCAGCAGTGGGTCCTTGACCTGACAAATCTTCTTACCGGCCGTCGCCTTCGCACTGACCGTCGCCGTCGGCGTCGGGTCAGCGGCAGACGCGCCGGTGCCACCGACCATCACCAGGCCCACGCCCAGCACGATCGAGAACACGAGACGCCGCATCCGCACAGTGTCGCATGCGGCGTCACCCATCGGTGTAACGCGTGGATCAACCCTGGTCAAACGTAACCAGGTGTCTGAATTCGCCACGCCTCACACGTGACTCTCAGCAACTGAACTGTTCCAGATCGGCCGCGAGCCGTTCATCCACCAGGACGCGCAGCTCAGTGCCGTCGTCCAGATGGCGGGAGGAGAGCACCTGACCGGTCCGGTGCACCCGGGCGACCAGATCGCCCCGGTCGTACGGCAGCAGGATCCGCAGATCCACCGCCGGGCGTGGCAGGCGCTCCGCGATGGCCGTCCGCAACTCCTGGATGCCCGATCCCGATCGCGCCGACACGAACACGGCGTCCGGCCAGGCCCGCTTGAGCCGCAGCACGGTCTCCTCGTCGGCGGCGTCCATCTTGTTGATCACCAACAGCTCGGGGATCCGGTCCGCGCCGACCTCGCCGAGCACCTCGCGGACCGCGCTGACCTGACCCTCCGGGTCGGGATGCGAGCCGTCCACGACGTGCACCACCAGATCGGCCTCGGCGACCTCCTCCAGCGTCGAACGGAACGCCTCGACGATCTGGTGCGGCAGGTGCCGGACGAACCCGACGGTGTCGGAGAGCGTGTAGACCCGCCCGTCCTCCGCCGAGGTGCGCCGGGTGGTCGGGTCCAGGGTGGCGAACAGCGCGTTCTCCACCAGGACGCCGGCTTCGGTGAGCCGGTTGAGCAGGCTGGACTTGCCGGCGTTCGTGTAACCCGCGATCGCCACCGCGGGGGTGCCGCTGGCCTGGCGGCGGGAGCGCTTGGTCTCCCGGACCGTCCGCATCGCCTTGATCTCGCGCCGCAGGCGCGCGATGCGGTGGTTGATCCGCCGGCGGTCGGTCTCCAGCTTGGTCTCACCGGGACCGCGCGTGCCCACGCCGCCGCCACCGGAACCACCGCCGGCGCCACCGCCCTGCCGGGACAGCGACTCACCCCAGCCGCGCAGTCGGGGCAGCAGGTACTGCAACTGGGCCAGCTCGACCTGGGCCTTGCCTTCCTTGCTCTTCGCGTGCTGGGCGAAGATGTCCAAGATCAGAGCGGTCCGGTCGACCACCTTGACCTTGGTCTGCTGCTCCAGGTTGCGCAGCTGGGACGGGGACAGCTCGCCGTCGCAGATGACCGTGTCGGCGCCGCTGGCCACGACCGCGTCACGCAGCTCGTCGACCTTGCCGCGGCCGATGAAGGTGGCCGCGTCGGGCTGCCGGCGCCGCTGGATCAGGCCCTCGAGCACCTGCGAACCGGCGGTCTCGGCGAGTTGGGCGAGCTCGGCCAGCGAGTTCTCCGCGTCCTCGACGCTGCCCTCGGTCCAGACGCCGACCAGAACGACGCGTTCCAGTCGCAGCTGGCGGTACTCGACCTCGGTGATGTCGGTGAGCTCGGTGGAAAGACCGGCCACCCGCCTGAGCGAGTGCCGCTCCTCGAGCTCGAGGTCGCCGGTCGTCAGATCCGGCTCGTCAAGGACGGGTGTCTGGTAGGTGTTTCGCAAAAGTGACCTCCTCCGCCCGATCGTGGCATGTCACGCGGGCGAGCGCATCCACATAACCGTGGCTGACTCATAAGTAACCACCGCGAAAGCAATCGAACATTCCGGCCGAGCGACAATTTCGTTTGCTCACCCACCAACGTCGGAGGGAAAACCGTGGTGACCACCCGCCTGCCGAGCGCAGGATTCTCGATCACGATCCGCATCGCCGTTACCGCGGACGCGTCGTCCATCGGCCGTCTCACCACCTGCGTCGGCGAGGCCGGCGCGATCGTGACGGCCCTGGACGTGGTGGACTCCGACCCCAGCCACGTGGTAGTCGACCTGACCTGCGACACCGCGGACTCGGCGCACGCCGACCAGGTCGTCAAGCAGCTCGAGGAACAGGACGGCGTGGACGTCCGGAAGGTCTCCGACCGGACCTTCCTGCTGCACCTGGGCGGCAAGATCGAGGTCAGCTCCAAGGTCGCGCTGCGCAACCGGGACGAGCTGTCCCGGGCGTACACCCCGGGCGTGGCCCGGGTCTGCATGGCGATCGCGGAGAACCCGGCGGACGCCCGCCGGCTGACCATCAAACGCAACACCGTGGCCGTGGTCAGCGACGGCTCCGCCGTGCTCGGCCTGGGCAACATCGGCCCGGCCGCGGCCATGCCGGTGATGGAGGGCAAGGCCGCGCTCTTCAAGCGGTTCGGCGGCGTGGACGCCTGGCCGGTGGTCCTGGACACCCAGGACACCGACGAGATCGTCAAGATCGTCAAGGCCATCGCCCCGGCCTACGGCGGCATCAACCTGGAGGACATCGCGGCCCCGCGGTGCTTCGAGATCGAGGCGCGGCTGCGCGAGCAGCTGGACATCCCGGTCTTCCACGACGATCAGCACGGCACGGCGATCTGCGTGCTGGCCGCGCTCACCAACGCGCTGCGCGTGGTCGGCAAGCGCATGGAGGATGTCAAGGTGGTGGTCTCCGGCGCCGGCGCGGCCGGCACCGCGATCATGAAACTGCTGATGCGCCAGGGCGTGGGCGACATCATCGCGTACGACCGGAAGGGCGCCCTGCACCGCGGCATGCCCGGCCTGAACGAGTCGATGCAGTGGCTGGCCGACCACACCAACAAGGCCAACTACTCGGGCGACCTGCCCGGCGCCGTCGCCGGCGCCGACGTCTTCATCGGCGTCTCCGCGCCCAACCTGCTGACCGGCGACGACATCGCCAAGATGGCCGACCGGTCGATCGTCTTCGCGATGGCCAACCCGGACCCGGAGGTCGACCCGCGCGAGGCCCGCAAGCACGCCGCGGTCGTCGCCACCGGCCGCTCGGACCAGCCCAACCAGATCAACAACGTGCTGGCCTTCCCCGGCGTCTTCCGCGGCATGCTCGACGTCAGCGCGGAGGAGTTCACCGAGGAGATGGCCCTGGCCGCGGCGCGCGCGATCGCGGACGTCGTCGGCGAGGACAAGCTCAACCCCACGGTGATCATTCCGAGCGTCTTCGACCCGCGGGTCACGCCGGCGGTGGCGGCGGCGATCCGCGCGGTCGTCCGCGGGGTTCCGGCTCCGAGCAACCCGGCCGCCACCCCGGAGTCCGAACTGGACAAGGCCCCGGAAGGCATCTTCTGACCCGTTCCACCGCGCCCGGCCCACTCCGGCGCAGGTCTGACCGTGGACTGCCGGCGCGTCCGGCGTGACTGTGCGGGCGGTCCGGGGCGCGGCGTCGATCCGCACCCCGGGACCGCCCGCGTCACGGCGGGTCCGCCCCACTCGAGGCCGCCGGCTGGACGGCAGGGGTCGGTGGAGATGGGCCGGGCGCCGGCGAGGTCCGGGGTATGGGCGACGGGGTGGCGGACCGGTGGTCAGTTCGCCTGCGTGGTCGCCGGCGGGATGGTCAGGGCGGACGGGTCGACCTCGCCGGTGGCGACCAGGACGGCGGGGCCGGCCAGCCACCAGGCGCCCCGCTCGTCACAGGTGATCACGAGACGGCCGCCGAGCACGTCCACGGCGACCGACCCGGTGGTCAGGCCGGCGTCGCGGAGCGCGACCGCGCCGACCGCGAGCGCGCCGGTGCCGCAGGACTGCGTCTCGCCCGAGCCGCGCTCGTGCACCCGCATCCGGACGTGCCGGTCCAGCCCGTCCAGGCCGGCGGCGGGCTCGACGAACTCCACGTTCACCCCGGCGCGGAACAGGGCCTGGTCGACCAGCGGCGCGGTGGTGAGGTCGAGGGCGGCCAGCCCGACGCCGTCGTGCAGGCCGCAGACCAGGTGCGGGTTGCCGCAGTCGACGGCGATGCCGGGGACGGTGAGGGAGCCGACGGTGGCGGTGCTCGCGGCGTACACCCGGGGGGTGCTCATCCGTACGCTGATCGTGTCGGCCCCGACCACGGCGAACATGATCCCGGCGCGGGTGGCCACCGGCAGACCCGAAGGGGCTGGCGTGGCCAGGTTGTTCTCCACCAGGTAGCGCGCGAAGACCCGGACCCCGTTGCCGCACATCTCGGCGATCGAGCCGTCGCTGTTCCAGTAGTCCATGAACCACTCGGCGTCGGCCGCGTGCCCGGCCCCCTCGGGGTGTTTCGCGGCGCGCACCACCCGCAGCACGCCGTCGCCGCCGACCCCGCGCCGCCGGTCGCAGAGCGCGGCGACCAGCGGCGGCGTCAGCTCCAGCTCGCCGTCGGGGTCGGGGAGGATGACGAAGTCGTTGGCGGTGCCGTGGCCCTTGGTGAAAAACACGCCGCCCATCATCTCGCAACCGCACACGCGTCGGCCAGCAGCGTCGGCGCCGCGCCGTCCAGCCAGACGATCCCCGGGTCCCGGCGGAACCAGGAGCGCTGCCGCCGGACGAGGCGCCGGGTGCCGCGGACCGTGTCGTCCTTCGCCTCGTCCTCGGTGAGCACGCCGTCCAGCTGGGCCAGCGCCTGCTGGTAGCCGAGCGCCCGGGAGGCGGTCCGCCCGTCCCGGATCCCGGCCCGGTCCAGGGCACGCGCCTCGTCGAGCAGCCCGGCGGCCCACATCAGGTCGACCCGCCGGGCGATGCGCTCGTCCAGCTCGGCGGAGTCCCGGTCGACGCCGATCCGCACCGAGTCGTAGTACGGCTTCGGATCGGGCAGCGCCGCGGTGAACGGCTGCCCGGTCAGTTCGATGACCTCGAGCGCGCGGACGATCCGGCGGCCGTTGGACGGCAGGATCTTCTCCGCGGCGACCGGGTCGCGTTCGCTCAACCGGGCGAACAACGGCGCCGGTCCGGTCTCGGCCAGCTCGGCCTCCAGCCGGGCCCGGACCGCCGGGTCGGTGCCGGGGAACTCGAACTCCTCCAGGACCGCCCGCACATACAGCCCGGAGCCGCCGACCAGCAGCGGCACCCGTCCCCGGGCGAGGATGTCGTCGATCGCGGCCCGGGCCAGCGCCTGGTACTCGGCGACCGCCGCGGTGACCCGCACGTCCCAGATGTCGAGCAGGTGGTGCGGCACGCCGCCGCGCTCGGCCGCGCTCAGTTTCGCGGTCCCGATGTCCATCCCGCGATACAGCTGCATCGAGTCGGCGTTGACGACCTCGCCGCCCCACTCGTGGGCGAGTGCGATGCTCAACGCGGACTTGCCGGCCGCCGTCGGCCCGACGACGGTGACCACGCGGGGACCCGGACTCAATGGCACGGAGCAACGGTAGGACAAGGTTGTGTCACGGTCGTCGGTGGGAGCTTTCCCCTAACCGGGTTGGACCTGTGACAATGCGCGAGAAAGAATGCCCCTGAGAAGGTTGGCATTCCACTGCGCTGTGGCGGTGGCCGGGGACCGGGTTGGTCCGGCGGCGCCGGGAGAACGAGGATGAGCTCATGAACACCGACTGGACTGCCTTCGGGCGCGTGGATGCCGATGGCACCGTGTACGTGAAGACCGCCGAGGGCGACCGGGTGGTCGGCTCGTGGCAGGCCGGGACGCCGGAGGAGGGCCTCGCCCACTTCGCCCGCCGCTTCGAGGACCTGGTGACCGAGGTCGACCTCGTCGAGGCCCGCCTCAAGTCCGGCGCGGCCGACGCGGCGCACTCGCTGAGCAGCGTCAAGCGGCTGCGCGCGACGCTGGACGAGGCGCACGTGGTGGGCGACATCGACGGCCTGGCCGCCCGGCTGGACCGGCTGTCGAGCCTCGCCGACGAGAAGGCCGGCGAGGCCAAGGCCGCCCGTGAGGTCGCCCGGACCGAGGCGCTGGCCCGCAAGACCGCGCTCGTCGAGGAGGCGGAGCGGATCGCCGCCGAGGCCACCGGCTGGAAGTCGGCAGGCGACCGGCTCAAGGAGATCCTCGACGAGTGGAAGACGATCCGCGGCGTCGACAAGAAGACCGACGGCGAGCTGTGGAAGCGGTTCGCCGCCGCGCGGGACGGCTTCACCCGGCGCCGGGGCGCGCACTTCGCCACCCTGGACGGCCAGCGCAAGCAGGCGCAGGCCGCCAAGGAGGAGCTGGTCCGGGAGGCCGAGGCGCTCTCCGGCTCGGACGACTGGTCGAGCACGGCGAACCGGCTCAAGGATCTGATGACCGAGTGGAAGGCGGCGCCGCGCGCCGCCAAGGAGGCCGAGCAGCGCCTCTGGGAACGTTTCCGGGCCGCTCAGGACGCGTTCTTCACCCGGCGCAGCGAGGTCTTCTCCGCCCGCGACGCGGAGTACCAGGGGAACCTGGAGCGCAAGCAGGCGATCCTGGCCGAGCTCGAGGCGATCGACGTCGACGCGGACGCCCGGGCCGCGCAGAACAAGCTGCGGGACGCGCAGGCGGCCTGGCACGACGCCGGCCGGGTGCCGCGGGAGGCCGCCGCCGGGCTGGACCGCCGCTGGCGGGCCGCCGAGGAGCGGATCCGGGTCGCGATGGACTCGGCGTGGCGCAAGACCAGCCCGCAGGACAACCCGCTGCTGCGCCAGATGCGCGACCAGGTCGCCGAGGCCGAGCAGCGTCTGGCCCGGGCCCAGGCCGCCGGTGACGCGCGGCGGATCAAGGAGGCCGAGCAGGCGCTGGCCTCGAAGAAGCAGTTCCTGGCGCTGGCTGAGCAGGCCAGCTGACGGCAGGCTTTCCGGAAAGGGTGGCGGATCGATGATCCGCCGCCCTTTCGATTGACCGCAGGGGTACGCCGGCGGGACCGCCCCACGGGCGCAGCGGCTCGCCCACCCGAAGGCACCCCTGCCACGCCAGCCGGCCAAGCCCCGCCGGCACCCGGCGACGTCTCCCCGCCCCCGGGACACCCCGGCCGCCCAGCCGCCCGAGCTGAGCCGGCACCCAGGGGCGTCTCACGCGCCTCGAGGCACCTGACGCCGAGCCGCACGAACCCGGTCGGCGCTCAGGAGCGGCCCCCCGGCCACACCACCTGGATCTCCTTGCCCTGCTCGCGTGCGAACGCCACGGTCTCCGCGGTGCCGCCCCGCCGGCCCTCGTCGTCGCCGTCCCAGACCGCGACCAGCACGTCACTGCGCCGGACCACCTCCTGGCTGGCCGCCTCGTACGACGCCTCGGGCGGTCCCGGCACGGTGATCTTGGTGACGTCGCTGGCGAAGCGCAGCAGAGCACGGAGTTTCGGATCCTCCTCCGGCTCCGCGGAGATCTCCGGCACCGGCAGCACCGCCTCGAACGAGCCCTTGCAGGCCAGCACCGCCTCGGCGAACAGCCGGTCCGCCCCCTCCGCCAGGCAGGTCAGGCCGTGCACCCCGGAATAGCCCTTGAGCAGCCGTTTCAGGTCTCGCACGATCACCTTGTGAGCTGACGGCCGCAACCGGGCACGGCCCGTCACGCCGATGCGAACCATCGCTACCCCTCGTTTCACGCCGGATCGCTCCACTGCCCGCCAATCGGACAACCTGATCGCCAGCCTCGCGTAGAATGTCCGTAATGTCACGAACTGTCACCCGACACTTCTCCGCTCGTCCAGCGGAGCTGTAGACCGAGTCGAGCGGGGTCACGGCGGTGCGGGCCGGGGACGGGCCGCCCGCTCACCGATCGAGGCCGGCGCATCCCAGGACCAGCTCGGCCCGGCCGGTCCGGCCCGCCGCCCGACGACGGGGACGCTCGACGACGGGGACGAACGGGAACGGATTCCGGCCGCCGCGGTGCGGCACGACGCCTATGCCGCGCCGTCCCGCCTGTCGATCAGGGTGTCCAACTCGGACCGGTCGGCGTTGCCACCGGTGCAGACCACCGCCACCGAGCGCCCGGCGAACAGGTCCGGCCGGCTGCACACCGCCGCCATGGCGGCCGCGCCGGCCCCCTCGGCCAGGGTGTGCGCCGCGCTCGCCAGCAGCCGCCGGGCCTCGGCGATCTGGTCGTCGGTGACCAGCAGGAAGTCGGCGAGGCGGCCTCGCATCAGCCGTTGCGGCAGGTCGTAGCCGCGGCCGGTGGCCAGTCCGGCGACAGTGCTCCGGCTGGGCCGGGAGAGCAGGTCGCCGGCGCGCCAGGAGTCGTGCGCGGCGGGCGAGGCGGCGGACTGCACGCCGATCACCGCGCAGCCCGGCGCCAGCGCCGCGGCCACCAGGCAGGCCGCGGCCGCGCCGGTGCCGCTGCCGACCGGCACGACGATCGCGTCCAGATCCGGCCGCCGGTCGAGGATCTCCAGGTAGAGCGTGCCCACCCCGGCCAGCAACTCCGGCGTGTCACCCGGGCTGACCACACGCGCCCCGGTCTCGGCGGCCAGCTTCTCGGCGTGCCGCTGGGCCTCCTCCAGGGTGTCGCCGGTGAGCACCACCCGGCCGCCCCAGGACTCCACGGCGGCCGCCCGGGCCGGGCTGGCGTGCGCCGGCATGACCACCGTGCAGGGCGCGCCGTGCAGGTTGCTGGCGTACGCGACGGACTGCGCGTGATTGCCGGTGGACCAGGTGACGGTGCCGCGGGAGCGGTCGGCCGCGGACATGGCGTCCAGCAGGGTCAGGCCGCCGCGCACCTTGAACGCCCCGACCGGCTGCGTGTTCTCGTGCTTGACCAGCACTTCCGCACCGGTCTCCCGGTCCAGCAGCGGGTAGTTCCAGAGCGGCGTGGGCGGCAGGTGGCGGCGGACGACGTCGTGCGCGGCGCGGAAGTCGGCGAGGGTCAGCTCCATGCCTCGATCGTCGGCCGGCACGACCCATCGGTCCAATGCCGGATCCCGATCAAAACCATAGGCCGGATTGATAGGTTGCCGGCATGCTCGACGTGACCCGTCTCCGGGTGCTGGTGGCGGTGGCCCGGCATGGCTCGGTGACCGCCGCGGCCCAGGCCCTGCACTACGCGCAGCCCTCGGTCAGCCACCACCTGGCCCGGCTGGAGGCGGAGACCGGCAGTCGGCTGACGCAGCGGGCCGGTCGCGGCATCCGGCTCACCGGCGCCGGCCGCATGCTGGCCGAGCGCGCCGAGGAGATCCTGGGCCGGCTGGACGCCGCCGAGGCGGAGCTCGCCGCGCACACCGGGCTGCGCTCGGGACGGGTCCGGCTGGCCGCGTTCCCGTCCGCGCTCGGCACGTTCGTGCCGGCCGCGGCGGCCGGCTTCGCGGCCGCCCATCCCGGCGTGGATCTGCGCTTCACCGAGGCCGAGCCGCCCGAGGCGGTCCGCCTGCTCCGCAACGGCGAGGTCGAGGTGGCGCTGCTGTTCACCTATCCCGGCGAGGCAATGCCCGATTCCGATCAGGTGGCCGGTCGGCTCGCGCCGGATCTGGAAGGCCTGCGGCACGAGTTGCTTCTCGAGGAGCCGCTGCACCTGGTGACACCGGCCGGATGGCCCGGCGGCACGCTCGCCGACCACCGGGACCGCCCGTGGATCTCCGGCTGCGAGCGGTGCCGGGGCGAGCTGACCCGGGTCTGCGCCGGGGCCGGCTTCCAGCCGGACATCCGATTCACCACCGACGACTACGTCGCGGTGCAGGCGCTGGTCGCGGCGGGCCTGGGGGTCACGGTCCTGCCCGGGCTCGCGCTCGCCGCACACCACAACGCGGGGGTACGGGCGATGGCGCTGCCGGACACCTGCCGGACGGTCTACGCGGCGGTGTACGGGGAGCCGCCCGACCCGCCGGGGACAGCCGCACTGCTGCGGCAGCTGCGGGCGGTCGCGGGGCTGGCGGCGTACCACCGCAATCGATGAAGGAGCCGCGGCGGCCCGGCGCCGGCGCGCTGATCCGTGCCGTCGCCGGAGGGCGCAGCCGTCCGCGGCCGCGGCAACGGCGCCGGGCCGGTGCCGTCGTCAGAGGGCGCAGCCGTCCACGGCCGGGGGCAGCGGCGCCGGGACGCCGACCGTCGGCAGCCCGAGCGAGACGCCCTTGAGCTTCGGGGTGACGCCGGCCTCGAAGGCATCGCCGGCACGGGTGCGGCGGTGCGACAGCGGGTCGCCGTCGGCGTTCAGGTGGTGCGGGGCGGCGTAGGTGATCACCGTCTCGACGATGTCGCCCGGCCGCGGCGCCAGCGAGCCGGTCGCGAAGTGGACCAGGCGGCCGTCGCGGGCCCGGCCGCTCATCCGGCCGGTGCGCTCGTCCTTGCGGCCCTCACCGACCGCGACCAGCACCTCGACCTTCTCCCCGACGAGCTTCCTGTTCTCCGCCCAGGTGATCTCCTCGAGGGTGGCGATCAGGCGCTCGTAACGCTCCTGGACCACCTTCTTCGGGACCTGGTCCGCCATGGTGGCGGCGGGGGTGCCGGGGCGGATCGAGTACTGGAAGGTGAAGGCGCTGGAGAAGCGCGCCTCGCGGACCACCTCGAGGGTCTGCTCGAAGTCCTCCTCGGTCTCGCCGGGGAAGCCGACGATGATGTCCGTGGTGATCGCGGCGTCCGGCATCGCGGCCCGCACCTTCTCGATGATGCCCAGGTACTTCTCCTGGCGGTAGCTGCGGCGCATGGCCTTGAGCACCCGGTCCGAGCCGGACTGCAGCGGCATGTGCAGCGAGTGGCACACGTTGGGCGTCTCGGCCATCGCGGCGATCACGTCGTCGGTGAAATCCTTCGGGTGCGGGCTGGTGAACCGGACCCGCTCCAGGCCCTCCACCTCTCCGCAGGCGCGTAGCAGCTTGCCGAACGCGAGCCGGTCACCGAACTCCACCCCGTACGAGTTCACGTTCTGCCCGAGCAGGGTGATCTCGGAGACGCCCTCGGCGACCAGTGCCCGCACCTCGGCCAGGACGTCGCCGGGACGGCGGTCCTTCTCCTTGCCGCGCAGCGACGGGACGATGCAGAAGGTGCAGGTGTTGTTGCAGCCCACCGAGATGGAGACCCAGCCGGCGTAGGTCGACTCGCGCTTGGTCGGCAGCGTGGACGGGAAGACCTCGAGCGACTCGAGGATCTCGACCTGCGCCTCCTCGTTGTGCCGGGCGCGCTCCAGCATCGCCGGCAGCGAGCCGATGTTGTGGGTGCCGAAGACCACGTCGACCCAGGGCGCCTTCTTGACGATGTCGCCCTTGTCCTTCTGCGCCAGGCAGCCGCCGACCGCGATCTGCATGCCCGGGTTCTTCACCTTCGTCGGGCGCAGGTGGCCCAGGTTGCCGTAGAGACGGTTGTCGGCGTTCTCCCGGACCGCGCAGGTGTTGAAGACCACCACGTCCGCCGTGTCCGCGTCGGTGGCGCGCACGTAGCCGGCGTCCTCCATCAGCCCGGAGATCCGCTCGCTGTCGTGCACGTTCATCTGGCAGCCGTAGGTGCGCACGTCGTAGGTGCGCGGGGCGCCCTGCATCTCGGTAGTCATGGCAATTCACCAGGGTACTGCCACCCGCTCCGGAACTGGATCGGACGGGTGGCCGGCGCCTCGAACCACGCCGTGCCGTCGCCGGGCCCCGGACCGGCGCGCCTGAGCGACCCGCGAGGACGGAGTACGCCGCGGGGCCGCCGGAACGATCCCACACGGTTACTCAGGGCAATCAACCGATCACACGCAGGCGCACGATGGAGCGTTGCGCGCCGGGAGCTCGCCGGGACGCGGACCCTCGGCGGCGCAGGGCCGGGCGCGCCTGCGCTCCACCCCGTCGTCGGTCTCCTCCTCGTCGACGTGCACGACGCCGAGGCTGCCGTTCGGCTCGGCCAGCACGTACCGGCTGGGGTCCAGGCTGTCGTCGGGCAGCAGCAGCGCGGCGCCCAGCCGGACCGCGACGGCGCTCGCGATCGTCGCCTCCGCCACGTTGCCGGGCGCCAGGAAAACGTCGATCAGCGTCGGGAAGTCCCCGCCGACGTGATACACGTCGCAGAGCAGAGCGCCCGGCACCCCGGAGGGCAGCGCGACGACGGGCGCCTCGAGGGCTCCAGCGAGGGCATTCCGTACACGCTCGGGCTCGATCAGCCCGGCGGCGGACCAGTTCCAGAGGCCAGCCATACCCACCATGGTGTCCGTCCCTTCGACCCGCACCCGCTGCGTTACCGCTCCGTGACCATTCTCGTCACCTTCCGATACCTACGCACCCCTAGGGTGGCTGCCAACGAGTGACCCGACGAGCGGATGGACACGGGGTGGCAGACGAGGCTCTCATCGTTCTGGAGAACGTGAACAAGTGGTTCGGCCCGCTGCACGTGCTGCAGGATGTGGATCTGTCTGTCGCGCGCGGCGAAGTGGTCGTCGTGATCGGGCCGTCCGGCTCCGGCAAGTCGACCCTGTGCCGGGCGATCAACCGGCTGGAGCCGATCGACTCCGGCACCATCACGTTCGACGGCAGGCAGCTGCCCGCCGAGGGCCGGGCGCTGGCCCGGCTGCGCAGCGAGGTCGGCATGGTCTTCCAGTCGTTCAACCTGTTCGCGCACAAGACCATCCTGCAGAATGTGATGCTGGGTCCGGTCAAGGTGCGCAAGGAGAAGCCGGCCGTGGCCCGCGAGCGCGCGATGTCGTTGCTGGAGCGGGTCGGCATCGCCAGCCAGGCGGAGAAGTTCCCGGCCCAGCTCTCCGGCGGTCAGCAGCAGCGCGTCGCGATCGCCCGCGCGCTGGCCATGCAGCCCAAGGCGCTGCTCTTCGACGAGCCGACCAGCGCGCTCGACCCGGAGATGGTCGGCGAGGTGCTGGACGTGATGACCTCCCTCGCCAGGGAGGGGATGACCATGGTCGTGGTGACCCACGAGATGGGCTTCGCCCGTCACGCGGCGAACCGGGTGGTCTTCATGGCCGACGGCCAGCTGGTCGAGCAGGCGACTCCCGCGGAGTTCTTCGCGAACCCGAAGAGCGAGCGGGCGCGCGACTTCCTATCCAAGATCTTGACGCACTGAATAACCCACTGACCGGCCCTGAAGCCGATTCCAGTCACCACTGGAGCAGAGGAGAGAGTTGATCATGGGCATGAAGCGGGTAGCGGTGTTCGCCGCCACAGCGGCGTTCGCCTTTTCGCTGACCGCATGCGGCGAGGAGGGCACCCCGACCGCCAGCGGCGGCGGGGCCAGCGGTGCGGCGCCGGCCTCGGACACCTGCACGTCCTCGGGTGTCGCGCTGACCGCGGACAGCAGCGCCGCGGTGTCCGGCAGCCCCACCTTCGACAGGATCAAGTCGGCTGGCAAGACGGTCGTCGGGGTCAAGTTCGACCAGCCGAACCTGGGCTACAAGGACACCGCCGGCAAGCGCTGCGGCTTCGACATCGAGATCGCCCAGTACGTCTCGGCCAAGCTGGGCGTCGACCCGGCGAAGATCGAGTACAAGGAGATCCCGTCGGCCAACCGGGAGACCGCGATCAAGGGTGGGGAGATCGACTACTACGTCGGCACCTACTCGATCACCGACAAGCGCAAGGCGGACGTCGCGTTCGCCGGGCCGTACTTCGTCGCCGGCCAGGACCTGCTGGTCCGCAAGGACGAGTCGGCGATCACCGGCAAGGACGCGCTCAAGGGCAAGAAGGTCTGCTCCGCCACCGGCTCCACCCCGATCCAGCGGGTCCGGGACGAGAAGCTGACCGAGCCGGAGAACATCGTCGAGTTCAAGACCTACTCGGAGTGCGTGTCGCAGCTGCTCGACAAGAAGGTCGACGCGGTCACCACCGACGACGCGATCCTCAAGGGCTACGCCGCGCAGAACCCGGCCGAGCTCAAGGTGGTCGGCCAGCCGTTCAGCACCGAGAAGTACGGCATCGGCCTGGCGCACGACGACAAGGCGCTGCGCGACTACGTCAACAACCAGATCGAGGCCGCCTTCAAGGACGGCACCTGGCAGAAGATCTACGACGGGACGCTGGGCAAGTCCGGTTCGCCGGCCACCCCGCCGACCCTCGAGCGTTACTGATCCACATCGCTGATGCCGGGGCCGGGCGGAGCTGTTCCGCCCGGCCCCGGCCGGTCAGGTCTGGTTAAGGACGGGGCATGTCGGAATTCCTGCACGTACTGACGGATCACTGGAGCCTGTTCGGCCAGGGCTTCGGCAACACGGTGAAGCTGTTCCTGATCGCCGCCGTCGGCAGCCTGGTGCTGGGCACCCTGCTCGGCGCGTTCCGGGTCTCACCGATCCCGGCGCTGCGCTGGTTCGGCGGGTCCTACGTCAACATCGTGCGCAACACGCCGCTGACGCTGGTCTTCGCGTTCCTGGTGTTCGCCGTCCCGAAGCTCGACGTCGACCTGGACTACTTCACCGCGGCCACTGTCGCCCTGACCGTCTACACCGCCGCCTTCATCTGCGAGGTGATCCGCTCCGGCGTCAACACGGTCGCCCCCGGGCAGGCCGAGGCGGCGCGGGCCCTGGGCCTCACCTTCGACCAGGTGCTCACCCAGGTGGTGCTGCCGCAGGCGCTGCGGTCGATGGTGCCACCGATGATGAGCGTCCTGATCGCGATGCTGAAGAACACCACGGTGGCGGCCGGCTTCTCGGTGCTGGAGGCGGGCGCCATCCCGGCGTACATGGCCGAGTTCGGCGAGCCGCAGTTCTACGTGCTGCTCTGGATCGCCATCGGCTTCCTGATCCTGATCACTCCCCTGGTGCTGCTGCAGCGGCTCCTCGAGCGCAAGTGGGCGGTGGCGCGATGAGCGTGCTGTACGACCTGCCCGGCCCGCGCGGCCGCCGGCGCAACCTGATCATCGGCATCCTGGCCTCGGCGGCGATCGCCGGCCTGCTGGTCTGGGTGGTCTACCGGTTCAACGCGACAGGCCAGTTCGAGCTGCGCCGGTGGGAGCAGTTCAAGTTCAAGGCCGTGCAGATGGAGATCGTGCACGGCCTGCTCGCCACACTCAAGGCGGCCGGGCTCGCGTCGGTGCTGGCGCTGCTGTTCGGCGCGATCTTCGCGGCCGGGCGGCTCAGCGACCACCGGATCCTGCGCGCGCCGGCGACCGCTGTGGTCGAGCTGTTCCGGGCCATCCCGCTGCTCATCCTGATCTTCTTCGGCTACTACGTCCCGCTGCAGTACGGCTGGTCGATCAGCAACCTGTGGGCGCTGGTCGTCGGCCTCACGCTGTACAACGGGTCGGTGCTCGCGGAGATCTTCCGGGCCGGCGTGAACGCGGTGCCGCGCGGGCAGGCCGAGGCCGCCTACGCCATCGGGATGCGCAAGAACCAGGTGCTGCGCCTGATCCTGCTGCCGCAGGCGGTCCGGTCCATGTTGCCGGCCATCGTGAGCCAGCTCGTGGTGCTGCTCAAGGACACCGCGCTGGGTTTCATCATCACCTACCCGGAGCTGCTGACCGTCGGCAAGACGATCGGTGGACGGCTGACGTTCGGCTTCCCGTACGTGCCCGCCTACCTGGTGATCGCGGCGATCTACATCGGGATCTGCGGCCTGCTCTCCTTCCTGGCGTGGTGGCTGCAGCGGCGGCTGACCCGGGTGCGGACCACCGCGGCCGCGCCGTTGCCGCTCAACGACGTGTCCCAGGAAGTCTGACCGGTCACGCACCTCAGCTGGTGATCATGGTCGTTTCAAGGCTTTGATCACCAGCTGGGACCGGGACGCGGGCTCGGCCGCGTCCGCCGCCCGATTGCGAGGGTTCAGCGGGCCAGCTCGGTCACCCGGGACTCGCGGACCACCGTGACCCGGATCTGACCCGGGTAGGTCAGCTCCTCCTCGATCTGCTTGGCGACGTCGCGGGCCAGCACTGCCGCGCCGATGTCGTCGATGTCGTCCGGGCGGACCATGACCCGGATCTCCCGGCCGGCCTGCATCGCGAACACCTTCTCGACGCCGACCTTGCCGCCGGCGATCTCCTCGATGCGTTCCAGGCGCTTGACATACGCCTCCAGGCTCTCCCGCCGCGCGCCCGGACGGCCGCCCGAGCAGGCGTCCGACGCCTGGGTCAGCACCGCCTCGATGGTCTGCGGCGGCACCTCGTTGTGATGCGCTTCGATGGCGTGCACGACGTCCTCGTGCTCGCCGTACTTGCGGGCCACATCCGCGCCGATCAGCGCGTGGCTGCCCTCCACCTCGTGGGTGAGCGCCTTGCCGATGTCGTGCAGGAACGCCGCCCGCTTGATCGTCTTCGCGTCCAGGCGCAGCTCGGCCGCCATGATCCCGGCGATGTGCGCCGTCTCCACCAGGTGCTTGAGCACGTTCTGCCCGTAGCTGGTGCGGTACCGCAGGCGGCCCAGCAGCTTGACCAGCTCCGGGTGGATGTCGGTGATCCCGACGTCCACCAGCGCCTCCTCGGCGGCGCGGTCACAGAGCCGCTCCACCTCGTTCTTCGCGCTGTCGAAGACCTCCTCGATCCGGTGCGGGTGGATCCGGCCGTCCAGCACCAGCTTCTCCAGCGTCAGCCGGCCGACCTCCCGGCGGACCGGGTCGAAGCAGGACAGCAGCACCGCCTCGGGGGTGTCGTCGATGATCAGGTTGACGCCGGTGGTCGACTCGAAGGCCCGGATGTTGCGGCCCTCCCGACCGATGATCCGGCCCTTCATCTCGTCGCTCGGCAGGTGCAGCACGCTGACCACGCTCTCCGCGGTCTGTTCGCTGGCGATCCGCTGGATCGCGTCGACCACGATGTGCCGGGCACGGGTGTCCGCGGTGTTCCGCGCATCCTGCTCGATGTCCCGGATCAGGATCGCGGCCTCCCGCTTGGCCTGACCCTCGATCGACTCGATCAGCTCGGTCTTCGCGGTCTCCACGGTCAGCCCGGCGATGCGCTCCAACTCCCGGCGCTTGTTCTCGTCGGCCCTGGTCAGTTCCGCCTCGCGGTCGGCCAGCGCGGCCTCCCGCCTGGCCAGCTCACTCTCCAGCGTCGCCAGCCGGCGCTCCCGCTCGACCAGGCGCTCGACCTCCTCGGAGTGCAGCCGCTCCCGCTCGTCGATCCGCGCGGCGCGCCGCTCGACCTCCGCGGCCTGCTCCTTCACCGTGGCGTTGAGCAGGGCGATCTCACGCTCGCCGGAGCGGCGGGCGGCGGTGCGCAGTTGCTCGGCGTCCGCCTCGGCCTGGCGGTGCGCGTGCTCCAGAATGGTGTCGGCCTCGCTGTGCGCGTTCTCCAGCACCCGGCGGGCTTCGGCGCGGGCGGCGGCGGCCTCGGCTTTCGCGGCGGCGGCCTCGGCGCGCACCGAGGCGGCCTTGGCGTTCGCGTCGGCGACCTTCGCCTGCGCGACGCCGACCTCCTGCTCCTGCCGATCGTGGGCGTCCTGCCGTTCGGTGCGGAGCTGACGCAGCGCCCGGGCGCCCAGCGTCAGGCCGACGATCACCGACACGGCGAGCACGACGATCGCTACTACGAGCACCCAGTACTGGGGGGCCATCTCGCCGCGTCTCCCTTCGCCGCCGGCGCGGTGTGCACGCGCGCGGGCTCTCTGCGGGATGCCCGACCAAGGCAGATGACCGGCTCACACGCTCCGCCGTACGACTACCAGCTTCGCCTTTCGGGGAGGCTGGGTGCCGCCTGTTCCGGCTTCCGGACCGGGCTTGCGGGGGGCTATCGCCGGTCCCGTCCGGATCGTCGGTTCCCTGGGTCCGCGCCGGCGCCGTTTCCGCGATGCCCTCCGTGCCCGGTGGGATCTCCCGTCGGGTGGTTCGGATCGGCTGGCGTCTTCGCGATGCTTCGCCGCTCGGCTGGCCTCGCTCTGCCGCCCGGCCGGCTTGGCGTCGCCGCCTCGCCGGCTTCGCATCGCCGGCTCGGCAGGCTGGTGCTCGGCCGACCCTGCGGGTGTTCCGCGGTGCCGGTCGTGCCCGCTCGCCGTTCCGGGGCCGTCCCAGCGTCACCTTCCCGCCGTTTCGGACCCGGCCTTCGCCGACTGCGCCGCCCTGCCGTCGTCGCGCCCGGCCCAC
Source organism: Actinoplanes siamensis (assembly GCF_016862395.1). Taxonomy (GTDB): domain Bacteria; phylum Actinomycetota; class Actinomycetes; order Mycobacteriales; family Micromonosporaceae; genus Actinoplanes; species Actinoplanes siamensis. Next base: position 8,236 of record NZ_BOMW01000086.1, on the reverse strand, counting down.
TGCCGAAGTCGCCTCGCGAGTGTCAACGGAGTGTGACAACACCTTGAACGGATTCTTCTCCGTCGAGGCTCTGTCGGACCCCGCCGGCCCTCCGGACGGCTTCCGCATCCGGGTCGATCGCCGATGGCTCGGATCAGAGTGTGTGGAGTTGTAGGTCGACCGCTGGTATATCTCACCGCCTCCCGCGCGGTCAGCGACAGGCGACGTCTTCGGCGGGCGAAAACCCGCCAAGTGATGCCGTAATGTAATGCGATCTATGTTGTGTGTGTTGCTTGCGATGGTCGAGCAAACCTTGTGTAACGCGAGGCTAGGTCGCAAGTGCCGCTTCGGTCAAGGACTCATGATTCGGCAGCGGATAGGACGTACGGCACAGAGCCGCTTACGCCCAGCTCACGATATCGCCCGGATATTTCCGACGTGCCGTAACATCGCGTGCTTCCGCGCGCGGCCCGCCGGACCGGGCAGGCGCTTACCGGAACGGTCCGGTCCATTATTCCGCTCGGCGGCAACCAGGCATCCACCGCCACGGAGCGTGACGACGCCGGGGTTGGTCGACACCGACCCGGAGGTTCCCGTCGAATAGGTGGAGTTCTTCACATCCGGACTATATAGGTCTGAGCCCTTGAGATCACCATCAATGCCACAGAGGTGGGGTGGACTCAGGGGTACGGGGCTCAGCCGTGCGCATCCGGTCGAGGCGCGGACGGAAGCGGCTTGACCGCGCCCGGGCCGATCGGGATCGGTTTCCCTCCGCTCATAGGCACTTGTTACGAAGCGCAACCATGGGCGAACTTTCCAGCGGCTGTGGGATCGTGCACAGGCATTCGTCGCCGGCGGGCTCGTATCGGCACCGCCACGCCCCGGGCACGACAAGCCTGGCGGCTGTCCTCAGGGCGTGCATCAACCTGTGCCGCCGGCGCGGCATGGCATCTCCGCCGGGCGCGCGGCACGGCATCTCCCGCCAGGTACGCGGCAAGGCTTGGCCGTCCGGACGCGCGGCACGGCTTGTCCCGCCGGACGCGCAGCACGCCGGACGCGCGGCACGGCTTGTCCCGCCGGACGCGCCGGCACGGTTCGTATCCGCACCGCCGCATCACGCGACACGGGCTCGTGGCTCACCCGCTCCCGGCAGGACGCCGTCCGATCGCGTCACTCCGGCCGGCGGCACCCCGGATGGGGGCCGCAGCTGCGCCGAAGCGTCATCGCCGGGGAGTGGCCCTGCGGCTTTCCAGGCGCCGGACCCGCTCAGGTGAGCGAGTCACTCCTCCGCCTGATCGGCCAACGCGTCGGCGTCCACCGCCTCGGCGAACTCGGCGGCCTCCGCATCTCGTGCCGCCAGCGCGTCCTTGACCGCGCGGATGGCGACGCCTGCCGGGTAGCCCTTGCGGGCGAGCATCGCGACGAGCCGGCGGAAGACGGCCTCCGGCGTGCCCCTGGCTGTCCGCAGCTTGCGGTCGACGAGCGCCCGGGCGGCCTCGGCCTCCGCTTCGTCGTCGACGGCCTCGAGAGCCTCGCTCGCCACCTCGGCGTCCACGCCGTGCTGCCGCAACTCGTTGGCGAGCGCACGGCGGGCCAGACCCCGCCCCTGGTGCCGGCTGGTCACCCAGGCCCGGGCGAACGCCGCGTCATCGATGATGCCGACCTCGTCGTACCGGTCCAGGACCTCCGCGACGACCTCCTCGGAGATCTCCTTCCGGGTCAGCGCCTTGGCCAGCTCGGCCCGGGTCCGCGGGCGCACCGCGAGCTGGCGCAGGCAGATCTCCCGAGCCCGCTCGGACTCACTCTGCTGCGGCGAAGCTGGCCGGCGTGCCCCGGGCTCGTCCCCGAAACCGCCTTCGGAGGCGCCCCGCCCGGCGGTGCCACCAGCCCCGGATGGCCGGCCGAAGCCACCACCGGAACCGTCCCACGCGCCGAGACCATCGCCAGGGGCACCCCACTCGCCGAGGCCTTCCCGCCCTCCCCCGCCGGATCGCCGGCCCGAACGACCACCGGCGCCGCCCGGCTCACCGAGACCATCGCCGGCGCCGGGCAGCCCGGCGGCCTCCTCCGGGCTCTCGCTGGAGGAGCCGAAGGTCTGCCAGAACCCTTCATCCTCGCCCGCGGAGCGACGGCGACGCGTATAACCGCCGCGCCCGCCTCGTCCGCCACGCCGGGACTCCCCCGGGGCGTTCCCGCCCGGGGTGTCAGCGTCCGGCCCGCCGGCTCCGGCCCGGGGCGGAATGGCATCCCACCCGCGCCCGGACCGGGCACCACGTCGTCCGGCCATCGCCGATTACCGGATCAGAAGTCGACAGGCGGCAGCTCCGGGCCGCCCGCGGCGTCCCCGGTGGTCTGGCCGACACCGAGCTTCTCCAGGATCTTCTTCTCGATCTCGGCGGCGACGTCCGGGTTCTCCTTGAGGAACTCGCGCGCCTTCTCCTTGCCCTGGCCGAGCTGGTCGCCGTCGTACGTGTACCACGCGCCGGACTTGCGGATGATGCTCTGCTCGACGCCGACGTCGATGAGCGAACCCTCCCGCGAGATGCCCTTGCCATACATGATGTCGAACTCGGCCTGCTTGAACGGGGCCGCGACCTTGTTCTTCACGACCTTGACCCGGGTCCGGTTGCCGACCACGTCGGTGCCGTCCTTCAGGCTCTCGATGCGGCGCACGTCGAGACGGACCGAGGCGTAGAACTTCAGCGCGCGGCCACCGGTCGTGGTCTCCGGCGAGCCGAACATCACGCCGATCTTCTCGCGGAGCTGGTTGATGAAGATCGCGGTGGTGCCGGTGTTGTTGAGCACACCGGTGATCTTGCGGAGCGCCTGGCTCATCAGACGGGCCTGCAGACCCACGTGGCTGTCACCCATCTCGCCCTCGATCTCGGCGCGCGGCACCAGCGCGGCGACCGAGTCGATGACGATGATGTCGAGCGCGCCGGAGCGGATCAGCATGTCCGCGATCTCCAGCGCCTGCTCGCCGGTGTCCGGCTGGGAGACCAGCAGGGCGTCGGTGTCGACGCCGAGGGCCCGCGCGTACTCCGGGTCGAGGGCGTGCTCCGCGTCGATGAACGCGGCGACACCGCCGGCCTTCTGCGCGTTCGCCACGGCGTGCAGCGCGACAGTGGTCTTACCGCTGGACTCGGGTCCGTAGACCTCGATGACCCGGCCACGCGGCAGGCCGCCGACGCCGAGAGCCACGTCGAGCGCGATCGAGCTGGTCGGGATGACCGCGGTCTGCACGACCGGCCGCTCCCCGAGCCGCATCACCGAGCCCTTGCCGAACTGCTTGTCGATTTGTGCCAGCGCCAGTTCGAGCGCCTTTTCCCGGTCCGGTCCTGCCACCATTGCCGCCACCCCTGTATTCGACTTCGCGTTCTTCGCCACGGCCGACACGGTATGCGGTGGGTATGACAAAAATCCTCCGCCCTACCGAGAGCTGTGGATGGCCGAGCCGCTGTGGACAATAGCCGAACACTTGTACGACATCGAGCGACACGCCAGAACAAGCGTACGAAAGGCGACTCAGCGCAGCCGTGACGGCACCCGATCAGGGTATGCCGCCACCACGGCACGCCAGATGGTAGCGGTATCGACACCCTGCGCAATGGCTTGCTCGATGGTGCGTCCGCCCAGGCCGGCGAAGGTCTGATCGGCCGCGATGCTGCGGGCGTAGGCCGACCCGAACGCCTGTTCCAGACGCTCCCAGAAGTCCGTCAATCGCACACTACGAGCGTACCCACGCGCCTCGGGACGGCTTGTTCCGCGCGGGCGGGCATCCGAGCGGAAATCGGTTTGTGACGTGCGGCACGTGCGGCTGGGGGCAACGGCTGAACGCGATGTCGCGTACCCCGGCAATGCCTTTCGGTCGGTAATCGGCGCCGGAGCGGTGACCCGTTCAGGCCGCGACAGCCCGCGCGGCCACCCTCAAGTCGTCGACCAGGCCCTGGTAGGCGATGTCGCGGTTGTCCGCCCGGAGGACCGCCGACGGGTGAATCGTGGCCAGCGCCCGGATCTCGGCGACCGGGAAGTCCTCCGGGTGCTCGGCCGAGCCCGGCCAGGGCATCAACTGGCCGCGCGACCGGTTCACCCGGAAGGACGGGCCGAGCAGCGCCTTGCCGGCGGTCGCCCCGAGAATCACCACGAGTTGAGGCTTGAGCAGGGCGAACTCGGCGACCAGCCAGGGGCGGCAGGCGGTGATGTGCGCCGGACCGGGCGTCTGGTGGATGCGCCGGCTCCCGCGCAGCTCGAACCGGAAGTGCTTCACCGAGTTCGTGATGTAGAGATCGGACGGGTCGATGCCGGCGTCGTCCACCGCCTCCCGCAGCAGGCGACCGGCCGGGCCGACGAACGGCAGGCCCTTCTGGTCCTCGACGTCGCCGGGCTGCTCGCCGACGAAGACGATCCTCGCCTGCGGCGCGCCACGGCCGAAGACCGTCTGCGTCGCGTCCGCGTGGAGCTCACAACCCCGGCAGCCGGCCGCGGCCTGCTTGAGCTCGTCGATGCTGTGCGGCTGCGGCGGCACCCACCGCTGCGCGCCGGGCGGCGCCTCGGTCCGTGGCATTCCTCCGTTCTACCCGTATCGGCCGTCGGCACGCCGACCGGGTCCCTCTGTCGGAGGACATCCGATCGGTTCGTCGTGACACTCGCCGAACGGCGCACCGCCACGCCCGGCGCCGCGGGACGGCCGGTTCACCGCAACACCGCACCCGGCGCCGCGGGACGGCCGGCTCACCGCAACACCGCACCCAGCGCCGCCGGCCGGCGGGCTCACCGCAACACCGCACCCGGCGCCGCCGGGCGGATCGCGGCCGCCACCGCGCGGGCCAGCGGCGGGAGATCCGGCTCGTCGAGCGGGCTGACCGTGATCCGGATGCCGGGCGGCGCCGCGATCCGGAACAGGGCGCCGGGCGCGACCGCATAACCCGCGTCCCGCAGCCCGGCGACCGCGTGGGTCTCGTCCGGAACCGGCACCCAGACATTGATGCCGGTGTCGCCGCACGCCTCGATGCCGTGCTCCCGGAGCAGATCGACAAGAGCGGACCGCCTATTCGCGTACGACCGGGCGGCACGCTTGATCAGCCCGGTGACCTCGGAGTCGCGCCAGAGCTGCAGCAGCAGCCGCTGGGACAGGGTGGAGACCCAGCCCATGCCGATCCGCATCCGCCCGGCCACCCGGGCGACAGACGTCTCGTCGCCGGCCAGCACCGCGATGCGCAGATCCGGCCCGAACGGTTTCGAGGCGGACCGGACGAACGCCCACCACCTGGTCACCGGGCCGATGCAGTGCGGGGGCGCCGCGGCCAGCTCGGCGGCGTGGTCGTCCTCGATCAGCAGCACCTCGGAGCGCTCCGCGAGCAGTTCGCGCAGGACCGCGGCTCGGGCCGCGCTGACCGCCACCCCTGTCGGATTCTGCGCGCGCACGGTCACCACCACCGCACGCACGCCGACCCGCAGCGCGGCGCCGAGCGACTCGGGCTCGGGACCCTCCGCGTCGACGGAGACCGGCAGCGCCCGCATGCCGAGGGCGGCGATCAGGTCGAGCAGATTCGCCCAGCCCGGATCCTCGACGGCGACCGCGTCGCCGGGCCGGAGGTGGGCGACGAGCAGGCGCTCGATCGAGTCGAGCGTGCCGGCGGTGACGGCGATCGAGGCATCGCCGGCCGGCACCCCCTCGGCGAGCAGCCGGGGGCGGGCCGCCTCGATCAGTTCCGGCATGGTCACCGCCGAGGTGTAACCCTGCGGCGGACCCATCTGATCGGCGACCGCCCGGAGAGCTCGCCCCAGCGGCGGGAGCAGTCGCAGATCGGGCTCGCCGGTGGAGACGTCCACCAGGTCGTCCGGCACGGGCAGCCGCAGCGCGGAGCGGGGCAGCGCCACCGGCGGGCGGGACCGGATCCGGGTGCCGCGGCGACCCTCGGCCTCGACGACGCCACGCTGCCTCAGCTCCTGATAGGCCTTGGCGACCGTGGCGGGGCTGACGTGCAGAGCACCGGCCAACACCCGCACCGGCGGCAGCGCGGCGCCGAAGACCCAGTCGCCGCGCAGCACCCCGGCCTCGATGCTGGCCGAAATCTCGGCGGCGCTGCCCCCGCTCACCTGATACTGTTCTGCCACAACGATCATTCTGTACTAGTACAGAACCGGAAGCAAGTCAGAGCCAGAAGCAAGTGCGAACGAACCGCGCCACCCGGGAGGTCCTGATGACCGACGTCTACGCCGCCACCGAGCGCACCACCGCCACGCGGACACGGCAGCGCATGCACTACGAGCGGGACAAGGCGCACGCCATTCTCGACGAGGCGTTCGACTGCTCGGTCGGCTTCGTGGTGGACGGCGAGCCCCGGGTGCTGCCGACCCTGCACGTCCGGGTCGGCGAGACGCTCTATCTGCACGGCTCCACCGGCGGCCGGATGGCGCTGGCGGCCCGTGCCGGCGGCATCCCGGTCTGCGTGAGCGTGACGTTGCTGGACGGCCTGGTCTACGGGCGGTCCCAGTTCCATCACAGCGCCAATTACCGCTCGGTGGTCGCCCTCGGCCTGGCCCGGCCGGTCACCGACCCGGCGGAGAAGGCCGAGGCCATGCACGCGCTGGTGGAGAAGACCGGCGCCGGCCGGGCCGCGGGCAGCCGCCCGCCGACGCGCCAGGAGATGGCCCAGACCAGCGTCCTGGCGCTGCCGCTGGCCGAGGTGTCGGTGCGGGCCCGCGAGGGCGGGGTGCTGGACGATCCGGCGGACGTCGGCCTGCCGCACTGGGCCGGAGTGCTGCCGATCCGCCGGGTGGCCGGCCCGCCGGAGACCGAGCCGGGCGTGCCGGTGCCACCCCCGGCCTATCTGCCCGGCAACCCGGCGACCGCCTGGCAGACCCCGGTGCCGCTGGAGGGGCGGCACGTCCGGCTGGAGCCGCTGTCGCCGGCGCACGCGCCCGGCCTGTTCGAGGCGCTGGACGACGAGGAGGTCTGGCGGCACATCCCCACACCGCGGGCGCGGAGCGTGGCGGACATGGCGGCCGACATCGCCGGGGTGATCCGCGGGCAGTGGCACGGCGACCGCTCGGGCTGGGCCCAGGTCGACCCGGTGACCGGCGCCGTGCTGGGGATGACCACCTATCACGACGTCGACCCCGATCGCCGCTCGGTCGGGATCGGGCACACCATGCTGGGCCGGAAGTGGTGGCGCACCGGGGTCAACACCGAGGCGAAGCTGTTGCTGCTGGAGCGGGCTTTCGACGTGCTCGGCGCGGCCAAGGTCTTCTGGTACACGGACATTCGCAACGAGCGGTCGCAGCGGGCGATCGCCCGGCTCGGCGCGAGCCGGGACGGGGTGATCCGCAGGCAGCGGCTGCGGCCCGACGGCAGCTGGCGCGACACCGTAGTCTTCGCGATGACGGCGGACGAGTGGCCGGCCGCGGCCCGGCGCCTGCGTGACCGCCTGGCAGCCGGCTGATCGGCGGGGGAGGCGGGACCGATGCTGGGCATCACTGATTTCTGGACGTACGTGCTGGGCGTGGTGGCGATCATCCTGCTGCCCGGGCCGAATTCGATCTTCGTGCTGTCGGTCGGCGCGCGCCGGGGTGCGCGGGCCGGATATCGCGCGGCGTTCGGCGTCTTCCTCGGCGACACGGTGCTGATGGTGCTGTCGGCCACCGGCGTGTCCTCGCTGCTCGGGACGTATCCGCCGTTGTTCGTGGTGCTGAAGTACGCCGGCGCGGGCTATCTGGCCTGGGTCGGGCTGAACATCCTGCGCGGCGCGTGGGGGCGGTGGCGGAGCCGGGGCGAGGTGGCGGCCACCGCGGTCGAGGAGGAGCCGGCCGAGATGCAGCGGCCGTTCCGGCGGGCGGCGATGATCAGCCTGCTCAATCCGAAGGCGATTCTGTTCTTCGTCTCGTTCTTCATCCAGTTCGTCGAGCCGGGATATCCGCATCCCGCTCTGTCGTTCCTGGTGCTCGGCGCGGTGGTGCAGTTCTTCAGCGCGCTGTACCTGACGGCGTTGATCTTCGGCGGCCGGTTCCTGGCGGGGCAGTTCCAGCGACGCCGGAAACTGGCCGCCGGGGCGGCGACCGGGGTGGGGGCGCTGTTCGTCGGTTTCGGCATCAAGCTGGCCACAGCCAGCATCAGCTGACCGCCCCGCCGTGCGGCGTGGGCCGGAGGCGGGTGCTCGGTGGCCGGCGGGGGTCAGTCGCGTTCGGCGGCTGTGGGGTCGGCGCCGCCGGGGCTCGGGCCGCTGCGCGTGAGGCCGTCGGCGGTGGAGCCGTCGGC
>NZ_BOMW01000085.1 GCF_016862395.1 Actinoplanes siamensis | reverse complement strand
GGCCGTGCGCTCCTACGGGACCGTCAGCGTCCATTCGGCCGTGTGCACCTGGCCGGCAACCTGAAAGTCGAAGAACATTCGGTACTCGCCGGGGCTGGGCGCGGTCACCCAGAACTTGACCTTGCCGTCGACGAGTTTCTGCTCGGGGTGCACGTGCAGGTAGGCGACGTCGCCCTGGCGCAGCACGACCAGGTGGCCGTAGGCGCCCAGGTACGGCTCGACGGCACCGCCGGCGACCGTGATCAGCAGGGGCTGGACCGACTGGGTGCTCGGGGCGCCCTCGTAGGCGACCGTGAAATTGTGGACCACCGCCTCGTTGCTGGGCGCCGGCAGCCGGTCCGGCTGGTACTCGCCCGCCACCGTGAGGTCGGTGCCCAGCGTGGTGGCGATCTGCCGGCCGCCGGCCAGGGCGGTGAAGTCGGCGATCATCCGGTAGACGCCCGGCCGTCCCAGCGTGAGGTCGATGCTCCAGGTGCCGTCGGCGGCCATTTCCGGGTGCAGGTGCTGGAAGCTGGTGAGGTCGCGGCGCACCACGATCAGGTGCAGCGGTTTGTCGTGGACGATCGCGTAGGACGTGACCGGCGCGCCGCCGGTCGCGTCGATCGTGAAGCTCAGACGCTGCTTCCTGCCGGCCTCGAACGTGGTCGTCGCGGGGCGCAGGGTCAGGCCGTCGGAGCTGAGCGACAGGCCGCCCAGCGCGGCGCCGGCGGTCGTGGTCAGGCCCGTGCCGGTGGCGCCGTGCGTGTGCGGCATGTTCTCGTCGACGATCGCGGCGCTGGTGGTGGACGCGGGCGTGGCGGTCGTTCCGGCGCCTGTCCCGTTGTTGAGCCGGCCCAGGCCGTAGCCCGCGAAGAGGACGACGATCAGCAATGCGCCGAAGGCCGCCAGGCGGAAGGCGCTGCCCTTCTCGACCGGCTCCGTTTCCGCTGTCGCCGCGTCGTCTTCCCTACCGGCCGCATCGGCGCGGTAGGCCGGGTCGGTCTCGCTGAGGTCCAGCGTCCACTTGGACCTTTTGCGCCGGCTCGCCCCGCCCGCCTTCTTGCCTCCCTCGTCCGGCGCCGCGCTCACCTCGTCGGACGTCACGCCCGTCTTCTGGGGCGTTGCGGTCACCTCGTCCGGCCGCTTGCCCGCCTCGTCAGGCATCCGCGAGCTCGTAGCCGGCCTCGTCGACCGCGGCGCGCACCGCGTCGCCGGACAGAGGCGCCTCGCTGGTCACGGTCACCCCGCCGGAGCTGAGATCGACCTGCACTCCAGAGACCCCGGGGAGCGCCGAGATCTCCTCGGTCACCGCGGTAACGCAGTGCGAGCAAGTCATGCCCTTGACGGTGTAGGTGCTGGTCACAGCCATGAGAATCGCCTTCCTACGGTTTGCCTCGCGCCGTTTGCCACTTGTCGCACGTGATTCCCGCCGGTCAGGATTTGATCAGCCGCGCGATCGCGTCGGACGCCTCTTTGACCTTGGTGGACGGGTCCCCGGCACGAGCCGCGTCCACGACGCAGTGCGCCAGGTGGTCCTCCAGCAGGCCGACCGCGACCGCCTGCAGCGCGCTCTTCGCCGCGGAGATCTGGGTCAGAACATCGATGCAGTACGTATCCTCGTCGACCATCCGCTGCAAGCCACGGATCTGGCCCTCGATCCGGCGCAGGCGGCTGAGCAGGGCCGCCTTGTCACCGGAGTACCCGTGCGGTCCGTGCTGCGGGCTCGCCTCCTCAGACATGCGCCAAGCATACCCCCCGCCGGTATGTGGCAATCGTCGCACCCGGATGCCGGCGCGCACTGCGGGAAAGCGCTCGCATGCCACCCCGGCCCCCGTGGCACGATGCGGCCGAACATGTGGACGAGCGAAGGAGCAACTGTGGGAGACCGCGAACGGGACGGCTACGTTCTGAGCGACGACGCGAACCGGGTCGACGTCGACCGGGTGCACCGCTGGCTGTCCGAGGACTCGTACTGGGCCGCCGGCCGATCGCACGAACTGGTCAGCCGCTCGATCGAGGGCTCCCTGCCGTACTCGGTGTTCCACGGGGACGAGCAGGTCGCCTTCGCCCGTGTGGTCACCGACGGCGCCACCTTCGGCTGGGTCTGCGACGTCTTCGTCGCCCCCGGGCACCGCGGCCGTGGCCTGGGCGTCTGGCTGGTGGACAGCATCGTCGACGACCTGACCGGACGCGGCGTCCTCCGCCTCCTGCTGGCCACCCGGGACGCCCACGAGGTCTACCGGCGCTCCGGCTTCACCCCGGTCGCCGGCCCGCACCGGTTCATGGAGATCGACCGCCGTCCCACCCGGAACGCGGTCCTCGGCCTGACCTGACCCGCCCGGAACGGCCGGTTTCCGCGCGGCGGGCCTCATCAGCCGGCCACCGCGAGGGCCAGCGGCAGGATCGGGCCGGCACCGGCCTGCCGCAACGCCCGCCCGGCCAAGGTCACCGTCCATCCGGAGTCCACCAGGTCGTCGACCAGCAGCAGCGGGCCGGGATGATCCGCGATCCCGGCCACGACCTCAGCCGGCACGGTGAAGGCGTCGTGCAGCGCCCGGACCCGCTGCGCACTGTTGCCGCGGAAGCTCTCCTCCCCCGAGCGCGGGGAAGTCAACGCGCCCAGCAACGGCAACCGGCCGACCGTCGCGATGTGCTCGGCCAGGCTGTGGACAAGCTGTGGATGACGCCGTGAGCCGACCGCCACGACTCCGACCGGCCGCTGCTGCCAGGCGTCCTCGCCATGCGCCCATGCCTTGAGCACCTCGACCACCGCGGCGGCCAGCTCCGCCGGCACCGGGGCATCCGGCGACTCCGGCCCCACCACGCCACGCAGCCGCGCGCCCCAGCCGAGGTCGGACAGGCGGCCCACGGCCCGGCCCGGCTCGATCTGCTCGGCCGGCGCGATCTTGCCCTTCAACGAGATGCCGACCGCGGACATCCCGGTGGGCCACATCTTCTTCGGCGCGATCTGGACCCCGGGCCGGCCGAGGAACGCCTCGGCGGCGGCCAGCGAGCCGGACGACACGTCGGCGTCGAACAGTGGCCCGGCACAGTTGTCACACCGGCCGCACGGTTTCGCCTCGGGATCGTCCAGGCAACGACGAAGGAACTCCATGCGGCAGGCGGTGCTCACCGCGTACTCCATCATTGTCTGTTGCTCAGCGGCCCGCGCCTCGGCCACCCGCCGCAACCGGGCGGTGTCATAGGTCCACGGCTCGCCGGTGGCGAGCCAGCCACCGCGGGTGCGGCGCACCGCGCCGTCCACATCGAGAACCTTGAGCATCAGCTCCAGACGGTTGCGGCGCAGGTCGACCAGCGGCTCCAGCGCCTGGGTGGACAGCGGCCGCTCCGCGGAGAGCTGGGCCAGCACCGCCCGCACCTGCTCCTCGGGCGGGAACGCGAGGGAGGCGAAATATCGCCAGATCGCCGCGTCCTCCGGTCCGGGCAGCAGCACCACCTCGGCGTGCTCGACGGCTCGACCGGCCCGGCCGACCTGCTGGTAGTAAGCGATCGGCGAATTCGGCGCGCCCAGGTGCACGACGAACCCGAGATCCGGCTTGTCGAAGCCCATCCCCAGCGCGGACGTCGCCACCAGCGCCTTGATCTTGTTGTCCAGCAGGTCCTGCTCGGCGGCGCGGCGCTCGGCGTCCTCCACCTGTCCGGTGTAGGAGGCCACCGGGAACCCGCGCGAACGCAGGAAGTCGGCGGTCTCGGTGGCCCCGGCGACGGTCAGCGTGTAAACGATGCCGGAGCCGGGCAGCCGCTCCAGGTGATCGGCCAGCCAGGCCAGCCGGTGCGCCGGGTCGGGCAGCCGCAGCACCGCCAGGCGCAGCGAGTCGCGGTCCAGCGGGCCGCGCAGCACCAGCGCGTCGCCGAGCTGGTCGGCGACGTCAGCGGTCACCCGCGCATTGGCTGTCGCGGTGGTGGCGAGCACCGGCGTACGGCTCGGGAGGCCGCTGAGGAACGTCCGCAGGCGCCGGTAGTCCGGCCGGAAGTCGTGGCCCCAGTCGGAGACGCAGTGCGCCTCGTCGACCACCAGCAGGCCAGTGCTGTGTGCCAGGCCGGGCAGTACGTTGTCCCGGAAATCCGGATTGTTGAGCCGCTCCGGGCTGATCAGCAGCACGTCCACCGCGCCGGTCCGGATCTCCTGCTCGATCTCGGACCACTCGTCCAGATTCGCCGAGTTGATGGTGCGCGCCCGGATGCCGGCCCGGGCCGCCGCGTCGACCTGGTTGCGCATCAGGGCGAGCAGCGGGGACACGATCACCGTGGGGCCGGCCGACCCGCTCTCCCGCAACAGCGCGGTGGCCACGAAGTAGACCGCCGACTTGCCCCAGCCGGTGCGCTGCACGCAGAGCACCCGGCGGCGATCGACGGTGAGCGCCTCGATGGCGCGCCACTGATCCTCACGCAGTCTCGCGTGCTCTCCGGCGAGCCGGCGCAGCACCTGCTCGGCGCGCTCCCGCACACTCGCCCGCTCGGCCGCACCGGCCGCCATCCGCGTCGTCTCGGTCACCCGGCATGTCTATCAGCCCGCACCGACAGAACCGGAGTTATCCACAACCCGCCGTTATCCACAGGCAGAACAGGAAGTCGAGCGGGGATCGCCGCGCCCGGCCAAGCTCGTGGGCATCCGAGATTCCGGCGACGGGGAGGGAAGCCATGCGCGGCACACACCGGCCGGCCCACCACGGCACCGGAGCACGGCCACCGCCCGGTGGCCACCGGCCGGCCCCGTGGCAGCACCAGCCGGTCCGGGCCTGCCCCGGCCGGCATCCGCTTCAGCGCAAACCCGACCCGGACCCACTCCTGAATGGAAGTCTCAGGGCATGAGCAAAACGATCGCCGAGAAGCTGCTGATCAAGCCGAATTCCACCGTCTGGCTCAGCCAGCCGGCCCGCCTGCCGCTGCTCACCCCGATGCCGAAAGGCGTGCGGGAGACCGGGATGCTGGCCACCGCCGGCACCGCCGTGCTGTTCGCGGAGGACGCCGCGAGCGTGCGGGCACAGCTCACCGAGCACCAGGCCGACCTCGACAAGCCGAGCGCGTTCTGGATCGCCTATCCGAAAGCCAACCAGGCAGGCATCAACCGGGACACGCTGTGGCCCATCGTGGCTGATTTCAACATGCGCCCGTGCGGGCAGGTGGCGATCGACGACCGCTGGTCCGGGCAGCGCTTCCGGCCCAATCGGCCGGACGAGGGCCGCTTCACCGGAGACAGCTGATGACTCGCGGCCAACCGCTCCTGCGACCGGCCGTTCCGGCGGCGGGAGGATCAACTTCCGGCTTCCGGCGTACGCCCCGGCCGGGCACGCCCCGGTCAACGCCCCAGCACGGTGCCGCCGTTGACGTTGATGATCTGCCCGGTGACGAAGCCACCGCCCGGCCCGACCAGCCAGCGCACCGCCTCGGCGATCTCATGCGGCTCCCCTGGACGGTTGACCAGCGTCGCGGCCACCCGCTTGGCGTGCCCCTCGGGCGTCATCCGGCCGTCGAAGAACTCGCTGTCGACGATGTAACCCGGCGAGATCACGTTGGCCGTGATGCCCTCCGCGCCCAGGCTGGTGGCCAGGTCCAGGACGTAGCCGTGCAGGGCCGCCTTGGCCGCCGAGTAGGGTCCGCCACCACCCCGCTGAGCCGCGATCGAACTGGTCAGGATGATCTTGCCGCCCGGCCGGCGCAGTCGCGGCAGCAGTGCGGTGGTCATGAGTACCGCGGTGAGCACGTTGGAGTCCAGGTTCGCCCGCCAGCGCTCGGCCACTCCGTCCAGCGTGCTCTCGTCGCCGCCGACGAACGCCCCCGCGTTGTTGACCAGGACGTCCACCGCACGGCCGGCCACCGCCTCGACGACCCTCGGCACCTGCGCCGGGTCGCCCGCGTCGGCGGTCACCGCAGACGCCTGTGGACCGATCCACTTCACCGCGTCGGCGAGCACATCGGAGCGACGCCCCACGATGATCACGTCGAAGCCCTCGCCCGCAAGCATGCCGGCGGTCGCCTTGCCGATCCCGGTTCCGCCGCCGGTGACCACTGCCAGTCTTGTCATGACCTCGACCCTATCCGCGCCGTTCCGCGGAGCGCCTCACAGCGCGAGGGAGAAGCCGCCGTTCCGCTTCCCCGGCACGGCCGGCGAGTGCGTGGCCGGCGGGGTGATCCGCTTGCGCGGGCCGCCGCCGTGCCGCGACGGATGCCGCTTGCGCTTGCGGAGCGTCTCATCCGGCCCGGAGCGTTCCCGGGCCGAGGCGGCGCTCACCGAGTCGTCCTTGCCCGCGCGGCCGTTGACGCTGCCCAGCACCTCGGTCCGGCACGGGTGGCCGTTGACGGCGAAGGAGAGCGGCAGCGGGTTGCGCTCGCGGTAACCACCGCGCAGCGTGACCACCCCGCTGCGGCCCTCGCCGCGCACCGAGACGTGCCGGCCGCGCTGGGAGACCGACTTGGGCGGTCCGGCGAGCCGCTGCGTGCCGGGGTAGGTGAAGTCCACCCGCCAGCCGCCCGAGCCACCGGTGGTGAGCACCGTCAGCCGCGCTTCAAAGGAACCGCCCGAGTCCCGCTGCACCTGGTATCGGACCGAGCAGCGGAGACGCTGCACGGTGGCGCCGCCCGGGGCGGGCCCGGAGGCGGAGGCGCTGGACTGCTCGGCCTCGGCGGCCTGCCTGCGGGCCGACCAGCTCACCGCGCTGCCGGCCAGCAACACCGCGGTGGCCAGCGCGGCGGCCACCGACAACCGGTTCCGGCCGCGGGCCGGGCGGTCGCGGCGCATCCAGGCGGTGACCGCCACGGAGCGGCGCAGCCGAGCGCCGAGGAAGAGTCCACCGCCCACCGGACGCGCCCCGCCCATCCGCAGCGCCGCGCCGATCCGCAGGCCGGCACGCAGGCGCAGCATGCGGACCTGATTGCTCCGCGAGCCGCGCAGCCACGCGAGATCGCGCCCGCTGGCGCGGGCCGAGGCGGGGGCGGGTACGACGGCCCGCGCAACCGGGGCCGACGGCTTCTCCCCCGGTCGCAGTGGCGGGATGATCGGGTGGACACCGACGGTGGCGGCCAGGGCGCGGGCCACCTCGACGGAGGGCGGGCGCCCGGCCGGATCCTTGGCCAGGCAACGCAGGCACAGGTCGGCCACGGCGACCGGCATCCCCGGGACCTCGGGGATCGGGGCCGGATCGGCGTACAGGTGGGCGCGGAGCGCTTCCGCGGTGCTCTCGGCGGGCCACGGCATCCGGCCGGTGAGCGCCCGGTAGAGGAGCAACCCGAGGGCGTAGACGTCGGTGGCCGGCGAGACCGGCACGCCGCCCAGGCGTTCCGGGGCGAGATAGGCCGGCGTGCCGAGCAGGCTGCCGTCCGGGCCCGCGTCGCGTTGGCCGACCACCGCCGAGATGCCGAAGTCCACCACCTTCGCGCCGGACCCGGTGAGCATCACGTTGGCGGGCGTCACGTCGCGGTGCACGACGCCACGGGCATGCGCGGTGGCCAGCGCGGAGGCGACCTCGGCGCACACCATCACCGCCTCCCGCCAGTCCAGCGAGCCCTGCCGGCCGATCCGCGCGCCGACCGACTCGCCGTCGTTCAGCTCCATCACCACGTAAGGGACGGTCAGATGCTCCGAGAGCAGAGCCTCACCGAAGTCGTAGATGCCGGTGATGTGCGGGTGGCAGAGCCGGGCGGCGGACAGCGCCTCCTGGCGCAGGCGATCCCGGAACGCGCGGTCCATGGCCAGCTGCGGCGCGAGCACCTTGACCGCGACCTCGCGGCCCAGGGTCTCGTCGTAACCGCGCCAGACGACCGACATACCGCCGGTGCCGAGCTTCTCGACGAGACGGTACCGCCCGGCGAGGCGAAGCGATCCCTCGTGACCGTTTCGCTCCGTACGCCCCATACGCCGATTCTCCCGGAAGCGGCTCATTCTCCGGAGCCGCACACCGAAACCCGTACGGATTCGCCGCCCGGACCGGCCCAGAATTCAACCCGTGGCGGCGCGGGAGGGCCACTGTTCGCGGGCCCGGGGGTCAGCTCGGCAGAAGCTGATCGGTCGGAGCGTGGTCGTCGGTCAAGACCCTGGCGCCGCCGATGTAGGTGGTCAGGCCGGGGCCGGTCAGGAGCGTGACCGGCTTCTCGATCCGTGCGAGCCGAGCGCCCAGCGCGGTCAGGGGCAGCGGGCTCCGCGAGGCGACGATCACGAAGTTCGAGCCGACCTCGCCGGCCAGCGCGTCCTCCGGCGCGATCAGCGCGACATGCGGGAAGGCCGCCGCGACGGTGGCCAGCTCGGCGCGGATGAACCGGTCCGGCGGGTAGTCGATCACGTTCTGCGCGTAGACGCCGTCCGCGCGCAGGGTGCGGGAGATGTCCGCGGCCATCTCCCGGGTGGCCAGGTGCCAGGGCACCACCTGGTGGCCGAAGGCGTCGCCGACCACCAGGTCGTAGGCGGCGGACGGGCGTCCCGCCACGCCGACCCGGGCGTCACCGATCCGGACCCGCAGGTCGGGACCGGTGACCAGGCCGAGTTCGCGCTTGTCCAGATCGACCAGGCCGCCGTCGAGCTCCAGGACCAGCTGGTCGCTGCCCGGGCGGGTGGCCCGTAGGTATCCGGGGACGGTGAAACCGCCGCCGCCGATGTGCAGGGCGTCGACCGGGGTGCCGGCCGGGCGCAGCACGTCGGCGACCGCGCCGATCCACTGGACGTACTCGAACTCGAGATGCCGGGGGTCGTTCAGATCGACGTACGAGTGTGGGGCCGAGTTGAGCATCAGGGTGCGGCCGCCGGGATGATCCGGATCGGACTCCACCCGGGCGCAGTGATACGCCGTCTCGACGTCGCACGGGGTCGGCGAGACCGCGCCCAGGCCGGCGCCGACCAGGCCGACCGTGGCCAGCACGGACCGGAAGCGAGGCGAGCCGGGCAGGTCCGGGTGGGTCTCGTCGCGCCGCAGCCACCAGCCGAGCAGCAGGCCGCTCACCGCCAGCAGGGCGGCCAGGCTCAGGACGATCGCGCTGCTCGGCATCGCGGCGACGAAGACGAAGCCGGTGCCCAGCGTGGCGGTGATCGCGCCGAGCGTGCCGATGCTGGACAGGCGGCCGACCACGGTGCCGGCTTCGCGCAGGGTGCTGAGCTGCAGCTTCACGACCATCGGCGGGATCGCTGAGAGGACGAATGCGGGAAGGAAGACGGCCAGGGCGGCCAGCAGGAGCACGGCGGGGGCGGCGCCGCCGCGGAGCAGTTCGCCGCCCCAGCGCACCAGCGGCAGGGTCACGGCGGCGCCGATCGCGCCGAGGACCAGGGCGGGGGCGAGCAGCATGCGGGGGTCGTACCGGTCGGCGAGCCGGCCGCCGAGCCAGGCGCCGTAGGCGATGGCGGCCAGCGAGATGCCGATCACCGAGCTGCTGACCTGGAGGGTCACGCCGACGTACGGGCCGACCAGGCGAAGAGCGACGATCTCCAGGACCAGGACGGCGCCGCTGGAGCCGAAGGCCAGGGCGCTGGCGAGGGCCGTGGGCAGGGCGCGGGGCGGCGCGGTCTCCATCGCCGGGATGCTATCCGCCCCGGGCCTGATCCGCCCCGCACGCCACGCCTCACGCCGC
>NZ_BOMW01000084.1 GCF_016862395.1 Actinoplanes siamensis | reverse complement strand
CGCCGCCCCGCACGCCACGCCTCACGCCACGCCGCCCCGCACGCCACGCCTCACGCCGCGCCGCGCCGAATGGGCGCCACGCCGGCAGAACGGCGGGGCGGCGCGCCGTGTGCAGCCGGGTGACAGGGCGGATACGGCGAACGCCCGCCCCCTGACAGGGACGGGCGTTCGCGGAGGAGAGCGGTCAGAGCATGGAGAGGTGCACGTGGTTGGTGTGGACCACCGACGGGCCGCCGCTGGCGCTGTAGGCCCGCCAGCCGGTGCTCGGCATCCAGATCTGGCGGTACCAGATCACGTACATCACGCCGAGCCTGTCCGCGTTCTTCACGAAGTACGCGGCGAGCCGGTCGCCGTAGGCCTTGTCGCTGCCGGTGGCGGCGGCGTCCTTGAAGGTGGTGGCGTTGGAGGAGAAGTCGCAGGCCCGACCCTTCGGATGCTCACCGGACGAGCGCTGGCTCCAGCAGACCGTGTAGTGCGTGAAGCCGTCCGCCCGGGCCTCCTGGTAGGCGTGCAGCGTCCGCGGCGTGATGCAGCCCGTCGATGTGGGGTCCCCGACCGTGCAGGACTCCTTCGGCCAGGAGCCGTCCGAGTTGCGCGGGGCCGGGGCGGCGGCCGCCGAGGAGGAGCTGACGAAGCCGCCGGCCGATCCGCCACCGACCTCGGCGAGCGCGATCTCGGCCTGCTTCTTCTTCTGGGCCATCACGTTGACCTGCCGGTTCTGCTCGATGATCTCGGCAGCCAGCGCGGTCTGCGCCTTCTTGGTGGTCCGGATGTCCTTCTGGTACGAGGCGAGCGTGCTGCCGTCGAGCTGGGCGAGCATGTCGAGGCCCTGCACGCGCTCGACGAAGCTGTCCGGGTCGTTGCTGTTGAGCAGCAGCATGACGGTGCTCATCCGGCCCATCTGGTACGACCGGTTCGCGACCGCGGCGACCCGCTTGGTGAGCCGGTCGGCCCGGCCCTGCGCCGCCTTCAGCGTGGCGTTCAGCTGGGTCTGCCGCTTCTTCGACGCGGCCAGCTTCGTCTTCGCCTGGTCATAGCCCTTGGCGGCGGCCTCCAGGTTGGCGCGCAGCTTCTTGGTCCCGCCCTCCGGGTCCGCGGCCCAGGCGGCGCTTCCGGACACCGCGAGCACCGCGGCGACCGCTGCCGCGACGAGAGCGACCACGGCGCCGGGGCGACGCGAGAGCGCGGGAAGGGGGCGCCCGGAAGAAGAGCGCCCCACGAAGGAACGCCCGCCGGAGAAGCGCCCCACGGGGAAACGCCCGGCCGAAGAGCGCCGCCCGGGACGCCAGGCGGAGAAACGCTCGGCGAGGGAGCGCCCACCGGCCGGGCGCCCGGCCGCGGAAAGCCCGGCCGAGGCCGGAGAAAGCGCGCCCGGCAAGCGCGCGACAAGCCGGCGGGCAGGGACGGCGGGCAGGGCGGTACGCCGGCGCGGGGGGAAGGCCGCCACGGAAACCTCCAAGTCGGGAGCGCCGGTACTTTACCGTGTCCGACCTGGAGAGAGGGAGATCGATCAGGTGGCCGAGTATCCGCCGTCGACGAAGAGTGTCTGACCGGTTACCGCCTGGCTCGCGTCGCTCGCCAGGAAGACCGCGCAACCGGCGAAATCCGTGGGCAGCCCGTTGCGGCCGATCATCGTCCGGGCGGCGTGCGCTGACACTTTCGAGGGATCCGCGAAGACCGGCTCGGTGAGCGGCGTGTGCACCACCCCGGGCGCGATCGCGTTCACGCAGACCCCGTGTGGCGACCAGGCCTCGGCCTGGGACCGGGTCAACCCGACGAGGCCGGCCTTGGCCGCGCCGTAGGCGCCGCTGTTGCCGTACGCGCGGAACGCCTGCTGCGAGACGATGTTGATGATCCGCCCCCAGCCGCGTTCCGCCATCACCGGCCCGAACGCCTGCCCGAGCAGGAAAGGCGAGGTCAGGTTGGCTGCGAGGGTCAGATCCCAGTCCTGTTCGGTGAGCTCGCCGAGCGGCGGGCGCAGGTTCACCGCCGCCGAGTTGACGAGCACGTCCGGTACGCCGTACCGGGAAATCGTCTCGGCGACAGCGGCCCGGACCGCCCCCCGATCGGCGAGGTCGGCGGCGATCGCGCCGCCTCCGGCGCCGGCCCGCTCCAGCTCCGCGACCACCTCGGCCATCGGCGCCTGCCGCCGGGCCACCAGCACCACACGCGCGCCGGCCCGGCCCAGGGCGAGGGCGATCTCCCGGCCGATCCCGGAGCTGCCGCCGGTCACCAGCGCGGTCCGCCCGGTCAGTCCGAAGAGCTCATCGAGGTACGAGGTCATACCGGCACGGTAGAGCGCGGAGTGACCGTGCCGGATCGCACTGTGATATCCGACACGGTGACCGGAATCAGTCGTCGATGACTGGCGGCCCGTCCGGGAAAACGGTGCTGCGCACGGTCTGCCAGATGTCCGGGTTCGCCGCCACGAGCATCCCGCGGCGCTGGTGCACCGGCCGGTAGTCGGAGCCGTCCAGGTGCCGGGCGACGCCGCCGGCCTCCCGGACGATCAGCGTGCCGGGCGCGTGGTCCCACGGCAGGATCCGCCAGAACAACGCGAACTGCTGCACGTCGGTGACCACCGCGGGGTACTCGTAGCCCGCGCAGTGCCGCCCGCCGCTGTAGCCGCCCAGCGCGCCGCCGTGCGCGTCCACCTGGTCGCGCAGGTCCTCCGGCAGGTACTTCCGGGAGATCACGCCGGACAGGCCGGCGGCGGCCGGCGAGTCGGCGCGGGTCTTCAGCCGCACCCCGTCGCGGAACGCCCCACTTCCCCGCTCGGCCACGGTCATCCGGTCGTCCACCACGTCCAAAATCCAGCCGGCCACCGTCTCGCCGTCGCGGACCAGCGCCGCCATCACACAGAACGGGCTCCGCCCGGCGGCGAAGTTGTTGGTGCCGTCGACCGGGTCGACGATCCACACCGCACCGCCGGCGCCGATCCGGTCGCGGATCGCGGGATCGGCCGCGACCGCCTCCTCGCCGACCACCACCGAGCCGGGCAGCAGCGCGGTCAGGCCGCGGGTCAGCGCCCGCTCGGCCTCCTGGTCGGCGACGGTGACCAGGTCACCGGGCGCCTTCTGATGCACCTCGTCGGCCGCCAGCTTCTGGTAGCGGGGCAGCACGACGGTCTGTGCGACCTCGCGGATGAGGCCGGAAACCTGATCAAGCACGTGGCGGCAACTTCACGACGCTGACGAAGAACTCGTCGATCTGCCGGATCACCGTGATGAAGCGCTCGAAGTCGACCGGCTTGGTCACGTACGCGTTCGCGTGCAGCTGGTAGCTGCGCAGGATGTCCTCGTCGGCGGAGGACGTGGTGAGCACGACCACCGGGATGCGCCCCAGCTCCTCGTCCCTCTTGATCTCCTCGAGCACCTCGCGGCCGTCGCGCCGCGGCAGGTTCAGGTCGAGGAGGATCAGATCCGGTCGTACGGCATCCGCGTACCGCCCCTCCCGCCGCAGGTAGGCCAGCGCCTCGGCGCCGTCGGACACCACGTTCAGCCGGTTGCGGACCTTGTGCTCCTCGAACGCCTCCTGCGTCATCAGCACGTCGCCGGGGTCGTCCTCGACGAGCAGCACCTCGATCGGCGTACCGTCCTGCCGGTTGACACTCATGCACCCACCACCTCTCGGCTCTCCTGCTCTTCGCCCGGCTCGTCGGCGCCGATCAGCACGGGGAGCGTGAACCAGATCGACGCACCCGGGGTGACGTCGACGTCCAGCCAGATCCGCCCGCCATGGTATTCGACGATCTTCTTGACGATCGCGAGTCCGATGCCGGTGCCCTCGTAGGCGTCCCGGGCGTGCAGCCGCTGGAAGATCACGAAGACCTTGTCGGCGAACTCGGCCTCGATCCCGATGCCGTTGTCCCGGACGTTGATCCGCCACTCCTTGCCGTCCCGCTCGGCGGCGATCCGCACCCGCGGTGGCACGTCCGGCCGGCGGAACTTGAGCGCGTTGCCGACCAGGTTCGCGAAGAGCGTGGTGAGCAGCGGCTCCTCGCCCTCCACAGTGGGCAGTCCGGACCAGGTGATCTCGGCGTCCTCGCCGGCCCGCGGCTCCAGCTGGGACTTCACGTCGCCCAGCACCCGGTTCAGGTCGACCTCGGTGAACCCGCTGGTGAGGCGCCCGATCCTGGAGAACGCCAGCAGGTCGTTGATCAGCCGCTGCATGCGCTGCGCGCCGTCCACCGCGAAACCGATGTACTGGTCGGCGCGCTCGTCCAGCTTGCCCGCGTACCGCCGCTGCAGCAGCTGGCAGAAGCTGGCCACCTTGCGCAGCGGCTCCTGCAGGTCGTGCGAGGCGACGTAGGCGAACTGCTCCAGGTCCCGGTTGGACCGGGTGAGCTCCTCGGCCTGGCTCTGCAGCTGTTGGTTGATCCACTCGACCTGTTGCCGGGCGTCGCGCACCTCGGAGAGCTCCGAGGCGATCTGCTGGCGCATCCGGTCCACGTCGGCGGCCAGCCGGACCAGCTCAGGCGAGCCGAGCCGGCTCTCGATGTGCCGCTGGTAGTCGCCGGTCGCCACGGCACGCACCTGGCCGGCCAGGTCCAGGATCGGGCGGCTGATCAGCCGGTCCATCAGCAGCAGCAGGAAGACGCCGGCCAGCACGATGACCGCCGCGGCGGCGATCTCGATGGCCACCATGGTGTGGCTGGACTCCTTCGCGGCGTCCGCGCTCCTGGCCCGCAGCACCGCGATGTCCGTCTGCATCCGGCCGATGGCGGCTCGCAGCTCGTCGAACTGGGTGGTGCTGCCCGCCTCGATCTGTGCCTGGGCGGCCTGCACGCCTTCCCGCCGCACGGTCTCGATGACCGGTTCGGCCACCTCCCGGTGCCAGATGTCGATCCGGGCCTTGACGTCGTCCAGCGCCGCCCGGACGGCCCGGTCGCCGGGGTGCAGATATCCCTCGATCCGGCTGATCTGCGCGTTCTGGTCGGCCACGCCTTGGCGGTACGGACCGAGGTTGGCGTCCCGGCCGGTGATCGCGAAACCCCGGATGCCGGTCTCCTGATCGACCATCGCGGTGTTCAGCGTCTCGCCCGCGGCGCGCATCGGGCTGGCCCGGTTCAGCACGTCGTCCAGCTGGCTGTTGTGCGCCGCCGCGGTGATCGCCGCGAACACGCCGAGGCCGGTGAGGATCACGCCGACGGTCGCGCAGAGCGCCGCGACCCGGGACCGCAGCGACCACGCCCGCACCCGCAGCGGCCTCACCGCCCACCGCCCCGGGAGATCAGCAGCATCGCCACGTCGTCGGTGAGCGGTCCGCCGTTGTCCTGGTCGGCCCGGCTCACCAGCCAGGCCGGCAGGCTGGTCAGCGGGAGCTCCCGGGCGGCCGGCTCGTCCAGCAGCTTGCAGAGCCCGTCGACGTCCAGGCGCTCGCCGCCGGCGCCGGTGTGCCCCTCGATCAGGCCGTCGGTATACATCAACAGGGACCAGTCATCGCCGGTGAACTCCAGCTCGGTAGCGGGTGTGGGGGTGGGACGTACCCCGAGCACGATTCCGGTACGCGCGCGCACCGGCGTGGCCCGGCCGCCGGCGAGCACCACGGGCGGCGGGTGGCCGGCCAGGCGGACCGTCGCGCGGTTGCCGGCCAGGTCGATCGTGGCCGAGGCGACGGTGGCGAACACCTCCCGCGCCCGGCGCTCGGTCATCAGCACCTGCTCCAGCGAGGCGAGCACCTGCTCCTCGGGCACCCCGGCCAGCACCAGCGCACGCCAGGCGACCCGGAGCTCGACCCCGAGCGCCGCCTCGTCCACACCGTGCCCGCAGACATCGCCGACGATCACGTGCAACTTGTCGTCGCCGATCTGCACCACGTCGAAGAAGTCGCCGCCGAGCAGGCCGGCCGCGCGGCCGGACCGGTAGAACGTCTCGACCATCACCTCGGTGGTCTGCATCAGCGGCTTGGGCAGCAGACCGCGCTCCAGGCGGGCCGACTCCTCTTGCCGCAGCTCCACCTCACGCAGCCGGCGGGCGGCCTCGTCGGCCCGTTTCCGCTCCACCGCGTAGCGCAGCGCGCGGACCAGCCAGACCCCGTCGACCTGGCCCTTGACCAGGTAGTCCTGGGCGCCCTCGGCGACCGCCTGGACGCCCAGGTGCTCGTCCGAGCGGCCGGTCAGCACGCAGACCGCCGCGCTGCCGGCGACGGCGAGCAGCTTGCGCAGCCCGTCGATGCCCTCGGCGTCCGGCAGGCCCAGGTCGAGCAGCACGCACTCGGCGTGGGCGACCAGCTCGCGGGCCTCGCGCAGGCTGCTCGCGACGGTCAGCTCGAACGGCGCCTCGGCCTCGGTGAGCAGCTCGCGGACCAGGAAGGCGTCGCCCTCGTCGTCCTCGACCAGCAGGATGCGCAAGCGCTCCAGATGCTGCTGGCTGAGCGCGTAGGTGCTGACGAGCGAACGATCCGTCATCGATGAATCCCCACTCGACGCAGAGGTGACCCGGAAATCGTGCCCCGCCGGACGCGGCGGCACAACATTGGTCACCACCTCGTGACCTGGCCTCACGCCGGCTCGCCGGGAGCGCTGCCAGCGCCGGAGGCGGCCACCCGGCGGACATGATCGGCGATCACCTGGCCGAGGATGCCGTGCAGCCGCCCGCAGTCCTTGCAGTGCAGGTTCTCGTCGAGGTGGCGACCGCCACACCCGATGCACTCCCCGCGGTCCTCCGGGTCGCGGTAGGACGCCAGAGCACGGCACATCGCCCTGATCACGTGGTCGCTCAAGGTGAACGTCTCGTCACCCAGGGCGGTTCGCAATCCGAGCAGCGCCACCGGCGAGGCCTCCGGTTGTGGGTCGTAGGGGGACACCGCGTCGATGAATTCCGCGATCACGGCGGCGGGGTCGAGCGAGGTAGTCACCCCGACAACGCTATTGCACGCGACATTCGACCCGCCGGGTACCCGGATGTCGTGCCTCCAGGGTTAGATCTCACCCATGCGTGACGCCGCTCCCCTCCGGCCGGCACGGCGCGGCTGGGCCACGCTCGCCGTCCTGGCCCTGCTCGCCCTGGCCGGCCTCGCGGCGGTCCGGGCCATCCTGCCGCCCCCGGCGGCGCCGGCCTCCGCGCCGGCCGGCGAGTTCAGCGCCGGGCGTGCCTTCCGGACGGTCCAGGCGATCGCCGCCACCGCGCACCCGGCCGGCAGCGCGGCCAACGACCGGGTCCGCGACCAGCTCGTCGGCGCCCTGCGCGGCCTGGGACTGAGCCCGCAGGTGCAGGACACCGTCTCGGCGCAGGGCGGCGAGCTGTCGGCCAGCTCGGGCGGCACCGGCCTGGCCCGGGTGCGCAACGTGGTCGCGGTGCTCCCGGGCAAGGCGTCCACCGGGCGGATCTTCCTGGTCGCGCACTACGACTCGGCGCAGACCGGCCCGGGTGGCAACGACGACGCCGCCGGGGTGGCCACCGTCCTGGAGACGGCTCGCGCCCTGACCGCGGGTGATCAGCTGACCAACGACGTGGTGCTGGTCCTCACCGACGCCGAGGAGGCCTGCCTCTGCGGGGCCGAGGCCTTCGTCCGGCAGAGCGACCTGGCCCGCGACGGCGGCGTCGTGCTCAATCTGGAGGCCCGCGGCAGCTCCGGCCCGTCGATCATGTTCGAGACCTCGCGGGGGAACGGGAAGCTGGTCGAGGCCTATGCGCACGCCCCCGGCCCGGTCGGCACCTCGTTCGCCGTGGAGATCTACCGGCGGCTGCCCAACGACACCGACTTCACCGCGTTCCGGGAGGCCGGCTTCCAGGGGCTGAACTCGGCGTACATCGACGGCGCGGCGGTCTACCACGCGCCCACCGACCTGCCCTCGGCGATGGACCGGGACAGCCTGCAGCACCACGGGGCGAACGCCCTGGCGGTCACCCGCGAGCTCGGCGACCAGAACCTGAGGGCACTGCGCCCGGGCGGCGACGCCACCTACTTCCCGGTGCCCGGCCTGCTGGTCCGCTACCCGGGCGCGCTGGTCCGACCGCTGGCGGTACTGGCCGTGCTCGCGGTGGCGGCGCTGGCCTGGCTGGCCCGGCGGCGGGGCCGGCTGACCGGCCGGCGCCTGGCCGTCGCGGGCGCTCTCACGCTCGCCCCGATCGTGGTCGCGCCGGTGCTGGCCCAGATCCTCTGGACCGTGCTCACGCTGGTCCGGCCGGAGTACGGCGCGCTGCCGATCGATCCGTACCGTCCCGGTCCCTACCGGGTCGCGGTGATGGCGATCGCGGCGGCCGTGGTGTTCTGCTGGTTCGCGCTGCTGCGCCGCCGGCTGGGGGCCACGGCGCTGGCCGTCGCCGGGCTGGGCTGGCTGGCCGGCCTCGGCGTGGTGCTGGCCGCGGTCACCCCGGGCGGCGCTTATCTGGTGACGATCCCGTCGCTGGCGGGCGCGCTCGCCGCGGCCACCGCGATGGTGGTACGGGATTGGGCCGCCACCGCCGTGATCACGGCCGGCGCCGCGGTCGCCGTGGTGATCCTGCTGCCCACCGTGGTCATGCTGTTCCCGGCCCTGGGCTTGGCCATGGGCGCCGCGGGCGCGTTCCTGACCGTGCTGCTCCTGCTCGCGCTGCTGCCGGTGATCGACCTGATCCACCCGTCCGCCGAGCCGGTGCAGGGCCTGCCCGCGCTGCGCGCCCGACGCCGGGGCCCGCTGGCCACCCTGACCGCCTCGGTCGCGGCCCTCGCCTGCACGGTGACCGGCCTGGTGGTGGACCGGTTCGACGCGGCCCACCCGGCGCTCACCCAGTTGATGTACGCGCTGGACGCGGACACCGGCACGGCGCGGTGGCTCAGCGCCGAGACAACCACCCAGAAGTGGACCGGGCAGTACGTCTCCGGCGACCCGGAACCGGTGGCTCAGATGCTGCCCGCGTTCGGCGCGGCGGAACTGCGCGCCGGGCCGGCTCAGGCCGCGACGCTGCCCGCGCCGATGGTCACCAAGGAGTCGGAGACCACCTCGGCGACCGGCGACCGGATCGTCACCCTGCTGCTGCAGCCGCGGCGCACGGTCCGGTTCACCACGCTGCACGTGGCAGCGGCGGCCCAGGTCACCACGCTGACCGTGGCCGGCCGGGAGATCCCGGCCGACAAGGCGGCCGGCGGCGGCTGGGGCGCCGGATTCGTCTTCCACGCCCCGCCGGCCGAGGGCGTGCGGGTCGTGATCACCCTCCGCGGCGCCGGACCGGTGCGGGTGCGGGCGATGGACGCCTCCGACAACGTCACCGAGATGCCCGGTTTTCACGCCCGGCCGTCAGGCGTCGGCGTCCTCGGCTCGCACAGCAGCGAGATGGTCGCCGTCGCGAAGACCTACAGCTTCTAGGACAGCCGCGCGCAGCTTCGGGGACAGCCGCGCGCCCGGCCGCGCCGGGCGGCGCCGAACCGTCAGGCGCGGCCCCGGCCACGGCGGCCGGCCGGGGCCTCGTGCCGGAAGTGCACGAAGAGCCGGCCCCAGTTGTCGCCGTCCTTCTCGACCCGGTGGTAGAGCTGCTTGATCTCCTTCTGGTCGAGGAAGCGGATCACCTTCTTCTTCAAGGCGCCGCTGCCCTTCCCCGGGATGATCTCGACAAGGGCCGCCTTCTTCTGGACCGCCTCGTCGATGATCCCCCGCAGGGCCTTGTCGATCTCCTGGCCCTTGTTGAAGATGTCGTGCAGGTCGAGCTTCAGCTTCATGGCGACGACCCTATGCCTCGGCGTTCTTGCCGAGCCAGGTCTCCACCCGGCGCAGCGCGTCCTGGTAGTCCGGTTGCTGCTTCATGGCGGCGGCCAGGCGCAGGTGCGGCAGCGCCTCACGGAAACGGCCGGCCCGCTCCAGGGTCCGGCCCAGCACGTGGTGCGCGTAGTGATCCGACGGATCATGCTCGATCAGCACTCGCAGCTGCGTCTCCGCCCCGTTCAGCTGGGCCGAGTTGAAGTAGGCCCGGGCCAGCAGCTGACGGACCGCCGTGTTCTGCGGCTCCGCCTCGACGATCGGTTCGAGCAGCCGGGACGCGCCGAGCGGGTCGCCGGACTCGAAGAAGAAATTGGCCCTGCGGTACTCCTCGAGAAGATCCACGTGCAGCTCCCCATGCTCGCGCCCGCCGACAATGACCAACGCTCGCACAACATCGGGGCGACAGCGAGTGTTCCGATCGCCCAGGCTTCCCGACAAAGCACCCCATACCCCTAGAACTCCGGCATGGAAATGCCCCTAACGCTTGAGGGCAGGAGGGGTATGCCGAAAACCATGACGACAGGACATTCCCCTGATGCCGCTTACACAGCCGGCACACAGCAGACAGAAAGCCGGCACCGAGCGTCGCCGACCACAGTTGGAGGCATGACGATGGCGAACCCCGACTCCGGCACCGAACTCCGCCGGTCCGACGGGACCCCGGTCCGGGTTCTCGTGGTGGACGACGAGCCGACGCTGGCCGAGCTCCTCTCGATGGCCCTGCGCTACGAGGGCTGGGAGGTGCGGAGCGCCGGCGACGGGCTCACCGCGGTGCGGACCGCCCGGGAGTTCCGCCCGGACGCCGTCGTTCTCGACATGATGCTGCCGGACATCGGCGGGCTCGAGGTGCTGCGCCGGCTGCGCGGCGAGGTGCCCGAGGTGCCGGTGCTGTTCCTGACCGCGAAGGACTCGGTCGAGGACCGGATCACCGGCCTCACCGCCGGCGGCGACGACTACGTCACCAAGCCGTTCAGCCTGGAGGAGGTGGTCGCCCGGCTGCGCGGGCTGATGCGCCGGATGGGCCATGCCCCGATGCGCACCGAGTCGCAACTCGTCGTCGGCGACCTGACCCTGGACGAGGACTCGCACGAGGTACGTCGCGGCGGTGACCTGATCACGCTGACCGCTACCGAGTTCGAGCTGCTGCGCTACCTGATGCGCAACCCGCGGCGGGTGCTGAGCAAGCCGCAGATCCTGGACCGGGTGTGGAACTACGACTTCGGCGGGCAGGCCAACGTCGTGGAGCTGTACATCTCGTACCTGCGCAAGAAGATCGACGCCGGTCGAACTCCGATGATCCACACCATGCGCGGCGCCGGCTACGTGCTCAAGCCGGCCAACTGACATGGCCGCTGCCGAGGCGGCCCACCCCCGCCCGGCCCGGTGGCGCAGCCCCGCGGGGTGGCCGCTGCGCACCCGGCTGGTGGCCACCATGATCGCGCTGCTGGCGGTCCTGGGCCTGGTCGTCGGCGGCACCGCCGAGCTCTACCTCAAGCGGTCCCTCTCCCGCCAGGTCGATCTGAAGCTGGCCGAGACCATGAAGTTCGCGGTCCGCGGCGGAGGCAGCGGCGACAAGGGCTGGGGTCCCCCCGGGCCGGGCCTGGACCCGATCACCAGGCTGCGCAGCCCCCTGGCCAACCCGCCGCCGAACGTCGCCCGCGGCTCCATCCTGCTGTTCCTCGATCCCGCCGACACGGGGACGGTGAGGGGCGGGGGCATCCTGGGCGAGTCCACCACCGGCTTCGGCAACGACTACGCCGATCTGAGCGACAAGGCCCGTGGCACGCTGACCGCGGCGGCCCTGGACGCGGGTGGTGATCCGGTCGACGTCGATCTCGGTGACGTGGGCGACTTCCGCGCCGTCGCGTGGCCGGCGCGCGTCGACGGCGCCGGCAACTACCTGGCCATCGCGGCGCTCTCGGTGAAGGACGTCAACGACACGCTCAACACCGTCGCGCTGTTCACCGGCTGTGTGGTGCTGGGGTCGCTGCTCATCGCCGGGTGGGGTGGGGCGCTCATCGTCCGCCGTACCCTCAAGCCTCTCGATCGTGTCGCGGCCACCGCGAGCCGCGTCGCCGAGCTGCGCCTGGATCGTGGCGAGGTGGAGCTCGCCCAGCGCGTCCCCGAGCCGGACACCGACCCCCGCACCGAGGTCGGCCAGGTCGGCGCCGCGCTCAACCGGATGCTCGACCACATCGGCGGCGCGCTGGAGGCGCGGCACGCCAGCGAGATGCAGGTCCGGCAATTCGTCGCGGACGCCAGCCACGAGCTGCGCACACCGCTGGCCGCGATCCGCGGCTACGCCGAGCTGAGCCGGCGCAGCCGGCAGCCGGTCCCGGACGAGCTCGCCCACGTGCTGGGCCGGGTCGAGTCCGAGGCGAAGCGGATGACC
This sequence comes from Actinoplanes siamensis, assembly GCF_016862395.1. Classification (GTDB taxonomy): domain Bacteria; phylum Actinomycetota; class Actinomycetes; order Mycobacteriales; family Micromonosporaceae; genus Actinoplanes; species Actinoplanes siamensis. The sequence goes on along the minus strand of NZ_BOMW01000084.1, from coordinate 13,324 downwards.
GCGCTGGTCGAGGACCTGCTGCTGCTGGCCCGGCTGGACGCCGGCCGCCCGCTGGCCCAGGAGCCGGTCGACCTGACCATGCTGGCCGTCGACGCGACCAGCGACGCGCACGCCGCCGGCCCGCGCCACTGCTGGCAGCTGGACCTGCCGGACGAGCCGGTCACCGTGCTCGGCGACGGCGCCCGGCTGCACCAGGTGGTGGCGAACCTGCTGGCCAACGCGCGTACGCACACCCCGGAGGGGTCCACGGTCACGGTCAAGGTGGGCACGGTGCCGAACGCGGCAGTGCTCCAGGTGATCGACAACGGTCCGGGCATCCCGGCCGACCTGGTCCCGCAGATCTTCGAGCGCTTCGCCCGCGGGGACAGCTCGCGGTCCCGGGCGGCCGGCAGCACCGGCCTCGGCCTGTCAATCGTGCACGCCGTGGTCACCTCGCACCGGGGCAAGGTCGGCGTGCGGAGCCGACCCGGGCAGACCGTCTTCACCGTGACGCTGCCGCTGGTCATCCCATCAGCTGAACATCACACGCCATCCCTGCCACGGGTGGGCTGATCCGGCTATGCTGACGGGCGTGTCTCGTACGTACGCGTTCTATTGGTTTACGGGGCCGGCTCGCGCCGGTGCCTGGGCCATGACCGCATGACCTGAGACACCCCGCCAGAGCCGGCTGAGGCAGCGACGACGTCGCTGCCTTTTTGTTTGCCCCGAGCAAACCGGCTCTCGCCAGGGCCGGTTGAGAAAGCGAGATCACCATGACCGCCCCAGAGGTGCAGCGCGTCCGCGACCAGCGCATCGAGAAGGTCGTTCCGCTGATGAGCCCGGCGCTGCTGCACCACGAGCTGCCGCTCACCGCCGAGTTGCACGACACCGTGCTGGCCGGCCGCAAGCAGGTCGAGGACGTGCTGAACGGCCGAGATCAGCGCTTGATCGTCGTGGTCGGGCCGTGCTCGGTGCACGACCCGGCCGCGGCCGGCGAATACGCCGACCGGCTCAAGGCCGAGGCCGAGCGGCTCAGCGAGAACCTGCTGATCGTGATGCGGGTGTACTTCGAGAAGCCGCGCTCCACCGTCGGCTGGAAGGGCCTGATCATGGACCCGGCCCTGGACGGCTCGGGTGACGTCGGCGCCGGCCTGCGGATCGCCCGCAAGCTGCTGCTCGAAGTGGTCAGCCGGGGCCTGCCGGTGGCCGTCGAGTTCCTCGACCCGATCACCCCGCAGTACATCGCGGACACCGTGGCCTGGGGCGCGATCGGCGCCCGGACCGTCGAGTCGCAGGTGCACCGTCAGCTCTCGTCCGGCCTGTCGATGCCGATCGGCATGAAGAACCGCCCGGACGGCAGCGTCTCCACAGCTGTCGACGCGATCCACGCCGCCGCGGCCCCGCACGTGTTCCCGGGCATCGACTACTCCGGCACCCCGGCGATCCTGCACACCACCGGCAACCCGGACTGCCACCTGGTGCTGCGCGGCGGTGGCGGCAAGCCGAACTACGGCGCCGCGGACGTGGAGGCCGCCCTCGGACTGCTGCGCACGGCGGGACTGCCGGAGCGCCTGGTGATCGACTGCTCGCACGGCAACAGCAACAAGGACCACAACCGGCAGCCGCTGGTCGCCGAGGACATCGCCGGGCAGATGGAGGCCGGGCAACGCGCCATCAGCGGCGTGATGCTGGAGAGCTTCCTGGTCCCCGGCCGCCAGGACCTCGGCGGCGAGCTGACCTACGGCCAGTCGGTGACCGACGCGTGCATGGGCTGGGACCCGACGGTCGCGGTGCTGGAGCGTCTGGCCGCCGCGGCCGCGAAGCGCCGCACGCTCTGAACGCGCCCGGGTGTGGGTCCCGCAGGCACCGCGGCGGGACTCACAGTGGCCGCACAGGCATGGCACAAGGAGGCGACAGGGCCCCCGCCGACAGTTCGTCGGGTACCGATCCGCCAGCCCTGGAGTTCTCCGATGACCTTGCAAGCGCCGGTCGACCTCGCTCCCGCCGAACCGCCACCGCCCGCCGAACCGCACCGGGGCGAGGCCCGCTGGGTCCGGCCCGCGTTCCTCGCGCTGCTCCTCGGCACCGCGGTCCTCCACATCTGGGGCCTCGGCGCTTCCGGCTGGGCCAACGCGTTCTACTCGGCCGCGGTCCAGGCCGGCTCGGCGAGCTGGAAGGCGTTCTTCTACGGCTCGTCCGACGCGGCGAACTCGATCACCGTCGACAAGACCCCGGCCTCGCTGTGGATCATGGCGATCTCGGTACGGCTGTTCGGCCTCAGCTCGTGGAGCATCCTGGTCCCGCAGGCCTTGCTCGGCGTGGCCAGCACCGGTCTGCTCTACGCGACCGTGCGGCGCGGCTTCGGCCCGGTCGCCGGCCTGATCGCCGGGGCGGTCACCGCGCTCACCCCGGTGGCCGTGCTGATGTTCCGCTTCAACAACCCGGACGCGCTGCTCGTGCTGCTGATGGTGGCCGGAGCGTACGCCACGCTACGCGCCGTGGAGAGCGGCTCGACCAGGTGGATCGTGCTCGCCGGGGTGCTCGTCGGCTTCGGCTTCCTCACCAAGATGCTCCAAGCGCTGCTGGTGGTGCCGGCCTACGGCCTGACCTACCTCGTCGCCGGGCCACCCAAGCCGCTCAAACGCGTCTGGCAGCTGCTGCTGTCGCTCGGCGCGCTGATCGTCTCGGCCGGCTGGTACATCGCGATCGTCGAACTGGTGCCGGCGTCCGCCCGGCCGTACATCGGCGGCTCGCAGAACAACAGCCTGCTGGAGCTGGCCCTGGGTTACAACGGCCTGGGCCGGCTCAACGGCGAGGAGACCGGCAGCGTCGGGGGCGGCGGCCGGATGTGGGGCGAGACCGGCTGGACCCGGATGTTCGACAGCTCGCAGGGTGGTCAGATCTCCTGGCTGCTGCCGGCCGCCCTGATCGTGCTGGTGGCCGGCCTGGTGATCACCGCCCGGCGGACCCGCACCGACCCGCGGCGGGCCGGCCTGATCCTGTGGGGCTCGTGGCTGCTGATCACCGGGCTGATCTTCAGCTTCATGCAGGGCATCTTCCACGCGTACTACACGGTCGCGCTGGCCCCGGCGGTCGGCGCGGTGACCGGCACGGGCGTGATCCTGCTCTGGCGGCACCGGGCGAACATCCTCGCGGCGCTCACCCTCGGCGCGACGATCGCGGTGACCGGGTGGTGGTCGTACCGGCTCCTCGGCCGCAGCCCGGACTTCCTGCCCTGGCTGCGCACCCCGGTCCTGATCCTGAGCATCATGGCCGCGGCCGCGCTGATCGCCTCGGTCCGGCTGGGGCGGCGCATCGCGCTGGTGGGCGCGACGGTCGCGCTGGTCACGGCGCTGGCCGGGCCCGCGGCGTACGCGGTGCAGATCGCCTCCGAACCGCACACCGGCTCGATCCCGTCGGCCGGTCCGGCGGTCTCCGGCGGCTTCGGCGGCCCGGCCGGCGGCCGCGGCGGCGTGAGCAATCGCGGCAATCGCGGCGGTGGTTTCCCCGGCGGAGGCTTCCCCGGCGGTGGTTTCCCCGGCGGTGGCCTTCCGGGCGGCGGCTTCCCGGGCGGCAACAATGCCGATCAGAATCCCGGCGACGGTACGGCGACCGGCGGCAACCGGGACGGCTTCGGCGGTCGCGGCATGGGCGGCCTGCTCGACGCCGCCACGGTCAGCGACGAGATGAAGGCCCTGCTGGAGCAGGACGCCGGCAGGTACACGTGGGTGGCCGCGGCCGTCGGCTCGCAGAACGCCTCCGGTTACCAGTTGGCCACCGAGAAACCGGTGATGGCCGTCGGCGGCTTCAACGGCACGGATCCGTCGCCCACGCTGGCGCAGTTCCAGGAACACGTGGCGGCCGGGAAAATCCACTACTTCATCGGCGGCGGCGGTTTCGGCGGCGGTTTCGGCGGCGGCGGTGGCTCGGGCGGCGGCGACAGCGGCCAGATCGCGTCCTGGGTGGCCGCCAACTTCACCGCCCGGACCGTCGGCACCACCACGGTGTACGACCTGACCACGTCCTGACCAGCTGACACACCCGGCCGGAAGCGGGCGGTTCCCGGATGGGAGCCGCCCGCTTCCGCTCGTACCGGAAAAGCGGTCCAGGGCTTGGTTTTTTTGCACAGCCCGCGCACAGCTTTCTTATAAAGCCCGCAAAGACGCGGGACGGAAATTGTTCCCATGAGCCTTTCGACGCTGCCTTCGCAGGACGCCGGTTCGGCCCGCGTCACCGCACCGGTCCTCGACGTCGTCGTGCCGGTCCACAACGAGGAGATCGACCTCGAGCCGTGCGTGCGGCGGTTGCACGCCTACCTCGCGGAGCACTTCCCCTACCGGTTCCGGATCACGATCGCGGACAATGCCAGCGCCGACCGGACCGCGGCCCTGGCGCAGCGCCTGGCGGCCGAGATCGGCGAGGTCGAGGCGGTGCGCCTGACGCGGAAGGGCCGCGGGCGGGCGCTCAGCCATGTCTGGACGCACTCCGACGCGGCCGTCCTCGCCTACATGGACGTCGATCTGTCGACCGAGCTGGGCGCGCTGCTACCGCTGGTGGCCCCGCTCATCTCAGGACACTCCGACCTGGCCATCGGCTCCCGGCTGGCGCGCGGCTCCCGGGTGGTGCGCGGCGCCAAGCGCGAGTTCATCTCGCGCAGCTACAACCTGATCCTGCGGACGACCGTGGCCGCCCGCTTCTCCGACGCGCAGTGCGGATTCAAGGCGATCCGGTCCGTCGTGGCCCGCCGGCTGCTGCCGATGGTGGAGGACACCGGCTGGTTCTTCGACACCGAGATGCTGGTCCTGGCCGAGCGGGCCGGCCTACGCATCCACGAGGTGCCGGTGGACTGGGTGGACGATCCGGACAGCCGGGTGGACATCGTGGCCACCGCGATCGCCGACCTGAGGGGCATCGTCCGGATCACCCGCGCGTTGAGCACCGGCCGGCTGCCGCTGGCGGCGCTGCGCGAGCAGTTCGGACGCAACCCGCTGCCGGTGGACGGGGTGCCCAGCGGCCTCACCGGACAGCTGATCCGGTTCGCCGGTGTGGGCGTGGCCAGCACGCTCGCCTACCTCGTGCTCTACGCGCTGCTGCGGGCCGGAGGCGGACCGCAGGCCGCGAACCTGCTCGCTCTGCTGGTCACGGCGGTGGCGAACACCGCGGTCAACAGGCGTCTGACATTCGGGGTACGCGGCGACGACGGCGCTCTCCGGCAGCAGGCCCAGGGTCTCGTGGTCTTCGGGATCGGGCTGGCGCTGACCAGTGGCTCGCTGGCGCTGCTGGGGCCGGGTTCGTCCCGCCCCGTCGAGCTGGCGGTCCTGGTTCTGGCGAACCTGGTCGCCACCGCGGTGCGCTTCCTCCTGATGCGGGTGTGGGTGTTCCGGGAGCGCGCCTGAGCCCTCCCGCTGTTTCTCCGACGCGGCGTCCGTGACCACGGGCGCCGCGTTTTCGCAGCCCTGTGGCGGGTCTTTTCTATCGCTATCTGACCGGCCCACCCGATATGCGCGACGACTTCCGGACGCTTCGCGCCGTCATCGAAACACGACAAAGCCGTTGTACCGGTTACCGAAGACTTTCCGGCCATCTCACCCGACGGGCGGCTCGCGCGGGGTCCACGGCGGATCGGCCGGAAATTCGGCACACGCAGACGTATCACGGAAGCAACTCAGAGGTAACAATGGGCTTTGATCGGGATAGCCGACTCTCGATCCTTGCTTCACCGGCGCGGCGACCGGAAGGTAGCAAACATGCTCAGCAAAGAGGACAGCCGACGGCTGGCACAGCTGGAGCGCCAGCTCCGGCGGGACGATCCCGACTTCTGCGCCCGGATGGGTGGCGGCAACTTCAGCGTTCCGGCGCCCCGGCCCCCGTTGGCTCTCTTCTTCCTCGCGGCCGCCATCGGCGGGACCGCGCTCATCCTCGGCGCGGTCGGCTGGTGGATCGCCGCCGTGACCGTGGCGTCCTGGAGTGTCGTCACCGCGATCGCCGCCGGCTACCGCCTCCGCCGGTTCCGGGCTCGCTGACAGGCGTCCCACCCGATCGAGCCCGCGCCCGGCACGGCGCGGGCTCGATCACATCCGGCCCTCGTCACGCCCCTCTTCCGCGCGTGGCTTCCGCTGACCACGCTCCGGCCGCGTCGTGCGGCTCTCAGTCGCGCCTCAGCCACTTCTCGGCGTGGCCGTCGTCGCCGCGGTTGGCCCGCTCCAGCCGCTCTTCGCCGCGGCCAGCACCGCGGCTCTTTCCCCGCCTCAGCCGCTTTTCACCGCGGCCAGCACCGCGGCTCTTGGCCCGCCTCAGCCGCTTTTCGTCGCGGCCAGCACCGCCGCGCGGGGGCTGGACAGCACCAGCCGGCCGGGCAGCAGCTCGGCCGCCGGCGCCATGCTCGGCTGCGCCAGCACGATCACCTCGGCATCCACCTCACGCAGCCGCTCCGCGATCGCCGAGTGATAACGCTCCAGATCCCCCGCCTCGAAGCACTCCCAAGCCTCCAGGCAGGGCACAAGCACCAGATCAGCGGAAGGGTCCTCATCCCGCAGCAGTCCGGTGGTGGGCTCCAGCGTGGACTCCACGGCATAGGCCACCGCGATCCGTCCACCCACGGACACCGCCGCCCGAGCCATCGGACGGTCCCCGCGCAACGCCCCGGCCCGCTCCGCATCCGGCCCGATCGTCGAGCAGGTGCACACGACCACGTCGACCCCGGCCAACTCGCCGAGCCGCGCCCGCACCCGCTGCGCCACCGGCACCCCGGCCCGAGCGTCGGCCAGCAGGCTCGGATCGACCACGTGCCGATCCGTCCACCCCGGCGCCAGCGACGCCACAAGCGCGCGGAACGTCGCCACGTGCACTTCCGCGGTGTGCAGGAACCCGATCGTGCTCACTCGGACACCGTAGTGGCCTCACCCGGACAGGTCGTGGCTTGCTCGAACACGGTCGGGGCTCACTCGAACACGGTCGGGGCTCACTCGAACACCGTCGGGGTCACCTCCCGCCCGCGGTTGCTCAGGTGCGACGACCGTACCGCCGGGATGCGACATTTCTCAGGCGGTCCCGGCGCGTGGCCGGCCGGCCCGCCACGTACTCCCAGGTGTCCAGGCTTGTGGGCCCGTAGGGCCCCTCCTGCGGAATCGGGGGTTCCCCGGTGAGCCGGTAACCGCACCGGCGCGCCACAGCAGTGCTCGCCAGGTTGCCGGGGTCGATCCGCAGCAGCAGCCGGCGCAGCCGCAGCGACCCGCACGCATAGCCGGTGAGCAGCGTCAGCGCCGCCGCCGCCAACCCCCGTCGCCGGTAGGGCGCGCCGACCAGATATCCCAGCTCGGCCTCCCGCCGGGCCGGAACCACCCCGAAGAGCAGCACCTCCCCCCGCGGCGCGAGCCCGTCCGTGGTGATCGCCAGCTGGATCCGCTGCCCGGTGAGCCGGCCCTGACGCGCCCGCTTCAGGTAGGCCAGCCCGGCCTCGACGTCGAACGGCGACGGCATCGGCGTCCACCGGGCGATGTCCGGCTCGTCCAGCATCGCCACCAGATCATCCAAATCGTCCGGCGCCCATTCCCGTAGCACGACACCATTGCCCGCCAACCTGAGAGGGTGCGGCAGCGGGCTGACGGTCACCTTCATAATCCTGCCCAGAAAGACCCATATCCGGCTAGTGGCGATCCACAGGTCGTGCTTGATGATTCTTGACCGTCCATCCGTCGGATTACCGATCGCCATCGTGGGCGGTCTTCGAGCCGCGTTGCCGCTCAGGGCAGGATTCGCTCCATGTCGCACCTTTCCCGTACGCCGTCAGGTCGTCCTGCCGAACCCGGAGACCCCGCGGCTTCCGGCTCCCCCTTCGTCCGGGCCGACGATCATTGGGCGCGCTACAACGCCGAGCAGGGCGACCGGGACGTCCGCGGGAACTGCCGTCGCGCCATGGCCCTGGCCGGGCCGGGCGCCGGGCGCACCGCCGTCGACCTCGGCTGCGGCGCCGGCCGCGAGACCCGGGCGCTGCTCGAAGCGGGATGGCGGGTGACCGCCTACGACAACGAGCCGACGATGCTGTCCGCGGTCGACCCGACGGACCCGGCGCTCACCGCCCGCCTGCTCGGCTTCGAGGAGATCACCGAGCTTCCGCCCGCGGATCTGATCTACGCGGGATATGCGTTGCCGTTCCAGGGCCGGCCGTCCTTCGACCGGCTGTGGACGGTGATCCGGTCGGCGGTGCGTCCCGGTGGGCGCATCGCCGTGGACTTCTTCGGTGTGCGCGATTCGTGGTCTGCCACGCCGTGGATGACGTTCTTGAACGCTGTGGAGGTGAGGACCCTGCTGGATGGGCTGACCGTCGAGCACTGGCAGGAGCAGGACGAGGTGGGGCCGGCCTTCAGCGGTTCCAAGCATTGGCACGTGTTCGAGGTGATCGCCGTGCGTCCCTGATCCGCGGCGCACGGCGGGATCGGAGTCGGTCCGGGCCGGTGGCCGGTCCAGTGGTGGGGTGAGGCGGCGCCTGCTCAAGTCCTCCGCCCTCCTCCAAGCGCGTCCCCTCCGAGCCCACCCCCTCCAAGCCCAGCCTCCTCCTTGGCCCGCTCTTCTCCTGGCCCGCTCTTCTCCTGGCCCGCTCTTCTCTTGGCCCGCCCACCCAAGGGGGCCACCTCCGCTCGACATGCTCCCGGAAAACGGGAAGATCATGTCGGCGGTCTGTGGACGGACGGCCACTGTGGATAACCGCAAACGATCACCGGATCGGCCTAGAGTTTGCGAGCGGAGATCTCGAAGCCGGCATTCCGGAGGCGTGTGACCAGCGCGTCCCCGATGCCGGTGGCCGGGGTGAGCACCCCACCAGCGGAAGGAGGCAGCGTGTCCCGATCCAGAGCCAGCGCCAGCGCGGACTCGCCGAGCATCACGGCCGTGGCCGCGTAACCGGGGTCGCCCTTGGCGCGGACCCGGGAGGTGTAGCGGCGCCCGTCGTCGTGGTCGTGAAGATGTCCATCGTGAAGTGGCCGCTCTGCTGCACCTTCTCGCTCGGGCCGTCGCCCGGCTTGGGCAGCAGGCGGTCCAGCAGGAAACGGGTAGGCGGCACCGCCAGTCCCAGGAACAGCGCGCCCAGGCCGAGCTGGGTGCCGACGGCGACGAGCGGCGACAGCGGCGAGGCGCCGACGCTCATCGCTTCGCGATATTTGAAACCGCGGCCGTACGCCCATTCGCGCAACGCGTTGCTGCGGCGTACCACACGAGTGTTGTAGGAGGCCATCACGAACGGAGCGAGACGGCCCCGCAGGCGCGGGTCCACCTCGGAGGCGGGAAGTGTCCGCAGGTCTGTCTGCCGGCCCAGTCTCGGCTCGGCCTGACGGTCGGGGCTCAGGGAGTACGGGTGGCCCGCCACCCGGCGCAGCGCGGGTTCTCTCCGCATCGCGTCGACCTGGTAACGCATCGAGTCGATCGTGCCGCCGCTGATCCCGGCGCGCATGCTCGTCACGACCAGCGTGGTGTCGGTCAGTTCGCCCGCGCCGTCCTCGGTGACCAGCTTGTGCAGGACGTGTACGCCGATGTCGGACGGAATGGAGTCGAAGCCGCAGGAGTGGACGATCCGCGCACCGGTGTCGCGGGCGAGCTCATGGTTCTGGTCGATGCTGTCCCGGGCGAACAGGACTTCGCCGGTCAGATCAACGTAGTCGGTGCCGGCCGCGGCGCAGGCGTGCACCAGGGCGCGACCGTACTTCGCATACGGTCCGACAGTGGTGATGGCCACGCGCGTGCGTCCGGCCAGGGTGGCCAGCGCCTCCTCGTCGGCGGCGTCGGCGATCAGGATCGGCCAGTCGACGCTCAGCTTGGCCTTGACCGCCTCCAGTTTCTCCGGTGAGCGGCCGGCCAGCGCGATGCGGGTGCCGGCCGGCGCGTGGGCGGCGAGGTGTCGCGCCACCAGCATGCCGACGAAGCCGGAGGCACCATAGACGACCACGTCGAAGTCGCGTGAACGATCACTCATGCTGGGAGATTGTGCACCCCGGAGGGACGTTGGTACACCCGCCGGTAACAAAGGACGTGAACGCGCCGTGCCGACGAGCGCAGTGCGCATGGACGCGCCGCTGGAGAGCGCGGTCAGCACTGCGAGCGCACGTGCGGGCGCTGGGAGTGGACAAGCACGGTGAGCGCTCCGAGCTCACGTCCGGGCGCTCGGAGTGGACGACCACGGTGAGCGCTCCGAGCGCACGTGCGGGCGCGCCGTGTGGACAAGCGTCGTCGGCTCGGAGCATGCGTACGGCTTGACCGCGGTAGCGCGGCACGCCGGCACAGGCTCGACATGGGCGATCGCGGCACGAGTAAGCGGTATGGGCGAGCGCGACATCGGTAAAGCGCGGCATGTCGTGGAGGTGCGACACGCCCGGTGGGTCCGCTGACACGTTCGGGAACCTGTGTGCCGCAACCGAAGCGGCGGCGCGGCGCGCCGGAAAAGGCCGTGGCTCGACGGGTCCGCAAAGCACGCTGCCGAAACACCGGGCGGCGCACCGGAAATGAGCGCACATGCGGCGGGAACTCCAGAGGAGCAAGGCTGTTTACCCGGTTCGTGACGGGACATGCTTGATGTGCGCATAGTTCCCTCGCATGGCTGACCGCGGTGGTGGCACGTCGCGACGCGACCTGGGAACTCGGGAGTTATCCACACAAAGGAAGATCAAAGCAGCTAATTTGGGAGAACAACGTCACCGGCCCTGCTTCCGGGCTTGGTCAGTCCGGAGAGGCGGTGGCTACTGTCGGCAGTCCGCAACCGCGGACACCGTGGCTGGAACGCCGAGTCCTGCCTGCTGGTCACGGTCAACAACGCACAGGCATGGAGCGGGGGACCCACGGTTCTCGGCGCGCTCAGCGGAGCGCGCCTCGGGGTGAAGCCGCACGACGCGGCCGGGCTCCTCGGCCCGAACCCGACAGCTCACCTCGCAGGCGTGGAGGGGAACTTCATGCTTCACCTGAACAAGCGGGTTCGTCGTGTCCTGTCCCGGCGAGCCCACTCACCGCGTGCCCTCACGGAGTACGCGCAGGACGGTCAGCGGCAGCACGGCGAGCCGAAGCACACACAGCCGCAACACACGCAGCGGCAGCACACACAGCCGCAACACACGCAGCGGAGGCACGCCCAGCCGGAACACGGCCAGCCGAAGCACGCACAGCCGAGGCACGCACAGCCGAGGCACGCACAGCCGAGGCACGCCGAGCACGCCCGCCCCGCCACCTCGAAGCGGACCCGCATGCATCGAGCGCTCGGCGTCACCGTGGCCGGCCTGGCCGGCGCGGTCGGACTGCTCGCCGCCGAGGCCTCGCCCGCCAGCGCCGCGCCCAAGGTGAACTGGGACGCCGTCGCCAGGTGCGAATCCGGCGGCAACTGGCGCATCAACACCGGTAACGGCTACTACGGTGGCCTGCAGTTCAGCCGCTCCACCTGGCGTGCGCACGGCGGCGGAAGGTACGGCTCCACCGCCAACCTGGCCTCCAAGAGCGAACAGATCCTGATCGCCGAACGGGTGCTGCGCAACCAGGGCATCGGCGCCTGGCCCACCTGCGGCCGCCGCGGCCTGGTCCGGACCCGCACCAGCACGTCGGCCAGCCCGTATCGTCTGGCCTCCTACAACACGTCGCTGAAGACCGGCCACACCTACGTGGTGAAGCGCGGCGACACGCTCTCCGGCATTGCCAGGCGTTACCACGTGAGGGGCGGCTGGAAGGCCCTCTACCGCGCCAACGCCAGCCGGCTGAGCAATCCGAACCGGCTCAGGGTCGGCCAGCGCCTGGCGATCTGACCAGACGACGAGCGACACGTCCACCGGCCGGGGCATGCGGCACGCCCGACCAGCAGCGGCGCGGGCCGGCGTCGGGAAACGGCGCCGGCCCGGGGCACGCCGGCGCCGGACAAGCGGCGTCGGCTAATCGGCCGGACGGGTGAACTCGGGTTGGTCGAGGACCCGCAGCCAGGTGCCATCAGGCTGCCGCCGCACCACCTGCGCCCGAGCCCCGGCTCCGTCCCTCGGCGGGGTCGAGGTGAGGGCCAGGTCCCCGCTGACCAGCGTGGGCAGCGGCGCTTCCGGCTCGAACCGCGGCATCCTGGGCAGCAACCGCGCCCACAGTTCCCGGATCGCCGCCCGGCCCACGGTCCGGCTGCCCGGCGGATACGCCATCACGGCATCCTCCTCGTACAGCAGGGCGAGCCCCTCGGCGTCCTTCGCGTTGGCGCGCTCGACGAAGAGGCGGGTCAGGTCTTCCGGCCGGGATGCCTTCTCTCGTTCGGTCATGGTTCCACCCTCCCGCGGGGCGTCCCACAAGTCCAACGCATAGTTCTCATGGCATCTATAATTTCCACTCATGGATCTGCGGCAGCTGGAGTACTTCGTGGCGGTCGCCGAGACCGGCAGCTTCACCCGCGCCGCGGAGCGGGTGCACATCACCCAGAGTGGCGTGAGCGCGCAGATCAAGGCGCTGGAGCACGAGTTGGGTGCGGAGCTCTTCGTGCGTAGCGGGCGCACCGCCCGGCTCACCGAGGCCGGTGCGGTGGCGCTGCGTCACGCCCGCGCCGCGCTCGGCTCGACGCTCGACCTGCGGGACGCGATCGACGACGTCAAGGGTCTGGTCCGGGGCCGGCTGACGATCGGCATGGTGACCGGCTGCGAGATCACGCCGCTGTTCGACGCGCTCGCCGCGTTCCACCGCGAGCACCCCGGCGTCGAGCTGGACCTGGCCGAGGCGAACTCGGACCAGCTCGTCACCGCGGTGCGCACCGGAGCGCTCGACGTGGCCCTGGCCGGGCTGGCCGGCGAACCCCCTGAACACCCGGCCGCACGGGTGATCGCCAGCGAGCGGCTGGTGGCCCTGACCGCCCCCGGGAGCCGGCTGGCCCGGGACCGCGGTCACCCGGCGAAACCGGACGGGGTCACGATCGCCGGGCTCACCTCGTACCCGATCGTCTGCCTCCCGCGCGGCACCGGCATCCGGGACGTGCTGGACCGGGCCGGCACCGCGGAGATCGGGCTGCGACCGGAGGTCGCACTCGTCGCCACCTCACCGGATACCGTCGCCGGCCTGGCCCGCCGCGGCCTGGGCGTCGCGATCCTCAGCGAGTCGATGGCGGAGGCGAACCCCGATCTGGTCGCCGTCCCGATCGAGGGCGTCGCGCTTGCGGCGCTGCTCGCGCTGGTGTGGCAGGACCGCAGGAATCCGGCGCTGGCCGCGTTCCTGCGGCACTGCGAAAAAGCCTTCGGCTGACCCGGGGGCGGTACGACCCGAACAGCCCCTCCGGAAGTCGCGAACGGCACTGCGAAGCAGAGCCTCCGGCTGACCCGGCGGTACGGCGGGAGCAGCGCCCCGGGCAGGCGAAAGGCCC
>NZ_BOMW01000083.1 GCF_016862395.1 Actinoplanes siamensis | reverse complement strand
GGGCCCGTTCTCCTTGGAGAGGTCCGCACTCGCCGACGCCACCGCAGCAGAACTAACACGGAACATGCAGCCCAAGAGGTAGAAGGCGGCATCACTCAGGCCTCGATCGCCTCCGCCGTTTAGCCGTGCTGTCGAACGCCTCCGGTCCGTTTCAGTCGAGACACCGGCTCTCGTCAGCGCCACCACGGCGGGGCCGACTCGGAACATGCGACCCGATTCGGTGATCGGGTATCTACCAGAGCGGTGCTTGCCGACTGTCAGGTTGTCGGCTGCTCGCCTTGCCCGAGCGTGACCTGCGACGGCTGGGGGATGACCAGGACGGGCGGCGTCCTGTCGTGTCGCTGAAGACGCCGAGACTGACCGACTTCTGTTGGCTCAGTGACCGTTCGATCTCGGCCTTGACGAGTTCCGTCGCGACGCCGACGGTACCGACCGCACCCACTGCGACGAGTTGAGCGAACATCGTGCTGGTCAGATGATCCTTGAAGGTGTCTTGATCAAGATACTTCGGCGATTCCGGGCGATCGAGATACCGAGCGACCTGCTCGCGTGGCATACACATCCCCGAGATCATCGATGTGCTGTCGACGTCCAGGCTGTCGAGCCGGCAGATCTTCACGAAACTGGGTGTGGGCACCATCCGGTAGTCGCTGCCGGGGTACTGCGGGAGGCAGCGGGCATCGAGCGTACGCATGACCTCGAGTTGGTCCTGGAAATGGCTGTCCACCCGGCAGCGCCAGCGCAGATCGTCGAGCACCAGCCGCTTGTACTGGACCAGGACGAAACTGCGCCGTTGCCGGTGGTAGTAGATGAGGTCGGTGCCGAGCCTGGTCTCGATCGGCCAGCGGTTGACATTCATGACGTCCAGTGTTCGCCCGTGACTGTCCTCGAACCGCCGGACGGCGAGACGGTCGATTCTCTGCCGGGTCCAGCCCAAGAACGTGTTCGCATCGTGCTCGATCATGGGGTCTTCGCGTGGCGTGACGCCGTACATCGGAGGTAGGAAGGAGTCGCGGTCCTGGATGTCGCCGATCTCGTCCTCGGAGAGGAAACCGCCTGCCGGTGCCAGGTCCGGCGCGCCGGTGAACGCGCAGAGTGTGGCGAGCGAATCCCGCTCCTCTGCCAGCGCCTCCTTTCTCGGTACGGGTAGGTCGATGTCCCGGATTCCGTACAGCGCCCCGAGGACGTGTTCGAGGCCGGGGTTCTCGTCCACGAGAATCCTGAGTACGGTCTCGCTGGCCTTCGGCGTCAAGCGACCCTGCTTCGCGAAGGGGCGCTGCTGGTCAGTCCGGAGCTCTACCCGGAGACGGCTGACCTCGACCGGGCGTCTGAGCCGAGTCAACCGCCGTAGCTGAAACATCCAGCGGAGATCGTCAGCCCGGTTCTCCTCGTAGACGCCGGCCACGAACTGCACCGACCCTTGATACAGAACCAGTACGACCGGTGCGCTGACCCGTTCTGTTCCGAGGAAGGAGATCTTGCTGTCACCGTCCTCGTGTCCGATGGCTCGGCCGTCGGCGACGTCTCGAAGATGGTTGATGACGGTGTCGTCGGCGAAGACCGTTCCCAGCTGTCGACCCATGGTGCCTCCCCGCATCCGGTCGATGTCGCTGTATCAAGGTGCCGTGGTCGTCCACTCGGTGGCGAAGGTTTCAAGCTGGCGCAGGACCAGGTCGACGGCGGCGCGCTCGTGGTCCGGCGGATAGTCGTACTTGACCAGTACCCGGCGAATGAAGTTGCGCAGCTTGGCCCGGACCGGCTCGCGGGAGTACCAGTCAACGGTGATCTTGGCCCGGATGGTGGCGACGATCTCACGGGCGATCTTCGCCAACTCGTCGTCGCCCATCACCGCCTTCGCGAGGTCATGCTGCGCGACAGCATCGTAGAAGGCCAGCTCGGGAACGGTGAGCGGCGGATCGAAGTGCTCGCCGCGCCGCGCCTCGGCGGAGACCTCCTTGGCCATCGCGACCAACTCGGCGATCAGCTGGGCACTGGTCAGCTGCTGCTTCATGTACCGGGTCATCAGCGCCTCCAACCTGGCCGAGAAGCTCTCCTGGCGGACCACGTTGTGCTTGGTCACCTCGCGCATCTTCTGCTGGATCAGCCGACGCAGTGCCTCGGCGGCCAGATGCGGGGTCTCGGAGTTCTCCAGCCGCTGGACGGCCGCCTCGTTGAGATCGGTGATGTCCAGCCTGCCGAGGCCGGCCTCGGCGTAGATGTCGGTGATCTCGGCGGCGTCCACCGCCTCCGCGGCGAGCCGCGCGAGATACCACTGCACTTCGGCGGTACGCGGCAGACCCTCCGCCTCACGAGCCGCGGCGTCCAGCTTGACCATCATGATGCGTACGGCGGTGAAGAACTGGATGTCGCGGCGAAGCCGGTCGAAGTCGTCCGCGCGGTCGCGGAAGTCTCGGCTGTTGGCGCAGATAGCGTGGAACTGTTCGAGCCTGCTCGACGACTCCCGGAACCGCTTGTGCAGCGGCTTCGCGTCACCCTCGACCTTGTTGCCCGGGGTCAACGGGTTGCGCAGGAAGTTGGCGGCCTGGTGAACGGCCTGGATCCAGCGCTTGTTGTTACTCAGGTCGGCGAGGAGTTTCTCCCACTTCACCGGCGCCAGCATGGCGTTGAGGACCGCCACCTCGTTGTACACCTCGCTGATGGCCCGGTCGATCTCCCGGCCCAGGGTCTGGTCGTCCTGGTCGGCCGAGCTGTACTCGGTGAGCGCCTTCCTCAGGTTCTCGGTCAGCGGGGCGTAACCGACGAGCAGCCCGTCCTTCTTGTTGCGGAAGCGGCGGTTGACCCGGGCGAGCGCCTGCATCAGGTTCGCGCCGCGCATCGGCCGGTCCATGTAGATGGTGTGGATCGGCGGTGCGTCGTAGCCGGTGAGCAGCATCGAGTGGACGATGAGCAGCTCCAGCTCGTCGTCCGAGTCCTTGGCTCGGGCCTGGACGGTCTTGCGCTGGGACGTTCGCAGCAGGTGCGGGTGGAAGATCGCGTCATCGGTGGGCAGGGTGCTGAAGACGATCTTCATCTTGCCCTTGTCGACCGCCTGGTCCGCCCAGTCCGGCCGCAGCTTCTTGATGGCGTCGAAGACGCTGACGCAGATCTCCCGGGTTGCGCAGACCAGCATCGCCTTGCCCGGGCCGCCGAGCTGCGGCGACACCAGTTCGCGCCGTGCCTCCCAGTGCGCCACGAGGTCCTCGGCGAGCGTCTGGACCCGGTCCGGCGCTCCGTAGATGATGTTCATCTTCGCCGCAAACTCCGCAGCCCTGCGGCGTTCCGCGTCGTCCAGGCCGGCCGACGCGGTGTCCGCCTTCTCGTCGAGGTCCGCCGGGTCGACGTCCGGCGGGAACGACACCGGGATGATCCGCGGCTCGTGGTAGACGCGGACGGTCGCCTCGTCGTCGACGGCACGCTTGAGGTCGTATGTGTCGATGTACTTGCCGAAGACGTCGCGGGTGTCGCGGTCCGCCTCCGAGATCGGGGTGCCGGTGAAGGCGATGAAGGTGGCGTTCGGCAGGGCGTCGCGCAGGTGGCGGGCGTAGCCGTCCAGGTTGTCGTAGTGACTGCGGTGTGCCTCGTCGACGATCACCACGATGTTGCGCCGGTCGGACAGCAGCGGGTGCGAACGCCCCGCCGCCTTCTCGTCCACGGTCAGCCCAAACTTCTGCAGCGTCGTGAAGACGATGCCACCGGCGTTACGGGTGGACAGCTTGTCCCGCAGGTCAGCCCGGGTAGCGGCCTGCTCCGGTGCCTGACCGAGCAGCCGCTCGCTGTCCGCGAACGTGTCGAACAGCTGGTCATCCAGGTCGTTGCGGTCGGTGATCACCACGATCGTCGGGTTCTTCAACAACGGATGGCGGGCGGTCAGCGCGGTGGTGCACACCATCTCCTCCGATTTGCCGGAGCCCTGGGTGTGCCAGACGACGCCGGCCTTGCCGTCACCCTGCGCCGCCCGCACGATTGCCTCGACGGCCTTGGTGACCGCGAAATGCTGGTGCGGCTTGGCGATCCGCTTCGTCTTGGAGGTGAAGTTGACGAAACCCGAGGTCAGTTCGAGGAAGCGCCGTTGCTGGAACACGCCGTTCAGCGCTACGGCGAGCGCCTCAGGGCCGTCGTACTCCGGCGCGGTGGTGTCGATCCGCCGGCCCTCTTCGTCGATGTTCCAAGGGGCGAAGTGCTCGTACGGAGTGAACGGAGTGCCGTACTTCGCGGTGATCCCATCGGAGATCAGGCAGACCACGGCGTGCCGGAACGCCAGCGGGAACTCGTACAGGTATGTCTGCAGTTGGGCGTGGGCCCCGACCAGGGTGGCGTTCTCGTCGGTGGCGTTCTTCAGTTCGATGACGGCGACCGGCAGCCCGTTGAGATAGAGCACGATGTCGAACCGGCGCTTCCGGTCGCCGTCCACCACGATCACCTGACTGATCGCCCGATAGGTGTTGCCGAGCGGATCATGCAGGTCTGCGAGGCGAATGGTGGGGGTGTGCTCGGCCCCATACCCATCGGTGTACGAGACCGAGCGAATGCCGTCGACGAGCCGTTCGTGTGCCGCCCGGTTCTCGGCAAATGCCTCACCGGAGGCGACGTCGACGGCGGCGCGCACCGCGTCGGTCACCGCCGGCGGCAGCAGGTTGGGGTTTAGACGTTCGATCGCGGCCCGCAGATCCTCGATCAGTACGAGGTCGGCCCAATCATGCCGCTGCCCGGAGCCAGGAGCGAAATCCTTGCCTTCACCGGGTTCCCAGCCGATAGTGCCCAGTTCCTCCAGAGCAATGGCTTCCCAGTCGGCCTCACTCATTCTCGTGCTCTGTCTCATTCCAGCCCCTCCCCGCGATTAGTGGTTACCTAAATCGATTCTTCGACGATTTTCTCGGCATCCTTGACCCGTAACCGCCCCGACATCAACTCCGGCAACAACACGTCCCGCAGGTTTCCAAGTGCACGCGACTCTTCCATCACAGCTCTCAAGTGGCGGAACGCGGTACCGGCCTCGGCGCCGAACTTTGATAGCTGGCCGGGATCCGGCCGATTAACAAGGAAGTCCGATGCGTCGGTTGCGCTGACTCGCTGCCGCCCAGATGAACCCACCATCTTTTGGATCGCGTGCTTGCGGAAGCGCTCATCCCGAGCTAGGAAGTACGAGAACTCGGGCGGAACACCATTCTTTGAACGCATCAC
Source organism: Actinoplanes siamensis (assembly GCF_016862395.1). Lineage (GTDB taxonomy): Bacteria > Actinomycetota > Actinomycetes > Mycobacteriales > Micromonosporaceae > Actinoplanes > Actinoplanes siamensis. The sequence continues at coordinate 30,870 of NZ_BOMW01000083.1, read as the reverse complement.
AATAAACTCAGTGGAACCGGCTCCGGTTTCGCCATCGCCAAGAAAGTCCACATACCCGGTCTTGCCGTTTTCGAGACAGGGAGTGATGCGTGCCAGTAGTGTGTCGCCGTTCTGAAACCGGCTGCCACTCTTCGGTGATCGGCGCATCCAGGTTTGTATTGAAGACAGTCGCGTAGGAAGGGCGGCCATGTCAACATAAATGGCTTCGTTTGAATGATTGAGCGGTGTCTTTGGATTGAATGTGACTAAGTCAGTAACGGCTATGTCGCCGCCATCGGTAACTCCGAGGGAGGCGAACTTCGCCCGGAATAGTTCCTCGTAGGTAGTCGCGATGCTGTCATTCCCCGCAATGTTGTCGTCTAGGGCGCCTAAGATAGCGGCGACTCTTCGCTGCTCCGCTGGTTCGGGGACTAGAACCGGCACGTTCTTGATGAAGTTTCGATTGAGCATTGGCTGAACTGACCCGGAGTTGTATCCGCTGAGATCCAGGGTTTGAAATAAATGGTACACAAAGCGGATGTCATTTCCGCGAAAATCGGTTACATACAGTGTTGTGTTAAGTGGCCAGAAATCTTCTTCCACGAGCGTGGGAATGCCAAGATTTGCCGCTCGCCCCAATGTTACTCCGGGGCCCGTCGCTTTTGCCACGTTGTGCCACCCTGCGATGCCCCCACTGCCTATCACGGGAATAGTGCCACCTGCGCGTAACCCTTGCGGGAGGTCGTGACCGCGCTGAAGTGCTACCAGTTCACCAAGTGTTGTTGGGTGCCAATCAGACATCGATCCTCCCGATTTGGTGGCGAACGGCGTTCTCGAGGCGAGCTGCTTCTTCGAAGTTCGAGAAAAGCTGCTTTGTGAGACGCTCGATGCGATCGGCTAGCGGTTCGGCGCTGTCGTTCTCTTCAACTTGAGCTGCCCCGACGTATTGGCCAGGAGTAAGTACATAGTCGCGTGCGGCTACCTCGTCGAGAGTTGCTGTGTAGCAGAAGCCGGGCACGTTATGGTAGGAGAGACCCTTGGTCTTCGCCGATTTAGTTCCGCGCCAGGTGTGGTAAGTATCGGCAATCTTGCCCAAATCTACATCGGTGAGGATGCGTTCGGTGCGATCGATCATCGTGCCCAGCCCGCGGGCATCGATGAACAGAATCTCACCGCGTCGATCTGCGAGTGCTCGCGCGCCCTGCGGGGATTTATCCTTGGTTAGAAACCATAGGCAGGCAGGGATTGCGGTCGTGCGGAACAGGTTGGAGGGCAAGGTAACCATGCAGGCGACCAGGTCGTTTTCTACCATGGTCCGGCGGATTTCGCCTTCACCGGACAGCTTGGATGCCATTGATCCGTTTGCCAGGACCACGCCGGCGCTGCCGCGGTCGCCCAGTTTGGAGACCATGTGTTGAAGCCAGGCGTAGTTTGCGTTGCCCTGTGGTGGTACGCCGTAACGCCAACGCGGGTCGGTCTCTTTGCGGGCCCAGTCGCTCATATTGAAGGGTGGGTTGGCCAGAATGAAGTCGGCCCGCATGTCCGGGTGCTTGTCCTCAGCGAAAGTGTCTGCCCAGCGGTCGCCGATGCCCTTAGGGTCCATGCCGTGGATCGCGAGGTTCATCTTCGCCAGCCGCCAGGTGCGCTCGTTCGCCTCCTGGCCGTAGACGGCGATGTCGTGGGTGTGGTCGCGACCGGCGTGAGCTGCTACGAACTTGCCGGCCTGTACGAACATGCCGCCGGAGCCGCAGCATGGGTCGTAGACGCGACCTTCGTAAGGCTCGAGGATCTCGACGATCAGCTTTACCACGCTGGCGGGGGTGTAGAACTCGCCGGCCCGCTTACCCTCGGCGCGGGCGAACTTCTCCAGGAAGTATTCGTAGACCTCGCCGAGGACGTCCTGGGCCGAGCGCTCACCGTGGCCGGTGAACCGAGCGTCGCTGATCAGGTCGACGAGTTCTTTGAGGCGCTTCTGGTCGACGTTGTCCCGGTTGAAGATCTTCGGCAGGACGCCTACCAGTGGCGGGTTCTCTCGCATGACCGCGTCCATCGCGTCGTCGAGCAGCACGCCGACGCCGTTGGGCGCGTTCTCAACCAGGTAGTCCCAGCGCGCGATCTCCGGCACCCAGAAGACGTTTTCCGCGGTGTACTCGTCGCGTTCGTCGAGGAACTCGGCACGCCTGTCCTCCGGCATATCGGTCAGTTCTTCGGCGATCTGGGCGCGGCGCTCAGCGAACGCGTCCGAGACGTACTTGAGAAAGACCAGGCCGAGGACGAACTCCTTGTACTGGGCGGCGTCCATCGAACCGCGCAGTTTGTCCGCGGCTTTCCAGAGGATGTCCTGGATCTGCTTGGTGCTGGACATGCCTGGCAGTTCGCCCTGTCCAGTGGCGCGCTTGCGTGGGGGCACTGGTGATTCCGTTCTCTCGGTCAGGAGTTCGTACCGTACAAAGTCGTCAGGGTGCCGTCGGCGAAGCCGGTTACGGCGAGATCTCGCATTTCGTCCAGAAGATCGAGCTGTCGTTGAAGTAGACGTTCGCGCTCGGCGATGCGGCCCAGTGCGACGTCGAGGCGGTGGGCCTCGTCTTTCGTCAGGTCAGGGACCGTCACATCGTGCAGCCGTGGGCCGCGGACGGCGTTCGGACTACGGGCGGTGTTGCGGGCGATGTCGAGCAGGGCCTTGAGCACGCGTGGGGTCAGGGCGTCGCCCTTCTTGATCCGTAGTCCGCGCGCCGGGAACTCGATGACCGAGAGCCCCTCCTCGTCGAGCAGCACACCCCACTGCGGGGCGGTTGTCACCACCAGATCACCCGGTTCGGTGAGGATGGCGTGCGGGTACTCAGCGGCCAGGGTGAGCCGGTCGATCCATCGTTGCGGGCGCTGACCGGTTGCTTCGGCGGCACCCAGTACCCGGTAGGTTCCGCGCGGCCCTACATGCTCGGGCAAGAGCCGGTGCCCAGGTAGTTCTCGCAGGCGGCCGGCAGTTCGCAGGCTGCGAAGGCTGACCTCTGTTGGGCGCTTTCCGTGGTGTTGGACGGCGGCGGTGTCGAGAGGGCCGTTCTCATCCGTGTACTGATGTGTCGCCTTCTCGGCATCGGCGAGTCGGCGCTCGGCCTCGCCGATGAGTGCGGGCCGGTCCATCGCGAGCTGAGCGCGCATGGTGACCGAGGTCGGCCCGGGAAGCCGCAGTGCACTTCCGTTGTTCAAGCCGAGTTCCGCCAGGAGGACGATTCGGCCGGTACGCGGATCGTGCCCGTCGCGACGGATGCCCTCGGCGCGCCACAACACGATGTCTCCGGCGGCTGCCTCGACGACGCGATCGTCGAGGGCTCTACCGCTGAGGTCCGCAAGCAGCAGGAGACCCTTGGTCGACGGCACCGGGTCACGGGTGAGCACCCACATTGCCGCGGGATACCCGGGTCGGCCCGGGTATGTGCCGCCGGGAAGGCGCACTACCGCTTCAACGAGACCGCCTTCCAGCAACTCCCTCCGGCGTCGGATCGCCTTCGGTTCACGTAGATCGTCGACCAGGCTGGCAGCCGGGCCGATAACCACGGCCGTACGACCACGGCCGAGTCGGTCCGTGATGTCGCTGATCTTGTTGAGGTCTTCAGACGGGTCGCGGGATTCGGTTGGCTGATAGGGGAGTCGAGTCACGATCACGTCGGCTTCGGAGAAGTCGTCGTTCAGATCGTCAGCGCGGACCTCGAGCTGATATTCGGGAACGCCGGCGAGCAGGAGACGACGGCGCACCAGCCGTGCGAGAACCGGATCGGGCTGCACCGCGTTGACGATCAACCGGTCCGGGTCGAGGTCGGGCAGGAGCGCGGTCAGGAGGTCGCCGGATCCCGCGTACGGGTCGGCGATGCTGATCAAGCCGTCCTCGGTCAACCGGCTCGGCACGTCGACAGCCTGCCGGATCAGCGTCACCAGGTGGGGGGTCAGCGTGTCAGTGTCGAGCTCCGGCCAGCCGAGGCGAGCAGCGCTGCCGAGAAGGAACTGATGGGCCCGCCCAGCGTCGTAGGCGCCCTCGATCAGTTGCTCGACCATGCCCGGGAGATCGGCCAGTGCGGGTGCTTCCTGGAGATCCGAGAGGATGAACTCGTCATCCGGATCGAACCGTTGAGCCGCCTTCAGCGGATCGGGCGGCAGGATCCGGCCGGACATCTCACGTAGGCAGAGGGCGGCCCCGAGTGACAGCACCAGCCTTCGGCCGCCGTGCTCACGGCCGTACGTGCTCAGGGTGTGCAGAGCGCGCTCGGCGCGTAGGGTCTCCGGATCGGTGTTGCCGAGTCTGCGGTCCAGAAGCCAGGTGATGACCTCATCTGCGGGGAAGAGGAGCTGACCGCCGGGGCTGGAGACCGGGGCCGGAAAGTCGAGGTACCGGCGCCGCCAGGTCGTCACCACCGGCCGTTCGACCTGGGCCAGCTGGGCGATCTCACCCGACGACATCAGCTCGTCCGTCATCCTCTTCACCTCCTTCGTGACCAACGGGTTCCACAGTAGTCACTTGTCGCTCAGAGTCAACGCTTGGCGCGGTAACCCGGGTTATCATATGCACGGCTCGACTTATTTCGACGGCAACGGTCTTCTTGGTGGGCGACATCCCGATCACGACACGGAGTCCGCCATGACATATCCGCAGAATCCCGCTACCCCGTCCGGCTGGACGCCGCCGACGCCGGCACCGGCCAAGAAGCGCAAGTGGCCGTGGATCGTCGGCGGGATGGTCGGTCTGATGCTGATCGGCTGCATCGGCGCGGTCGCCTCCGGCGGCACCGACACGGCCGAGTCGGCCGACGGGTCGCAGGCGGCGACCGCGGCGGAAGGGCCGGCCGCCATCGCGCCCAAGAAGACCGAGGAGGCCAAGGATGACACTCCTGGCCTAAACCAGCCAGCCGCCGACGGTGACTTCCAGTTCAAGGTCACCGGCGTGAAGTGCGGCGTCAGCAAGGTCGGCACCAGCCTGCTCGGGCAGGCGGCGCAGGGCCAGTTCTGCCTCATCAGCGTCCAGGTCAAGAACATTGGCAAGGAGGCGCAGACCTTCCTCGACTCGGCTCAGAAGGCGTACGACGCGAAGAAGGTCCAGTACTCCGTCGACTCCAGCGCGGCCCTCTACACCAACGATGACCAGCAGATCCTCTTCGCGGAGATCAACCCGGGCAACACGGTCAAGGGCAAGCTCGTCTTCGACGTGCCCGAGGGCACCAAGCTCACCAGCCTGGAGCTGCACGACTCGCCGTTCTCCGACGGCGTCCGGGTGTCTCTCAAGTGATCAAGCGCCGTGCCGGTTCCAGTCAGCCGGACTGCCGGTGCGGCGCACCAACAGACGGCTGAAGTAGAGATGACGATCAAGGAGGACACCCCATGACGACACACAACACTGACGAAGCCACGTCGATGGCTGCGGAGGGTGGGCACCGAGCCCTCAACCTCCTCAACAAAGCGATCGATGTCCAGACCCCGCTGGTGCGCAGGAACATCGCTCGGGCCCGCCAGCGGAACCCCGAGGCGTCCCCGGCGGAGGTGATCCGAAACCTGGAGCGGATGTACGTCAGTACTCTGGCCGGAACGGGTGCCGCGGTCGGAGGAACCGCGGCTGCACCCGGCGTCGGCACGGGTGTCGCGCTGGCGCTGTCCGCCGCCGAAGTTCTCTCGTCTCTTGAGTTGAGCGTGCTTTTCGCGCTTTCGATCGCCGAGGTCCACGGCGTGCCTATCGACGAGATCGAGCGTCGCCGGACGATCGTGATGGGCATCATGCTCGGCGGGTCCGGCTCCAAGACCATTACCAAGGTCGCTGAGCGTACGGGGCAGTACTGGGGTCGCCAGATTGTCGCCATGGTGCCCGTCGAGACGTTGCGCCGGATCAACGGGATCCTGGGAAGGAACTTCGTCACGAAGTACGGGACCAAGCAGGGAATCATCGTTCTCGGCCGAGTGGCACCGTTCGGCATCGGCCTAGTGATCGGTGGTACTGCCAACGCCGGACTCGCCGCCCTGGCGGTCCGAGCTGGCCGACGTGCATTCGGCCCGGCCCCCGCATCATGGTCGGACTGACTGTCGGCTTCCAACCGTACAGAAACCATCGCTCGGGGCCAGCTGCGATCCTCCGGACGGCCTGAGAACACCCCCGTAAAGGCGGGCAGCGGTAGCCGTTGCGTCACGTCTAGTGTTCTGGTCCGTTCTCATGTTCGCCCGTGCCTTTTCCGATCAGCAATCCGGCCGCACATCCGTGCCAGCCGGCTATCGATGCTGGGTCGGCGGCCCTCCGCTGCGGGGGTCACGACGGCGACTTTTCGGGCCGGATGACTGTGCGGACTCGTCACATCCGCCGTGACCGGATTCGCCGGCGCCGAGTAGGTCCATACGCCCGTCCTGAACGCGTAGCTGAATCATCGCCCTGAAGGGAACTCCGCCTTGACCACCGCTCCAGCGAGTCGCCTCGACCGCGCGATCCGACTGTTCGAGTTTCTCGCCCGGGCGCAGCAGTCGGTGACGACGGCCCCGAGAACCGTGGACGGGTATGAGATCGCCTGGACCAGGGACATGCCCCGGCACCCGGCGGTGCACTTCGCGCACTGGGATGTGGCACCGGAGCCGGGTGCCGAGATCGGGCATATCGATCGTCTCGACCGGATGCGTCCGCCGGCGCCGAGTTCCGAGGTGGCCCGATGGCTGGAAGCCGGGTGTGACGACCCGGACGTCGTGCCGAAGCTCGCACTGGAGATCCCCGGCCCAGTGCCGGAAGGCGAGGAGGCCGAGCCGGAGGTGTTGCTTCTGGCCGATCATCCGCGGATCCCGCTGGCATATGAGCGGTGGTTGATCGGCTGGACGCAGTGGGCAGACCGGGAACGCGTCGAGAAGCCGGTGCGCGACGCCTACGGAGCCCTCTTCGCGATGCAGGCTGAAGCGGCCAGCAACCCGGAAGAGAAGGAGTTGGTGCTCGCCGTCGGCTGCCTGGTCTGGAAGCCGGCCGATCATCCCGTGGTGCGGCGGCATCTGATCACCGTTCCGGTGCGTATCGACCTGGATCCGGCCAGCGGCACGCTGCACCTGACCGCCGCCGAGACAGTCGATCCGCTCCGTCTCGAGCTCGACATGCTGGACTCTGGCCTGACCAGGTCGCGGCACATTAGCGAGGTCCGGGAACTGGCACGCACCTACGCGCATCACCCGCTCGATCTGGCGGCGATCGGCGAGGTGCTGCAACGGGTCGCGAACAGTCTCGACCCGGACGCGGTCTACACCGAGACGGAGAATCCTGGCCGGGCGGCGGCGCCCACCGCGGAGGTCACGCTGGCACCTGCCGTGGTGCTGCGCCGGCGCAATCACGGTCTGGTCGAGGTGCTGGAGCGGATTCGCGAGCAGCTGATCGACGCCGAAAGCGTGCCCGAAGGCGTCCTGCCGCTGGTCGACCCGGACCACCGGCCGCCGACGGTGGCCGATCCGGCACCGGGTGCGCTGGTGGCCGTGGACGACGAGGTCTACCTGCCGCTGCCGGTGAACGACCGGCAGTTGCAGATCGTGCAGCAGGTCGACCGGCACGCCCAGACCCTGGTGCAGGGTCCGCCGGGCACCGGTAAGACCCACACCGCGGCGGCGCTGCTCAGCCATCTGCTCGCACAGGGGAAGCGGGTGCTGGTCACCGCGCAGACGGACCGGGCGCTCAAGGAGGTGCGGGCGAAGTTGCCGGAGGCTATCCGGCCGTTGTCAGTGGCCGTGGTCGGCGCGTCCCGCGAGGACATGGCCGACCTGAAGGTCGCCGTCAACACCATCTCGCAGCGGGCGATCGACTTCGACGGCGATGAGTCCGCCCGGAAGATCCAGCACCATCTGGACGCCATCGACCGTTTGCGACGCAGCCGCAGCCTGCTGCACCGGCGGATCGTCGACGTGCGGTCAGCCGAGGTGACGAAGCACGAGCAGGGTCCTTACCGTGGGACGCTCGCGGCGATCGCCACGGCACACAATGCCGACGAGAAGCCGTTCGGATGGTTGCGGCCGTTGATCCCGGCCGAGCCCGCGCACCAGCTACCACTGGCAGCCGCAGAGATGATCGAGTGGCTGCGACTGCTGCGCGATGATCGGCTGTCGGCTGACGAGCCAGCGGCGCAGGAAGTTCTGGCCGACCCGGCAACGTTGCTGCCGCCGGCCGACTTCGCGGCAGCCGTAGCGGCCGAGAGCCAGGCCCGTGTCGATCATGAGGCGTTTCAGGGTGGCCGGGGGCACGCGGCCTTCGCCGCCGTTCGGGCCATGCCACCGGGCGACCGCACCGTTCTGCGGCAGCAACTGCATCGGCTCGCCGACACGGCCGACGACCTGGCGCGGCGCCGGGAGGTCTGGATGGCCGACGCCTTGGCCGATGTCGTCTCCGGCCGCGGCCAGGTCTGGTGGAACCGTGCCGCCCAACTGCATCAACTCACCCAGCAGGCGCAGCCGCACGTGCAGGTCCTCGGTTTCGCCTCGGTCAGCTCGACCGGTCCCGACCTGTCCCCATTGGTGGCCTTGGCGCGACACCTGCGGGAACATCTGAACGCCGGCGGCAAGATCAAGATTGCGGCGGACGGAACGCCTGTTCTCGGTGTGCTGGCCGCCAAACCGGTTAAGGCTGCCCGGGACCTCTTCACCCACGTACGCGTCGACGGAAACCCACCCACGTCCGTCGCCGCGATCGACTCCTTCCTCGCCTGGACGGAGGCCGGCCGGTTGCTGGCGGCTCTCGACCGGGCCTGGCCGGCCAGCGTTGTCATTCCGCCGGAGGACACCTTCGACGAACGGCTCACCTGGCACGTCACTGAACTTCACCAGTTGAATCGCGTTCTCGCTCTCGGGGCGGATCTCGCCCAGCAGGACCAGCGCCTCGCCGCATGGCGCCTTCCCCGCCCGGAATGGGCCGACCTCTCGGCCGTTCGATCCTATGCCGCGCTGGTCGATGCGGCCGCCACCGACGACCAGCTGCTCGTCATGCGGGCTGCCGTCGACGCCGCGGTGGAACCCGTCACCGGCCTGATCCACGACCCGGCCGTCTCGCCGGTGGTGCTTACTTTGGCGCAATCTGTCGCCAATCGTGATGTCGATGGGTACGCCGTCGCGGTGCACCGGCTCGCCCGGTTGGTCGAGGCGCGTGGGCAGGGGCAGTGCCGTGACCGGCTCGGAGCCCGGCTCCAGCAGGGGGCCGCCCGGGTTCATGAGGCGATCACCGCCCTTCCCGAGGACGACGTGTGGGATGACCGTCTCGCACGTTGGGAGCAGGCGTGGGCCTGGGCGGTCACCGGCGTGTGGCTCGGGAACCGGCAGGTCGCCGACCTCAACCGGCTTCAAGCCGAGATCAGTGAGGTCGAGCAGACGATCCGTCGCCACGTCGAGGAGTTGGCCGCTGAGCGGGCCTGGCGGCACGCCGCGTCTCCGTCGCGGATCAGCGGCTCCGCCCGGGCCAACCTGCAGCAGTACGGGCAACTCGTCCGTGGCCTGGGTAAAGGGACCGGCAAATATGCCCACCTGCGCCGGGCGGAGATCCGTCAGGCCATGGACCGCTGCCGGTCGTCGGTGCCGGTGTGGATCATGCCGATCTACCGGATCGCAGAGCAGCTGCAGGTCCAGCCCAACATGTTCGACGTGGTGGTCGTCGACGAGGCGTCCCAGGCCGGACTGGCCGCGACCTTCCTGCAGTACCTGGCTCCGAAGATCGTCGTGATCGGCGACGACAAGCAGGTCTCCCCGGCCGCGGTCGGCGTGGACCAGCAGCACCTGCGTGATCTCGCTTCCCAGTATCTGTACGACGACCCGTACCGGGCGTCGTGGCAGGACCCGAAGCGCAGCTTCTTCGACGAGGCCAAGATGCGCTTCACCGGCCTCATCGCGCTGACCGAGCACCGCCGCTGCGTTCCGGAGATCATCAACTTCTCCAACCGGATCGCGTACGAGCCGGAGAACATCCGACTCATCCCGGTTCGCCAGTACGGCGCCGACCGTCTCGAGCCGATCAAGCCGGTCTTCGTGGAGACCGGCTACGTGCGAGGGACGGCCGGCAAGGTGAATCCACCCGAGGCCGAGGCGATCGTCGAGCAGATCGTGGCGTGCGCGCAGGATCCCCGCTACGACGGCCTGACCTTCGGCGTCATCTCCTTGCAAGGCCCGCACCAGGCCAAACACATCCAGCGTCTGCTGCTGGAACAACTGGACCCGGCCGAATGGGAGCGCCGCGACCTGCGCTGCGGTGACTCAGCCGACTTCCAGGGCTCCGAGCGTGACGTGATGTTCCTGAGCATGGTCACGGCTGTGGAGCCCGGGACGCGTATCGGCGCGGCCACGAGTGACATGTACATGCAGCGGTACAACGTCGCCGCCTCCCGGGCCAAGGACCAGATGTGGATCTTCCACTCGGTCCGGCCCAGCGACCTGGGTAACCCGGAGGACCTGCGCCACCAGCTTCTGGACTATTGCTACGGCGTCTCCGCGCGTCCCACCGCCCACGAGGGCGTCGAACTACCCACCGACGTGCCCGAGGACCGGCGGGTCAGCCCGTTCGACTCGCTCTTCGAGCAGCGTGTCTACAACCGGCTGGTCGGCCGCGGATTCACCGTGGTGCCGCAGTACGAGGCGATCGGCTACTCGATCGACCTGGTGGTGGTCGGGCCGCACGGCCGGCTCGCCGTCGAATGTGATGGCGACGCCTGGCACGGACCGGACCGTTACGAGGCGGACATGGCACGCCAGCGGGAACTGGAACGCTGCGGTTGGGAGTTCTTCCGGATCCCCCAATCGGCCTTCGTGGTGGACGAGGCTTCCGTGCTGCGCGACCTGTGGGCCGCCCTGGAGCGACGCGGTATCCGCCCGTCCGACTGGTCTGAGCCTGCCGAGCCCGCTGCCCCGGTGGTCGCGCCGTCCAGGCCCGCCGATCAAGGTGAGCGGGCTGTCGCGAGTCGTCCGGCGGCTGTCGTGCCGCCGAGTGAGCCGGCACCGACAGCCCCGATCGCGCCTGCGCCGCTCCCGGCACGTCCCACCACACCAGCCGTTCCGAACGAGTCCGTGCCAGACAGTGAGCCGACGAGCACAACCGTTGCGGATGCCGAACCGCGGGTCGAGCCACAACGGGACTCCGTGCCGCCGGTGCCTCCGCTGCCGGTCGTGGAGACGCAGCGCCGCGCATCCGCACCGAGTAACCAGGAGGTCCAGCCAGGGGTGTGGCGTGTTCCCCGGCCGGACGGCAGTGGGGTCACAGAGGCTTCCACCTGGGTCGGGTCGTTCGTTCTCGAGCCGTACCGGACCTATCAGGGTGCGGCACCACGCCCGAACGATCCGGCCCCGTCGGGAATGCGGGAGGCGCTGCTCGCCATCGTCGAACGTGAAGGACCGATTCTCGGTGAGCGGCTGCAGAGTGCGTACGTCAGAGCCGCCGGCGGCCAGCGCGTCACCAGGGTGTCGGCGAGCGCCATCAACAAGGTCATCACCGCAGCGGTCCGCCGCGGACTGCTCATCCAGGACAACCCGCTGCGAGATCCCGGCATCCAGCCATGCACCTACCGGCTGCCGAGTCAGCCTCGGCTGCTGCTGCGGACCCTGGGCCCACGGGTCCTCGACGAGGTGCCACCCGCAGAGCTCGCCATGGTCATGGCTGTCCATGCGGGGCGACTCGGATGGGACAACCGTGAGGCCGTCTTCCGGGCAACGCTGGAAACCTACGGGCGCAGGTCGCTGACCGAGGTGGCGGCTACTCGGTTGAGCAGGGTCGAAAGCGTCGCCCGAAAGCTCGCAGCCGACCCGCGTAACTGAAACCATCGATCTGATGGCATCGGGAACGAGGGCCTCAAGTCCGCGTACCTGATGCCATCAGCGACTTAGGTTTCGGCATTCATTAGCAAGCTGATAACCCGGGTTATCGCGAATCTCGTCGATAGACTGTCAAATCCTGTGCTCTCCTGTTCCTACCGAACGGCAAGCGATGTTGTTCGATCGACAGGGGGACTTCGATGACTCTTCCGCAGAATCCTTATCCGTTTCCGCAGCCCGTGCCCCAGCCGAAGCGAGGCAAGCGCATCTTTGTGATCGCCGGAGCCGCGGCTTCCGTCATGGTCCTGCTGTGCTGCGGAGTGGGCATCGCCGCGATGAACGGTGAGGAAGAGCCTTCGAAGCTGGGGGCCGTCTCGGTGCCGAGTACCGAGCCGGTCAAGGCCACGGGGACGCCCGAGGAGCCGACGACCGCAGTCACGACGGAGCCGGTTGCGACCACGCCGGCCACCACCGAGCCCGCGGTCGCCAAGCCGCGGGTGATCAAGGGGCGTGGTGACGACGTGGTGGCCATCCCGCCGCTCACCGATCTGTCGGTGGTCGTCTTCGACTGCCGGTGCTCCAGCAACACCGTGCTCAAGAGCGACGGCCCGGAGTCGCTGCTGGTCAACGAGATCGGCGCCTACAGGGGCAAGCGGTGGATCAACCTCGAGGACGGGGCACAGACCACCCAGTTCGAGATCGAGGCGGCCGGCCGCTGGACGCTGACGATCGGGTCCGTCGACCAGCTCGCCACCAAAGCCGCCTCCGGTAAAGCGTCCGGCAAGGGCGATGACGTCGTCGTGCTCGGCGGCAACGCCACCAAGGCGAAGATCACCCACTCCAAGGGGTCGTCGAACTTCGTGATCCAGGCCTACTCACTCGAAACCGGTGAGGGCGGCCTGCTCGTCAACGAGATCGGTGGCTACTCCGGCACCCGGCCGCTGCAGGCACCCGCGCTGGTCGAGGTGACCGCCGACGGCAAGTGGACCATCTCGCCGTCCTGACCAGCTCGTTCCGCCAGATCCACCGCGTTCCACAGCTCCGCCCGCACCACTGACCGCAACACCGCTCTGCCGCGAACAGAGCATCAAACCGGCAGTAAACAGGGGGTCCTCATGGACGAGGCAATCACGCTCTACCACGAACTCGCCGACCGGCTGAGCGCTCACGGCGCAACCGGCCCGGAGACCGATCTGGTCCTCGCAGCCTTCCGGGGCGAGGAAACTCTTGCGGCCGTCATGCGCGGCGAGGCGCTGCCCGATGTGCCCGTCGGCTCGGCCGAGTCCGACGACGCGCCGGAGGTCTTTCTGGAGTCGGTGGAAGCCACCGGTTTCCGGGGAATCGGCCCGCACACCGCACTCCGGCTCAAGCCCGAACCGGGTCTGACTGTCATCGCCGGCCGTAACGGCTCCGCAAAGTCCAGCCTCGCCGAATCGATCGAGTACGGCCTCACCGAGGACTCGCCGCGTTGGTCGCAGCGCCCGGCCGTCTTCCGTGAGGGATGGCGAAACGTGCACTACACAGGCGAGCGCTCGATCACGGTGAAGCTGCGGTCCGCGTCGAGCGGGCAGCCGGTCGTCATCCGTCGCGCCTGGGGCGTCGGCGAGACAGACCTGGCCGCCTCGACGATGAGCGTGACCCGCAACGGCGCCACCGTGCCGCCGGAGGACCGGCCCGAGTGGCTGGGCCCGTCAGATCGGTTCCGTCCGTACCTCTCCGCCCGGGACCTGGAGCGGGTGATCGGCGCCAAACCCACTGAGCTGTACGACTCGATCGCGCCGATCCTCGGGCTGGCGCCGCTCTCCACCGCCAGCGCGCGGCTCCAGACGTTGCGCAAGGAGCGTGACGATCGGGTGGTCGCGCTGCGGGGTGCGTTCAACGATCTGCGTACCCGGCTCGAAGGTATGGACGACCCGCGAGCTGCTGAAGCCGTACGGCTGCTGGGGAAACAGGCTGCGCGGGCGAACCTGGCGGCGCTCGCCGACCTGGCTGCCGGAGAAACCGGTGGAGTCGACGCCCATGCGGCGTCAGCCGCGCGGCGGCTCGCCGAGCTGGAACTGCCGGAGGTCGGACACACCCTGCGCGAGCTGGCCAAGGCGCAGGAGTCGGTGCAGCAGCTCGCCCGGACCGAGACGGCCGTCGGGCATCGGGTGGCGGACCTGCTCTGGGGTGCCCTGGAGATGCACCGGGATCAGGGCGATCGGTCATGCCCGGTGTGTCAGGTCGGTGTCCTCGACAGCGCGTGGCGGGAAGGCGCCGAGCAGGAGGTCAGCCGGCTGCGCTCCGCCACCGCGACGGTGCGTGCCGCGACCGATCGATCGGGTGAGCTGCTGCGGCAGGCGCAGGGCGAGATCAACGACGTACGCCGGATGTTGGACCCGGTCGTGGCGGCTCTTGCCTCCGTACTGCCTGATCAGTGCTCCGCAACCGACCAGGCTCTGGAGGCACTGGGGGCCGACCAGGTTTCCTGGGAGGCCGTCTCAGTAGCCCACCAGCGGCTGAGTGCGGCTGCGGCCGAGTGGCTGGCCGGTCGGCATGACGCGTGGCAGGAACCCGGTGCCGCGATCCGCCGGTGGGTGGAGGACGCCCAGGTCGTCCGGGCCGAAGCCGACGAGCTGACGCTGCTGACCAAGGCCCGCAATGCCCTGACTGCGGTCGCCGACCGGATGCGGGACGACCGTTTCCAGGCGGCTGCCCAGCAGTCCCAGCGCATCTGGGATCTGCTGCGGCAGGAAAGTAACGTCGCGATGGGCGAGATCAAGCTCGGGGGCACCAACACCCGGCGACGGGTCGACATCTCGGTGGCCGTCGACGGCACGGACACCCCGGCGCTCGCCGTGATGAGCCAGGGCGAGCTGCACGCGTTCGGTCTGGCGCTGTTCCTGCCGCGGGCCTGCGCCGATGCGAGCCCGTACCGGTTTGCGGTGATCGACGACCCGGTGCAGAGCATGGACCCGAGCAAGGTCGACGGGTTCGCCGAGGTGTTGCGGGAGGTAGCGCGTACCCGGCAGGTCGTGGTGTTCACCCACGACGACCGCCTGCCCGAAGCGATCCGGCGACTCGGCATCGACGCCGACGTCCGCGAGGTGACCCGGCGGGAAGGCTCGGTCGTCGAAGTGCGCAAGAACCTGTGGCCTGCCAAGCGCTACCTGGAGGACGCCCGGGCGGTCGCTCGCGATAAGGAGATCCCGGAACAGGCGAGGCGGCTGATGGTCGCCGGGTTCTGCCGGTCCGCGCTCGAAGCAACGGCGATGGACCGCTATCGATCAGCGCAGTATGCGGCGGGCACGCCCTTGCGGGAGATCGACGCGGCCTTGGGTACGGCTCACAGCGTCCAGGACATGTTGACCCTCGGGCTGTTCGGTGATCCCCGTCGCCGCGGGGATCTCTACACCCAACTGAACCGTAGCCGAGTGCCGCGGGCCGTCGACACGGTGAAAGCCGTGGCGAGGGCGGTGCATGGGCACTGCGACATGGACAGCATCGACATGGTCGTTGCCAGCGAGGCGCTGGTGGCGAGGCTGTCATGAGCGACTGCCTGGAGACTGCCGACCGGCTGCTGACCACCGTCATCCGGGGCGCACGGGGATGCTGGCCGCGGGCCTGCGCCTGGCTGCTGCGGTACGAACTCGAAGCCGCCATGGATCGCTACTGGCAGCGGGCGTGTCCTGAGATCGGGCAGGCCCATGCCCAGCGGCACAAACTGCTCCTCCTCGGCCACTACGCCGGCGACGAGATCGGGCGGCGGGCCAGCTACCTGTGGTGGGCCCTGTCCCGGGCCGGTCACCACCACACCTACGAACTCGGCATCACCGCCACCGAACTGGCGCGGCTCCGTGCCGAACTGGTCGACGTCATCACGCTTCTCGACACACAGGAGGTCCGGTAATGCAGAAACGCGACTACGCCTTCGTCCTGCTCGGCGTCGAGGCGTTGGCCCTGGTAGGGGTGATCTACTACCTGGTGACGCTCGACTTCATGAGTCTCGCCTGGTCAGCTTCGATCGCCATCGCCCTCCCTGCCTGGGTACTGGCCGTGAAGGCTCCGACCACGTGCGGAGTGACCACCCAGAAAGGCGGGCGGTGCAGCCGCAAGGTCAACGGCGTGATCTTCGGCTGCAGCCAGTCGGAGCACGTGTGGGCGAAGTTCTTCGCCCGGTTCGGCTGGCACCGGCAGGCGGATCCGAACACACCCGGTGCGCGTGCCGGCAGGCTGCCGACCGGAGGCGACGGCGTCGAGGTGGTCACGGTGAAGATCGCCGAGGACGGGAAGAGCACGGCGGCGTTCTGGCTCGCGCTGACGGCGACACTGTGCGCCCTCACGAGCGCCACCGTCGATGTCACGAACTTTCTCCGTGACCGGCAGGAACCGAAACCACCGGCCGCTACGGCCACCCGATGATGGTGGGCTGCCGGATCGACTCCGGGCTTGTGCCGTTCTCAGGGGAATCCTGCTCGGATTCCTGACCCCGGGAATGATCACGGACGACGCGAAGCGCGGCGGCGAAATCGCTGCGCCCGGGGGCAGCCATCGGAAAGCGTCCGTAGCGTTGGCGGCGCGATTCGTACGCTCTCGTTTCGGTGGACGCGGTTCCGGACGTACGACGCCGCCCCGGGAAGCGCGTTTTGCCACCTTCCTTCCTCCACCGTAGTTCGTCGGTCCACCATGCGTAGGCCTCCCGTTCGAGCTGATGACGGAACTGACGTGCCAGGCCGATACCGTCGAGGGCGAGGTCCTCAGCGGCGTCTTTCAACGAGCGATTCGTGGTCTGGACGGTGTTGCCGTTGACCTGGACAAGGCCGACTTCCTGGAGCCGGCTCAGATGGGCGCGGACGGTCTTGGCTGTGTAGCCGGTCTGGCGGCTCAGGTCCTCGATGCTGTGGCTTCCTCGATGCATGGCCGCATGGGTTCGCGCTGCGTGGTGGCCGAGCCCTGCTCCTCGTGAGCTCCAGACATCAGATCGGTCGTGTTCCAGGACCGTGTGGAGTGCGCCCGGAAGAACCCTGGGGGCGGGTTCCCTTGTGTTCCACCCGCGTGCGAACCATGGGTCGTGATCGAAGCGGAGTTGTCGTCCGACGTTGCGGCCAGCCGCCAGATCGCCGCATCGCGTCCCGACGCCGCTGCGACGCAGACCAGCCAGGTATGCCCGAAGTTGTCGGGCTGTGAGAGACGGCTCAGGCTGCGGGAGACGGTCGCCGCTCCGAGACCCGCCAGTTCGGCGACCCGCCGGACACTCGCGCCCACCTGCGGTCGGCCGAGTTCCAATACAAGGAGGCACACGGCATCGAGGACCAAGCGATCAGCCGGACCGGCTTGGCCGGCCCAGCGGCTCGGCGCCACAGCGTCGGCCATCATCTGTACACCAGCGACCAGCTCGACGAGGTCCTCGCCCGGGGCGCCGGGAACGGTGCGGAACATTCGGACGGCTGCGTCGACGGCCTTGGCCCACTGACGGGTCAGCATCGCATTCACCGTCTCCCGCGAGCGGGATGGCCTGTCGTCGGCGCTTCGCGATGATCGGAGATGTTCCAAGCCGTGGACAGCGGGATCGCGGAGTAGGCGTGCGGCATCCTCAACGCTGTAACGTGCGAAGACGAGGCGAAGGAGACATCGCCAGGCGATCGGGTGGGCGTCCGTCCCAGCCGGAATGGGGTCGTACAGCAACTGGTGAGTCTCTGGGCTCAGCTCCCGGCGTGCTCCTGCGAACTTCGGCTGTCCGTTCTCCTCTATGACAAGGCGTCGCCGACGTTCGTCCGCCCTGTCATGCCGCTCGTCGCGGACCGGGCGATGAATCGCAGGTTTGCCGGCCACCAGGGCGTCCACCAGCGCGTCGAGGCGTTCCGAGGGATTGCCGCGGCGCAGCAGCGCGATAGCTGCGGAGTCCGACCACTCCGGCAGGAGCTCAGATCTTCCGCCCCGCCGGTGTGGTGCTCCGATGGGCCTCACGCATCCCGTCTTGGAGTTCTGCAGGCATCCGGGGTCGAGCGCGGTGATCACTCCAGAGAGCGTCGTGGACAGGTGATGGACACGTTCGGCGGGAAGCCCGGCGGGCCACGCTGACCAGATGTGCCGTCCGCCGCTGGGGCCGCTCGCGGCCACGACGTAGGCCACGCCGACGGCGCCGAGCAGCGCCCGAAGTCGTCGGCACGAGTCTTCGACGTCGCCGCGACCGGTGTCGAGGTCGAAGCACAGCAGGCGGTAGCGGCCGGCCCAGTCGGCGAGGTAGATGGCGTACGGGAGGCCCTCGTCGTCCGTTCCAACCTCGGATGTTTCGGCTGATTCGTACGAATGGTCACGTCGCCGATCCATGCGGATCGAGCGCCGCGGCGTGAGGCCACGCCATGCTCTCCACCACAGGGCTCCGTGATCAAGGGTCTCGGAGACGCCGGAGCGTCGAACCGGTGCCGCGTTCATCGCAGCAGCCAGGTGGGGCGAAAATCAGGCACCCGGCGGACCGTCCGGTGACCCCGGACACTGTCAAAGAGCCCTTGCGGCTATGTCGCGATCCGGCCGGCGTCCGTCGCGACTCCGATCCGGCAGCCGAGGCCTGGACGCTGGGGCCACCGATCGGGTGATGAGGATGACGGAACGCGCCGATGTCGGGACTCCGCGCTGTTACGGCCTCGATGCCGTAGGGAAGGATGGTCGGCATGTTGGTGGCTGGGGCCGCTTGGTCGGCAAAAGCAGACAGCCCGGAGGACACCGGCCGACAGCCATTGGCGGTGGAGGCGGTGACGGCCGCCCACGCGTCCGAGCTCGTGCCAGCGGTGATCACGACTACACCGCACGCTCGCTATCTGTCCCTGCACGCGCGCATGGCCGTCGAGGCGAGCCGGCGTGGGTGGTCGAGCGACGATCTACCCGCCTTTCGGCAACTCCTGCGACGTTGTGAGGTCATCCTGGCTGCGGTTTCCTTACGCCACGACGCCGTGGACAGGGAAGTCCATCAACGGCGCACTGGCAAGCGGAGACCGCACGGCGTGAACACGATCGCCCAGGCATTGGACGGCTCCGAATCGATCGATCTTGACGAACTGTCCCGCGCTTACAGCGTCGTTGCCAACGGTTTCTACGGGACTTACGGCGGTATCGAAACCGCGTTGGGATTGATCACTCCGGAGGTTCTCCCGGCACCGGGCCCTGCCGCCGAGCTGAAGCCCTGGGGGCGCTGGACCAAGCCATTGAACTCGCGCTGGGCGGTGACGTGCTGAGTATGGCGGACCTGGACGGCGCCGTCGGGGTCTGCCTGTGCCAGGTCAGCGCGAAGACGGATGGCGCCAGCTTGAGGCGGGCCTACTTAGGCACCGATGTACCCGACCCGGATCTGGCCGCTGCCCATCGAGCAAGCGCGGCTGTTCTTACCAGAGCCGTTCACGGTCAGCCGGTCGACGACAACATCGACCTCATGATGGACCGGTTGTGCTGCTTCACTTCCGACCTGCCGCAGATTCTGGGCGGATCGAACCTGGATCATGCCATGCGCTGGCGTGGGGCCTTGCTACGCAACTGGTCGGTCTGGGCCTGGCGGCTGCTGTGGGCGAACCTCGTCGCGCCGTTGAACGAGACGGGTACCCGCGAGGATGCGGTCGCGGTCTTCGTGGCGGGTCTTCCCAGCGTCCGGGTGCGGCAGGCGTTGCGGGATGATCTTCCTCCGACCGTGGACGGCAATGGTGGTTTGCAGCCGGTAGAACACGACCTGAACGACGAAGTCGGCCAGACCGGCGGCTGGTCTGTGCTGCAACTGTTGCGGTTGCTCGCTGTCGGCGCGCGCCGTGCCGACGAAGTCGACGGCTTGAGCCGGGAAGCGTTCCTGCGGTACGACCAGACCGGAATGGGGCCGGTGTGGTTTCGCGGTTGGATCGACGACCATGCCGATATTCCCCTGCCAGATGCCGCTCGATCGCTGGCGATTGCGATGTTCAACCGGGCAGAGAAGGTCAGCCGGGACAAAATGCAGTGGACCCGCACAGGGCTGCGAATGCCGACCCGGCTGCGTGTCGTCGGTGATCGGCTCCGGCTGGAAGGCCGCGAGGGAGACGCACCGGCGTCCCTGCGGCTGGACACCTTCGCCAGCGTCCTGCTCCAGCTCGGCGTACTCGATGTCTCGGACGACGGCATGACATGGAAGCAGGGTCCGTACGGAACCGAGTGGAGCCCAGGTTCATGACTGATGACCTGATCGGGGCGCCGCCGCCGCGGATCCTGCAGAAGCTGCCGATTGCGGACCCCGAGGAGATCCTGGTACTGACCTACACCAGCGACCTTCCGTTCTTCGAGGACGTGTGTGTACGGCAGGCTCGGGCCCGCGGCGCGCGCGTCACGATCGTCTACGACGCGGGTCACGTCGAGCCGGGATTCGCCGCTGGTGGCGGACCACTCACCGACTACGTGCCCGTACCAGTGCAGTGCCGGTCGGGCGGCGCGTTCCATCCCAAGTTGCTGGTCGCGGCATCCGCCGACGATGCTCTGATCTCGATCGGCTCAGGCAACGCCACCTCAGCGGGCTGGCATCACAACGCCGAGCTGTGGACGCATCTACGCATTGACGGTCCCACCATCCCGACGCTGGTGGAAGATCTCGCCGCATGGCTCCGCCGGCTCCCCGACCGGTTGTGGATGGAGCCGCTCGGCGCACAACGGCTGCACCGCGTCGCGGATCTGCTGACCACCCGCCCCAGTCGGCCGGAACCCGACGAACCATGGCTGATCACCAATGACCAGGTGCCGATCATGGACCAGCTACCGCTGCCGGATCATCCCGTCGACCGGCTGGGCGTGGCATCACCGTTCTTCGACCCACCTGCCGATGCCCTGACAACCCTGATCACCCGGCTACGGCCCGACAGTCTCGACGTCCTTCTCACCCGTGACGCCCAACTCGACTCCGGCCGCTTCGAGCGGGCGCTGGACCGTGTCGGCACTGTTCAGATCGCCCAGCCGAGGACATCGCGTTACCACCACGGCAAGGCGCTCGAATGGTGGTCCGGACCTGCCGGTGTCCTGGTCACCGGCAGCGCGAACTGCACCCGCGCCGCGTTGCTGCGGTCGATGGATGACGACCGTGGCAACTGTGAGCTGGCGCTCCTGCAGGAGATCGCCGAGTCGGTCGTCGACCTGGTCGACGCCGAGGAGAAGGATCTCGACGATCTGGTGCTCCGGGACCCGGACCGGAAAACCGATCCGACCCCCGCCATCCGGGTTCTGACCGCCCAGATCCTCACCGACCCCGACCGGATCGAGATCACCATCCTGGTGACCGCCGGTACGGCACCTGATCACTTGCTCATCGACGTCGCTGGCGAGACGCACACCGCAATCCACGCCGCGAACGACGACGCCATCCACACCTACCGTCTTGACCACAGTCCCGGCACCCTGTCCCGGTCCGTCACGGTCCGAGACGACAGCGGCGCTGCTCTTGGTGCCGCGCTCGTCACCGACGTACACAGCGCGTTGGCACGGGTTCGGCACCCATCGCCGCTGGAGCAGCAATCACTACCCGAACTGCTGGGTAGCGAGGAACAGATGTAAGCGCTGCGCGACGCGCTGCACAGACTCGCCGAGATCGTCCCTCCCCGCCCTGACGAGCAGAAGACATCGCTCAGTCGTCGGCGGCGCCGAGCGCGGGTGGAGGAGGACATCCGCCGCGCGGTCGGGTCCGGGCTGTTGAACCTGGCCCTGGGACGCGATCGCAACGAAGCCTCAGTTGGAGGTCCCGACGGCGATGAACTCAAAGGTGATGAAGGCGAGCCCGATCGCAAAGACCCGGAACAGTCGGCTTCGAAGAGCGTGACTCCTCCCCTGAGCGCGGCAGCCGCGTTTCAAGCCCAGACCGAGAACCAGCGGATGAGAGCGCGGGCGTGGTTCCGACGCCTCGTCGAGGAATCAGCCGAATGGCCGCTCGCGGCACAGTTGGCGTCGTATCGGAGCCTCTTGATCGCGGTTGGGGGTGGCCTCTGGCCATACCCTCAAGACTGGGTCTGGCTGGTTTGTGACGGCCTGGACAACCTGTGGGCAGCCGCAGAGGACGAGTCCCTCGCCGTTGAGCACGGCGCCCTGGCTGTCATCGGTCTGCTCGCCATTCGGCACGGGACGCTGTCCCAGTCGGATGATCCGGACCTGGCTGCCGGCTTCAAGGGTTTCCTGGCTGCCTTCCGTGATTGGCGGGACTGGGCACTCGATGTGAACCTCGAAACCATCGAGAGGTACGCCTACCAGCTCAGCGGCCACACGCTCGGCCCCAGGTTCACGGCGGTGAACATCCGAGCCGACCTTGAGTGGCTGTTGGCTCGCCGCGCAATCGATGATGCCCTCGATCAACTCGACGACATCAGTGACTCGGCGGACCTCACCACCGACGGTACGGTGGTCGTTCAGGTAAGAAAGAACCCGAAGCGAGCCGTGCTCCTCGTGCTCGATCGGCTTCGAGAGTTTCCGGACACCCACGTTATCGCCCACTTCAACAGCGAGGTTCACGGTTGGTGGAACGGAAGACGACTGCTGCTTGCCTGGCCGACCCCCACCGGCTGGCGTGCCTCGGTATGGCACAACCTGTTCACGGGCATCGTCGGCTACGCCGGAAGCAGTCCGTTGCCCGCTGCGTCGGAGAGCGCCGCCGTGACCGATCCGGCTGAAGCGTGGACCAAGTTCGGAAGCCGCTGAGATTCACTCGGCCGGAAAGAACAGCCACCGGAGCGGCAAGGTAGAGGACGACTCGATCTCCGTCCGGCCAGCCGTGCCTCCAGCCCTTGAACCCGGTTTATCACCCCGTCGGGTTCGGAGGACTGATTTGTGTCGTTCTCTCCGCCGAGATCACGGCGGAATGGGTGCCGATTTGGTCGGAATCGAGCACTTACGAGGGAACGGTCTCCGATCGAGGGAACGACATGTGATCTTCTGCCGTCGTCGCGGATGGCGTGACACCTGGAGACGAGTTCGCCGGGGCGCGGATTCCTTATCAGCATGGTGTCTGCAGACCGATCCACGTGCTCTGAACGCGGGATCGATCGATTATCCAGGCAGGATACGATCACCACCTTTGCGGATGCGATGTGATCCACCCGGAGCGTGAGTCATGACTGCCGACAGCACGATGGCGGCCGAGATCGCGACTGAGCAGGAGTACTTCGATCGCGCCGCGGGCGAACGCGAGCGCAGGCGCCGAGCGATCGCCGATATCCCGGGCGCCACTGCGAACAAGGGGGCGGCACAGCGCGCGGCCCGCTATGTCGAAGCTCGTCTTGCGTCGATGGCGGGCCCGCTGGATCAGGTCGCGATCGGCTGGATCGACACCGATCTCGGCGAGCGCCTCTATGTCGGTCACGAGCTCATCCGTGACGAGGCTTCCAGGCTTCTCGTCACCAGTTGGAAATCCCGGACAGCCGCGGCTTACTACAAGGCCAGGCCGGCTGATCCACTCGGTGTGCGCCGCAAACGGGTCTTCCGGTGTACCGGAAACCGGGTCGAGGGATTCGTAGACGCGGTGTTCGATGATGTCCCAGAGACCTCGGTCGACGCTGACGGCGCTTGGCTTCCGCAACTGGACGACGCGTTGCTGACCGAGTTGCAGGCCTCGCGCGCAGGTGAACTGCGGAGCATCATCGCGACTATCCAGGCGGCCCAGTATGAGGTGATCGAGGCCCCGCTGGACCAGTTGACGGTGATTCAAGGTGGTCCAGGCACAGGCAAGACCGCGATCGCGCTGCACAGGGTGTCCTGGCTGCTGTACAACCATGCCGAACTCGACGCTGAGGATGTGCTGGTCGTTGGGCCGAATAGCACGTTCGTCCGCTACATCGAGGATCTACTCCCCGATCTTGGGGATGACGTCACCCATCTGGCTATCGGTGACTTCCGCCCAGACATCCGTCCGAGGCCGCAGGTACGCGGGAGAGAGAGCGAGAACGTCGCCGCGCTCAAAGGCGACGTGCGGATGGCTGGGCTCCTGGCCTGGGCATTGATGCAGGGAGTCGAACGGCCTTCCGCGGTGAAGACGTGGGAGGCCCGGGTGAACGGTCGGACATACTCGTTCGACGGCGCAGGGCTCGTCGCGGCGGTCGACGACGCGTTGCAGGCCGGAACCTACCAGCAGGCGCGGCTCCGGTTGTGCGGCTGGTTCCGTACCGCGGGGTCCAGGAACGGCGCCTGGGCCGACGAACAGGATCCGATGACTCTGACCGGGCAGATCATGCCCGAGATGACGGCTGCGGCGTTGGTGCAGCGAGTGCTGAGCCGCGCGGACGAGTTGCAGGGTGTCAGCGCCGGTAACTTCACCGCCGAGGACCTGCGCCAGATGTGGCGTGAACCGCGACCCTCAGCCCAGGAACGCTGGACCTTGGCCGACATGTTCCTCCTCGACGAAGCGGAGGAACTGATCAACGGCTCCCCGCAGCGATACCGCCACATCGTGGTCGACGAGGTGCAGGATCTGTCACCGATGCAGCTGCGGGCCCTCGCGCGACGGTCTCACGGGTCGATGACGGTGGTGGGTGACATCGCGCAGTCGACGGGCCTGTGGTCACGTGACGACTGGGACGATCTGCTCTGCCACCTGCCGGATCGCCTGCCCGTTGGTTGGCACGAACTTCGTTACGGCTACCGAGTGCCCCGGCAGATCCACGAACTCGCGGCGAGTCTCGCGCCAGACGTCGCACCCGGTGTCGAACCGCCTCAACCGGTTCGGGAGGCCGATGAGGAGCCGTTCTGGTGTGAACTGGACGAGCAAGCCTTCGCCGAGCAACTGGCGAAACGGGTGGTTCACCACCTGGACGACGATCTGGGCGTGGGTGTCATCTGCCCCACGTCTCGGCGGCAAGCCGTCGAGGCCGCTTTGACCGATGCCCGCATCGACTGGGGTGACGCCGACCGCGCCGAACTCGACGCCGACACCACGGTGGTCAGCCCGGAGAACGCCAAGGGCCTGGAGTTCGACGTCACGGTAGTCGTCGACCCCACCGGCATCCTCAAGAACGACGACGGTAACCGCGGTGACAGGCTGCTGTACGTGGCCCTGACCCGAGCCACGCAGCGTCTCGACGTCATTGCCTTTGCTCCGCAACCAGCCGGCGTCACTCCGGAGAACTCGCCGCGTCGAGTGGAAGGCGGTGAGCAGGCTGAGATCGCAGAGACACCACCCACCGCGGTGTCCGTGGAACCGGTCACTGCGGCCGACGCCCTGCAGCGCCAGGTGGTCGGCCTCATGGTCGACGACCTCATGGGGAGGCTCAGCCTCATCGCCCCACACCTTTGGCAACCTGTCCTTGATGAGGTCGCCGCGAGATTGGGCAAGACAAAGTCGGACACTTCATCGAGCTGAGGAAGGGCGACCCGAATCACGCCCGTGGGTGGGTTGTCGGAACTCAGCCGAACCCTGGCTGACGCCCTCGGCATCGAGGGAGTGGGGGGTTCCCTCAGCGCTGGCGACGAGGGATTCCCTCAAGATTCCCTCAGCACTTCCCGCGCGAGGCGCAACTTAGCGCGATGAGCAGCCACTATCAAGCGCCCTACCAGTTCCCTCGTGATCTGTCAAACTCCCTGGTCAGCAAGTGTCCGCTTCCTTGACACGGAAGAGGTCACTGGTTCGATCCCAGTATCGCCCACCAAATATCCGCAGGTCAGAACACGCGAGTCAGGGTCCGGCCTCGCGGCAGAGGTGAATCGTCCCTCATCCTTGGCGAAAGTATGCTGCCGGGAGTCAGATCCGCACAGCAGTCCGTGCGTGCCGGGGCCAGCCTGGTCGTCTTCTTCCCCGTCGTGGCTCAGCTGCCCGGCCATCCGCGCCTCGGCCTGCTCGAACGCCGCGTTGAGAGCAGCGGTTCCTCGACGAGTCGTGACACGGCCTCGCCCAGCCGTTCAGCTTGTGCGATACCGGCCCGCACCGTCGTAGTTCGTGCGAACGCGCTGCCCGGTCCGGCCTGGCGGCGATCTCCCGCGCCGCGGCGCGCAGAGGTTCGTCGGTGAGCAGGCGGGTCAGGTCGGCCGCGGTGATGTCCTTCGCCCCGACGGCCAGGCCGGCGCCCCGCGCGGCGAGCGGCTCGGCGTTGTGCCGCCGGCGCCCGGCCCCGGGCGTGGCGAGCGGCAAGGATGCCCTTGCGGCGGAGCGGCGGCCACCAGGGTGCGCATGCTCGACATCTGCCACGGTCGCACCAGTTCCGGCCCGGGCCGGCCTCGATCCGCCGGACCGCCACGAGCGGCGAGGTCACGGTATCGAGCTTGATCGTCGCCCGGGAAGCACTATGTCCACAATGGATCGCGTCGCTTGCCCATTTCAGCGCACTGTCCGAGAACTACCAGCACCCCGTCAGCCCTGTGAGGTACCACCGATAGCCATTCCGACATTCGGGCGGGTACGGTACAGACTCCGTAGGCGGTGATCTTTCACCGTTCCGGTGATACCGAAGGCTGATTGGGGAGCAATCGATGCCCGAAGCAGGCCGCTGGATGAGCTGGTTGCGCCGGCGGCGGCCCGAGCAGGGCGAACCTGGCGTCGTACCGGATGACGAGCCGGCGGCGGAGTCGCCGCCGCAACCACCGCCGGTCGAGGGGGCCGATCCGTGGCGCCCGGTCGCCGGTGAGTTCGCGCTCCGGCTGCTCACCCTCACGTGGGAGGCCGTTCACCACATCGGGGAGGCCGAATTCCGCGAGCAGGACGCCGAACGACGCAAGATCCTGTTCCGGATCGATCACTCGGTGACCCGGGTGCGCCGCCTCGCGGAGAACCTGCGGGTGCTGACCGGCGAGCCGCTCGACGACCCGGATCAGCAGATCACCTCGCTGCAGGACGTCACGCACGCGGCGGGCGGCGCGGTCGAGCACTACGAGCGCCTGCACTTCGGCCCGATCGCCGACCTGGCGGTGTCCGCGGTGGCGGCGGACGACGTGATCCGGATCCTGACCGAGTTGATCGACAACGCCGACCGGTACTCGCCGCCCACCGAGCCGGTCACCGTCGCCGCGCACCTGACCGGCGACGGCGACGTGGTGATCCGGGTCGAGGACAACGGGATCGGCCTGAACCCGGCGCACCAGCCGTGGATCGAGAGCCTGCTGGAGCACGGCCCGGCCGCCGGCGAGCTGCAGCCCGCGCACCTGGGCCTCTCGGTGGCCGCCGTGCTCACCCACCGGCATCCGTCGCTGCGGGTGCGGCTGGTGCCGCGCCAGCCGCGGGGCACGGTGGCGATGCTGCTGATCGGCGCGGACCTGCTCTGCGAGGCGCCCCGCCCGGAGCCGGAGCCGGTCGTCACCGCTCCCGCGCCGCCGGCGGCGCGCAACCCCCAGAACGACGTGACCATGGTGCTCCCGGCGGTGCAGAAACCGATGCCCCGCCGGGTCCCGGCCAGCGTCCGCGGCAGCGACCCGCCGCCGGCTCCGGTCACCACCCAGGTCCACCAGACGGCCTGGCACGACGACGCCGCCGACTTCAACGCCGGAGTCGACGCGGCGCGAGCGAAAGTCCCCGGCCGGAGCGCCGCGGCCGCCAGCAGCACAGCGACCGCCGCGGCCCCCCGGCAAGAGCGCAACCGCCCCCAGCAAGAACCGAAGGACCGCAATGACTGAGCACCGGTACCCGCAAGACGATGCCCAACCGGACGTCTCCTGGCTGATCGGCCAGCTCGTCCGGGACGTGCCGACGATCACCGCGGTCGTCCTGGTCTCCGCAGACGGCCTGCAACTGGCTTCCTCCGGCCACCTGAGCCGGGAGCACGCGGAGAGCGTCGCCGCGCTCGCCGCCGGCTTCCTCGGCATCACCGGGCAGCTCGGCGGCCTGCTGCAGCTGGGCGCCCCGGAGAACCTGAGCATCCGCTACCCGCACGGCCATCTGGCCTTTCTGCGGATCGACGACCCGGCCGGCGAGTTCGTCGCGGCCCTGCTGGTGGCGGCGCAGCCGCAGACCCAGATCGGCCACCTGGGGTACGCCATGACCACGTTCAGCCAGGCCGTGGGCCACGCGCTGACCCCGGAGACCCGTCACGCGCTGCACCAGCGCACCCTGCCCGCACCGGCTCGCTGATCGGAGGCGCGCGATGGCCCGAAGGCCGGGGCTGCACTGGAAGGTGCGCCCGTACATGACCGCGCGGGGCCGGACCAGCAGCCGCAGTCCCTTGCTGATCCACACCCTGGTCTCCACCGGCAATCGGTACGACCCGGTGCTCGCCGCCAGCCTGACCCCGGCCTCCCGGTCGCTCTACGAGCAGGCTCGCCGGATGTGCTCGGTGGCCGAGCTGTCGGCGTCCTGCGGGCTGCCGCTCGGCCTGACCCGCCTGCTCATCGGCGACCTGCTCAAAATCGGTCAACTGGTCGTGCATGACGCCCGCCCCTCGCAAGATCTAGTACTCCTGGAGAGACTTCGTGCAGGGCTCCTCCGGCTCACCTGACATCGACGCACCCAAAGATCGGGAGATGTCCTCGGCGAAGATCGTGATCGCCGGGGGCTTCGGCGTGGGCAAGACGACATCGGTCGAGGCCATCTCGGAAATTCCGGCGATTCGCACCGAGTCCTGGATGACCGCCGCCGCCGCCCAGATCGACCGGCTCGACCCGGGCATCGACAAGGTCACCACCACCGTCGCGATGGACTTCGGTCGGGTGACCATCGACGATTCCCTTGTGCTCTATCTGTTCGGCACGCCGGGCCAGCCCCGGTTCTGGCCGATGTGGGACGACCTGGTCCGAGGCGCGGTCGGCGCCCTGGTCCTGGTCGACACCAACCACCTGGAGAACTCGTTCGCCGCGGTCAACTACTTCGAGAACGACGCGGACGTGCCCTGGATCGTGTGCGTGAACCTGTTCCACGGCGTGCAGACCCACGAGCTCTCCGAGGTACGGGAGGCGCTGACCCTGCCCCCGCACGTCCCGTTGATCGCCGCGGACATCCGCGATCCGCGCAACGTCGCGCACGCACTGCTGGCCGTGGTGAACCATGCGACCGAGCGCGCCACCGCCCTCGCCGGCACCGGCGTCGGCTAGTTGTACAGGAGGCACCACTTGCGCAAGATTCTGATCGTGGGGGCCGGTCAGGCCGGGCTCCAGCTCGCCCTCAGCCTGCGCGCCGAGGGCTACGAGGTCACCCTGATGTCGGCGCGCACCCCCGAGGAGATCCGGTCCGGCTGGCCCACCTCCACCCAGGCGATGTTCGACCTCTCGCTGCAGACCGAGCGGGCGTACGGCCTGAACCACTGGGAGAACGTGACCCCGCCGATCCAGGGTCTGCGGGCCCAGCTCTCCGTCGAGAAGGGACAGCTGGCGCTGGCCTTCAACGCGCCGCTGGACCGCCCGGCCCAGTCCACCGACCAGCGGATCAAGATGGCCCGCTGGCTGGAGGACGCCGAGGAGCGCGGCGTCGAGGTCGTCTACAACGCCGCCACCACCCAGGACCTGGACGCGATCACCCAGCTCGGCCGCTACGACCTGACAGTGGTGGCGGCCGGCAAGGGCGACCTGGTGGCGATGTTCGACCGTGACCCGGAGCGCTCGCCGTACACCGAACCGCAGCGTGGCCTGGCCGTCGCGTACGTGCACGGTCTGCGGCCGGACCCGGAGTGGCCGGAGCCGCACGTCGGCTTCCACGCCCTGCCCGGACTGGGGGAACTCTTCGTCATCCCGGGCCTGACCCACTCCGGCCCGTGCGACATCCTGTTCTGGGAGGCCATCCCGGGCGGCCCGCTGGACCGCTGGGCCGGCCACACCGGCCGGATGGCCCCGCAGCAGCACCTCGAGATCACCCTCGACCTGATCCGCGAGCACCTGCCCTGGGTCGCAGCCCGGGCCGGCGACGTCCAGCTCACGGATGCGAAGGCCACCCTGCACGGCCGCTACACCCCGACGGTGCGCCGCCCGGTCGCCCAGCTCCCGGGCGGTGGCCGGGTGCTCGGGCTCGCCGACGTGGTGATCGCCAACGACCCGATCACCGGCCAGGGCAGCAACACCGCGGCCAAGGCGGCCCACCACTACCTGCAGGCCATCCTGGCCCGCGGCGACCAGCCGTTCGACGAGCAGTGGATGACGGAGACGTTCGAGACGTTCTGGAGCGCACACGGCATGGCGGTGACCGGCTGGACCAACGGCATGCTGCAGCCGCTTCCCCCGCACGTGCAGCAGGTGCTCGGCGCCGCCACGGCGAACGAGCGGATCGCCCGCCGCTTCGCCTACGGCTTCGTCGACCCGAACGACCTCCTGAACTGGTTCGTCGACCCGGAGAAGGCCGCCGCCTACGTCGGCGAGGTGAGCGGCGCCTGAGATCAGGGCCCGGTGGGGGCGGCTTCTGGTTCGTGCTGGCCGGCGCGGTGCTGGTGATCACCGGTCCGGGCCTCTCGCTGTACTGGAGCGGGGCTGGCCGGCGCGTTTCGCCCGGTCCCGTCCATGATCGGCGGAATGCGTCGTAGCGGGCCGCACGTGGTCAGCCGTTCAATGATCCGGACCGGTCGAACGGATGGGGCGCCTCGATCCGTAGTCATGCGAGATTGGCGCGCGTGTTCGAGGAGGCCCCGATGATGGAAGACGCATTTCAGGCGTACACCGCCGGTCACGCCGACGGAGCGGCCGGCCGGCGGGACGCACGGCTGGCCGAGGATCCGGAGACCGGATCCGACTACCGGATCGGCGTGGTGGACGGCAGCGTGGCGGCGTTCCAGGCGGAGCTGATGGCCCAGGTGCGCCGCCTGCTGGACGAGTCGCACTGAAGCCGGCCCGCCGCTGACGAGGCCGGACGCTGGCGAAGGCACGCCGGGTGATCCGGGTCCGCGGCGCGTGGGCGGCACCCGCCGCCGCCCGGGGGCGGCCGAACGCGGTCGCCTCGGCAGGCAGTGGTGATCCGAATCCGCGGAGCCCGGGCGGCATCCGCCGCCGCCCGGGGGACGGCCGGCGCGGCCGAAGGGGGTCGGACCGCTGCGGGCGGGCGCGTGGACCCGGCAGCGCACCCCGCCCGCATGGCGGGATGGGGGACCCGCTGTGGCATCGGGTCGGGGGCTCGGCTAAGGTTTCATTCGTCGCCGGGGAGACCGGGCGGCAACGCGGACGTAGCGCAGCTGGTAGCGCATCACCTTGCCAAGGTGAGGGTCGCGGGTTCGAATCCCGTCGTCCGCTCGGAGTGGCTGTTGCGGTTCCACGTGGCACCGGCTGGCTCGG
>NZ_BOMW01000082.1 GCF_016862395.1 Actinoplanes siamensis | reverse complement strand
GGCCGGCCGGTGATGCCGGCCGGCCGTCGGTGCCCGGGGGTCAGAGTCCGGCGAGATCCCGGAGCACCGCAGGCCACTGAGCCGGATCCTCGCCTACGTGGTCGTACAGCCACAGACCCCAGCGCTCCAGGCCGTATCCCACGCAGGCGGACGAGATCGCCCGGCCGTCCATCGTGATGGCGAAGCTGTCCCCGAAGTGCTCGTTGTGGATATTCACCGAAGTGACCGCGACCTCCCGGCCGTCCCGCATCCGCCCCCGGAGCTCCTGTTTGAGATCGAGCCGTGACTGGTATCCGGTCAGGGCGTCACGCTCAACGGTGAAGAACGGGTCCGAGGCGGAGGAGATGGTCGCCGGCAGCCCGAGCTCCTCGGTGAACGCGATGAGCCTGGCCATCACGTCCCGGCAGAGATCGCGGGCGCCGGATTGGTGTCCGAGATAAATGATCTCCCGCATGTTGAAGGACCAGAGCCGGGTGGCGCCCTCCTGGATCAGCTCGTGCCGGGCGCAAGCCTGCCGGGCGGTCGCCAGCACCGGCTCAGGGAGCGCTCGGTCGGCATGCGCGGCGAATAGGTGCATGCACACCGTCGGCGACAGGGTCACCGGTGCGGTGGTGAGCTCGGTCGAGCGGGCATCGCGACCCTCCGCGGCGGCGAAACGGTCGAGCGCGCCGAGGTCGCCCTGCACCACCGAACAGGCGGTCAGATGCTGCGGGAAGGTACGTGCATAACCGGCACGTTCGATGGTCTCCCAGGACACCAGGTGGGGTACGCCGTACTCGGCGGCGCCGAGCTCCGCAGCCGTCCGCCGGGCATATTCGTCCACCGCCCCGGCGAGGCGCGCCATCACCGGTCCGAGGACGATCAGGCCCTGGCCTGTCGTCCGGACGTCGGCCGCTTCGCTCGCCCCGGAAGCTGGAACGGCCGGTCGGTCGTAGAGGATCCGGGGCGGCCGTGTCGGCGTGAGCAGGGCACGGCGCAGGGCCTCGGACAGCCGGTCCTCGATCTCCTCGGCCGGCATGCCATGGCCGGGCACGAAGGTGACGACGGGGCCGCCCTCGTCATGACATGTCCATTCCTGGACACCTGGAACGCAGTACGGCAGCAACTCCTGGAACGCCTTACCGGCCTGCGCGGACAGTTCGGTGTGGCTACGCCACACTCGGGCCTCGGCCGGCGATCTCACCACGGACTGCATCGGTGGTCACCTCCTTCTCGTGTGTTCTCGGGTAACGGCGAACAGCCGCGCACAGTGCTCGCGCGCCAGCGCGGCCTCCTCGCCGAGGAAAGCGTCGATGTCTTTCAGCCCGGTGCCGAAGGCAGTGTCATCGCCGGCCTCCACGTCCGCGGCAAGCACGCGCAGCGCGTCGGCCAGCTCGGCCCGGGCGGCCCTGCCGTACCCGTTCAGGGTCTGGATCTCCTGGTAGACCGCCGGCTCGCCACCGATGATCCGGGCCAGCAGGGCCATGAGCGTCGCGTACGGCGGTGTCGCGAGGGCCCCCAGCCGTCCGGCATCCACGCCGAGCCGGCTCACCGCCCGGCCGAAGGCGAGCAGGCTCGCGTGGGTCGCGACCTGGACTGCCGCCATCGCCCGGTCGTGCTCGTCGGCGTCGGTCACGATCACCCGCGTACCGGTGGCCCGCAGCAGGTCGAGCACTGTGCCGACGCCTTCGCCCGGCCGATGAACGACCGCGGCGAGATTGCGCCCGGAAGGAGACAGATCCGGGGCGAACAGCGGGTTGATGCCGAGAGCCGATCCCCGGACGTGCGTTCTCACGGCCGCCGCCAGGTGCTGCTTGACCGAAGCGGTCTCGACGAGCACGGCGTCGGGCGCCAGGTGCGGGCTGAGTGCGGTGATCGCCGGGACGGCAATCCTCTCGTGCAAGGCAACGACCACGCAATCGGCGTGGGTGAGCGCCGCCAGTAGGGCGGCCGAAGGTGTGGTCACGTCGCCGGGCAGGCATGCGTCCGGAGCCACATCGGCCACCTGAACAGTGGCACCGGCGGCCTGCAGCAGTCGCTTCATCATGCTGCCGACCGCACCGGCACCGCCGAGCACGACCGCCCGGCGCAGGTCACCCATGGTTGTCCTCCAGCGCGGCGAGCATGGTGATCGACTTGACCGAGGTCTCGGCGAATTCGTCCTCGGCATCGGAAAGCGCGACGATCGCCCCACCGACGCCGAAGCTCGTCCGGCCGCCGGCGACGACCATCGTCCGGATGACGATGCTCAGGTCGGCCGCGCCGCTGAGACCGAACCAGCCCAGCGCGCCGCAGTAGACGCCGCGCGGCCCGGATTCCAGGTCGTCGATGATCTCCATCGTCCGGATTTTCGGAGCGCCGGTGATCGACCCGCCGGGGAACGACGCCTGGACACAGCTGACCGCCGACTCCTCCGCGCGCAGCCTGCCGCGGATCGTCGAGACCAGTTGGTGCGCGGCCGGGAATGTCTCCACGTCGAACAGCAGCGGAACGTGTACCGACCCGAGTTCGCAGACGCGGTTCAGGTCGTTGCGCAGCAGGTCGACGATCATCAGGTTCTCGGCGAGGTCCTTCTCCGACTTCAGCAGATTCGCGCGCAGTCGCTCGTCCTCGGCCGGAGTGACACCGCGGGCCCGCGTGCCCTTGATCGGTTTGGTCTCCACCACGCCCGCCGCGGTGATCGAGAGGAAGCGTTCCGGCGACGCGCTGAGCACGGCCGGGTCGCCGAAGTTGAGCAAGGCTCCGTACGGCACCGGGCTGATCGCCCGCAGCCGCTGGTACGCCGGCAGCGGGGCGACGGCGCGATCGGCGGTGACCGAGTTTGTAAGGCAGATCTCGTACGACTCGCCCTGGCGAATCTTGTCCTGACACTCCGCGATCAGCTTCTGATACTGCTCGTTGTTGTGCCGCAGTTGCACGCCCCGATGGTCGATCAGGGCGTCGGCCGGCGCCGGCATCCGTTCCGCGGCGTGTTTTCGCATGATCGGCAGTGACCGCAGCACTTCCTCGGTCCGCGACAGCCATTCCTCGGCCGCGGTACGCTCCCCAGCCGACGTCAGACACAGCAGGTACGCATGCCCGGCCTGGTGGTCGAGGGCCAACATGCGATCGGCGAACACCAGCGCGGCGTCCGGGACGTCGGCCTGATGCGCGGCTCGCCCACCCGTCTCGGCCTTGAGCTCGTACCCGAGATAACCGACATAGCCGAGGTTGAACTCGAAGGGCAGTCCGTCGGGAACCGGGAGTTGCCGGGCCCGCACCTGTTCGTCGAGATATGCGAAGAGCGGCCGGCGAATCTCGGTAGTCTGCGTGTCGGCCCGGATCGTGACGATTCCTGTGTTCACCCGGTACTCGATGTACTCGGCGAGCGGGCCGCTGTCGTCGCCCATGAATGAGAAGCGCGCATCGGGCCGGGCCTCCGGGCCGCTGTCAAGCCAGAATGCATGATGCCCGTGGTCGAAAAGCGTCCGATAGACGGTCAGCGGGTCGGGTGCCACGTCGACCCGGCGTACCAGGATTTCAGTGGCGGCGGCCGGGACCTGCTCGGCACGGGGCTCGACGGACGCAGCGGGGGGCGCGGACACGGCCGGGAGCACGGACGCGTGGTTGTGGCCCCGGGCCAGATCGTAGAAGTTGGCCAGTAGTTGTCGTCCGTGCTCGGTGCAGATCGATTCGGGGTGGAACTGGACGCCCCAGGCCGGTCGTTGCCGGTGCCGCAGGCCCATCACCACGCCGTCGTCGGTCCAGGCGGTCGCCACCAGTTCCGGAAGTAGGTCGCGTACCGCGAGGGAGTGGTATCGCACGACGCGGAACGGTGACGGCAAACCGGCGAAGATATCGGTGCCATCGTGCCGGACCAGGGACGTACGGCCATGCATCGGCTCCGGTGCGTATCCGACCTGGCCGCCGAAGACCGCCGCGATGCCCTGATGGCCCAGGCACACTCCCAGCGTGGGCAGGCCGCTCTCCAGAATCGCGCGGCGGCAGATGCCGAAATCCGCGTCCCGCAGAGGGTTGCCGGGACCCGGTGAGATCACCAGATTGTCGTACGCGGACCAGTCGATCGTCGACCAGGGAGTGTCATTGGTGACCACTGTGGGCGGTCGGCCGCCGACCTCGCCGAGAAGCTGGTAGAGGTTGTACGTGAATGAGTCGTAATTGTCGATGAGTAGGGTGCGCATGCTGCCCGGCCTCTCTGGCAGTTCGATTGCCGACGTCACGAGCGCGGTGCGCCGGTCTCCGCCATCAGTTGATCCTCGAGGCGGCAGGCCTCGGCGATGATGAGGTCGTACAACTGGCGCAGGAAGTCGGGATCCAGGCCGTGTGCGGCGGCGTATGCCGCGGCGCCCTCCCGGACGGCGCTGACCCGGTCCGGCTGCATGACGGAAATGTCGTTCTCCTGCTTGTAGCGACCGATGCGGACGCATTGATGAAGCCGGCGGCGGAGCACGTCGCGCAGTTCCGCGTCGAGCTCGTCGAGCTCCACTCGGAGCTGGGCCAGATCAGGTGCGCCGGTCATGAGTGATTCACCATGTAGTCCCACCTATCCCGGCATCAACCGACGCCGTACAACGGACTGCGGCTCCGGAGCAGAGCAGCTTCCCCACCACCTGATAAATGTTCTGTGATACGTGCCGTGTGACGCCTGGCGGCTTGTGCCGCGATAATCAGGCGCGCGATTTCGAGTGCGTGATCCGACTTGGCTGGTGCGACCTTTAGCGCCATTTTCAGGCTTCGCCGACGATGCCACGGCGCCGTAAGAATAGCGATCCGAGGTTGGGCTGGACGGGGCCGATCGATGCCCTGTCTCGCCGGCGGGACGAAGCGGCGAGGGGTGAGGTGACGATATCGACCGGGGTTCGCGTCGCCGGCCTGCAGTTCAGGTGGCCGGACGCTGGATCAGCAGCGCTATGCGAATCAGGATTCCGTACGGTCGATTGGGTACCGGGAACGTCGCCATTACCGCACCTTCCAGCGCGTTTCCCGTACCACTGTGGAACATCGTCTCGCCGGCGAGACAGAACCAATGGAACCGGGGAGAGTGCTCGTTCTCGACCGGCCGAATGTCAATGGTGGTTGCCGTAGGTTGGCCATCGATCTGACGCGGCGGAGAGGAACCCACGTGGAATCGATGACTCCGGAAAGGCTGGCCCTGATCGAGGCCCGACTTCGCGGTCGGCGGCCCGCTGCCGGTCAACAGCCGGAGGTTGCCACCGAGCGGTCCGCGGTCGCGCGGCCCGACCGGGGTCGGGTGCCGCTGTCGAGCGCCCAGCATCGCCTGTGGTTCCTGCACCGGCTCGACCCGGACT
This sequence comes from Actinoplanes siamensis, assembly GCF_016862395.1. Classification (GTDB taxonomy): domain Bacteria; phylum Actinomycetota; class Actinomycetes; order Mycobacteriales; family Micromonosporaceae; genus Actinoplanes; species Actinoplanes siamensis. Next base: position 31,046 of record NZ_BOMW01000082.1, on the reverse strand, counting down.
CGCCCGCGTACAACCTGGACTATCTGTGGCGCGTCGACGGTGAGCTGGACGTGACGGCGTTCAGCCGGGCGGTCGACGGGGTCGTCCGTCGTCATGCCGTGCTGCGTACCAACTTCCGCGATGAGGACGGCGAGCCGTACCAGGTGGTCGGCGAGACCGGACCGGAACTGGTGGTCGACGACTGGTCCGACCGGTCCCTGGCCGACGCCGAAACGGAGGCACTGGCACTGCTGGACCGCGAGGTGCTGCTGCCGTACGACCTGGGAAAGGACCCGCTGGTCCGGCTCCGTCTGCTTCGGCTCGGCCCGGACCGGCACCTGTTCCTCATCCTGTTCCACCACATCGTCGTCGACGGCTGGTCGATGGACGTCTTCTGGCGTGAGCTGGGTTCGCTCTACGCCGCGTTCCGTACCGGGGCGGCCGAACCGCCGGTGCCGTCTGCCATGCATTACGCCGACTACGCGACCGCGCAGGCCGCCTGGCTGGCCACGCCCGATGCCGACGAGCAGCGGCAGTTCTGGAAGCGGGCGCTGTCCGGTGCGCCCGCCACGCTGGACCTGCCCACGGACGCCCCGCGACCGCCGGTCCCGAGTGGTCGCGGCAACCGCCTCGACTTTATCGTGCCCGCCGAGGTGACAGCGCGGTTGCGGGACATCGGCCGCCGGTACAACGCCAGCCTTTTCATGGTGACGCAGACCGCGTTCGACGTGCTGCTGTCGTACTACACCGGCCGCACGGACATCGTCACCGGATCGCCGATCGCCGGACGGACCCGGCCGGAGATCGAGAACATGATGGGCCTGTGCGCGAACGAGATTCCGCTGCGTCTGCGGTGGACCGGCGACCCGAGCTTCGGGGCGCTGCTGGGCCGGCTGCGCGATGTCGCGCTGGACGCGTACGGCCACCAGGACCTTCCGTTTGACCAGATGGTCCGCTCCCTCGTCACGCATCGCGATCTCAGTCGGAACCCGATCTTCCAGGTGCTGTTCCAGGGCGGCCGCGAGGACCAAACGCCGGAAATGCCTGGCCTGCGCCTGCAGCAGGTGCGCGGCGAGGCGAACACGCTCGGCTTCGACATGGAGATGCGGCTGCAGACCGACGGGGCGGAACTGGCCGGTTCCGTCCGGTACAGCACCGACCTGTTCGCGGAATGGTCCATGCGGTCATTCGTCGAAAACTTCGCGCAGCTCCTGGCCGTGATCTCGGAGAATCCCGAACGGATGCTGTCGGACCTGCGTCCACGGTCGGCGATTGGGGCGCACGAGACGGTTGTCGGCCAGCCGGCCGTGCCGCGGCTGCTCGCGCGGATCGCGGAGCAGCAAGGCACCGACCCGGCAGTGCTCGATGATTGGACCCGGATCGGATTCGAAGAACTGCAGACGCGCGTCGAACGGGTCGCTGCCGGACTGTCAGCCCGGCATGCGGGTCCGGGCCGTACCGTCGCCGTCGCGCTCCCGTTCGGGTCAGATCAGCTGATCGCCGTGCTGGCGGCGCTCAACACCGGGGCCGATTGCCTGGTAGCCGAGCCGGACGAGCACGGCGCTTTCGAATCGCCCGCCGAGCGGACCGCCATCGACCTGGTGATCTCCTCGGAGCTGTGCCGGGAAGACCTGGCCGAGGCCGGTTGGACGACCGTGCCGGTCCTGATCGACGACCTGCGAACCGCGACGCCGACCGCGCTGCCGGCTCCCGGCCGGACCGGTGATCTGCTTGTCGCCGTAGCCGGTCGGTGGGTGGCGTTGAACCCGTCCGCGTTATCCACCGCCGTGCACGCCGGGACGTCGGGGTGTCGTCTGGTGCGCGCGCTCGGCGAACTGGCGGCCGGGCGTAGCGTCGACGTGACCCGCTCCGAGCAGCCCGCTGTCGCGGCGCCTCTGGCGGACCTGGGCCCGGTGGCGACCTGGCTCACCGTGGACGCCGCCGACCGGGTGCAGCCCGTGCCGGGCGTCGATGCCGTCGTGCTCGGACCGGACCTGCGCCCGGTGCCTGTCGGCATGCCGGGCGATCTTTACCTGGCCGGTGCCGGAGCCGCGTACCCGGGACAGCCCGGCGAGACCGCCGTGACCTGGGTGGCGGCACCGGTCGGACCGCCCGGTAACCGGATGGTCGGTACCGGTCTGCGCGCCCGGTGGCGGCCGGACCGGACAGTCGACGTGCTGCCCCGGGTGGGCGGCGACGGTCCTCGGGTGGTGTCCGGCCTTCAGACGGCGTTGTCGGAGCTGGACGAGGTCGCGTGGGCGACGGCGATCCAGTTCCTCGGCGATGAGCAGCCGATCGCCTATGTCGTGCTGCGGACCGACGAGGTGACCGAACCGGATCGCGAGCAGGCGGTCCAGCAGTGGGGCGACGTCTTCGACGCCACCTACCGAGGTGCGGAACGCGCGGCTCCGGAAGCCGACTTCGCCGGTTGGCGCAGCAGTTACTCGGGCGAGCGCATCGCCGAGGCGGAGATGCGTGAGTGGCGCGACGGCATCGTTGACGTGATCCTGGCCCAGCGTCCGGGGCGGGTGCTGGAGATCGGTGTCGGTACCGGTCTGTTGCTGTCCCGGGTCGCATCGGCCGCCGATACGTACTGGGGTACGGATGTGTCCGGCGCGGCGGTCGAACGACTGCGCGCCGAGCTGGGCGACACCGGCGACCGGATCCAGCTGCGGCATCAGGCGGCCCACGACATCAGTGGCCTTCCCCCGGGTCACTTCGACACCGTCGTCATCAACTCGGTGGTCCAGTACTTCCCGGACACCGACTACCTGGTCGGCGTTCTCGACTCGGTCCGGACGCTGGTGGCGCCACACGGCCGGCTCATCCTCGGCGATCTCCGGAACCTTCACCTGCTCCGGCATTTCCACGCCGAACTGAAACCGGCAGGCGTGACGGGCGCCGAACTCGACCTCGCCGTCGCCCAAGAGGAGGAACTGCTCGTCGAGCCCGGGTTCCTCGCCGGCTACCTGGCCGATCGGCCCGACGAGGTGGCGGTGGACGTCCGGATCAAGCGGGCCCGGCACCTCAACGAGATGAGCCGGTACCGCTTCGACGTGGTGCTGCACTTCGCACCCGAGCGGGTCTACCCGGTCGCGGCCGCACCGGAGATCAGCTGGGGTACGGACGTTGAATCGGTCGCGGAGATCGGGGCACTGATCGCCGGCGATCGGCCGGCCTGTCTGCGGGTGACGGGCATCCCGAACGAACGCATCCGGCAGGCCGCCGACCGGCTCCGCGAAGCCGGCGAGGACGGCTTGCCGCCCGGACCGGAGCTCTCCGCGCTGCTCGCCCTCGGCGACGACGGCACGGGGTACGAGGCGGTGCCGACCTGGTGCGCCGACGATCCCGAGCGGATCGACCTGGTCCTGGTGGACCGGGACCAGCTCGGTGACGCGACGCTCGACGGCACCTACCGAGGCATGCCCGGGGGACCCGGCACCAATCAGCCGTACGTCCGCCCGTCGACCAGTGGAATCCTCGTCACCATCCGGAAGCGCCTCGCCGAGCGCCTGTCCGCCGGCCGCCTGCCCGCCGAGATCGTGCTGCTGCACCGGCCCCCGTACACCGCGGACGGCATTCTCGACTTCACTGCCCTGCCGCGCCCGGAGCCGGCGGACGCCGACAACGGCCCGCGCGACCATTGGGAGCACACGGTCCGCGACGTCTTCGCCGAGGTGCTCGGCCGGACCCGGGTCGAACGGCACGAGAACTTCTTCGAGATCGGCGGCCATTCGCTGCTCGCGGTCCGGCTGATGAGCAGGATCCGCGCCACGCTCGGCGTGGAGCTCTCGATGGAGGCGCTGTTCCGGGCTCCGACCGTCGCCAAGCTCACCGCCCTGGCCCGGGCCGCCGCCCCCGCAACGGCCCGAGCCGTCGTCCCGCGCGCGGCCGACCGAGAGAACGTGCCGCTGTCGCCCGCGCAGCGCGGCGTGTGGCTGGTCCAGCAGATGGAGGGACCGAGCCCGGCCTACAACATGCCGCTCGCGCTGTATTTGGACGGCGATCTCGACGTGGCGGCGCTGCACGCGGCGCTCGGTGACCTGGTGCGCCGGCACGAGGCGCTGCGGACCAGATTCCGCGAGACCGCCGACGATCCGCTGACCGACATCGTGCCGGCCGACCAGGTGGCGCTCGTCATGCCGCTGGCACGCGTGGACGAGCATGACCTCACCCAAACGCTGACCGAGGCCGCCCGGCACGTGTTCGACCTGACCGCCGAGATCCCCGTGCACGCGACGCTGTTCACCACCGGTCCCCGAGCACATGTGCTGCTGCTCAACATCCATCACGTGGCTGCGGACGGGCGATCACTCCAGCTCATCGGCAGGGATCTGGGGACCGCTTACGCCGCCCGGCAGGCCGGGCACGAGCCGGGCTGGCCGCCGGCCGCTCTCCAGTACGCCGACTATGTGCTGTGGCACCGGGAACGGCTGGGCGCGGAGGACGACCCCGAGTCGTTGTTCTCGCGACAGCTGGCGCACTGGCAGAACGTGCTCGCCGAGCTTCCCGCCGAGCTGCCGCTGCCGGTGGACCGGCCACGTCCGGCACGTCCGACCCACCAGGGCGCGTCCTTCTACACCAGCCTGGATCGCTCGACGCACGCCGAGATTATCAGGTTCGCCGCATCCGCGGACGCGACCGTCTTCATGGTCGTGCAGGCCGCGCTGGCGGCCCTGCTGTTCCGGTTGGGGGCGGGCGACGACATTCCGATCAGCACGGCGGTGGACGGCCGGTCCGAGCCCGAGCTCGAGGACGTCGTCGGCTTCTTCGTCAATACGCTCGTCCTGCGTACCGATGTCAGCGGTGACCCGTCGTACCGGGAGCTGGTGGATCGGGTGCGCCGGACCGACATGCTGGCGCTGGCGCACCAGGACCTGCCGTTCGGCCGTCTCGTGCAATGGCTGAACCCGATCCGCGATGTACGACGTTCGCCTCTCGCCCAGGTCGGGCTGAACTTCGAGTCGAACGCCCTCGGTCAGATCGACCTGCCCGGCCTGACCGTGCGCGTCGACGACAAGACCGACCTCGGGCGCTCCAAGATGGATCTCACCTTCTACCTGCGGGAGAGCCGGACGCCGGATGGGCGACCCACCGGAATCACCATCGGCGTCGACTATGCGACCGACCTCTTTGACGCGGTGAGCATCGAACGGCTGGCGGCGCAACTTGTGCAGACGCTTCAGTCCGGGCTCGCCCAGCCGGACCGGCCGGTCGGCGACCTGGAGGTGCTCGACGCCCGGACCCGTCGCAAGCTGCTGGCCGACGGGAACGACTCGCCGTCCTTGGTGCCACCCGTCGTGTTCCCCGTCCTCTTCGAGGCGCAGGCGCGCCGGTCACCGCACGCGATCGCGCTGGAGAGCGCCACCGGCGACATGTCCTACGCGGAGCTGAACGAGCGTGCCAACCGGCTCGCCCGGTGCCTGGTCGGCGCGGGCCTCGGCGCCGAGGATGTGATCGCGGTGGCCCTGCCCCGGTCCGTCGATTTCGTGGTGGCGATCCTGGGCATCATGAAGGCGGGCGCGGCCTACCTTCCGGTTGACCCGGACTACCCGGCTGACCGGGTCCGTTTCATGCTCTCCGACAGCGGCGCGGCCCGATTGCTGACCACAGCCGAGGCGGCCGCGCGGCTACCGAAGGCTGGGCCGGCACGGTTGCAACTGGTGGGTGGCGGCGAGTCGGTGGTGTTCCATGACGGCACCGGAGCCGCCCGTGCGGTGTCCCTGGCCGGCTTCGCCGCCGGTGACCTGGACGATGCCGACCGGCGGGCGCCACTACTGCCGGACCATCTGGCGTACGCCATCTACACCTCGGGTTCGACCGGCCGCCCGTCCCGCGTCGCGGTGACGCACGCGGGCATCGCCGGTTTGGCCGCGACGCAGATCCCGGGGTACGGGAGTGGCCCGGGCGCCCGGCTTCTGCAGTTCGCCTCGCCCAGCTTCGACGCCGCGTTCTCCGAGCTCTCCACGGCGTTGCTGTCCGGGGCCACCGTGGTGCTGGCCGACCCCGACGAGATGGTCCCCGGACCGACGCTGACCGATCTGCTCCGGCGGCGACGGGTGTCGCACGTCATGCTGCCGCCCTCCGCACTGGCCGTGATGGAGCCGGAGCAGGTCTCCGCCGACACGACGATCGTGGCGGCGGGGGAAGCACTGCCGGGAGCCACCGCGCGACGATGGTCGGCACGGTTACGCCTAGTCAACGCGTACGGCCCGACGGAGTCGACGGTCTGCGCCACGATCAGCCGGGAACCGTTCCCGGATGACGGGCCGCCGACTATCGGCAGGCCGCTGGTCAACATCTCCGCGTACGTCCTGGATGCCCGCCTCGGTCTGGTGCCGCCCGGCGTCGTGGGGGAGCTGTACCTCAGCGGCCCCGGCCTCGCTCGCGGCTACGGCGACCAGCCCCGGCTCACCGCCCAGCGATTCGTGGCGAACCCGTTCCGGACCGACGGCTCACGCATGTACCGCACCGGTGACCTGGCGCGGCGGGACAACCACGGCAATCTGTACTTCGCCGGCCGCGCCGATCACCAAGTGAAGGTTCGTGGCTATCGCATCGAGCTCGGTGAGATCGAACGGCTGCTGAGCAGGGATTCCACGGTCGCGCAGGCGGTTGCGGTGGCCACCGGTGCGGACTTGACCGGCACCGACGACCAATTGGTCGCCTACGTCGTGCCGGTGTCGGGTGCGGCACCGAATCTGGAAGTCATGCGCCGGCGGCTGGCCGAAACCCTGCCGCCCTACGCGGTCCCGGCACAGATCGTGCTGCTCGATTCGTTCCCGCTGACGCCGAACGGCAAGGTGGACCGGTCCGCCCTGGTGCGGCCGTCGGAAACCGCCGCCGACGCCGGCGACCGGGCGGCCACCCCGGCCGAAGAGCTCCTGCGCGGGCTCTTCGCCGAGGTGCTCGGTCTCGAGCGGATCGGCGTGCACGACGACTTTTTCGCCGCCGGCGGGCATTCGCTGCGCGCGGTCCGGCTGATCAGCAAGGTGCGTCAGGTATTCCACAGCGAGATCTCGGTGCGGGAACTGTTCGAGGCGCCGACACCGGCCCGGCTGGCCCGCCGGCTGGAGACCGCCGGTCCTGAGCGGCCCCCGGTGGTCGCGGGCCGGCGGCCCGAGTCGCTGCCGTTGTCGTACGCCCAGTTGCGGCTCTGGTTCCTCGACCAGTTCGAGGGCTCGGCGACCACCTACAACATGCCGGTCGCCTACCGGCTCACCGGACAGCTCGACCGGGCGGCGCTGACCACGGCGCTGAACGACGTGGTCGCGCGCCACGAAAGTCTGCGTACCGTTTTCCGAACGGTCGACGGCCGGCCGGTGCAGGTGGTGCTGCCGCCGGGGCCTGTGCCGCTGGAGCTTCGGGAGGTGACCGAGCGGAACCTCGCCGCGGCGACGGAGGAAGCGGTCGGCCACCGGTTCGATCTGTCCGCCGAAATCCCGCTGCGGGTGTCGCTGTTCCGGATCTCCCCGTGGGAGCACGTCCTGGTTCTGCTCTTCCACCACATCGCCGGGGACGGGGAGTCGGTCCGGCGTTTCCACGACGACCTGAACATCGCCTACCGGGCCCGGCGCCATGGCCGGGCGCCGGACTGGGCGCCGCTGCCGGTGCAGTACGCCGACTACGCGTTGTGGCAGCGGAATCTGCTGGGCGACGCCGGCGATCCGGACAGTCTCCTGGCACAGCAACTGGCCTTCTGGCGGTCGGCACTGGACGGTGCTCCCGCCGAGCTGTCCTACCCGACGGATCGGCTGCGCCCGGTCGTCGCGACCTACCGTGGCGCCGCCGTGCACCAGGACCTGCCCGACGAGTTGCACCGGGCGCTGCTCCGGGTGGCGCGGGCGACCGGGACCACTATGTCGATGGTCATGCACGCCGCGCTGGCTGCCCTGCTGAGCCGGCTCGGGGCGGGCACCGACCTGCCGATCGGCACGCCGACCGCCGGCCGGCTCGACGAGGGCCTCGACCCGCTGATCGGCTTCTTCGTCAACACCCTGGTACTGCGCATCGACGTTGCCGGCGACCCGAGCTTCACCGAACTGCTGGGCCGGGTGCGTGAGACGAGTCTGGCCGCATACGGCAATCAGGACGTGCCGTTCGAGCGGATCGTCGAGGAGCTGAACCCACCGCGCACGCTGAACCGTCAGCCGCTGTTCCAGGTTCTGATGCAGGTGCTGATCGGCAGCGACGCAGAGGCCGCGTTGGACCTGCCCGACGTGGCTACCGCCGACCTGCCGGTGACCCACCAGATGGAGAAGTTCGATCTTTCCTTCGCGGTCCACGTCCGGATGACCGACGAGGGGGAACCCGGCCCGCTCCGGGTGTGGGCGCGCTACGCCCTGGACCTGTTCGAGGACAGCACCGTCCGGACCATGCTTGACCGGCTGGCCGCGTTGCTCACATCCGTCGCCGCTGACCCGCACGCACCGGTCAGCACTCTGGAGATCTTCACCGAGGGCGAACGGGATCGGCTGCGGACCGACTGGAACGACACCGCTGCGCCGATCGCCCGGCCGGGTACGGTGGTGCAGCTCTTCGAGGAACAGGTCGAAATGCGACCGGACGCCACCGCACTGGTGTGCCCGGACGCCGTCCGGCTGACGTACCGTGAGCTGGACGACCGCTCCAACCGGCTGGCGCACGATTTGATCGCCCGCGGGATCGGCCCGGAGTCCGTGGTCGGGTTCTGCCTGCCCCGCGGGGCCGAGACGGTCACCGCGATCCTGGCGGTCTGGAAAGCCGGCGCTGCCTACGTGCCGATCGATCCGGCCTACCCTGCCGATCGAATCACCTTCATCCTCCAGGACAGCCGTGCGGCCGCCCTGATCCGTAGCCACGACCTGGCCGCGGACCTGGCCGTGATCGGCATGGAGGAAATCGTGCTCGACGCGGACGTGACGGTCGTGCCCCCGGGCGGTGGTCCCGGCCGGCCGGCGGTACGGGTCGCGCCAGCGAACCTGGCCTACATCATCTACACGTCCGGCTCGACCGGCCGCCCCAAGGGTGTCGCCGTGACACATGCCTCGGTGGCGAACTACGTCGCGTTCGTTCCGGATCGGATGGCGCTCGGCAGGGCCGGCGGCCGGTATGCATTGCTGCAAGCCCAGTACACCGACCTGGGCAACACCATCCTGTTCAGCAGCCTGGCCACCGGCGGTGAGCTGCACGTGCTCCCGGCCGACGAGGTGACGGACCCGGCCGCGGTGGCTGCTTACCTCGCCACTCACGACATCGACTATCTGAAGGCCGTACCGTCGCATCTGGTCGCCCTGACCGGCCCGGACATGCGCGTGGTCCTGCCGAATCGGTCGGTGGTCCTGGGCGGCGAGGCCGTTCCGTCGGCCTGGCTGGCCGACCTGCTCGCCGTGGCCGGCGACCGGACTGTGTACAACCACTACGGACCCACCGAGGCGACGATCGGGTGCGTAACCGAGCACCTGACCGATGACCTGATCCGCGACGGTGTGGTGCCGCTGGGCACGCCCGCGCCCAATACCCGCATCTACATCCTGGACGAGTGGCTTCGGCCCGTGCCGACAGGCGTGGTCGGCGAACTTTACGTGGCCGGTGACGGCCTGGCCCGTGGCTATATGAGCCGACCCGGGATGACCGCGGAGCGGTTCGTGGCCTGCCCGTTCGAGACCAGCCGCCGGATGTACCGCACCGGTGACTGCGCGCACTGGCGTGGCGACGGTCGCATCGTGTTCGACGGTCGTGTCGACGACCAGGTGAAGGTGCGCGGGTTCCGGATCGAGCCGGGTGAGGTGCAGGCAGCTCTGGTGAGCCACCCGGCGGTCGCGCAGGCGGCGGTGGTGGTCCGCGAGGGGGGTACCGGCGCGCGACTGGTGGGCTACGCCGTGCCGGCCCAGCCGGATCTGAGCGCCGAGGCGATCCGTGATCACCTCAGTCGGACCCTGCCGCAGCACATGATCCCGGCGGCTGTCGTCCTGCTGGACGCATTGCCCCTGACCTCGAACGGGAAACTGAATCGCCGTCTGCTGCCGGAACCCGAGATCGCCGTGTCCGGTGGCCGGGCGCCGGCGAACGACCGGGAACGCCTCCTGTGCGAGATGTTCGCCGAAGTTCTCGGCCTGCCAGTGGTCGGCCCCGACGACAACTTCTTCGCCCTGGGCGGCCACTCACTGCTCGCGGTCGAACTGATCAGCCGGGTCCGCTCGGAGTTCGGCGGCGAGATGCCGGTCCGGACGGTGTTCGAGGCACCGACCGCCGTGCTGATGGCGGCGTCGCTGCGGCGGAACCAACCGGACGGCGCGATGGCTCCGATGCTCGCGTTGCGTGCCAGCGGCACTCTGCCACCGCTGTTCTGCGTGCACCCGGCGATCGGATTGAGCTGGTGCTACACCGGCCTGCTCCGGTACCTGGACCCGGACCAGCCGGTGTACGGGCTGCAGGCGCGCGGATTCACCGACCCGGGCGGGCCGCGCAGCTTCGACGAGATGGCGGACGACTATCTCGCCGAGATCCGCGCTGTCCAGCCGCACGGGCCGTACTCGCTGCTCGGCTGGTCGTTCGGTGGCCTGATGGCGCACGCCCTCGCGGTACGACTGCGGGAGGTGGGGGAGGATGTCGAGTTCGTCGGGATCCTCGATGGTTTCCCCTCGGTCTCCGGCGTCGACCGGTATGAGCTGGCGTACGACGATCCGGATGTCCGGCCGGCGATCGCCGCATCGATCGGCCGTGACCCCGCGGACCCCAGAAGCCTGCTCGCCGAGCTGAGCCCGGATGCCGGTGACCGGCTCAACCGGGTCTTCGTCGACCTGCACAACCTCCGGGGCACCTTCACCTCGGGGATCTTCGACGGCTCGGTGGTGCAGTTCGTCGCGTCCCGGGACCACGAGAACCGCGGCGAGAATGACCTGTGGCGTCGCTACGTCACCGGCGCGGTCGAAGTTCACGAGATCGACTCCACTCATGGCGGGATGACCGATCCCGTTCCGATGGCCGTGATCGGCCCGATCGTCGCCGGGCATCTCGCGCGGCGGTCATCGCGACGGAAGGCGACCTAGGTATGGCTTTCGACACCGCCATGAGCCGATCCGCGCGCCATCTCCTGCACCGGTGGTACGGCGTCGCTGAATGGCCTGACGGCGCTGCGGACCGCGTGATCGATCAGGCCGAGCATCCGGCTGCGGCAGAGGGCACCGGACATCAGACCGCAGCAGAGGAAGAGGAAATCGTGTCTCCCGACACCAACATGGAGCGATCCGCGGACGACCTTGTGCGCCTGCTGTACGCCATCGTCGACGAGGAACGCTGGACCGAGCTCGGCGAGGTCTTCGCCGAGGACTGCGTGATCGACCGAGCCGAGCAGCAGTTGGTCGGGCTGGACCGGATCCGGGACTACTACCTGCACGAGCGGCGCTTCGGGCAGACCAGCCACCGTCCCGAACGGATTGTCGGCGATCGGGACGCGATCGCCTGCTGGGGGTCGTTCTCGGCGGTCGGCAGGGCGGGTGAGCTGATCGAGGAGAGGTTCGCCGACACGTTCCTCGTCCGGGACCTCAAAGTCGTACGGCGCGCGACCTACCTGTTTCCCAAGCCGCGCTGACCTGGGATCGCGTTCTTGTCCCGTAAGGAGAAAGCATGTTCGAGGAAGGCGTTCGCCGCCGGACGCGGGAAGGCGGGACGGTAGCCATGGAGATCGATGAGATGGTCACCGACCGGGCCGGCTACGCCGCCGTGCCGGGGCCGATCCGCGAGGACCGGCTCGTGGCGGTCCGGGCGGGCGTACCCGATCTGATCAACGTCGATCTGTGCGGTGAGCCCGCCGCCGTCGAGCGCGCCGCCGTCTGGATGGTGAACCGGATCGGCCGGCCGCTGCCGGCCTCCGGCGTGGAACACGCGCTGGTCCGGATCAACAGTGATCGTGCCGTGTGGTTTCACCGGTACGACGCGGCACGGCCGCAGAACGAGCAGCCGGAGGCTGTTGTCCGGCAGATCGTCGAGCAGCTCGGTGCCGGTGAGCCGGCCTCCCGGGCCGGGGACGCGGAGATCGCCGGCCTTGTCGCCGTGGCATCGGTCGTGCACGCCCGGCGCTGCCAAGAGTCCGACGACGTCGATGCGGGAGGTCCGGTCCGGGTTCCGCTCGACGCGACGGTCGGTGCGCTTGTCGCGCTCGTCACCGCCGCCGGGGCCGACGGGTGGCATCGCCTGCCGGTCACGGCCGGCGAACGGGATCGGATCGGCCACATCCTGCCGCAGCTGGGCGAGCCGGACCTACGGGTGAACGACATCGACATCCTGCCGCCGCAGGAACGCCGGGCGCTGCTGGTGGACCGCAACGACACGGCACGCCCGGTGCCGGCCAGGACATTCCCCGACGTCTTCGCGGCGCGCGCGGCCGCTGCCCCGGAGTTGCCGGCGATCCTCCACGACGGCGGCTCGATCTCATACGGCGAGCTGAACGCCCGGGTGAACCGGCTCACCCGGGTGCTCATCGATCGCGGCGTGGGGCCGGAGGACGTGGTGGCCCTGATCCTGCCGCGCGACCCCTCCTGGGTAACCGCGGCCCTGGCGGTGATGAACGCCGGCGCCGCGTACCTGCCGATCGAGTCGGACAATCCGGCCGAGCGGATCCGGCACATCCTCGACGACGCCCGCCCGGCGCTGCTCATCAGCGTGCGCGATCTCGAGTCATGCACCGAAGGGTCGGCCGTCCCGGACCTGCCCCGGCTGATCCTGGACGACGAACCGGTGCGCGAGATGCTGGCGAGGCAGCCGACGACCGAGGTCACCGACGCGGACAGGCGCACCGCGCTGCGACCCGCCCACCCGGCCTACGTCATCTACACCTCCGGCTCCACCGGGCTGCCGAAAGGCGCGATGGTCACCCACACCGGGGTGTCGAGCCTGCTCGCGACGCTCACCGAACGTACCGGGGTCGGCCCGGGCGACCGTGTTCTCCAGTTTGTGTCCCCGAGCGTCGATGTGGCGTTCATGGATCTCACAGGCGGCTTGCTCTCCGGGGCGGCACTGGTCATCGCGACGACCGAGCAGCTGCGGCTCGGGTCCGCGCTGGCGCAGACGGTGGCCCGCTTCGGGGTCACCGCCGCCACGTTGCCGTCGCCGGTGCTGACCGCGATGACGGGCGAGCGGATGGATTCCATCCAGAAGATAATGTCCGGCGGCGAGGCCTGGACCGGTGAGGTCGCCGCGTACTGGTCGCCGGGGCGTCTGCTGATCAACGCGTACGGCCCGACCGAGGCCACCGTCATCGTGACGCTCAGCGATCCGGTGTCGGGCGACGCGGCGCCGCCGATCGGCCGTCCCACCGCCAACACCACGGCGTACGTGCTGGACGAGCGTCTGCGGCCGGTGCCGGTCGGCGTGCCCGGCGAACTGTATGTCGCCGGACCCGCGCTGGGTCGCGGCTATCTGGGCAAGGCGACACTCACGGCCGAGCGGTTTGTCGCGAATCCGTTCGGCGGTGCCTGCTCTCGGATGTACCGGACCGGTGACATAGTCCAGTGGCTGGACGACGGCCAGGTGCGTTACCTGGGCCGCGCCGACGACCAGGTGAAGATCCGTGGCCATCGGGTGGAGCTCGGCGAGATTCAGCACACCCTCGCCCGCCATCCGGGGGTGTCCCGCTCGGTCGTTGTCACTCGGCGCGATGCGCTGGGCTCCAACCAACTGGTCGCGTACCTCGTGCCGGCCGATCCGGCGGATGAGCCGGACGTGGCCGCGGTGCGCGCCTTCCTCGGCCGCACCCTGCCGGACCACATGATCCCCGCGGTGTACGTATTCGTCCCATCGTTCCCGCTGAACACCGCGGGCAAGATTGACCGGGCCGCGCTACCTGAACCGCCGGACAGCCGGGGGCCGGCCGCGTCCACCGGCTCGATGACGGCAGGCGTCCGGGCGATGGTGCGGATCTGGTCCGAGGTGCTGGGACTGCCCGGTCTCACGCCGGACGACGACTTCTTCGACGTCGGCGGCCACTCGCTGTTCGCCACACGGCTGGTTACCCGGATCCGCGACGACCTCGGCGTATCCCTGGATCTCCGGGCGGTCTTCGAGCACCGCACCCCCGCGCGGCTTGCTACCGCGATCGACGGCCTCGCCCGGTCCGCGGCGGTGATCCCGCGTCGCACCAGCACCGATCTGCAGGCCTCGTTCGCGCAGCGCCGCCTCTGGTTCCTCGACCAGATGCTGACTGACAAGACCGTCTACAACGTGCAGGGCATCTGGCGGATCGACGGCCCGATCGAGGCCGACCAGCTGCGGCGCGCCCTCGCGGCGGTCTGGTCGCGCCACGAGCCGCTGCACACCCGGTTCGCCGAGGCGCAGGGCGCACCGGTGCCGGTGGTGATGCCGATCGACGTGCCGCTACCCGAGCTGAGCGCCGACGGTGAGGCGGCGGCCGAGGCGGTGGCGTTGGGTCTCGCACGGGAGCACAGCCAGGCCGAGTACGACCTGGCGACCGGGCCGCTGACCCGGTCCTGGCTGGTCCGGGCGGCACCCGATAAGCACTTCCTGGTGATCGGCTTCCACCACATCGTCGTGGACAGCTGGTCGATCGACGTGCTCTGGCGCGAGCTGACCACGGAGTACGAGTCACAGCGACCGGGGGAGCGGCCGCTGCCGGCGATCGGCCACGGCGACTACGCCGCATGGCAGAGCTCCTGGCTGTCCAGCGCCGAAGCGGCGAATCAGTGGGACTACTGGGCGGGACAGCTGCGGGACGTGCCGGCGGCGCTGGAGCTGCCCACCGATCGGCCGCGGCCGCGACGGCTGAGCGGACGCGGCGCGCACGTGCCGGTGCGTCTGAGCCCCGAGGTCACCGCCGATCTTCGCGAGCTCGCCCGAGCCGAGGGTGCGTCGCTGTTCATGGTGCTGCTGGCGGCGTTCGGTGTCGTGCTGTCGCGGCAGGCACGCACCCGCGACGTGGTGGTCGGGGTGCCGTCCGCGGGCCGGAACCGTCCCTGTCTGGACCAGCTGATCGGGTTTTTCATCAACGCGCTGCCGGTGCGGCTGCGCTGGTCGGGCGACCCTGCCTTCACCGACTTGCTCGCCGACGTGCGGCGTACTGCGCTCGACGCGTATGCCAACGACGAGATCCCGTTCGAATCGCTGGTGGAACGGCTGGTCACGGACCGCGACTCGAGCCGGGAACCGCTCTTCCAGGTGTGGATGGACCTGGAGGCGCCGCAGCGGTTGTCCGCGCCGGCCGGCACCGCGGTCACCACGGTTCCGGCGCTCATCCCGGACAGCAGGTTCGAAATCGAGCTATTGCTGCAGGAACACCCTGACACGATCACCGGCACGCTGGGCTACAGCACCGACCTGTTCGCCCCGGAAAGCATGCGGAGTCTGGTGGCGCAGCTGGTGACCACGCTGGAGGCGGTGGCTGCCGAGCCTCGGCGGCGGCTCGGGAGCCTCCCCATCGTCGACCCTTCGACCCGTCGGATGTTGCTCTCCGACTGGAACGGCCGGCCCGGGGAAGTCGCCGCGGGCTCGCTGCTGCGCCGTTTCCAGGAGCAGGTGGAACGTACGCCCGACGCGGTGGCCGTGGCCGCCGCCGATGCGACGCTGACATATCGGCAGCTCGCCGAGCGGACGGATCGACTGGCGCACGTCCTGATCGAGGAGGGCGTCGGCCGGGGGACCGTGGTGGGCGCGCGGCTCGCGCCCAGCGCCGCGGCGGTGGCCATGCTGGTGGCGGTTCTCAAGGCCGGTGGCGTGTACCTGCCGTTGGACATCAGCCAGCCGGACCGGCGTCTGGCTGAAATGGCGCGGACCGCCGGCGCCCGGCTGTTGATCGCCGAGAAGGAGGACTCCGGTGCCGGGGTTCCCACGCTCCGCCTCGACGACCTGAACAGCCGCGCGGCAACGGCGCCGGCGCGACCTTCCGGCTTCGACCCGGCCGGCACCGATCTCATGTACATCGTGTTCACCTCCGGCTCGACCGGGCGGCCGAAGGGGATCACGCTGCCTTGGGCGACCGCGGACAACATGGTTACCTGGCAGCTGACGCAGTCGGCCGGACTGCGCAGTTGCCTGCAGTTCACCTCGTTGGGCTTCGATGTCTCGCTCCAGGAGATCTTCGTGACCCTCCTGAGCGGTGCCCGGCTCGTCGTGGTCGCCGCCGAGGATCGGCACGACCCGGATCGGCTTCTGGACCTCCTCGCCTCCCAGCGGGTCGAGCGCATGTACCTGTCACCCGGTCTGCTCTACCAGCTCGCCACCGCCTGGAGCGTGCGGCGGGACCGGCCGTCCCTGGCATTGCGCCGGCTGCACGTCGGCGGCGAACCGCTGCGGATCACCGAGGACGTACGCAGGTTGCTGACGAAGCTGCCCGGCGTGGTGATGGAGAACCAGTACGGTCCGTCGGAGACTCACCACGTCAGCACGGAGGCGTTGACCGGGCCACCGGCCGGTTGGCCGGAGTCGCCGGTGATCGGCCGGCCGATCGCCGGGGTGGCCGGGTACGTGCTCGACGACAACCTGCGGCTGGTCCGGCCCGGTACCGTGGGGGAGCTGTACGTGGCGGGCCGCGGGGTGGGCCGGGGGTATGCCGGCGCGCCGGGCCTCACCGCCGAACGGTTCGTGGCCGATCCGTTCGGTCCGCCGGGCACCCGGATGTATCGGACCGGCGACCAGGTGCGGTGGACAGCCGATGGCGAGTTGGTCTTCCTGGGCCGGGTGGACCAGCAGATCAAGATCAGGGGCTACCGGATCGAGCCGTCCGAGATCGAGGCTGCCCTGGTCGCGCACCCGGCCGTACGGGACGCGGTGGTCCAGGCGTATCGGGACGGCGACGAGCCCTGGCGCCTGGTGGCATATCTGGTCGCGGCCGACGGCGCCTCGATACCGGCACCCTCGCAGTTGCGGGCCTTCGCCGCCGAGCGGCTGCCCGACTACATGCTGCCTGCGGCGTACGTCGAACTGCCGGTCTTGCCGTTGAACAGCAACGGCAAGGTCGACCGTGCCGCGCTGGTGCGCCCGCAGTTGTCGAGCCACAGTGCGGGCCAGCCCTACGAGGCGCCCACCAGTCCTGCCGAAAAGGCGCTCGCCGAGATCTGGGCAGAAATTCTGCGCCTGGACCGAGTGGGTGTGGAAGACAATTTCTTCGAGCTCGGCGGACATTCCCTGCTGGCCACCCAGATCATTTCTCGGGTGCGGGAGTGTTTCGATGTGGCGCTTCCGGTGCGGGCGATTTTCGACAGCCCCACGATTCGAGGGATCGCGCTCGCCGTGGAGGACGCGATCCGGGACGAGATCGCCGCCCTCAGCGAGGAGGAAGTGCGGGAACTGGGGGCGGCGCCGCGATGATGTCAGGAGGTCTGGTCCTTGCCGCGCCGTGCGGCACGGAGCAGTAGCAGGGCCAGACTTCCACCGTCGTCGCCGAGGGCGTCGCGGTAACGAGCGACAGTGGCATACTCGGTGGCCAGTGAGATCCGGGTGCCGCCACCAGCCACGCGCAGGTCGTCCAGAGTGCGGGAAATGGCAGTGCGCCGGCGCCACAGCTGGGCGATCTCGTCGTCCAGCTCTTCGACGCTGCGCCGCAGCCGGTCGATGGAGTCGTGTTGGATACGGTCGGTCAGGTTGTCCACGGGAACGGACCGTACCGCCGGGACGGACTCGGTGACTCGTCTCGGACACCGGTGCCGATTGATTTTCTGTCTAGCCGGCGAGACGTTCTCCGGAGGCAGTTACGTGGTCGCTGCCTACCTATACTGAGTTCATTGCGTGCGGCACTGAAAGCTGGATTTTCGAATGCCCTGATCTGCGCCGCTGTCTTCTTGTAAATCGCCTGAGAAATGTGGTGGGAGAATGGTGCTGTCCAGGCCTGAGTTGCGCGGGACACTGGGGGCGGTGTCATCCACGCACCACCTCGCCTCGGCGACCGGGATGGCGGTCATCGAGCGTGGTGGCAATGCCTTCGACGCCGCGGTAGCCGGCGCCTTCGTATTGCAGGTGGTCGAACCGCACTTCAACGGCCCGGGTGGGGACGCCTCCATCCTCGCCCACTCGGCCTCGACCGGTGTCACACGGTCGATCTGCGGGCAAGGCTCGATGCCGGCGGGTGCGGACATCGCGCGGATGCGGACTCTGGGACTGGTCCAGATGCCCGGCTCCGGCCTGCTGTCGGCCACCGTGCCGGGAGCGTTCGGCGCGCTGCTCGCGCTGCTCAGCGAGTTCGGCACGATGCGCCTGAGTGAGGTGCTCTCGTACGCCGTCGGCTATGCCCGCCACGGTTACCCGCTGCTGCCGGCGGTCGCCAATGCCGTCGCCGTCCTCGCGCCGTTGTTCCGCACGGAGTGGCTCGGCTCCGGTCAGGTGTATCTCCGGAACGGCCGGGTGCCGGCGGCCGGGTCACGGTTCACCAATCCGATTCTCGCCGACACCTATGAGCACATCATCCGTGAGGCCGAGGCAGTCACCGCGGACCGGGACGGGCAGATCGAGGCGGCACACCGGATCTTCTACCAAGGCTTCGTCGCGGAGGCCATCGACCGGTTCGTCACCACGCCGGCCGTCGACTCGACTGGCCGGCGGCACAGCGGCTTCCTCACCGGTGAGGATCTGGCTCGATGGCAGCCGCTGGTCGAGGACGCCCTGACGGCCGACTATCGCGGGCAGCGCGTGTACAAGCCGGGCCCGTGGTCGCAGGGGCCGGTCTTCCTGCAGCAGCTGGCCCTGCTAGAAGGGTTCGACCTGGCCGGGATGGGGTTCGGGTCGGCGGAGTTCATCCATACCGTGGTGGAGTGCGCCAACCTGGCCTTCGCCGATCGAGAGGCATGGTACGGCGATCCGGAGCACTCCGACGTGCCCATGGCCACGCTGCTCAGCGCCGAGTACAACCGGGAACGGCGACGGCTGGTCGGCAAGGAGGCGGCGCGGCTGCTGCGCCCCGGTTCCCCGGACGGCCGTACACCGTGGACGCCCGAGATCGTGGTCCCCTCGATTGATCCGGCGGCGAATGAGTGGCTGACCCAGCTGGGTGACGGCCTGCCGACGGTAGTGCAAGCTACCGCAGCCCGAGGCGACACCTGTTTCCTCTCAGCCACCGACCGGGCCGGCAACGTCGCGGCGGTGACCCCCAGCGGCGGCTGGCTGAAGAGCTCCCCCACGATGCCGGAGCTGGGCTTCGCCCTCGGCACCCGGGGCCAGACCATGTGGCTGGCCGAGGGACACCCGAACTCGTTGGCCCCGGGCCGTCGTCCGCGTACCACGCTGAGTCCCACCATCGTGCTGGGCGACGACGGCCGTCGCCTCGGCTTCGGTACTCCCGGGGGCGACCGGCAGGACCAGTGGACGCTGCAGTTCTTCCTGGCCGTTACCGAGTTCGGCCTGGACACCCAGGCCGCCACCGAGGCCCTCGCCTTCCAATCGGATGCCCCACCGTCGTCGTTCACGCCGCGTGAGTCCCGGGAAGGCGGCCTCACCGTCGAGTCGAGCGCGGACGCGGCCGTCATCGACGAACTCCGGCTGCGTGGTCACGACGTCGTGCTGGCGCCGCCGCTGTCCCAGGGCAAGGTCTGCGCGACCGGTGCCGACGAGACGGGGTTCGTCCTCGCCGCAGCCAGTCCGCGCGGCCGACAGGCCTACGCCGCCGCCCGTTGACCATTCCGCCATCAGACCGGCGCCCGACAAAGATGGGATGACGCAGAGTTGTCAGCCGAAACGAGAACACCGGAGCGCATCGAACCGCGGCCGCTGGTGGGTGCCCTCCATCACGTCGCCGTGCAGACCAGCGACATCGACAGTGCCATCGCCTGGTACACCGACTTCTTCGGTTGTGTGGCCCGATGGTCCATGGAGAGTGGATTCTCCCCGCAGAGCTGTGAGCGGCTGCCGGGGCTCGCACGGGTCGTCGAGATGGCCTCCGGTGACATGCGGTTCCATCTGTTCACCCGGGGTCCCGGACACGATCCGGCTGATCTGGACAGCAATCAGTTCCAGCACGTCTGCATCCGGGTGGACTCACCGGAGGAGTTGAGCCGCTGGCGTGACAAGTACATGGAGCTGTACAACTCTGGCCGGTACGTCTTCCGCCGCCCGGAGCCGGCCGGTGAGATCGACATCGATGCCGACGGCATGCAGAGCTTCTACGCGTACGACGTCAACGGTCTCGAGATCGAGATGAGCTACATGCCGGGCGGCGACGATGGCAGCCGTTGACCTCGACGCCGTCGTCTCGGTGCTGCCGGCGAGCGCATCCTGGGAGTTCGGCGGCCATCCGTACGGGCTGGAGCCGCTCGCGCTACCACCGAAGTGGCTGCCCCGCACGCCACCCGCGGATGCCGAGCTGATCAATGCCGTGCACCAGCGGCTGGCTGCGGGTGTGGAGACCACCGGGCTTACGCCGGTCGGGGATGTCGAGATCGACCGGGTGTTCTGGTTCCGGTGGATCACCGGCCATCAGGCGTCGTTCCTGATGTGGCAGATGCTGTCGGCCGTGCTTGACGAGATCACGAGCGCGGACGTCGATCAGGAGGAACTGGCCGATCAGGCTCGGCTGCTGGTCCGTGGGTTCAGCCTGATGCTGCTGTACACCAGCTCCCCGCCGCGCGAGATCTACCAGCGGGTGATCCGACTTCCGATGGCACGGCAGCATCCTAATCTCAGCGGGTCGTGGGCCGTCGATTACACCTCGATGCGTCAGCTGGTCCGTGGCAAGATCGAGCTCGGTACCGGCCCGGCGGCCGCCGCGCTGCGCGACGAGTGCCGCCTGTACGAGCAGGTGCATGACGGCATCGCTTTCAAGGTGCTGCCCGCCGGAGGCAGCCTCCTGCAGGAGGCGAACGCGGGCTCCGGGCCGTGGCGGATGCGCCGTCGCAGCCTCACCTGGCTGTACGACAGCATCTTTTTGACCACGCGGATGGCCGTCTCCGCCGACATCGTGACCCGGCAGCTGGTCCGCCGTCTGCACGCCATCGTGCTGGACCTGTCTACCGGCGGACTGCTCCCTTGGTACGCCCCCAGTGCTGAGGATAATCCGCCGGCGCTGCGTAGTCCCGAAGTCGCCGCCCTGGCCAAATCCGCGATCTCGGACCTGCTTCGGATCATTCGGCTCGCAGGATCGGGCGTCCCTGTCCCGGCCGGTGCCCGGTGACCACCCCGCTTTCCCGCTGGAAGGAATTCTCATCGATGACCGTGGACCTGAACCTTTCTTCGGATGCTCGTTACTGCGCGGATACGTTCAACGGCGCCGTCGCCGCCGCAGCACTGAGCGCGGCCTGGGAGATCGGACTGCTGGACGAGCTGGACGAATCCGGGCTGGTGGATTTGTCGCAGTTTGCCGAGCGTCGGGGTGTCCACCTGCCGACCCTGCACTCCATCGTCCTCGCTCTCACCGGCCGCCGGATCGCCACGCTCGACGCGGAGCGCCGGATCGCCCGGCCGGGAATGGGCTTCGCCGAGGCGTTCCGGACCCGCGGCTTCTTCTACTGGCTCACGCAGGGCTGTGGCGAGCTCTTCACCGACCTGCCTCGCCTGTCGAGTGAGAAGGTGCGGGCCGAACACGGACTGCAGCGCGACTCCGCGGCGATCAGCCGGGCCTGCCGCAGCATCGCGCGCAACTTCTTCGATCCGCCGCTGGCCGAGCTGCTCGCCGGCATCGAGTTCACCTCGTTAGCCGATCTCGGCTGCGGCAGCGGCGACCGGGTGATCTCCATCGTCGACGGGCATCCGGGCAGCCGCGGGATCGGGATCGACATCGCCCAGGGTGCCCTCGAGGTGGCCGCCGAAGCGGTGGCCGACGCCGGGCTCGAGGATCGGATCACGCTGCTGCGCGACGACGTCCTGAACCTCACGCCGAACGAGAAGTTCGCCGAGGTCGATCTATTGACCAGTTTCCTGATGGGACACGACTTCTGGCCGCTGGAGAACTGCCGCCGGACGCTACGGCAGCTCCGCGAGGCCTTCCCGAATGCCAAGGGTTTGCTCCTCGGTGACACCTGCCGGTCCACGGACGTCGCCGAGGGCGAGTACCCGCTCTTCACGCTGGGGTTCGAGCTGGTGCACTCGACCATGGGACAGTTCCTGCCGACCCTGCAGGAGTGGGAGACCGCGCTCGATGGCAGCGGATGGCGATGCCACGAGCGGCGGCTCATCGATCTGCCCGCCTTCAGCTTCATCTACCACCTCGTTCCGGCCTGACGCCGGCTGACCGGAGGACAACCATGACTGTTCAAGACGGCACGCTGGATCAGCCGACGCCGGTGGTGCTGCGGGATCTGCCGGTATTCAAGAACGTCGGCGGCCACTTCGAGCCGACGCCGTTCTTCCTGACCGGTGACATGCTCGGTGGCCTCAAGTTCGAGGTGGCCGGTGGGGAGATCAGCGACAAGGTCGGCAAGCCGGTCGCCGCGCCGCACACCCACACCGTTCCGGAGGTCTATCTGCTGCTGGCCAAGGAGCCGGGCGGGGCGATCATCGACGTGTACACCGATGACGTGCACCACGAACTGGTGGCGCCCGCGGCCATGCTGATCCCGGCCGGCACCGTGCATCACTTCGTCACCCGCAAGGCTGAGCCGGGCAGCTTCTGCTTGGGACTGCTGCTCACGGACGGTGACCCGGACGCGGTCTGAGAACCGCCACCGGACCGCGAGCAGATCTCCGCCGGTGACCGCCGTCAGGGGTTCTCCGCATAACGGAGAACCCCTGACGGCGTTCAGAGCCGGACGGCGTCCGCCTCGATCTCGACCAACAGATCATCCCGGGCCAGGCCGGCGACCTCGACTATGGTGCTGGCCGGCCGGATCGTCCCGAAGAACTCGTTGTGCACCGCGCCGATCCTCTCCCAGGCTGTGACATCGGTGGTGAAGACACGGGTGCGCACCACATCCGTCAGCGAAGCGCCGACCTCGCCCAGCGCGTCCTCGATACGCCGCAGACACTCACGGGCCTGGGCGGCCATGTCCGGGCCACCCACCGGTCCTTCCGGCCCGGCGGCCGTGCATCCGGCGACGGCGATCCACGGACCCACCCGTACCGCCCGGGAGTATCCGAAGATCTCCTCGAACCGGCTGCCGCCGGACACCAACTGGCGTTCTTCCATTGCTGCTCCCTTTCTCAACACTGCTTTCCGGTTTGTCGTCCCGCCGGCGAGACGGCAAACCGGACACATCTTTTTGCTACTTGTCGCGGAGCGCCGGCAGCGCCTCGGCGACGCGGAACGGAATCTCCGGATCTCCGGCGAAAATGCCGGACTCGCGGGGCCAGTGAAACGCCAGGTCGGTTATCCCCAGGTTCGCGTATTCCTCGGTGAATTCTACGAAGGACTCGGTTGATGCCAATGCGTGTGCGGAGAGATCGGTCATCACGAAGACGCGGCGCAGCTCTCCGGGATCCCTTCCTACCCGGTCGCACGCCGCCTCCAGACCCGCCATCTGAGCGCCGACCACGGCGGCCAGCGCGGCCGGCTGGTAGGCGGTGGAGAGTTCGGGTGGTCCGAGGGTCACCCAGATGTCACCGAAGCGGGCGGCCAGCTCTTGCCCTCGAGGGGCGGTTGCCGCGATTGCCAGCGGGATGGACGGGCCTGGCGTGTTGACGGGCACGTTCCGGGCCTGGTTAACGGTGTAGAAGGCGCCGTCGTGGTCGACCAGCGGTTCAGTCAGCAGGCGATCGAGGAGCTGAACGAATTCGGCGAAGCGCCGGGTCCGGGCGGTCCGCGCCAGCGGCTCAGAGCTCAGTACCTGGGCGTCGCCCGCACTCACCGACCCGGCGCCGACCCCGAGCACGAAGCGGCCGCCGGACAGATCGTCGATCGTGAGCGCGTCGCGGGCGAGCAGAACCGGGTGCCGGAAATTGGGCGAGGTCACCAAGGTGCCCAATTCGATTCGTTCGGTGACACTCGCGGCGGCCGCTAGGGTCGGAAAGGCGGAGAGCCAGGGTCGGTCAATGAGCGGGCCCCAGGAGAGATGGTCGTAGGTCCAAGCTGAATCGAATCCGAGTTGATCCGCCGTACGCCAGTTATTTTTCGACTCCTGCCATCCCCGATCGGGCAGAATGATTACGCCGACGCGCACGGTCGTATTCCTTTCGCTGAAATGGGTTTGAGCATGACCAGCCTAGAATCGCTTCAGTTCCAGAAACGTATGATCGAGTCCCCGATTGGTGAGGCGGACCGTGCCGCGCTGGTGGCGGGCGGAGAGTTCGGTCAGGTCTTCACCGAGCACATGGTCACCGTGCGGTGGAACGAGCAGCGTGGATGGCACGACGGCCTGGTGGAACCGTTCGGACCGTTGCGGTTGTCACCGGCGGCGGCGGTCTTCCACTACGGGCAGGAGATCTTCGAAGGTATGAAGGCCTTCCGTGCGGCGGACGGCGGGATCAACCTGTTCCGGGTCGAGCGGAACGCCGAGCGTTTCGCCGCGTCGGCCCGCCGACTGGCGATGGCCGAAGTGCCGGCCGAGCTGTTCCGGCGAGCGGTCGAGGAACTCGTCAGCAGTGACGCGGCCTGGGTGGCTGACCACCCGGAGGGCACGCTGTACCTACGTCCGTTTCAGATCGCCACGGAGCCGACACTCGGCATGCAACCCGCCGCCGCGTACCTGTTCGGCGTGATCGCCTCGCCGGTCGTGGTGAACCGTCGCGAGGCCCCGCCGATGCGGATCCTGATCAGTGATGACCACGTCCGGGCGGTACGTGGGGGTACTGGTGACGTCAAATGCGGTGGCAATTACGCGGCCAGTATGCCGGCGTTGGGCCGGGCGGCCGAGGTCGGTTGTGACCAGGTCCTGTTCCTGGACGCGGCCGAGCGCCGGTTCGTTGAGGAACTCGGCGGCATGAACGTGTTCGTGGTCTACGACAACGGCAGCGTGTGCACCCCACCCCTGACCGGCACGATCCTACCTGGAGTCACCCGGGATTCGATCATGCGACTGGCCGCGGATCGTGGGGCGCGCCTGGTGGAGCGACCCATCGAGATCGACGAACTGCAGGAGGCGGCCCGTGCTGGCCGAGTGACCGAGATGTTCGCCTGCGGGACGGTCGCGGTCGTCCGGGGGATCGGATCTTTGCACGGCCGGCACGGCGAGGTGGTGATCGGTGATGGCGGGACGGGAGACTTGACCGCGCGGTTGCGCCAGGAGTT
Source organism: Actinoplanes siamensis (assembly GCF_016862395.1). Lineage (GTDB taxonomy): Bacteria > Actinomycetota > Actinomycetes > Mycobacteriales > Micromonosporaceae > Actinoplanes > Actinoplanes siamensis. The sequence goes on along the minus strand of NZ_BOMW01000082.1, from coordinate 5,995 downwards.
GCTGGACATCCAGCACGGCCGGACACCGGACCGGCACGGCTGGATCTCCGGAATCAGCGACGCACGATCGAGGCGTTCCGAGGTGTTGGAGGTCGCCGGCTGAGGCCGGCGCCCGGCCGGTCAGAAGTGGCACATGTGACCGGCCGGGTGACGAGGCGGTGGCGTCAGTGGTCGAGCGCTACCGTGGCGTTGTCGAGAGCCTCGGTGATCCACTCGATGAGGCTTCGATTGTTGCGCCGTGCCGCCTCTTCCCAGCGGGTGATGTGCTCCTGCCTGAGACGGAGGCTGACCCGGAGTTCGGTGGGCTTTATCGGAGTGTCGGAGGACGACTCGCTGTCCCTGATCTGCTTGCGCAACTCGTTCTTCGACCAACCGAATTTCTCGGCGAGTCCGAACCAGTGATCTTGAATGTGAGGTGGCAAGGCGGCGACTTCCACGTGGTGCTGGAAGGTGAGGCGGGCTCGCCGGCGAGCCGGCTCGAATCGACGGGCGATCCAGGCGTAGTTGCGCAGGGTCTGGTAGTTGAGGGCCGTTCCCTTGATGGCTCGCCGGTAGCGGTCCTTGTATTGCTCCTGGCCGAATACCAGCCAATCGCCGATCCACCAGGACGACGAATCGGAGACGGATAGCAAATGGTCCCCGATGGAGGACCATGATTCGATTGGCAGGTCGTTCGGGAGTGCCAGCGTCGTGCGAGTCATGCTGGCCTGAAGTAATTGCCCGATAGAGGGATTGGCTGCGTCTGCAGAAGCGGAGATGGATGAAACTGCTCGACTTTGAATACCGGATTCAAGTCGGTTTAATCCCCGTGTGCGGTGCATGGTGGAGCCCTCCAGGAATTGCCGTCTAGAGTATTGGTTGTGGTGCGCCAGCCTCTTGAATATCTGTGTCTCCGGAGCTTGCCGCGCAGTGCGGACATGCCGGAAAGCGAGGCCGCTGCTCGAAGGGCCGTGCCCGGAGGGCGAGATCTGTGTGATGAACGGGGCCTTTGTGGGCCCGGCTGATGGGCATGCATCCCCCGTTTGGTCACATGTCATTGCCTGATGTGCCGTCTAGAGTAGACCGGATGGAGGATGTCGTCAACAGAATTTCTCTATCCCCGTAGCATCCCGCCGCGGGTTGATCACTGTCAGTATGCAAAAGCCCCTACGATTGTTGTTCAAGCATTGTTTGACATGCCAAAAGAGCTTCCGGGGCGCGATTGCCCTCCGTGTTCTTGGCTCGCACAATTCGATGAGTGGCGATACCTTCCGGGGCGTTGAGCGGAGCCGCAACGTGCGCCCGGCTGGGCGGCTCAGCACATCCGGGCACGTGTTCGCCGGGTGTGACGCGCACTGCGTGCGGGCGATCTCACATCTTCGCCTATCGGCGATGCGGAGATGTGGTAAGGGTGGTGCGGCGCTCGCCGCGCCTCACCAACGAGCCGATAAACGCCACGAGGTGACCGGCCGAAATCACCGATCACCTTGTGGTACAGCTGCTCTACTATGCGGCTTCCATGGCACGTGCCAGGCTCGCCGGCCGCATATCGGTCCATTTCTGCTCGACGTAGTCCAGGCAGGCCTGGCGGCGGTCCGGTCCGAACCTCGCCGTCCATCCGGCGGGCACCTCGGCGAAGTCGGGCCACAGGGAATGCTGGTTCTCGTCGTTGACAAGAACCACGTAGTCGGCGTCGTCGCGCTCGAATGGATTGGTCATCGCTCAGCTCCGTTTTGAGTTGTCTTGATAAGGGTGCTATCCGTTAATTCGGGGCGGTGCGGGAACCGGACTTCGGCACGGTTCGTCCTTTCCTCCGAGATTACTGGAAAGGGGGCGGCGCAGTCGGCCCGTACCGTCGGAACAGCCGTGCTCGCTGCCGGCGGAGGTGTCTCGCCGGCGATACATTCGCGGCGGAACCAGTGAGCTCAGGGGTGGTCATGAGAAGCATTTCCGCGACTTTTCCGTGTTAGAGTTCGTGGGCTGTGCCGCCCGCCACAGCTAATGCCGTACTGTCTTTGTGGACTCGAGTATTGCGAACGTGAGTCAGGCGCCCGAAAAAGGAGGAATGATCGCCGTGGCGCTCTCCAGCACCGCCGGACGAACCCCGTTCGACTGGGAATTCGGCGGCTACCCCTACGGTTTGATGCCGCTCATCCTACCTAAGCCCGGCCTGCGGTGGCTCGACGGAGATCTGACCGAGGTGCTGCGCCAGAGTGCCAAGTTGAGCGCCGACGCCGGGGCGCCGCCGGCCCCGGACCCCCACTCGATCGACCAATTGCTCTGGTTCCGCTGGATCACCGGTAACCAGGCCTCGTCCACGTTCTGGCAGTTGCTCGACGACGAGCTCGCGCTGGTGCTCAGCGACGGGCTGCCAACCGCGGCCCGCAACGCCGCCGCACTGCTCGACGGCTACTCGGCGCTGCTGGTTTACGCCGGCGTGCCGACCCGGGAGGCGTATGCCCGGCTGATTCGCCCGGCGATGGCGTTGCAGCACCGGTCCTTCTCCGGCCGGTGGGCGGTGGACTATGTGCCCGTGATGGCGAAGCTACTTGCCCTGCGGGGCGCCTATCGGGGACGGATGGCGCCCGAGGATATCGCCCGGGTGATCGAGGCCAGCCGGGTTAACCATCGGGTGCATGTGGCCGTAGCGGCGAAGCTGGTGCCCAGTGATGGCTCGCTGCTGCGGGCGAACGACGGGCTGACGCTCAGCAAGTCCACCCCGGAGAATGTGGCTCTGTACGACGCTTTCTACAGCACGGCCCGCGAGGTGACGTCCCGGGAACGGGTTGTGACGCAACTGCTGCTGCGTGTCCGGGCGATCCTCCAGGACCTGCGGGTCAACGGCCTCTATCCGGCCGGCTCGGACAGCGCGCACGAGCGCCCGGCCGGGCTGTGGGATTCGAAGGTGGCCGGTATCGAGGCACGGATCAGCGACGTGTTGGAGGCGGCCGCCCATGCGGCCGTGGCTGCCCTGCGGCAGCCGATCACCGCCTAGACGAGTAAGTCGTAGCTGTTGTCAGTGGTCGTGCGCGATCAGAGACCTGGTCAGGGGCTGTCCTGTAGCGCGGTTGTGCCAGATCGCCTTAGATCATCCTATGCCAATGGAATTCTCGCGGAGGTGGGCTAAACGCGCTGATGACCTCGTCGGCGTTCTGCGCGAATTCCGGGCGAGAGGTGCCGCGAGCGCCGTTTTCGCAGCTCAGGACATAGATGGACTGGGATCACTCAGATCTACGAGGGCACGAACCAGGTGCAGCGGATCGTCATGGCCCGCCAGCTCCTGAAGGACTAAAAGGCGAGTTTTGGCAGGTCAAAGCAGGGTCGACTTTGGATGGTCGGCCCTGTTTTTCGTCTCCGAGACTCGTAGATGTCCGCGATTTACGAGTTCGAGATAGCTATCGATGGGCCGCGTGGGTACGACAGGGCACTCCGGTGCGCCGCGTGAACCATTTTCGCAGCTCAGGGCTGGGGCGCCGACTGTCACCCTGGCTACTTTGCGTGTGGGTGCCGGGACGATGTGAAGTCCACTACGGATACTTTCGGTTAGCATCGTGGGTAAATCCTGGGCCAATTCATCGCTTTATTTAACTGGCGCGATGGATTGGCCTATGTCGGATTGTCCCGCGAGCCGTCGCTCCGCGTCGCCCGACAAGCCTGTCAGGGGCAGGCTTCGCGAATGACGATGGTGAGGAGTCGGTACATGACGGTAGGAGTTGTCATAATCTTCACTATATGTAATCATTAGGGTGCTTGCTGACTACATCCAGCGGCCGCGGTAACCGTTGATGGCGCAACGTGTGGAGAGTTCCGGTGCCCCGGGCTGCAATCTGTCAGACAGGTCATCCAGCACAGTTCCCGGCGCTGGTTCGCCTCCGGCGAGCGGCGACCATCCTTGAGCGTAAAGAACCAACTCCTAATCCTGCGCTGGTCGCACGGCCCCGATACCGGCGATAGGACCCGCATGGGGTCCCGCCCGCCTGCCGGAGATGCGATGAGAGGAACAGGACTGTGGCGGAGCTGACCGAGTCGGGGCCTGGCGCGCCGCGCGGGTCACGGTACGCAGATCAGCGGCCGTATGTCGTCGTCGAGCAACTCGATGAGCTGACCGGGCCGATCGCGGGTCAGGTCGTGCTCAGCCGACGGCTCGACTGGTCGGGGCGTGCGCGACATGACCTCGACAACCCGCGCCGGCTCGCCAGCATGTACGAGACCGTCCTGCGCGAGGCGACAACTATCGAGGATCTGCAGCTCTGGCTGAACGGGCCGACACTTCGAAGCCTTTGGGGCGGCTTGGTCCTTCCGCCGCAGCTGCGACTCGCCTGGGAGTCGAAGCACCCGGTACTTGCTGAATCCCGCAGGGCCGCTGCGTAGTGCCTCACGAGGCGGACCACTGCACCTCGTGCTTGCCGAGATCGGTCTTCGCGCGGGCGGCCCGTTCGGCTTCGCTTTGGCTGGAGGGCATGCCGTCGCGGCGCACGGCATCATCGACAGGCCCGAGTGAGGACGTCGACCTGTTCGCCGACTGGCAACGACGCGCCGACTTTCCAAACGCTGTGGATGCCGTCATCGCTGCCTTCGAAGGCGAAGGATTCGATGTTGTGGTTGATCTCCGATTGGAGACATTCGCCCGGCTGCACGTCAGTCAGGCCGCGGATCCGGACGAGCAACATCGGGTCGAACTCGTCGCCAACTGGCGCGCTCAACCGCCCGTTGAGATGCAGATCGGTCCGGTCCTGCACCCCGACGACGTGATGGCAGGCAAGACGGATGCCCTGTACAACCGAGCCGCCGCGCGGGACTTCATCGACATCGACGCCGCTATAACTTGTGGCCGATATACGGCGGAGCAGCTATGCATCCTGGCGGCAGAGGCCGACGCCGGATTCGACCGGCAGCTCTTCGCGCAGATGCTCGGCGCGAACAGCCGCTTCGACGATCAGGGCTTTCATCGACTACGGGCTCGAACCCGACCAGGTCGCGGCGATGCGCGAACGGTTCCGGACCTGGCAGGCCGAACTGTCAAGCCCCGGGTTTGATGGAGAGTTGGTTAGCTGGTTTTCAGGGGTGCGGTGACTGGCTGGGTCATCGCGTGTAGTTCCTCGTGTTCGGCGGGTGGGACATGGCCGAGTTCGCCGTGCAGACGCCGGTTGTTGTACCAGTCGATGTACTCGACGGTGGCCATCTCCAGGTCATCGAGTCCGCGCCAGGGTCCCTTGTTCCGGACGAGTTCGGCCTTGTACAGGGAGTTGAACGCCTCGGCCATGGCGTTGTCGAACGAGTCACCCTTGGAACCGACCGAGGCGACGGCACCGGCGTCGGCGAGTCGCTGGGTGTAGCGCAGTGCTCGATATTGGACGCCCCGGGTCGGAATGATGGATCAGTTTGCGCAGGTCAGCACCTTGGTTCTGACGGCGCCAGATGGCCATCTTGAGCGCGTCGAGGGCCAAATCGGTGTAGAGGCTGGTCGACACCTGCCAGCCGACGATCATGCGGGAGTGCACGTCGAGGACGAACGCGGCGTATACCCAGCCCACGCTGGTGCGCACGTAGGTTAGGTCGGCGACCCACAGCTGGTTCGGACCCTCCGCGGTGAAGTCACGTTTGACTAGGTCACGGGGCCGGTCGGTCTCGGCGGCCGGGCGGGTGGTCCGTGGTGACTTGTCACGTAGCAGTCCCCGCAGCCCGGCGGCGCGCATCAGCCGTTCGACCGTGCACCGGGCCACCTCGATGCCCTGACGGCGCAGTTCCTTCCAAATCTTGCGGGCCCCGTAGACGCCGTAGTTCTCGGCGTGGATCTGCATGATCATCACGGTCAGTTCGGCGTCGCGCTGCGAGCGGGCGCTGACGGGGCGGGTCTTGGCGGCGTAGTAGGTCGACGGTGCGATCTGTGCCGGCGTATCTTCAAGAGCCTGCAGGACCGGCTGGACACCGTATTCGGCCTGGTGGGAGTCGACGAAGTCGACTTTCATCGCGACGGACGGTCCAGCTCCGCCGCGAAGAAACTCGCCGCGGACTT
>NZ_BOMW01000081.1 GCF_016862395.1 Actinoplanes siamensis | reverse complement strand
CAGTTCCCACCACCGGCCCGCCGCCGGACTCCTCGGGGTCCGCCGGCGGGCCCTCTGTCGCCTCCGCCCCGGAGGTGTGTCGACGGCGGTGAGAGACCCTCCGGGGCCCCGCCGCCGGGCCCCGGCTGGCTGTCAAGGGTGTGTCAGGAGCCGTGAGGGACCCCCTGGAGACCAGCCGGCGCCCGGGCGCTGCCGGCGCCTGCGGCTTGCGGCGTGGGTCACGGGTTGGGGCGGACCCCGTGGTCGAGGACGCGGGCGGTGGCGAGGACCTCGGCGAAGGTGGACGGGGTGAGGTCGAGGCCGCCGGGGATCCAGGTGAGCGCGGGCCGGGTGGCGTCGGTGGCGGCGATCAGGATCTCGTCCGGGGTGAGGCCGGCCGCTCGCAGGGCCCGCAGTTCGCGCGGGTTGACGCCGGACGGGAGCGGGCCGTTGCCCAGGTCGGTGCCGTAGCGCACCTGGCCGCCGTGTCCGGCGAAGCGCCGCAGGTTGTCCAGCGCGACCTCCTGGGCCGGGGACGGTTCGCCGTACCCGTGGATGTCGAGCGTGCTGATCCAGGTCATCCGGGCGGCGCAGGCGCGTACCAGGTGGTCCGGCAGGGATTCCGTCCACGGGGTGTGCGCGAGCAGGTCGGCGCCGGCTTCCAGGGCGGCGGCCACGGTTCCCGGGCCCTCGGCGTGGACCACCACCGGCAGGTTGGCGGCGTGCGCGGCGCCGGTCAGGGCGCGGAACGTGGGTGGCGGCAGTGTCGGGCCGCCGGCGTGGGCGGTGACCTTGATCAGGGTGGCGCCGGCGGACCGGGCCTCGGCCACCGCGGCGCCGGCGTCGGCCGGCGAGGTGATTTCCCGGCAGCTGCCGGCCGGGGCCCACGCGCGGTCGCTCGGATAGCCGCCGGGAGCGATCAGAAACGGACCGGCATAGCGGATCAGCGGCAGCTGGGGTTCCGCGGGATCCGCGCCGTCGGAGAGCGGGCCGCAACGCGCGCCACCGACGGAGGCGGATGACGCGCCGGCGGCGGAGACGACCCCCGCGCCGGCGGCGCGGGCCGCGAGCTCGCGCAGGGTGGCCGGAACGCCGCCGAGGTCCCAGACCGCGGCTATCCCACCGGCCCGGACGGCGCCCAGGTCCACCAGCGCGGAGTGTACGTGCGCGTCGAGCAGCGCGGGCAGCAGCGTCCCCGGCAGCCGCCGGGTGGCGTCCCCGGGCGCCAGCTCGGCCGGCACCGGCTTGGCCACGCCGTCCACACCGACCCGCAGCGCCGCGCCGGTGCGCAGCCGCCCGCCCCACCAGATCGAGTCGGCCGCCAGCCAGCCGATGCGCCGGTCGGTACGGGGGTCCGGCACCTCGGTCACGGTGGGGCGGGGTTCGCCGGGGCGCGCGGCCCGGGCCGTACGCGAGAAGCACGAACCGCCGCCGCAGCCCGCGCCGCCGCAGGCGGACGGGGCCGAGTCGCAGGGCGGGGAGGAGGAAGTGGTCACTGGATCTTCTCGGCGAGGTCGCGAACGACGGACAGGCCCTGGTGGACCTCGGTGAAGCTGGTGCTCAGCGGCGCCGGGCCGATCCGCAGGCCGTCGGGCCGGCGGTAGTCCGGGATCACGCCGCTGTCCCACAACGGCTCAAGGAGCCGTTCGAAACCGGGCCGCCGCAGCGTGACGTGGCCGCCCCGGCGTCCGGCGGAGCGTGGGCTGACCACCTCGACCCCCAGCGGCGCCAGCCACTCGTCGGCCAGCTCCAGCACGAAGTCGGTGAGCAGCAGCGACTTGGCGCGGACCGCCTCGATGCCGGCCTCGGCGAGCAGGTCGAGGTTGGCGTGCAGCGGGACCATGGCCAGGATCGGCGGGGTGCCGCTGAGCAGCGCGCGGATGCCGGTGGCCGCCTCGTACCCCGGGCCCATCTCGAACGACGCCCGGTGGCCCATCCAGCCCTGGATCGGCTGGCGCAGCGAGTCCTGCAGCGACCGGCGCAGGTAGGCGAAGGCCGGCGCTCCGGGGCCGCCGTTGAGGTACTTGTACGAGCAGCCGACCGCGAGATCCACCCCCCAGTCGTCGAGCCGCACCGGAACCGAGCCCACCGAGTGGCACAGGTCCCACATGGTCAGCGCGCCGGCCTCGTGCGCGATCCGGTTGATCTCCGGCACGTCGGCGAGCCAGCCGGACCGGTAGGCGACGTGTGAGAAGAGCACCAGCGCGGTGTCCTCGTCGACCACCTCCCGGACCTGTTCGCCGGTGATCCCGCCGGCCGGGTCGGTGGTGATCCAGACCAGGGTCAGGTCACGCTCGGCGGCGATGCCCTCCAGCACGTACCTGTCGGTGGGGAAGTTGTCGGTGTCGAGGACCACCTTGCGCCGGCCCGGGCGGGCGTCGACCGCGGCTCGGGCCAACTTGTAGAGCAGGACCGTGGTGGAGTCGGCGACCACCGTCTGCCCGGCGGCCGCGCCCAGCGCCACCGCGCCGAGCCGGTCGCCGAGGGTCAGCGGCCACTCCAGCCAGCCGTCGGTCCAGCCGCGGATCAGCCGGTCGCCCCACTGGCCGCGGACGAAGTCGTCCATCAGGCGCGCGGTGGCCGCCAGCGGGCGGCCCAGCGAGTTGCCGTCGAGGTAGGCGATCACCGAGGGCGCCGGCAGGAACCTGTCCCGGAACTGCGCCAGCGGATCCGCGGCGTCCAGGGCGGCGGCCCGGGCGAGGAGGCTCAACGGGGGACTCCGATCTCGGTGCGTACGGCGTACAGCTCCGGGAAGAATGTCAGATCGAGCGCCGCCCGCAGGAACGCGACCCCGCTGGACCCGCCGGTCCCGCGTTTGAAGCCGATCGTCCGTTCCACCGTCTTGAGGTGCCGGAAGCGCCAGAGCTGGAAGTTCTCCTCCAGGTCGACGAGTTCCTCGCAGGTCTCGTAGGCTTCCCAGTGCTGCTCGGCCTGCTCGTAGATGTCCCGGAAGAGGGGGACCAGGCCGGGGTGGAACTCCCAGGCCTGCGTGACGTCGCGCTCCAGGATCGGAGGCGGCACCGGATGCCCGTGCCGGGCCAGGTATCGCAGGAACTCGTCGTAGACGCTGGGCGTGCCGAGCAGGTCGGCCAGCAGTTCCCGGGCGGCCGGCTGGTCGTCGAAGATCTGCAGCATCCGGCGGTCCTTGTTGCCGAGCAGGAACTCGACAGCGCGGTACTGGTAGGACTGGAAGCCCGAGGACGTGCCCAGGAAGCTGCGGAACTGGGCGTACTCGGTAGGGGTCAGGGTGGCCAGCACCGACCACTGCTCGGTCAGCGTCCGCTGGATGTGCTTGACCCGGGCCAGTCCCTTGAGCGCCGGTTTCAGCTCGTCCTTGGCCAGGTGGGCGAGCACCGCGCGCAGCTCGTGGATGATCAGTTTCAGCCACAGCTCGGACGTCTGATGCTGGAGGATGAAGAGCAGCTCGTCGTGGTGCTCCGGCGCGCTGACCGGGTGTTGCGCGTGGAGGATCTCGTCCAGGTGCAGGTACTCGCCGTACGAGAGGTTGACCTTGAAATCTCGGACGATCCCGTCCTCGATCGGCCTCGTTGCCGACATGGCTCACCTTCTTCCGTGACGCTTGAAGGAGATCACATCGGGCTGTGGTACACCCATCGGGCGTTGTGCCTGACGAACCTGCTCTTCTCGTCCAGCACGCCGGGTGTCCCGTTGTCCCGGAAGTGGGCCCGGAAGGTGACGGTGCCCTCGGCGTCGAAGAGCGTGCCGCCGGTGGTCTCCAGCACCTCCAGGCGCACCCACCGCATCCCGGGATCGCTCTGCAGGAGGGCGGGGCGGGTATCCGGGTGCCAGGTCCGCAGGATGTAGTCGGAGAGATCGAGGGCGAACGCGCTGAAGCGCGATCGCATCAGGGCCGGCGGGTTCTCCGCCGGCCTGCCGTCGTGCAGGGGTCCGCAACACCGGGCGTACGTCGGTGAGCCGCACGGGCACGCTCTCGCGCGGGGTGCTCGCTTGCCAGCCATGCCGGACAGTCTTCCTCAGCCGGCCTGCTGCTCCACCACGATCCCACTGATCACTTTCTGGCAGCGGTCCAGCTCCGCGATCAGGCCCTGCATCTCCTCGATCGCCTCGACCGCGTTCTGGGTGTCCGTCCGGATCCCGCCGACCTGGGTGCCGATCTCGTTGGTCGCGGTGGCGGTCTCGTTGGCCAGGTCCTTCACCTCGCTGGCCACCACGGCGAAGCCGCGTCCCGCCTCGCCGGCCCGGGCCGCCTCGATGGTCGCGTTGAGCGCCAGCAGGTTCGTCTGCTTGGCGATCGTCGCGATCAACTGGACCACTTTGCCGATCTCGGTGCTGCTCGCCTCCAGGCGCTGGATCACCTGTACCGCGGTCTCCGCGGCGTGCACCGCGGCCCGGGTGGCGGTGGCCATGTCGTTGCTGACGTTGGCCAACCGGTGCACCGAATCGCGCTGCCGGTCCTGGGCCGACCAGCTGTCGTTCTGATCCCAGTCGGTCATCTCGTGGTGATCCCTTTCTTACCGGTAGCTCACAACATCGCATCCGACGCACCCGTCGCGGGTCGTTTTGCGTGATCTCGCCGCGTTGCCGTGACGCAAGCGCGCGGAAGCCCGGTCAGCACGAAGCGCGACGACCGAACCGGGTAAGTTCAGGCCGCCTCTCACGCGGGGTGAGACATCCGGGGAACCCCGACGGGGGCGCCTGCAACGATCAGGCAAGCACTGTCATCGATTTCAAAGACGGCCGCAAGCCATGGTTCAGTTCTTGCAGTCCGCTGACGTAGGATTCCGGCGTGACCAAACGTCTTGCCGAGGTGGCGAAGAAGGCCGGGGTCAGCGAGGCGACCGTCAGCCGGGTGCTCAACGGGCGCGACGGCGTCTCCGAGGCTACCCGGGCGTCGGTTCTCACCGCCCTCGACGTCCTGGGCTACGAACGCCCCACCAAACTGCGCGGTGAGCGCGCGCGCCTGGTCGGCCTGGTGCTTCCCGAGCTGCAGAACCCGATCTTCCCGGCGCTGGCCGAGGTGGTGACCGCGTCGCTGGCCCAGCGCGGGTTCACGCCGGCGCTGTGCGCCCGGACCATCGGCGGCGTCCCCGAGTCGGACTACGTGGAGATGCTGCTCGACCACCAGGTCTCCGGCGTCATCTTCGCCGGCGGGTCGTACGCGCTGGCCGACGCCTCGCACGAGCACTACCGCCGGCTGACCGACCGCGGGCTGCCCGTGGTGCTGGTCAACGCGGGAGTCGACGAGCTCGGCTTCCCGCGGGTGTCGACGGACGACGCGGTCGCCGTCGAGCAGGCCTTCGGGCATCTGCGCTCGCTCGGCCACGAGCGGATCGGCATGGTGCTCGGCCCGGAGGGGCACATCCCGTCGCGGCGCAAGATGGCCGCGATGATCCAGGCCGCCGGGTGGGACGACGACGCCTGGGTGGAGCGCTCCAGCTTCTCGATGGAGGGTGCCCGCGTGGCCGCCGCCAAGCTGATCGAGCGCGGCGCCACAGGCATCATCTGCGCCAGCGACGTCCTGGCTCTGGGCGCGATCCGGGCCGCCCGCCGCCTGGGCCGTTCGGTGCCGGCCGACGTGTCGGTGGTCGGTTTCGACGACTCGGCGTTCATGACCTGCACCGACCCGCCGCTGACCACGGTCCGGCAGCCGATCGAGACGATGGGCCAGTCCGCGGTCGACATCCTGGTCAGCCAGATCGAGGAGGCCGGCGTGCTCCGCGACGAGCTGCTCTTCGAGCCGGAGCTGGTGGTCCGCGGCTCGACCGGGCCGGCGCCGCGGTAACCGCCGGGCAGCCCCCGGCCGCGACGAGCGGCCGGGGGCTTTTTCGTGTCCGGAGGGGGGCCGGTCAACATCTGCCACGCCGCTGTCGTGTCTTTTCAACACAAAATCGAAACCTTGCGGAAACGGGTCGTCCTCGCTACGGTGACTCCACTCACAGAGCTGACCACGGCGAGTGCCGGAGGTCCAGTTCCGAGATCACTCGCACATCGACGAACGTCCTGGATAACCGTTCCGAAGGGATGGACAGATGTCCGCACCGCAGTACCGGAGGGTCGCGGCGTTCGCGCTCGCGGCCGGCCTGGGACTCAGCCTCGCGGCGTGCTCCACGAAGAGCGACGCCGACGGCACCGGCGCCGACGGCAAGGTCACCATCACCGTCGACTGCATGCCGGTGGGTACCGAGAAGGAGCTGCTGGCGAACTGGAACGCGGACGTCGCCGCGTTCGAGAAGGACAACCCCGACATCACGATCAAGAGCGTCAGCGTCGGCACCCAGTGCAACAACCCGCCGGACTTCACCGCCCGGCTGGCCGGCGGCACCACCACAGACGTCTTCTACGGCTACATGACCGACCTGCAGCGGGTGCTGGACTCCGGCCAGGCGATGGACATCACCCCGTTCCTGACCGACGAGAACGTCCCCACCTGGAAGGACGTCGACCCGGCGCTCAAGCAGGTGTTCACCGAGGGCGGCAAGACCTACGCCCTGCCGGTCAAGAACTACTCGATGGGCCTGGTCTACAACAAGGTGCTCTTCGCCAAGGCCGGTCTCGACCCGGCGAACCCGCCGAAGACCTGGGCCGAGGTCCGCGCCGCGGCCAAGAAGATCGCCGCCGCCGACAAGAGCGCCGCCGGGTACGCCGAGTACAGCGCCGGCAACACCGGTGGCTGGCACTTCACCGCCGAGATCTACTCGCAGGGCGGCCAGGTCCTCTCCGCGGACGGCAAGAGGGCCGACTTCAACAACGCCCAGGGCAAGCAGGTCCTGCAGAACCTCAAGGACATGCGGTACGGGGACAACTCGATGGGCTCGCGTCAACTGCTGCAGTGGGGCGACCTGCTGACCAACGCGGCGGCCGGCAAGGTGGGCATGTTCGTCGGCGCCCCGGACACCACCCAGGCGATCGTCTCCCAGTTCAAGGGCAAGTACGACGACTGGGCCGTGGCGCCGCTGCCCGGCCAGGACGGCCTGGCGAAGGCCACCCTCGGCGGCGGCGACGGCTACTTCTTCAAGAAGGGCCTGACCGACGCGCAGGTCGAAGCCGGCCTGAAGTGGGTCGCCTACCAGAAGCTGACGGTCGGCAAGGGCCAGTTCGACTACGTCCGGGCCAAGCCGCAGAACTACCCGGTCGGTGTGCCGCAGCCGCTGCTGTTCGCCAAGGACAGCCCGACCGCCAAGGCCGAGTTCGAGCTGCGCAAGGCGAACGCGAACGTGGACCCGTCGATCTACTCGCTGTTCGAGGCCCAGCAGCTGCCGATCAAGGGCGAGCCCGCCAACGCCCAGGCGGTCTACGCGGTGCTCGACTCGGCGATGTCGGGTGTCCTGACCGACCCGAACGCCGACATCGACGCGCTGCTCAAGACCGCCGAGGAGAAGGTCAACCAGTTGCTGGCCGCCGGCAGCTGATCCCGCGAGGAGTGCGGGCCGGCCGTGACCGGCCCGCACCCGTCCGACTCACCGCAGGAGTTTTCCGTTGGCGACCATGACCGCCCCGGGCACGACCGAACAGTTGACTCGCAGCGCGTCGGCGTCCCGGACCAGCGCGCGCCGCAGCCGCAAGATCCGTGACCACATCACCGGGCACGCCTTCCTGATCGGCGCGGTTCTCTGCTTCACGCTGTTCACCTGGTACCCGATGATCCGCGGGATCGTGATGAGCTTCCAGAGGACCAGGCGCGGCGAGACCACCTGGGTCGGCTGGGACAACTACACCCGGATCCTCGCCGATCCGAGCTTCTGGCCGGCCTGGCGGAACACCGTCTACTTCACCCTGCTGGCGCTGGTCATCGGGTACGCGGTGCCGTTCTTCGTGGCGATCCTGCTCAACGAGTTGCGCCACGCCAAGGGTTACCTGCGCGTCCTGGTCTACCTGCCGGTGATGCTGCCGCCGGCCTCCGCGCTCTTCCTCTTCAAGTTCTACGCGTACGACCCGAGCGACGCCGGCCTGTTCAACGCGATCCTGAAGTTCCTGCACCTGCCCACCTCGCAGTGGATGCAGTCGGCCGGCGCCACGATGCCGGCCATGGTGATCGCCTCGACCTGGATGAACATGGGCAGCGCCGTGCTGATCTACCTGGCCTCGCTGCAGAACATCCCGGGCGAGCTGTACGAGGCGGCCGAACTGGACGGCGCCGGGCTCTGGCGGCGGATCTGGAACGTGACCATCCCGCAGACCAGGCTGATCCTGGGGCTGCTGGCGATGATGCAGATCGTCGCCACCATGCAGGTCTTCGTCGAGCCGCTGATCCTGGCCAACGGCGCCGGCACCCAGGACTCCGCGACCACCGTGGCGTACCTGATCTATCAGCACGGCTTCTTCCAGAACGACCTCAACGGCGCTGCGGCCCTCGGCGTGATCATGCTGGTGGTCCTGGCCGCCTTCTCGGCGTTCTACCTGCGGCTCACCACGAAGAACGACTAGGACTGACGATGGCACAGGATTCCAGCACCCGCACGCTCGTCTCGCAGGCGCAGCTCTCCCGCGGCAAGGGCCGGTACGTCTACTGGACGCTGCTGGGGCTCGTCGTCCTCGGCTTCACGCTGGTCTTCATCGGGCCGCTGTACTGGATGGTCACCGGCGCGCTCAAGTCCGGCACCGAGATCGCGCAGACGCCGCCCACGCTGTTCCCGGAGAACCCGGAGACCGGCAACTACGTCAACGCGTGGCACAACCTCGACCTGGCGAAGCTGTTGTTCAACACGTTCTACTACGCGGCCGGTGCGGTGCTGTTCCAGCTGGTCCTGGACACCGCCGCGGCGTACGCCCTGTCCAAGCTGCGCCCGATCCTGGGCAACGTGATCCTCGGCGCGATGCTGGCGACCCTGATGATCCCGGCGATCGTGCTGGTCGTCCCGCAGTACGTGACCGTGATCGACCTGCCGTTCGCGCACCTCGACATGCTCGACTCGCCGTTCGCGATCTGGCTGCCGCTGGTCGCCAACGCCTTCAACGTCTTCCTGTTGAAGCGGTTCTTCGACTCGATCCCGGAGGACCTGCTGGCGGCGGCGCACGTGGACGGCGCGGGCCCGTTCCGCACCCTCTGGTCGATCATCCTGCCGATGTCGCGGCCGATCCTCGGCGTGGTCTCGATCTTCGCGGTGACGTACGTCTGGAAGGACTTCCTCTGGCCGAAGCTGGTCATGCCGTCGCCGGAGACGCGTACCGTCAGCGTCGGCATCTACGCCTTCTCCGGCGGCACCGCGATGAACGAGATCGTCGCCGCCTCGGTCATCGCCGCGGTCCCGACCGTGATCATCTTCCTGATCTTCCAGCGGAACATCATGTCCGGCCTGACCACGGGCAGCTTGAAGGGCTGAGCGGGCCGCCCCGGGCGGCCTCAGCCGATAGAAGCGCAAAATGCTGCAATAATACGCAGAAAGCGAGTTTTCGTGTCCGCAAAAGACAGTGCGTGGTGGTGCGACGCGGTCATCTACCAGGTGTATCCCCGGAGCTACGCCGACTCCGACGGCGACGGCGTCGGCGACATCGACGGCATCCGGGCGCACCTGGGCCACCTCCGCGACCTCGGGGTGGACGCGATCTGGATGAGCCCGTGGTACCCGTCGCCGATGGCGGACGCCGGCTACGACGTCGCGGACTTCCGCGACATCGACCCGGTCTTCGGCACCCTGGCCGCCGCCGAGGCGCTGATCACCGAGGCGCACCAGGCCGGGATCAAGATCATCGTCGACATCGTGCCGAACCACGTCTCCTCCGAGCACCCGTGGTTCCAGGCCGCGATCGCCTCGCCGGACGCCCCGGAGCGGGACTACTTCTGGTTCCGGCCGGCCTCCGAGCGCATGCCCACCGCCTGGACCGGCGAGTTCGGCGGCACGACCTGGTCCAAGGCGCCGGACGGCTCCTGGTACCTGCACCTGTTCACCCCGCAGCAGCCGGACCTGAACTGGGAGCATCCGGACGTCCGGGCCGAGTTCGAGGACATCCTGCGGTTCTGGTTCGACCGCGGCGCCGACGGCATCCGGATCGACTCGGCCGCGCTGCTCTTCAAGGACAAGGACCTTCCGGAGGTACGCGACGGGGAACCGCACCCGTTCCGCGACCTGGACGCCGTGCACGACGTCTACCGGGCCTGGCGCCGGGTCGCCGACGAGTACCCGGACCGGGCGCTGATCGGCGAGGTGTGGATGCCGGAGGTGGACCGCTTCACCAACTATCTGCGGCCGGACGAGCTGCACGCGGCGTTCAACTTCGACTTCCTCGGGTGCGCGTGGGATCCGTACCTCATGCGGGCCTGCATCGACCGCACGCTGGACGCCCACGCCGGAGTCGGCGCGCCGCCCACCTGGGTGCTGTCGAACCACGACGTCACCCGGCACGTGACCCGCTACGGGCGTACCGACACCACCTTCAGCTTCGGGAACAACCTCGACGGCACCCCTGTCGACCTTGAGCTGGGCACCCGGCGGGCGCGGGCGGCCGCCCTGCTGTCCCTCTCGCTGCCCGGCGCCACCTACGTCTACCAGGGCGAGGAGCTCGGTCTCTGGGAGAACGAGAACATCGCCGAGGACCAGATGCAGGATCCGATGTACGCCCGGCGCGGGCACAGCCGGGACGGCTGCCGGGTGCCGCTGCCCTGGTCGGGCGACGAACCGCCGTACGGCTTCAGCACCGCCACGCCCTGGCTGCCGCAGCCCGCGGAGTGGAAGGACCGGACCGTCCAGGCGCAGACCGGCGACCCGAACTCGATGCTGGAGCTGTACCGCGCCGCGATCAGGCTCCGCCGCTCGCAGGGCGCCGGGTTCGCCTGGCTGGACCGGGGCGCCGAGGTGCTCGCCTACACGCGCGGCCCGCGGTTCGCCTGCGTGCTCAACCTCTCCGGCGCGCCCGTCCCGCTGCCGGAACACAAGACCTGCCTGCTCGCCAGCGGCCCGCTCGACGGTGACCTCCTCCCCCGGGACACCGCGGTCTGGCTGCGCCTCTAGGGAACGGGCGCCTCCGGTTCCACCGCCGGGGCGCCCACGGGCAGACAAGGAACACCGGGGGCTGGCCACACCAAGGAAGGGACCCATGGCCAACCGCACCGCCCCACTCGCAGCAGTCGCCGCCGTCCTCGCGGCCGCTGTCACCACGGTGATCTGGCAGTCACCTCCGGCGCAGGCCGCCGGGCTGTCCCCGTTCGACGTCGCCGGCCGCGGCGCCACCGTGCCGTTCACCGAGATCGAGGCCGAGAGGGCCACCACCAACGGCACCTCGACCGGCACCGACCGCACCTACGGCACGCTCTCCTCGGAAGCCTCCGGGCGGGAGGCGATCACCCTCGACGCCGCGGGTGAGTACGTCGAGTTCACCCTCACCAAGCCGGCCAACGCGGTGACGTTCCGGTACAGCGTGCCGGACGGCCGCACCGCCTCCCTGGACCTGCGCACCGGCTCCACGTTCCTCAGAACGGTACCGGTGACCTCGAAGTACGCCTGGTACTACGGCTACTACCCGTTCACCAACAACCCCGGCGACGGGCGCCCGCACCACTTCTACGACGAGGCCCGGGCGCTGTTCGGGACCACGTACCCGGCCGGCACGAAGATCCGGATCCAGGTCTCGTCGACCGCGCAGTCGCCCAGCTTCACGATCGACCTGGCCGACTTCGAGAACGTGCCGGGCCCGATCGGTCGGCCGTCCGGCGCGATCGACGTGGTGGCCGACTACGGCGCCGACCCGACGGGCGCCACCGACTCCACAGCCAAGTTCCAGGCCGCGGTGAACGCCGGCGCCTCCTCCGGCCGGGTCGTCTACGTCCCGCCGGGCACCTTCACGCTGTACAGCCACGTGATCGTGGACCGGGTCACGCTGGCCGGGGCCGGACCCTGGCACACCGTGCTCGGCGGCCGGCACCCCACCCAGCGTGACCAGGCGGCCGGCATCTACGGCAAGTACAACGGCCAGGGCGGGCCCAGCCAGAACGTCGTGGTCAAGGACCTGGCGATCATCGGCGACATCGCGGAGCGGGTCGACGAGCACCAGGTCAACGCGTTCGGCGGGGCGATGTCGAACTCGACGATCGACAACGTCTGGATGCAGCACACCAAGGTCGGCGCCTGGATGGACGGGCCGATGGACCGGTTCACCATCCGGAACAGCCGGATCCTGGACCAGACCGCGGACGGCGTGAACTTCCACATCGGTGTCACCAACTCCACGGTGACCAACACGTTCGTCCGCAACACCGGCGACGACGGCCTGGCCATGTGGGCGGAGAACACCCCGAACGTGGGCAACTCGTTCACCCGCAACACGGTGGTCGCGCCGATCCTGGCCAACAACATCGTCAGCTACGGCGGCCGGGACATCACCATCAGCGACAACGTGATGGCCGAGACGGTCACCAACGGCGGCGGCCTGCACGTGGCGAACCGCTACCCGGGCGTCACCGGGCCGACCGCGGTGGCCGGCACCTGGACGCTGGCCCGCAACACGCTGATCCGGACCGGCAACTCCGACTACAACTGGAACTTCGGGATCGGCGCGCTGTGGTTCTGGCCGGACCAGGGCGCGATCACCGGGGCGACGATCAACGTCACCGACACCGACATCCTGGACAGCTCGTACTCGGCGATCCAGTGGATCGGCAACAGCACCAGCGGGCTGAACCTGACGAACGTGACCATCGCCGGGGCCGGCACGTTCGCGCTGCAGGCGCAGGCCCCGGCGACGGCGCGGTTCACCAACGTCCGGGCGACCGGGATCGCGCAGAACCCGCCGACCTACAACTGCACGGGCTCCGGGCTGGCCATCACCGACGGTGGCGGCAACTCCGGGTGGCAGACGCCGACGCCGTACTGCGGCCCGTGGCCGGCCCCCCAGTGGGGCAACACCACCACGACCCCGTCCACCCCGTCCACCCCGCCCGGCACGCCGCCGGCCGGGAATCTCGCGGCCGGGCGGACCGCCACGGCGACCGGCCAGGCCGACGTCTACGGCCCGGGCAACGCCACCGACGGCAACGCGAACACCTACTGGGAGAGCACGAACAACGCGTTCCCCCAGTCGATCACCGTCGACCTGGGCCAGAGCCGGTCACTGGCCCGGCTCGTGCTCAAGCTCCCGCCGGCCACCGCCTGGGCCACCCGCACCCAGACGCTGTCCGTCCTGGGCAGCACCGACGGGTCCAGCTACAGCACGGTCAAGGCGAGCGCCGGCTACACGTTCAACCCGGCCGGCGGCAACACCGTCACCATCCCGGTCGCCACCACCCAGCGCTACCTGCGACTCACCTTCACGGGGAACACCGGCTGGCCGGCGGGCCAGCTCTCCGAGTTCGAGGCGTACGCCTCCTGAGACCCCGGCGGGCGGCTGTCCACCGATGCCGCCCGCCGGTCCCCGCAACACCTCTCACGGAAGAAAGGTGCGCTCCCGCATGTCCAGATTCAGGCTCCTGGCCGCCGCGGCGGCTGCGAGCGTGGTCGCAGCGCTCGTCCACGCCCCCGCGGCGCTGGCCGCCGGACCCAACCTGGCGGCCGGCAAGACCTTCAGCGCCAGCAGCTACACAGACGTCTACCCGGCCGGCAACGCCGGTGACGGCAACCCGAACACCTACTGGGAGAGCGGCAACAACGCCTTCCCGCAGTGGCTGCAGGTCGACCTCGGCACCGCCACGCAGGTCAACCAGGCCGTCCTCAAGCTTCCGCCGGCCACCGCCTGGAACACCCGCACCGAGACGCTGTCCATTCAGGGCAGCACGAACGGCAGCTCGTTCAGCGATCTCAAGGCGAGCGCCGGGTACACGTTCAACCCGTCCTCGGGCAACACCGTCACCGTCGACTTCACCGCCGCCGCCGCGCGCTTCGTCCGGCTGAGCTTCACCGGCAACACCGCCTGGCCCGCCGGCCAGCTCTCCGAGCTGGAGCTCTACGGCCCGGTCAGCGGCGACAGCCAGGCGCCCAGCGCGCCCGGCAACCTGACCTGGACCCAGCCGGCGAGCGGTCAGATCCGGCTCACCTGGAACGCCTCGTCGGACAACGTCGGCGTGACCGGTTACGACGTCTACGCCAACGGCCAGCTCCGCACGTCGGTGGCCGGCAACGTGCTGACCTGGACCGACAGTCAGCCCGACTCGGCGACCGTGTCCTACTACGTGCGGGCCAGGGACGCGGCCGGCAACGTCTCCGGCAACAGCAACACGGTGACCCGGACCGGGGCGACAGGCGACTCCCAGGCGCCGACCACGCCGGGGACCCTGTCCTACACCACGCCGGCGAGCGGGCAGATCCGGCTGAGCTGGGGCGCGTCGACCGACAACGTGGCCGTGACCGGCTACCACGTGTACGTCAACGGGACCCTGAAGACCACCGTCACCGGGACCACGTACACCGACAGCCAGCCGGACACCGCGACCGTCTCCTACTACGTCAAGGCGCGGGACGCGGCGGGCAACGAGTCGGCGGCCAGCAACACGGTGACCCGGACCGGCAACCCGGGGACCGGCACGAACCTCGCGGTCGGCAAGCCGATCGAGGCGTCGTCGACGGTGTTCACGTTCGTGGCCGCCAACGCGAACGACAACGACACCGCCACCTACTGGGAGGGCGGCGCCTACCCGGCGAACCTGACGGTCAAGCTGGGCGCCAACGCGTCAGTCTCGTCCGTGGTGGTGAAGCTGAACCCCGGCTCCGACTGGGGCACCCGGCAGCAGACGTTCGCGGTGCTCGGCCGGGAGCAGTCCGCGTCGGCGTACACCACGATCGTGGGCTCCGCGACGTACACCTTCAATCCCGCCACGCAGAACACCGTGACCATCCCGGTCTCGGCGACCACGGCGGACGTCCGCCTGTCCTTCACCGCGAACACCGCAGCGCCCAGCGGCCAGGTCGCGGAGCTGCAGGTGATCGGCACGGCCGCGCCGAACCCGGACCTCACCGTCACCGGTCTGTCCTTCTCCCCGGCGTCCCCGGTGGAGACCGACGCGATCACGCTGTCCGGCACGGTGCGCAACGCGGGCACGGCCGCCTCGCCGGCCTCTTCGATCAACTTCTACCTGGGTACGGCGAAGGCCGGCACCGCCACGGTAGGCGCCCTCGCCGCCGGGGCCAGCACGACCGTCACCGCCTCGATCGGCGCCCGGGACGCCGGAACCTATGCGCTCTCGGCCAAGGTCGACGAGGCGGACACGGTCATCGAGACCAACGACGCGAACAACTCCTACACCAACCCCACCAACCTGGTCGTCGCGCCGGTCAGCAGCTCCGATCTGGTCGCCTCGGCGGTCTCCTGGTCGCCCGGCAACCCGTCGGCCGGCCAGACGGTCAGCTTCTCGGCGACTTTGAAGAACCAGGGCACCGCGGCCACCGGCAGCGGGGCGCACACCGTCACGGTCACCGTGCTGAACGGCTCGGCCACGGTCCGGACGTTCACCGGGTCGTACACCGGCACGCTGGCCGCCGGCGCCTCCTCGCCGCCGATCGGCCTGGGCACCTGGACCGCGGTGAACGGCAAGTACACGGTCCGCACGGTGGTCGCCGTCGACAGCAACGAGCTGCCGGTCAAGCAGGCCAACAACACCAGTGAGAAGCCGTTCTTCGTGGGCCGCGGCGCGAACATGCCGTACGACATGTACGAGGCCGAGGACGGAACGACAGGCGGCGGCGCGGCGGTCGTCGGGCCCAACCGCACGGTCGGTGACCTGGCCGGCGAGGCGTCCGGGCGCAAGGCCGTCACGCTCAACCAGACCGGCGCGTACGTCCAGTGGACCACCCGCAACCCGACCAACACGGTCGTCGCGCGGTTCTCCATTCCGGACGGCACGACCAGCTCGATAAACGTGTACGTCAACGGGTCGCTGAACAAGACCCTGCCGCTCACCTCCAGGTACGCCTGGCTCTACGGCAACGAGACCGCGCCGCAGAACTCCGGCACCGGCCCGCGGCACATCTACGACGAGGCGAACATCCTGCTGAGCGGCTCGTTCCCGGCCGGCAGCACGATCAAGCTGCAGAAGGACGCGGTGAACAGCGGCGCCATCGCGATCGACTTCATCAACCTGGAACAGGTGACCGCGCTGGGCAACCCGGACGCCTCCAGGTACGTCGTCCCCACCGGATTCGACCAGCAGTCGGTGCAGAACGCCCTGGACGTGGCCCGCCAGGACAACACCAAGATCGGCGTCTACCTGCCGGCCGGTGACTACCAGACCTCGAACAAGTTCCAGGTGTACGGCAAGGCCGTGCGCGTCGTCGGCGCCGGTCCCTGGTTCACCCGCTTCCACACCCCGCAGACCCAGACCGAGACGGACGCCGGCTTCCGCGCCGACGCCACGGCCAACGGCTCCACGTTCGCCAACTTCTCGTTCTGGGGCAACTACACGATCCGGATCGACGGGCCGGGCAAGGTGTTCGACTTCGCGAACGTCTCCGGCATCACCATCGACAACATCTGGGCCGAGCACGTCGTCTGCCTCTACTGGGGCGCGAACACCGACAACATGGTGATCAAGAACTCGCGCATCCGGAACACCTTCGCCGATGGCGTGAACATGACCAACGGCAGCACCGGCAACCTGGTCGACAACAACGACGCCCGGGCCACCGGGGACGACTCGTTCGCGCTGTTCTCGGCGATCGACGCGGGCGGGTCGGACGAGATCGACAACACCTACTCGAACCTGACGACGACGCTGACCTGGCGGGCCGCCGGCATCGCGGTCTACGGCGGGTACGCCAACACGTTCAAGAACATCTACATCGCGGACACCCTCGTCTACTCCGGCATCACGATCAGCTCGCTGGACTTCGGGTACCCGATGAACGGCTTCGGCGCCAACCCGCCCACCGTGTTCGACAACATCTCGATCGTCCGGGCCGGCGGCCACTTCTGGGGCGCGCAGGTCTTCCCGGCGATCTGGATGTTCAGCGCGTCGAAGGTCTTCCAGGGCATCCGGGTGAGCAACGTCGACATCGTCGACCCCACCTACTCCGGCATCATGTTCCAGACCCAGTACATCGGCGGCCAGCCGGTGAACCCGATCAAGGACTCGGTCTTCACCAACGTCACCATCACGGGCGCGCAGCGCAGTGGTGACGCCTACGACGCCAAGTCCGGTTACGGCATCTGGGCCAACCCGCTGCCGGAGGCCGGGCAGGGGCCGGCGGTCGGGTCGGCCACCTTCACCAACCTCACCCTCGCCAACAACTACCGCGACATCGAGAACCCGACCAGCACCTTCACCATCATCCGCAACTGACCTCCGTCGGGGGCAGGCCGTCGCCGGGCCGACTTCCGGCCGCCGCCGGCCTCCGCCGGCGGCGGCCCACCGGCGAACCCGTGCCCGCGTCCACAACCGGACGCGGGCACACTTTTCCGACTGCCGACTGCCGACTGCCGACTGCCGACTGCCGACTGCGTACAGCGCAAACGTGACTGTGTGACTCGGACGGCGGCGCGCGTCGCGGCTTGCGCTGTTCATGGCGCTCCGCCGCCGCCACACCAGACCGCAGCGCGCCGCGGGCGCCCGGTTCGCGTTCGGGGGTGTCTCGAAGCCCAGGAGCACCCCCGAGGACCGGCCGGGAGCGTGCGGCGCGTGGCGGCCCGGGTGGGGTGCGTTCTGCCGTGGACCGGCCGGGAGCGTGCGGCGCGCCGGCTGGGATGCGGCCTCACGTGCGGGGTACCGGGTAACGCCGACTCGATGGGCGGCATGTGGGCCCGCGGCCGAGCGCGGGTGCGCCGGGCGGCCACGGGCCGGTGTCCGAGTCGGGCGTGAGTCAGGTGGGGGCGGCGCCTGGGGCGTACCCCCAGTTTTGATTCAGAGGGTGATGGACCGGCCGGTGCTGGCGCTGACCCGGGCCGCGTCCAGGACCTCCATGGCGCGGACCGTGTCCCACGGGTCGACCGGCAGCGGGCCGTTGCCCAGGACCGCGTCGGCGAAGGCGGGGTAGAACGAGTCCCAGCGGCCGCGGCAGCTCTCCACCGGCGCGCCGGTGGCGCCCCGCCACAGGTGGCCCCAGCGGTGCTCGTGCTCGACGCCCCAGCGGTCGCCCAGCTTGGCCGGGGTCTTGCCGGCCTTGAGCTGCTCCTCCTGGCAGTCCAACTCGGCGGAGATGAACGTGCCGGCGGTGCCGGTGACCCGGAAGCGCGGGCCGGGGCCGGCCTGGCGCCAGCTGCCCCACAGGTGCGACTCGACCCCGCTGAGGTGGTGGAGGGCCAGGAAGAAGTCGTCGTCCAGCTCGGAGTCGCCGCGCATCTCGGCGTACACCCGCTGGGCCGGGCCGTGCAGCTGCAGGGCCTGGTCGACCAGGTGCGAGCCGAAGTCGAGCAGGGTGCCGCCGCCGGCCGCCGGAGGCAGACGGTCCGGCGCCCAGCGCTCCATACGGGACTCGAAGCGGCGGATCGTGCCGAGCGAACCCTTTTCGATCAGCTTGCGGATCGTCAGGAAGTCCGAGTCCCACCGACGGTTCTGGTAGACGGTCAGCGGGACGTCGGCCGCCTCAGCGGTCTTGACCAGCTCGCGGGCGGTCGGCGCGTCCAGCGCGAACGGCTTGTCGACGACCACGGCCAGACCCAGCCGGACGGCCTCGCGGGCCAGGTCGGCGTGCGTCGAGGCGGGCGTGGAGATGGCCACCGCGCGCACCCCGTCGGCGGCCAGCGCGGCGATGGAGTCATACGCCGTGACGCCCGGGAGCTGCTCGGCGATCTGCTTGCGGCGCTCCTCGGAGGTGGTGACGACACCGGCGAACTCGATGTTCGGGGCGGAGGCGATCAGCGGGGCGTGGAAGATCCGCCCGCCGCTGCCGTACCCCACCAACCCGAACCGCACCTGCTCGATCATGCCGGAAGTTTTTCACATCGATTGCCGCACCGTTACGGGCCCATCGGCCAGTTACTTGTGATAACGGCCGCATGACGCCCCGTCACGAAATGTGGTATCAGCGGCGCAGTCCCAGTGCGGCGCGCACCACATCCCCGGCCGGTCGCAGGATCTCGTCGCGCACCCGGCGGCCGGTCGCGGCGATCCCGCGGAACAACAGGCCGAACGTGTACCGCCAGAGGAAACGGATGGCCAGGCCGATCGGCCGCAGCAGACAACGGTAGATCACCCGGGAGGCCCAGACGATCGCCGAGGCGATCGGGACCAGGATCCAGCGGTACGAGGCGCGCAGCGCCCGGACGACCGCCTGCCCGAGCGGCGCCAGCACCCGGCGGTGGAGCGCCAGCAGCAGCCACGCGACGGCGTGCCCGAGCGGCGCCAGCACCCAGTTGTAGATCACCCGCAGCACCGGGGTGAGCACCCACGCCACCGCCCGCGCGACCGGCCGCAGCAGGAAGCGCACCAGCATCCGCAGCACCCAGGCGATCCCGGCGACCAGCGCGGCCACCACCCAGCGCAGCGCGTGCCAGACCGGCAGCAGCACCCACTGCAGGACCTGCCGCAGCAGCCAGAGCAGCGGGGCCAGCAGGAAGGTCCGCAACAGCCAGCCCAGCGCCCGGCCGACCGGGACCAGGACGAACCGGTTGACCAGCACGCCCAGCTCCCAGAGCAGGCGGAAGGGGAAGACCACGATCAGGGCGACCATCCGGATCGGCCAGGTGATCCAGGCCGGCGTCCCGGTGGCCGTCCGGTGTGCGGTCATCGTCTGCTCCTCGTCCACAGGCGCCCCACGGTACTGGAACGGATCAAAAGAAAAGCAGGTGGAGCCCCCTGTCGGATGGATGACGGGGACCGGCGGATCGGTGTGCGCCAGGAGAACAATCGCGGCATGGCACCCCCGCAGAAGGAACGTACGCCGTTCTCCGACATCGACGGACTGACCGCTCAGATGTCGGAGATGGTGCTCGCCGCGCTCACCGAGATGGGCCGGCACCCGGAGATCCGCCGGGTCCGCCGGACCGGGTTCGACGCGCTGCGCCCGGCGCTCGGCGCCCGACTGCTGGACGCGGGTTCCGGCAGCGGCGAGGTGGCCCGCCGGCTGGCCGCCGAGGTGGGGCCGCGGGGTGAGGTGATCGCGCTGGACCACTCGGCGGCGATCACGGCGGCCGCGGTGAGCCGGCACGACAACAGCAATGTGGAGTACGTCACCGGCGACGTCTGCGCGCTCGGCCTCCCCGGCGACTGTGTCGACGGGGTGTGGTGCGAGCGGGTCCTGCAGCATGTGGACGACCCGGACCGGGCGATCGCCGAGATGCGCCGGGTGACCCGGCCGGGCGGGCGGATCTGCCTGATCGACACCGACTGGGACTCGCTGGCGTTCGACGGGGTGCCGCGGGCCTTGCAGGACACCGTGCTGGGGTACGTGAACCGGCACTTCACACCGCCGTACCGGGACATGGGCCGGACCCTGCGCCGCCGGCTGGTCGCGGCCGGCGTCACCGGCCTGACCGCGACCCCGGTCACCATGCTGTTCGGCAGCCCCGACTCGGCCGCCGTGGTCCTCCCGATGGTCAACCCCAGGGTCCCCGAGGACGCCTGGCGGACCCCGCCGGGCCTGCGCGACGAGTGGCTGGCCCACGTCGAGGCCGCCGGCGCCCGAGGCGACTTCCTGGCCGTCCTCACCATCTGGGTGGTAGCCGGCAGCGTGTAACCCCACGGGCCCCCCGCCAGCCCCCACCGCGACCAGAAGCGCATTTCGTCATCGACCCCCCGGGGCGACATGCCGCCGGGCGAAGCGAGGCGGTCAAGCAGACACGGGCACCATCTGCTGCAGCAGATGGTCCAGGGGCATGCTGGCGAAGCTGATCCGCACGTCGCTGGAGGCGTAGGGCAGCCAGAACCGCCCGTTGTGCACCAGGCCGCCGCAGGAGTAGAGCACGTTCGGCACGTATCCCTCGCGTTCGCTCTCGTCCGGGTCGATCAGGCCGTGCGGCAGGTCCGCGATCACCCGCGACGGGTCGTCGAGGTCGAGCAGCATGGCGCCGATCGCGTACCGCCGCATCGGGCCGACGCCGTGGGTGAGGACCAGCCACCCGGCCTCGGTCTCGATCGGCGAGCCGCAGTTGCCCACCTGGATCAGTTCCCAGCCGCGGTGCGGGATCAGCAGCGGCCCGGCCGGCTGCCAGCGGTGCCGGTCGTCGCGGATGGCCAGGCCCAGCGTCTCGCCGTCGGAGCGGCAGAGCGCCATCTTCCGGCCCTTGACGTAGCGCGGGAACAGCGCCATGCCCTTGTTCTTGGCGGCCGGGCCGTGCAGCGCTGTCACCTCGAAGTGCCGCAGGTCGCGGCTGTAGATGATCCGCCCGGAGATGTTGAAGCCGTCGTACGCGGTGTAGGTCCCCTGGTACGCCGGCCGCCCGTCCGGGTCGGTCACCTGCACGAACCGGGCGTCCTCCATGCCCCGGCTCTCGCTCGGGGTGGCCGGCCAGAGCACCCGCTGGTGCAGCGGCACGGTGGCCGGGAAGGCGACCGCGTAGTCGTCCATCACGATGCGCCGGATCAGGTCCTGCGCCATCGGCGTGGTCGGCCGGGCCAGGATCTCCGGGGGCAGCTGGCCGAGCACGTCCTCGAACGTCTGGTCGTCGTAGCGGTCGGGGAGCGCCCCGAGGACGTACGCCGAGCACTCGTTGTCGATGTCCTCGTCTCCGAGGGCCGCGAACAGCTGGTGTTTCATGTGCTTGGCGCCGACCCGGGAGCCGATGGTGAGCGGGCCCTCGCGATCCTCGAGCCGGATCTCCGGACCCGGCCCGAGGACCACGCCGCAGAAGCCGATCGACGAGATGTGACCCTCGCCGATCTGCCGCAGGCTCAGCGCCGCGCGCAGCTCGCCCGGCGCCAGGTCGTTCTGGTCCGGGTGCGGCACGATGGACGGGTTGCACAGCGCCGCCGCCTCGACCGAGAACTCGTGGCTGAAGTACGCCCCGAGCAGCGTCCGGGCCTGCGGCGACAGCTCGATCTCCGGCGGCACCCGGTGGTGCACCACCTCGTAGTGGTGCTGGAAGACCGAGAGCAGGTCGTGGTGCCGCCCGACGAAGCGGTTCAGCACGTCGTCGAGGAGCGTGCCGATGTCGTCGTCGTCGAGCTGCAGGACCCGCTCGATCAGGCACGCCGTGCGGTTGTGTGTGGCGTGCGACTCCTCGCCGGGCACGAAGAGCTTGACGACCACGCGGCGGTCGTCGGGCTCCATGGTGAGGTCGTGACGGGTGATGTCTGTCGATTGCACAGTTGCTGTCACGCAAATCCGCCTGACGGTCGGGTCGCGCTCCGGCTCGCCAGCGTGCGGGCATGCTGCAGCGTGGAGACGAGCGCGAGGGTGGATTCGGCTCCTTGGTTCAGATTAGGACCGTCCACCTTCAAACCGTCATAACAACCGCAAGTCTCGCTGTCGTACATCACCGTTCCGGTGTCGTTGTCGCCCAGAAACCACGCGATGGCCTGGAACAGCGGGGCGTCCCAGCGTTCGTCCCCGGTCACCGCGGCGGCCGTGGCGCAGGCGTCCGCCGTCGCCGCCGCCTCGATCGGCTGCTGGTCGTGCCGGTGCCGGGGCACGCCCGGGCGCCAGCCGCCGACCGGCACGGTGGAGAGGTGGCCGTTGTGCTCCTGCACGCCGCAGAGCCAGGAGAGCATCCGCAGGCCGTCGCCGAGCAGCGCCTCGTCGCCGAGCAGGTCGCCGGCCGCGATCACCACCTCGGCCAGGGCCGGGTTGGCGTAGGTCAGCTCGCGTTCCGGCCAGACCCAGTCCGGGTCGGAGCCGGGCAGGCCGATCACCGTGGCGGCGTCGGCGAGCAGCTCGGCGGCGGCCTCGTCGCGCGGGTCGGCGCGCAGCACCTCGGCCGCGCCCAGCCCGGCGAAGGCCATCGCCCGGGGCCATTCGGAGCGGCGTACCGCGCCCAGGTGAAAGGCGTACAGCGCCTCCCGCCGGATCCAGCCGGCGCTGCCGCGGGCGGCGGCGGTGCCCAGGCCCCACAGGGCCCGGCCCCACCAGTCGCCCAGCGAGGGTTCGTCCTGCCAGCGCCGGTCATAGCTCATCCGGTTGCGGAACGCCCCTTCGGCGCCCTGCGCGTGGGTGAGGAAGGCCAGGTAGCGTTCGGCGGCCCGGAGCAGCTCGGGCGACGGCCGGGGCTCCCGGCAGGCGACCAGCAGCCCCCGGGAGACGTCGTCGACGCAGTACCCGTGCTCGCGCCGGACGATGGCGGTCCGCGCGTGCTCCAGCAGGCCGGTGTCGTCGGAGAGCCGGAGCACGTGGTCGAAGCGCGGTTCGGGCACTCCGGAGAGCCGGATCGGCGGCGGGATCAGCCGCAGTGAGTGGCTCATGCCGGAACCGTCGCCGTGGCCAGCGAGGCGCGTTCGGCGAGCAGCCGCGCGGCCAGGGCCTGATAGCGCGCCGCCACCGCGGGCCAGCGCAGGGTCGGTCCACCGGCCAGGCCGGTCACCCGCCCGGGCAGTCCCGGCTCGGCCAGCACGTGCCGGATGGCGCACGCCATCGCCTCCGGGTCCTGGTGCGGCACGAGCAGTCCGGGCCCGTCCGCGAGCAGCTCCACGGCGTGCGGGAACTCGGTCGCCACCACCGGCACCCCGGCGCCCACCGCCTCGATCAGCACGCCGGAGGTGACCTGCTCGGTGGAGTCGTACGGCAGCACCACCGCGTCCGCGGAGCGGATCAGCCGGGACAGCTCGGCCGGCTCCAGATACGCGTCCACCCACCGCACCGCGTCGGTCACGCCCAGGTCGGCGGCCAGGGCCTTGAGGCTGTCCCGGTACACGTCGCCCTGCTGCTCGAGCACCTTGGGGTGGGTGCGCCCGGCGACCGTGTAGACCGGAGCCGGCCGCAGGTCGCCGAGCAGGGCGAGGGCCCGCAGCGCCCACTCGATGCCCTTGCCCGGACCGAGCAGTCCCCAGCTGAGCAGCTGTGGCCGGTCGTGGTCCTCGCGGGGCACCTCGTCGTGGCTGGCCGTGCCGTGCGGGATCACCGTGATCTTGCGGGGGTCCACCGCGTACCCGGTGGTCAGCCGCCGGCGGGCGGTGTCGGTCATGGTCACCACCGCGGCCGCGATGTCGGCGATCTGTTCCAGCGCCGCGCGCTGCAGGTCGTCCGGGTGGGCGAGGACGGTGTGCAGCACCACGATGGCCGGTATCTTGAGCGTGCGCAGCAGCGGCAGCACCTCGGCGCCGGCGTCACCCGGGTAGATGCCGTACTCGTGCTGGATCACCGCCACGTCGAAGCGGTTCAGCGCGTCGGCGGCGCCGGGCCAGCCGCCGGGCCCGTCGGTGTGCCAGGTGTGCACGACCCGGGGCGCGGCCCCGTCGAGTGCGATTCCGCCACTGGTGTTGTCCTTGGCGAGCAATCGCACCACGCCGGATCCCATCGCCGCCCCGGGCTTGCCTGCGGTCAGATGTATGGCGAGTGCGGCATTGAACGTCGCCAAACCGCATTGTGTGGGCGGATATGTGCTCAAAAAACCGTATGTAGTGGGCATGGCTGCCCTTTCTCTCCGGCCGGCCACCTCCCGCCGCGCGGACAATCGCGCGGGCGTGACTGCGGGCGCCGCGCGTGAACGGCGGTAAAGGCGTTCCGGGAAATGTCCCAACTTAACGCGCAATTCACTTTTGTGACGGTAACAAGAATCGGCTTTTCAAATGGCGATTTCTCGGTAGATAGCCAAGTATTGATCGACCATCCGATCCGCGGAGAAGCGTTCCCGCGCGCGTGCCGAGCAGGCCGCGCGGTCCAGGCGGGAGATGTCGGCGACCGCGGCCGCCGCCTCCTCGACAGAGGAGACCAGGCGCCCGGTGACGCCCTCGTCCACCACTTCCGGCATGGACCCCCTCCGGTACGCGATCACCGGCGTCCCGCAGGCCATCGACTCCACCACGGACAACCCGAACGGCTCGGCGAACCGGATGGGGTGCAGCAGCGCGGCCCCCGAGCCGAGAATCGTCCCGCGCTCGTCCGGCCCCACCGATCCCAGGTAGACCACGGAGTCCCCGTCGATCAGCGGTTCGACAGCCGCCTCGAAGAACGCCCGGTCCTGCACGATGCCGCAGATGATCAGCCGGCGGCCGGCCCGGCGGGCGATCTCGATGGCCAGGTCGGTCCCCTTGTCCGGGTGGATCCGGCCGAACAGGATCAGGTCGTCCCCGCCGTCCGGGTGGAAGGGCAGCCCGCTCAGATCCACGCCGTGGTGCACGGTGGCGAGGTAGTCCAGGTCCGCCGCCCGGTCGCTGTCGGAGATCGACACGAACAGGGACTTCGCTTTCCGGTACGCCGGAAGAATGTTGCGCCCGGAGAATCCGTGCACGGTGGTCAGCATCGGGGCGCGGCAGTGCGCCGAGAATGCCAGCGGCAACCAGTCCAGGTGGTTGTGGACCAGGTCGAATTCGCCGGACCTTTCCAGCGCGTGACTGACGTGGATGGCCTCCCACACCCGGCCGTCGATCCCGTCGTTCTCCTCGTACCCGGCCGGGACCACGCCGTCCAGGGTCGCCTTGGTGACCGAGTCGAGCGTCGCGAAGAGGGTGACCTCGACACCGCGCTCGGTGAGTCCCTCGGCGAGCAGGCTGGTGATCAGTTCCCACGGGCCGTAGTGGAGCGGGGGAGTCCGCCAGGCGATCGGCCCCAGCAACGCAACCTTCATGACAAAAGCCATTTTTCGGTAATTAGCACGTGGTCAGTATGCCTGCCGCAAACCTGGCGCGTTCTCGTGTTAGAGAAGAGCAATGACGGATTCGTGGTGGAAGAAGGCGGTCGTCTACCAGATCTACCCGCGGAGCTTCGCGGACTCGGACGGCGACGGGATGGGCGATCTGCGTGGCGTCATCGGCCACCTCGACCATCTCGCCGAACTCGGGGTGGACGTCTTGTGGTTGTCGCCGGTCTATCCGTCGCCGCAGGACGACAACGGTTACGACATCAGTGATTATCAGGACATCGAGCCGATGTTCGGCACCCTGGAGATCTTCGAGGAGCTGCTCGCCGGGGCGCACGCCCGGGGCATGAAGCTGATCATGGACCTGGTGGTGAACCACAGCTCGGACGAGCACCCGTGGTTCGTCGAGAGCCGCTCGTCGATCCGGAGTCCGAAGCGTGACTGGTACTGGTGGCGTCCGGCCCGCGAGGGCATGGAGCCGGGCACGCCCGGCGCCGAGCCGACCAACTGGGGATCGGTGTTCGGCGGTCCGGCCTGGGAGTACGACGAGAAGACCGGCGAGTACTACCTGCACCTGTTCTCCACCAAGCAGCCGGACCTGAACTGGGAGAACCCCGAGGTCCGGCAGGCGGTCTACGCGATGATGCGCTGGTGGCTGGACCGGGGCGTGGACGGCTTCCGGATGGACGTGATCAACATGATCTCCAAGGTCACGCCACTGCCGGACGGACGGCTCCCGGCGGGCTCGGCGTACGCCGACGGCTCCGCGGGTTTCGTCGGTGGCCCCCGCCTGCACGAGTTCCTGCAGGAGATGCACCGCGAGGTCTTCGAGGGCCGGGAGGGCCTGCTCACCGTGGGCGAGATGCCCGGGGTCACGGTGGAGGAGGCGAGGCTGCACACCGACCCGCGGCGGCAGGAGGTGGACATGGTCTTCCAGTTCGATCACGTCTGGGTCGACCGCGGTCCCGACCCGTGGCTGCTGCAGCCGCTCAAGCTGACCAACCTGAAGGCGATCCTGGGCCGCTGGCAGGCCGGTCTCGCCGAGGTGGGCTGGAACAGCCTCTACTGGAACAACCACGACCAGCCACGGGTGGTGTCCCGCTACGGCGACGACTCGCCGGAGCACCGGGTGGCCTCGGCGAAGATGCTCGGCACCGTCCTGCACCTGCACCGCGGCACCCCCTACGTCTATCAGGGCGAGGAACTGGGGATGACCAACCACCCGTTCCGCGGCATCGAGGACTTCCGTGACATCGAGGCGCTCGGGCAGTACCGGCAGGCCGTGGAGCTGGAGGGCCGGAACCCCGAGGAGGTGCTCACCGTGCTGCGCGCCCGGGGCCGGGACAACGCGCGCACGCCGATGCAGTGGGACGACTCGCCGCACGCCGGGTTCACCACCGGCACGCCGTGGCTGGCGGTGAACCCGAACTACCCGGAGATCAACGCGGCCGCGCAGCGGCGGGACCCGGACTCGGTCTTCCACTACTACCGCCGGCTGATCGAGCTGCGGCACAGCGAGCCCGCCGTGGCCGACGGCGACTTCACCATGTTGCTGCCGGACGACGAGCGCCTGTACGCGTTCACCCGCCGCCTCGGCGACACCGAGCTGTTGGTGATCGGCAACTTCACCGGCGGGACCGTGCCGGCCGAGATCGACGACGCGGCCGGCTGGTCCGGCGCCGAGCTGCTGCTCACCAACCTGCCCGGGGCGTCGTCCGGGTCGCTGACGCTCGCGCCCTGGCAGGCGGTGGTGTATCGGCGGATCCTCAGCCGGTGAGCACGCGGGACGGGAGCTCAACCACGCGGACGACCGGCGCCGACGTGTGCCGGACGGTGGTCTCCGTGGCCACCGTCCGGGTCGCGGTGGCCGCCGGCTCGCCGGTGCCGTGGTTGGGCATCCGGCGCTGCCGGCGGTGTCCTGGACTCCGCGCACGAGCGGTGGCGGCCGGGGCGGCGGGGATTCCCGCAGCTCGCGCGGGTGCTCGGAGGGCGGTGGGGCGCCGCCGGACTTCCCGCGGACCGCGTCCTGGATGATCAACGGGCTGGTCGGGCAGGCCAGACATGGGTAAATAGAGCTTTTTTCACAGAAACCCCCACAGGGGACTCGGGGCCCCGGCAAGGTGTCAAATGGTCGCCGGTTCGATCCCGTACTGACTCCGTCCACCGGTGGCCGGGGGTTTCGCATGCGCTTCGTCACCGTCCTGGTCGCCGCCACCCCGGCGATCGCCCTGACCGTCGTGGGAGGCCTGAGCCGGGCGCCCGTGGCCGGCCCGCTGCTGCAGACGTTCGCCCTCTCCGCAGGGATGCGGCTCGTCGCGGAGACGGGCGGGACCGCCACCCCGGCGGCCGAGCTGCCGGAGCGGGACACCAAGCGGTTCAGCCTGGTCGGCGTGACCTGGGACGATCCGCGGGCGGCCGCGGACGGCACGATCCAGGTGCGCACCCGGCCGGCCGGGACCCGCACCTGGACGCCGTGGCAGGTGCTGGAGACCGACGCGCCGGACGAGTCCGGTGGCGCCGAGAGCGGCGGCACCCGGGGAGCCAGCGACCCGCTCTGGGTCGGGCCGTCGGACGGCATCGAGGCCCGGGTCGTCGCCACCGGCGGG
Source organism: Actinoplanes siamensis (assembly GCF_016862395.1). Taxonomy (GTDB): domain Bacteria; phylum Actinomycetota; class Actinomycetes; order Mycobacteriales; family Micromonosporaceae; genus Actinoplanes; species Actinoplanes siamensis. Next base: position 9,899 of record NZ_BOMW01000081.1, on the reverse strand, counting down.
GCGCGCCAGCTGCCGGCCGGGATGCGGGTCGATCTGATCAACCCGGACGCGGCCGAGCGCGCCGTCTTGGAGCGGGCGCCGGCCGCGTTCGCGAAGCCGCGCCGGGTCAACGGCGTCGAGATCCCGTCCCGGCCGCTGCCGAAGATGCTGACCCGGTCGGCGTGGGGCGCGAACGAGAAGATCGTCAAGGACGACCCCACCTACACCGGCCCGGTCCAGCTGTTCTTCGTGCACCACACGGCCACTGGCAACGGCTACAGCTGCAAGTCCTCGGCCGGCGTGGTGCGGGGGATCGAGGCGTACCAGGTGAAGAGCAAGGGCTGGAACGACATCGGCTACAACTTCCTGGTCGACAAGTGCGGCACGATCTTCGAGGGGCGGCGCGGCGGCGTCGACCGGAACGTGCTCGGCGCGCACACCCTGGGCTTCAACACCAACGCCAGCGCGGTGGCGGTGATCGGCGACTTCCGGTCCACCGCGATCTCCGGCCCGACGCGGGTCGCGGTGGCCCAGCTCGCGGCGTACAAGCTGGGGGCGACCGGGATCGCGCCGAACAGCCGGGTCACGGTGACCTCGGGCGGCAGCCCGAAGTACGCCGTCGGCAAGAAGGTCACCCTGAACCGGATCTCCGGCCACCGCGACGCCGGCCTCACCGAATGTCCCGGCAAGTCGCTCTACGGTGAGCTGCCGGTGATCCGACGCCTGGCCGGGGGCGCCCCGGCCGGCCTGCACCTCACCAGGCTGACCGGCGCGGCGCTGTCCGGCGGGACGTACTGGACCAAGGGCACGCTCACCCCGAATTGGGACCTGACCACGCCGAGCCGGCTGCTCGACCGGTTCGACGTCTCCGTCGACGGCGAGCTCGCGGCGTCCGGGGAGAACTACCGGCGCAGCGGCCGGCTGCGGCTGAGTCCGGGCGCGCACACCCTGACGGTGCGCGCGCTGCACCTCTCCGGACGGTCCGCCACCGTGACCGCCAAAGTGGTGGCTGACGCCGAGCCGCCGGCCTTCACCACGCCCCCGCAGGCAGTGGTCAGCTCGGGCACCGCCGGGTCCGGCGTGCCGGTCCGGCTCGGCTGGGCCGCGGCCGACCCGGCCGGGGTGCGCTCGGCGGTGGTCACCGGAAGCAGCCAGGCGGTGCTGGGCGGGACGATCCGCAGCCTCACCGGCACGGCGGCGGTGGGCTCGGCGGCGGAGTGGACGGTGTCGGTCGCCGATCGCGCCGGGAACGAGCGGAGCGCGACCGTTTCCCGTACCCCCGAGGTCCTGCCGGAGAGCGCGGCCGCGCGGACCGGAAGCTGGCGGACCGTCCCGGACGCCGCCCACCTGGGCGGATCGGCGGCTTTCGCCGCCTCCGCCGATGCCGCCCTGAGCTGGACGGTCACCGGCCGGTCGGTCGGCCTGGTGGCTGCCCGGTCCGGGTCGGCGGGCCGGCTCAAAATCTACGTCGACGGCGATTTCCAGGGATACGTGGATCTGCGCTCGGCCACCCCACAGCACCGGCGGGTCGTCTTCACCAAGTCGTGGCCCGGCGCCGCCGAGCACACGGTCAAGGTAGTGCCGGAGGCCACCGGCGGGCGTCCCGGCGTGACGGTCGACGGCCTGATCACCTTGATCTGAGCTCCCGGCCGAGCGCGGGGCACCCGGCGAGGGTGATGGCGTCGGACCGGCGCGCCTGCTGGACGGCATCGGCTTGGGGATTCGGGCCACTGCCGGGGATGCTTGACAGACCGCTCGCGCCGGGCTCGATACGGTATGGGGGTGTCTCAGATCCCGTGGTGGGGACTGCCCCTGGTCGCCGCCGTGTTCGCCCTGGCCGGCGCTGCCGCGGTGCGTCTCGTCGCCGCACGTGACCACGACCTGCGGAGCCGTCGGCGGCGCACCCGCCGCTGGTACGAGGAGCGCAAGGCGGCCTACGTCACGCTGCTGTCCGGCTTCGAGCGGGCCACCGTGCGCCTGCGGGCGACGTTCGAGGCCGGGGAGAAGCCGCCGGGCCTGCTGGTCTACATCGACGAGATCGGCCCGGCCCTGATGCCGGTACGGCTGCTCGCCTCCGGCCCGGTCCGCAGCGCCGCCCTCGCCGTGCACCTGCAACTGGAGCGCCTGCACGGGCCGATGAACCCGGCAGGTGTCAGCGGGGTCCGCCCGGAGACCCACTTCCGCGAGCTGCTCGCCCAGGTGCCGCTGGTGATGCAGCAGTTCGAGGCCGCCGTCCGGGACGAGCTGGGGATCGAGGACACCCCGCCGACCGCGCCCGCGCAGGTCGCCGACGGGCGGGTCCGGCGCCTTCCGCGCCGCTCGGAGTCCGGACATCCGTGATGCGGGAATGCGCTTTCCCTGGAGTCGTTGGCGACCCCTGGCCCTGACCCTGGGACATCGGGCAGGATCGAACCCGTGACCGATCACCGTGCTCCGCTCGACCCTGTCTCCGCCGCCGTCGTCGACAGCGGCATCGTGGCCGTTCTGCGCGCGCCGACCGCCGGCGCCTTCGCCGCGATCGCCGACGTGCTGGTGTCCGCCGGCATCACCGCGCTCGAGGTCACCCTCACCTCGAAGGGCGCCATCGAGGCGATCTCCGGCCTGCGCCGTCAACTGCCGCCCGGCACGGTGATCGGGGCCGGCACCGTCCTCACCCGCCAGGACGCCTCGGCGGCCATCGACGCGGGCGCGTCGTTCCTGGTGTCGCCGGTGCTGGACACGCTGATCGGGCAGAGCGTGCCGTGCTACCCGGGGGCGTACACGCCCACCGAGGTCCACTCGGCGCACCGGTCGGGCGCGCCGCTGGTCAAGCTCTTCCCGGCCGGCGGGCTCAAGCCGGCGTACCTCAGGGATCTCCGCGGCCCGCTGCCCGAGGTGCGCATCCTGCCGACCGGCGGTATCGACCTGGACGACATCGCCGACTGGCTGGCCGCGGGCGCCGCCGCGGTCGGCCTGGGCGGTCCGCTGGTCGGGGACGCGGCGACCGGGGGCAGCCTGACCGCGCTGGCCGGGCGGGCGAAGCGGGCGGTCGACGCCGTCGCATATGCGCGCTCATGACCGCCGCGATGACTTCACCGGATGACTCAGCCGGCGCCCCGTCGGCCACTCCCGCCCCTCCGGCCGCCCCCGTCCGCGGTTTGCCCGGCGCCCCGGCCGGTGGTCCGCCCGGCGGCCTTTTCACTCTCGGTGAGTCGATGGGGATCTTCGTCGCCGACGGGATCGGGCCGATCGAGCACGCGCGCGGTTTCACGCTCGCGGTGGGCGGCGCGGAGAGCAATGTCGCGGTCGGCGTCGCTCGCCTCGGCGGCTGCGCCGCCTGGCACGGCCGGCTCGGTCCCGATTCCGCCGGGTCGCTGATCTCCAGCCGATTGAGATCCGCGGGGGTACGAGTCCTGGCCGTGCCCGACGAGGCGCCCACCGGCCTGATGATCCGGTACCGGCGCTCCGCCCAGTTCATCCACGCCGACTACCACCGGGCCGGCAGCGCCGGCTCCCGGCTGACCCCCGCCGACCTGCCGTTGCCCGAGTTGGAGGCGGCCGGGATCCTGCACGTCACCGGCATCACGCCGGCGTTGGGCGACACCGCCCGGGCCACGGTCTTCGCCGCGGTGGAGGTGGCCCGCGCCGCCGGGGTCCCGGTGTCGCTGGACGTGAACTACCGCAGCAAGCTGTGGTCCCGTTCCGACGCCGCCCCGGTCCTGCGCGACCTGGCAACCCGAGCTGACCTGATCTTCGCCGGCCCGGACGAGGCCGCCGTCCTCGCCGGCGCCGCCGACCCGGTCGACGGCCTCGCCGGGCTGGGCCCCACCGAGGTGATCATCAAGGACGGCGCCCGCGGCTGCACGGCGTTGATCGACGGCGTCCGCTTCGACGTCCCGGCCCTCCCGGTCACGGCGATCGATCCGGTGGGCGCCGGGGACGCTTTCGTCGCCGGTTACCTGGCGGACCGCCTGGCCGGCGCCCCACCAGCCGAACGCCTGCACACGGCGATCGCGGCCGGCGCGTTCGCGGTCACCGTCCCCGGCGATTGCGAGGGCGCGCCCACCCGCGCCGACCTGACCGCCCTGTCCGGCTCCGACATCAACCGCTGATCCACCGAGCACGCCTACTTGAGCACGCCCACCGCTGCTCACGGCGCAGCCGCCGGTCACGGTCATCCCCGGCTGGCCCGGAGGGGTCTCGAGGCCGCGCGGCGCCTCTCCGCGCCAGCCGCGGTGGGCCGGCCGGTCGTGGGGTGTCTCGGGCTCGTGAGGGCCCCTCGGGGGACCGGCCGCGGTGGGCGGGGTGGAAAGTGGCCGGTCGGGGTTGGGATGTGCCACTTCTGATTGGACGGTGCGGGAGCGGGTAGGCAAAAAGCAGCGGCAATTTCATCGGATTCGAGGAGGCCGTGATGCAACCTACGCCGTTCACTCCGTGGGCCTGGCGGGATCCCGCGACTCTGACCGCAAGCTACGAACCGGCGTTCGCCGACGTGGCCGACGAGACCGGGCGGATCGGCGTGGACCTGGTCGGGTACAAGGTCGAGGCCACCGACGGCCACATCGGCTCGGTCGACCAGGCCAGTTACGACGTCGGAAGCTCCTACCTGGTGGTGGACACCGGGCCGTGGATCTTCGGCCGCAAGGTGCTGCTGCCGGCCGGCACGGTGCAGAACGTCGACCACAACGACCGCAAGGTCTATGTGGACCGCACCAAGGACCAGATCAAGGCGTCCCCGGAGTACGACAAGGACACCTTCGAGACGGCCGCGTACCGCGAGCAGGTCGGCGACTACTACACCGGCAGCTACCGGGACTATCCGCGCTGATCGCTGATCATGCCCGCCGCCCCGCCCGGACCCCCTCGGGCGGGGCGGCACCATGTCGGGCGAGTTTCGAGGAGTTCGGCGAGGCGGGCGGCGGCCGTGAGCACGGCCCGGCCGTGGACGGTCAGCCAGGCGCGCGATCGAGGAGTTCGGCGAGGCGGGCGGCGGCGGTGAGCATGGCCCGGCCCCGGGCGGTCAGCCGGGCGCGCCACTCGCCGACCGAGGCGGCCAGCGGTTCCGGACCGCCGGCGGCACGGACCTGGCGCAGCACCGTCGCGATGTGCGCGAGGCTGTGCCCGCCCCGCCGCAGCAGGTGTGCCAGGTCGGCGTCCCGCACGTCGTCGGGGGAGTAGAGCCGCTGACGGCTGACCCGGTCCCGGGACGGCGCCAGGATCCCCGCCTGCTCCCATTTGCGCAGTGTGGCCGGCGTGACCCCGAGCCGGTGCGCGAGCGCACCGACCGGCAGCGGCCGGGCCGCCCGGGCCGGCGTGGTGAGCAGGCCGGCGGTCGCCTCGACGGCGGCCAGGGCTTCCCGGTCCCGGGACAGCACCGCGTGACCGGCGTCGATGGCGGCGAACGCCGGTTCCGGATCGCCACGCAGGACGGCTCGCATGATCACGGCGGCCGGACCGTGCCCGTACGCGGCGACCAGCGCCAGGAACGCATCCACCGCCGCCACGTGCCGCTCGCCGTAGGCGCGATAGCCGCTCGCGGTGCGCCGCGCGGGCGGGATCACCCCGTCGTTCTCGTAGTTGCGGATCGCCTGGGCGGACAGGCCGTGCCGCCGAGCCAGATCAATCGGCCTGAAGGTTTGAGACTTCGGCATGCCTCTCCACACTGTTCAGAGGGAAACCTTCACTGGGTGATTCAAAGATATGGTAAAGGCCATGCTGACTTCTCCAGAGCCTCGGAACAGCCCCGGCCGGGTCGACGAGCTGGCCGCGCGGATCAGCCGCCTACCTGACGTGTTCCAGCTGATCGCCGGTCCGGACACCGGAGCGCCGGAGCCGAGCTGGGGTGACCGGTTCTTCTTCGTCGGCGCGGAGCGGATGCGCCCGTTCGCCACGATCGTCGTCCAGGACGTCCCCGGGTTCGACGAGCATTCCGCGCTGGGACGTCCCGGCGCCTTCCGGCTCAACGTCGAGCTGGGCCGCGACAAGTTCCGGGACCTGTTCGGCTACGGCCCGGAAGAGTTCGCCGCCCACCGGGCCGGGATCGACTTCGCCGAGCGGGACCGCTGGTTTCCGCACCCGGTCTACGCCGTCCAGGGCTGGGGCAGCGTGGTGAACCCGGCGACGGTGGAGGTCGACCGCCTGATCGAGCACGCGCACCGGAGGTCGGCCGGACGCGCGCGGCGGCCCTGAGCGGGCCGGGCGCCGCGACCGTACCGTCGCAATCGTCTCGACCCGGCTTTCGTCGCGGCGACCGGGCGTGCCCCGCTGCGCTACCAGCAGCCGCTGCGGGTCGAGCGCGCGGAATATCTCCTCGGCCACGGCTCGACGGTCGAGGCCGCGGCCCGCGGGGTAGATTTCGGCGACCACGACACGTCGGTGACCGCCGCACTGACGGCCTGGCTGCCGAGTGTCGGACTGGTGGCCGACGAGGCGGCGATCGCGACCTGGACGTGCTGGCGGCTCGCGCCGCCGGGTTGCGGGCGGTCCACCTGGACCGGCCGGGGATCGGTCCGGCCGGCGAACCGCACCGCATCCGCTCACTGCGGGAGCTGGCCGGTCACTTGTAGGCGACGTCGGGCTCGGCGAACCAGGGAAACCGTTCACCCCTCAGTGTTCGACGGCCCCGGAAAGGTCGCTCGCCTCCGCGATTTTCCTGTGCACCGGCCCGTCGCGGCGGGACAGCCGGTCCCCGGTGCCGCCGTGCCGCAACGCCACGATCTCCGCGGCGATGCTGACCGCGGTCTCCTCCGGGCTGCGCGCGCCCAGGTCCAGGCCGATCGGCGAGGAGAGCCGGGCCAGCTCCGGCTCGGTCAGGCCGGCCTCGCGCAGTCGGGCGAGCCGGTCGTCGTGGGTGCGCCGGGAGCCCATCGCGCCCACGTAGCCGGCGTCCAGCCGGAGCGCCAGCTCCAGGGCGGGCACGTCGAACCTCGGGTCGTGGGTGAGCACACAGATCGCGGTGCGGCCGTCGATCCGGCCCGCGCCGGCCTCGGCGGCCAGGTAGCGGTGCGGCCAGTCGACGACCACCTCGTGCGCCTCCGGGAACCGGCGAGCGGTGGCGAAGACCGGCCGGGCGTCACAGACCGTCACACGGTAGCCGAGGAAGTGGCCCATCCGGGCCACCGCGGCGGCGTGGTCGGTGGCGCCGAACACCAGCATCCGCGGAGGCGGCGGGAACGACACGGCGGTCCGGCCGACGGCGTCGGCGGCGACGGAGAAGCCGTCGTCGCCCATCACCAAAGTGACCGCCCGGCCCGCCCGGACGGCGGCCGCCAGCTCGGGCAGATCCGGGAACGTCGTGCGGTCCACCCGGCCGATCATCAGCTCGATGGTGCCGCCGCAGGGCAGGCCGGCTTCCAGCGCCAGATCGTCGGTGACGCCGAACCTGGCGGACCGCGGCTTCCCGGCCTCCCGGCACAGCTCGTAGACCGCGGACTCCACGCACCCGCCGGAGACGCTGCCGACCACCGAGCCGTCCGGGCCGACAGCCATCGCCGCACCCGCCTGCCGCGGAGCGCTCGACCACGTCGCGGTGACCACCGCGAGTCCGGACGGCTCGCCCGCCGACCACCAGCGCAGCAGGTCGGCGAGCAGGTCACGCATCGAGATCTCCCGGATGGTCCAGGTCGGTGTCGTCGGCGATGTCGCCGATCTCCACCACCAGTACCTCGTGAGCGCGCAGGTAATCCCGCGCGCCGCGATCACCTGTCGCGCTCGCGGCGGCGCCCGCCCAGTGCTCCCGGCCGAGCAGCACCGGGTGCCCGCGCCGTCCCTGATAACCACCGGTCACCAGGGCGTCGCGGGCGGCGTGCGCGGTGATCCGGCGGACCGCGCCGGCCGTCACGCCTGGCATGTCGACCAGCAGGATCACCGCGGCGTCCACAGACGCGTCGGCGGCCAGCGACGCCAGCCCGGCGCGCAGCGAGGATCCCAGGCCGGTCGCCCACTCCGGGTTGATCACGGTCTCCGGCAGGTCGGGCGCGACCTTCACGACCTCCTCGGCGCGAGCCCCGAGCACCACCACGATCCGCCGGCAGCCGGCATCCCGCAGGGTCCGGGCCGCGTGCTGGACCAGGATCCGATCACGGTACGGGACCAGCGCCTTGGGCATCCCGAAACGCCGCCCCGCACCGGCCGCCAGCACCACCCCCGCGGTGATCATCCGGCGAACAGGCCCCGCACCGCGGCCAGGGGCAACGCCGTGCGCGGGTGATAGGCGGTCCGCCACAGGCCGCCGTGCGCCGCGGCCACCGCCTCGTCCCGCCACGCCGCCGGGTCCGCGGACCGGGGCTTGCGGATCTGATGAACCATCAGGACCGCCATCAGCTCGCTCGCCACGACCGGGTCGAAGACCTCGACGCCGAACCGGTGCGCCCCGGCATACGCCGCCTTGAGCAGCCGGTTGCTCAGCACCGACCGGGTCCGCGCGGGCGGCGCCACGGCGAAGCCGACCACGCCGTCCCGCCGGGCCAGGGTGGCCCGCCACCGGTGGACCCGCTTGGCGAGCGCGTAGTTCGGCCCCTGCTGCGGCACCAGGCTGTCGTTGATCCCCGGCGTCGTGGCCAGCGGATAGTTCGGCCGCAACAGGTGGCCGCCGGAGAGCGGGGAGGTCACCCTGGCGGGCCGGCCCCGGGCCGCGAACCGGGCCCGCGAGTCCGCGACCGCGCCGGCCGGCACCGCGTAGACGTCTGTCGGGGTGGCCAGCACGGCGAGCGCCGTGTCCGGGCGTTGCTGGCGCAGGTGCACGACCAGGGCGTCGACGGCGGCGGCCAGCTTCGGATAGGCGCTGCCCGGCGCGTAGCCGTAGTTGCCGAGAACCAGCTGCCGGTCCGAGCCGAGCAGCCAGCTCGCGACCTTCGGGAAGTCGCTGACCAGGTCCGCGCCGGGTGTTCCGCCGCCGGAGAGCGGCGCCAGCAGCCGCCCGGCGGAGCCGGCCGCCACCCCGCAGATCCGCTCCCACAGGCCGGGGCGGGGCAGGTCGACGGCCAGGACGGTGGCGCCCCAGCCCAGCAGCCACCTCAGCGGTCCCATCTCGGCGCCCGCGCCGAGCAGCGCGAACCCGAGATCGCTCAGGTCCAGCCAGTCCGGGTTGGCGGCGACCTCCCGGACCGCGTCCGCACAGGACTCCTCGATCACACCGGCCCTCACCCAGCCGTCCAGCCGGGTGACCAGGCCGAGTTCGCGGCGGGGCTTCGCCGAGCCGGTGATCTCGACCGTGTCGTACGGCCGGTCGGGCTCCGCCAGCAGCGCCTGGGCCAGAGTGAACTCGCCGTCGTCGCGGACATAGCGCATGCGGGCCTGCAGCGAGAGCAGGCCGGCCTCGGCGATCTCGTAGCCGGCCGCGCCGTCCGCGCTCAGGCCGGCCTCGACCAGCGCGCGGAAGTGCCGGAGATAGCCGCGGCGCCAGTCGGTCTCGCGCTCGGCCGCCGCCGCGGCGGCCGGGTCGACCGGACGCAGCGCGTCGGCGACCACCGCCCGGCCCAGCGCCGCGCTGCTGCGGCGTCCGTCGGAGTCGGTGGGAAAGTCGGTCACGCCAGGAGATGCGGGGTGCACCGCGCCAGTATCCCGTGTCCCCCGGGGCGTCCCGCTTCCTACCGGGGTAGGAGACGGTGTCGGACCACCGGCCGCGGGTGCGGCCCGGGGACGGGCGATTCGCGGCCCGCCGGCGCGAGTCTGCCTGCATGACGACCGGGATCCGGCAGTGCGCGGCCGGGGAGAGCCCGTTCAGCCAGGACGTCCTGCGCCGCCTGGTCCGCCGCGCGGTGCAGGCGCGGCCCGCGGCGCCGTCGCGGATCGAGGGTCTGACCGCTCGCGAGCAGGAGGTGCCGGAGCTGGTCGCGGTGCTCCTTCTCCGGTCCGTGGTGCTCCTTCGCCCGGCCGGGTGAGTGTGACCGGCGTCGCACCCACCCCGATTTGGCGTTGCGGCCGTGGGGCTGTAATGTTCT
>NZ_BOMW01000080.1 GCF_016862395.1 Actinoplanes siamensis | reverse complement strand
GAAGCGGACGGACGCTGGCGCATCTATGCGCCACACGGCCTATCCGACGTCTTCGGTATGGTCCTACGGCCGAATCCCGTTCTCGCTCCGCGCCAGGTTTACGAGGCCAAAGCGGAACGCTGGCTTCAGCAGTGGCCTGAGCTCACCGTGCTGCCCTGGCCGTGATCCAGCGTCAACTGCTAGCGCCCTCCGATCGATGATGTGTGCGCGATCATTTCCTGCGCCTATTGATAATCGTTGTGACCTTCATGGGCGCCCGAGTGGAAGCAATCGATCTGCTGGCGGGATTCCGGGAGCAGATCTACCGGTGTCTGAACACGCGGGCGGATGCGTTGTTCGAGCTGCCCGACGCGGTGTTGTGCACGGACGGGCCGGTCAAATCGTTGGTCGATCTGACGTTGACGGCCGAGCACCGGCGCGGGCACGGCGCCCTGTATGACGCGCTCAACCAGGGACGTATCGATGTAGGGCGGCTGCGCCGGCTGCTGGCCCGAGCCGGCCGTGACCACGGTCAACGAGACGACCAGCTACGGAAAAGCCGAAGCCCGCGCCTGGGACCGGCTGCACCCGAGGCTGACCCACCGCGCCGCCTGGCTCGATCATCAGGGCATGCTCCCGATCGTCGAGGGCACCCTCATCCGGCTGCAGGTCGAGCACCTGCCCGGTGACCGAGACGCCCAACCGATGTGGCTGTGGTGGTCGCCCTTGGGAACAACCGGCACCCCTCGAGCGGCGCACCCCAGCCCGAGTCCGGCGAGGGTTTCGGAACCTGCGCCCGGTATCGGCTCTACCAGCGGCAGCACCGAAACCTTCACGCCCCGGCCCCGGACGACCGCGGGGATCGAAAACCACAGCCGCGCGACCCGCTACGACGTGGGCAAGACCGTCAAACGGGAAACCTCGCTGGGCGGCCCACCCCGCCGCAAGCCCAAGGCCAGAGGTTAAAGAACAGGCTAAGCTGAGACTAAATGATGATCATGCGGGTCGGCGGGGAAGCGCAAGCCGGCAGCGCACAGCACCCGTTATTGCCGGTAACGGCAGCGCGGTCGAGCGGGGTCCTAGTTGTAGCTGATGAGGATCGATGCGACCGTGTCATTGAAGCTCGGGCTGAGCGTGCTCAAGTCGCCGACGGCATACTCTCCGTAACCCCGATAAGTGCGGTGCTTGCCTGCATTATTGCAGTTGATCCACTCGTAGAACGTGACGTTGCCATCGAGGGTCTGCTCGGTGTAGTCGATCGGTCGAATTGCCCAAGAGCTCGCCGTGTCGTACACGAGTTTACCGTTCGTGTAGTGGGCATCGGTGAGATTGTGGCACCCGTAAACGCCTCCGGACTGGCCGCCCTCAAGGACGGCTTTACTGGCCTGCCACCGTCCGCCGGTGTAGTTCGGGCCTTCCCACAAGCAAACCCACCCGGAGTCACCTGCCGGGCAATCGGTCCAACTGGCGGCCTGCGCGGGCGCGGCCCCCGCGAACGTAATACCCGCGGCCGACAGCACGGCTGCCGCAAAATATGACGTTGCTTTTCTGATTAGGCTCACTGTCGGCTCCCTTGTTCAGCCTGATTCCCGCGAGCGTGGCGCCCCCGTTGATCGATGATCATACTTCTGGCGCAAGCCGAGTCGTCAAGGGCATGTCCACGAAGGACGGCGCCACGGCCGGGAACGGCCTCACCCGCTGATCCGGAAACGGCCGAGCCCGGAGCCGTCCTGAGCCCCGGGCTCGGCCAACTTCGGATGGCCGGAGTGGTACCGCGCGCATCAGTCGGCCCGAGGTCGGGCAGGGCGAGCAACCGCCACGCCTGCAACTGGGCGGGCCGGGCCGCATCGAGCAGCATCACGGCCAGAGTGGCGATGCGCGTCGCGCCCTTCTTCGGCGGCGGCAGGACCGCCGGCGTCTCGACCGGGGTCTCACCTTTCCAATCCCCGGACAGAAAAGTACTGCCGCTTGAGTTTCCCCCGGTTCGATGGAGCAGTTTTTCCTGCTACCGGGCAGTGGCAGGGGTGACCAGCTCGGGCTCAGTCTGGCTTGCCTGATGCTGATGCCAGGCGGCCTCGTACTCGTCCGGGCTGAGGTAGCCGAGCTCTTTCCGGATGCGCTGGGTGTCGTACCAGCCATCGATGTACGCGAACAGCAGGTCAGGGTCGGCAGTGACCAGCACGGCCTTGCGCTGGGCCGCGGCGTATGAGGAAGACGACCTGGTCGCCGCTGCGCGCCAAGCGGTACGGGACGGCGTCGAGTGGGATGCCGATGAAGATGTCCGCTGGGTGGTAGACGGGCCAGTCGTGTTGTTCGATTCGGCCTGGCCGGGAACGGAGTTGGAGGCCGACAACCACCTCGTCGTGGAACTGCACCCGGGCACCTACCGAGTCCGGGCGACATACCGCGTCGATGGCGACAATTGGATGATCCTCGTTCAGCTTCAGCCCGTCCCCTAGACGTGCCCCGCTGAAGGCGAACGCAGGCTTGATTAGACATCCGGATCTGCCGCGATCCGATCGCTACGCACCGTTACCGCTTCCCCGCACCGGCCGACGCCTGCTCCTGCCGATGAGAGTGAGTCCAGAAATGCGTATAGATTACGAATTTGCGGCGCGCAGTGCTTCTGCCGTGGAGGCGTCAGCTGGTAAAAACGCTTCAAGTTTCAGCTCAGTTAGCGTGATATCCATCGCTGTAGCGAAGGTCATTACGGTGGTTATCAGACGCAGTTCGCCGTAGGCCGATTCTAAGTGCAGTGGTACTGTGAACCCCAGCTGCCCGGAACACGGTTCCAGCTCAGGCACATATTCAGACAGCTCGTCGCGAAGCTCTTGCGCATGCCCGAGCCGGGCGAGGATGTGACGCCCCCAGTCGGCGAGGTTGCGGATGCGCGGCGCGATCCCGTTCGGGTGCAGAGCCAAGCGATACACGTTGCGACCAGGTCCGACCAAGTCGGCCGAGGCCCCCTCGGCGATAAGGCCGAAGGCGCGGTTCGCCGAGATCATGGCGCCGGTACGGTCGACGATCAACGCCGGGTACGGCTGGTGCCCGTCAAGGATGTGGCCGAGCGCGGCGCGCACCGGCGCCAGAGCCACGTCGTCGAGCGACGTCTGCGGGTATGCAGGCGCGTACCCTGCGGCCAGCAGCAACTCATTGCGTTCTCGTAGCGGCAGGTCCAGCGTCTCCGCCAGCCGCAACACCATGCTGCGGCCCGGAACTGATCGGCCGGACTCGATGAAACTCAGGTGCCGCTGGGTCGTACCGGCCCGCGAGGCCATCTCGAGCTGGCTGATACGCCGCTCGATACGCCGTTCACGCAACGCCCGAGGGAAGTCCATGGTCCGTTTGTAGCCGTACCCGTGCCGTCCGGGCGATTCCTTCCAGGGAATTGCCGATGGCTCCACAGACAGTGAGCATCATCGGCGTGGACATAGGTGTACTTCTCCCCACCGGCAAAGTCCAGTGGGGCCCCGGCGACGACCCCCGTGACCTGGTTGCCTTCGGTCGCGAGGCCGAAAGGCTCGGCTTCTCCTCGCTGTTTGTCAACGACTCCCTGATCAGCCCACGCATCGAGGCGTTGACGATGTTGGCCGCGCTGGCCGCGAGCACCGACACCGTCACTTTGGGCACAGGGGCGCTACTTCCGTTCCTCCGCCGGCCGTTGCAGGCGGCTCAGTCACTGGCATCGATTGACCTCCTTTCCGGCGGCCGGTTGGCTGTGGCGGTCGGTGCCGGCTTTCCCGGCCGCTTCGGGCGGCCTTTCTACGCCCTGTCCGAGGTTCCGTGGGCGCGGCGCTTCGCCCGGCTGGACGAGACCGTCGCGTTGTGGCGCAGGCTATGGGTTGGTGCCGTCAGTTTCCACGGCGAGTTCTTCCACTACGACGACCTTCCACCCGCGACACGCCCGTTCCGTGAAGGCGGACCGCCCATCTGGCTCGGCGGCGCCACGCCTGCTGCACTGGCCCGCACCGGCCGCATGTACGACGGATGGCTGCCCTACCCGCCCGACCCGGCCGACTACGCCTCCGGCCTGCTCCGGGTACACAAGGCCGCAGCCGACACCGGCCGCACGGCCGACGCGATCACACCTGCACTGTTCGTGACCGTGCTGATCGACGAGGATGAAGCCGGCGGCCTCACCGCAATGGAACGGTACGCCACCGCTACCTACGGCATGTCGCTCGACGAACTCAAAAAAATCCAGGCCGTCGTGGCCGGCTCGCCAGATCAAGTTCAGGTTGCCATCAACCGTTACATCGACGCGGGCGCCCGCCACATTGTCATCCGCCTCGGAGCGCTCGACCTGCGCTCCCAGCACCGGCAACTGGAACGGGTCGCCAATCTTGCCCCCGCATGGAGGCATCACTGAGAAGAAGCATCATGATGGCCGGCGGCGAGAATGCCGATGGCCAGGAACAAGCTGAATCTCGCGCTGACGTAACGTCCGGGTCTGCCGCCGATCGTGCGAGGCGGCCAGCGGGGCGTCGGTCACGCGGTGTGACGGCGCAGTGTCCGCGCCGGTACGCGCTCGTGCCGATGAGCGGTGTCACCCTGCTAGGACGCGGGTGGCCTTCCCTCCAGGAGGAGACCCGTTCGACCGCGTGCCATCGCATGCCCTCCGGATCCATTGGGCAGCGCGATACTCCGCGTCGGCGTAGTTGGTAACCTGACCTGTCTCGTCGACGTCCAGCACATTGGTGACAATGGCAAACACCTGCTCGCAAACCCTCGCGGAGGCGTTTAGTTGACGTACTGGGGCGACGACCTTGACAAGGCCCTGCGCGCACCCTGATCGACTGCAGTGGCTTCCCGACCCAGCGTGCTCTTCGGCCGGTCGCTCACCTGGGCCGCTACGCGAGCGCAGCGGCCATCACGAACGTCAGCACAACGTCTCCGGATAGCGTATGCCGCCCTCCTCCTCCTGCCCGTCCGCGACATCCACACGCACCCCGGGCAGGCCGTCGACGAGGCTCCGGACAGCCTCGGGTGTCGCGTAGTGATACCTCAAGCACAGCGATCGGAGATGGCTGAGCGGTTGCCCGACGAGCAGCGCCTGGACACCCACGTCACCCACCGTTCCCCCCGACAGGTCCAGGTCGGTGAGCTGCGCCACCACGGGGGCCGACGCGACTGCCGACGCGAACGAGTCGTCGGCGGCACACAGACCTAGACGCCTCAGCGCCGGGAACGACCGTCCGGCGAGGATGGTGTCCAGATCGCTCGGCGTAACACCCTCATCCGCATCCCAGGTACTCAGATGAAGTTCGAGATGCGTCAATGACGGCAGGTCGCTTGCCAGGAGGGAACGGACCGTTTCGGGCTGCAGGTCGACGGTCTCAACGATCAGGGTGTGCAGCTTCTCGTGGCGTACGGGTCCTAGTCGAAGCTCTTCAGCGGAACCATGAACACCGAAAACCTCAAGCTCGGGGTACGCCTCCAGCAGCGGCGTGAAATCCGTCAGCGTGATGTGGAACGTCTCGATTCCGCCGTCGTCGCTCTGGTTCATGTCTCCGATGAACAACGCGCGCAGCCGGCCGAAACGATGAGCTTGACCCAGGAACCACTCGACATCAAACGCCGTTTCGGAGCAATCGCCCCAGAATCCCACGACCAGAGCGACGGGCCCCTCGGGGCCGGTGCGTTCAAAGACGGTATCCAGAGCCCGGCCCATGTCGCCGTAATCCGTGCGCTGCTCGTTCCAGCCGTCGAGGCGCCAGGCCACCCCGGCGGGATCGAGCGAGGTGGCGGGATCGTTCCACCGAATCAGCGGTAACCCGGCGAAGGCCTTGAGTTCACGTGAGGGTGGCATGAAGACTCCCGTCGCGCTTGATCAGAGCGGAGGCCGCAGTATATGCAGGCCACCCGCAGCAACGACATCGGCCGGGGTTTCGTTGTACGTAGACCGGCGGTCCCAGAATCGGGGTGCACTGTCATGCCACCGATCGTGCGAGCCGGCCAGCAGGAGCGTCGGTCACGCGGTGTGACGACCACGGAGTGTCGGTGCCGGTACGCGCTCGTGCCGATGAGAAGGCGCTGCGGAATGGCTTCACGACGATTTCTTTCAGGTACGTTCATAGTCGGTCAAATCGTCTGTAATGGTTCGAATCTCTTCGCTGTGCAAGCGGGCGACGAACGTCGACGCGGGGACTCAAAGGAGTACTCGAAGCAGTACATAGGAGCTGCTGTGAATACCAGGCCTTGAGTGGGCCGTTCATCTGACATCTGCCCCTGCCGTCTCCGCCGGCTGCTCTTTCGCCCCGGAACTCAGCGTTCAGTGCAGCCAGGTGACGGCGGTGGGGAGCACATACCAGAACAAGGCGCTCAGCGTCGCGGTGCCGGCCATCGCGATGAACAAGGCGGGCCAGGCATGCCACAAGCGTCGGCGGGTAGCCGACCACGCGAGCACGGCGAACGGAAGGACGACACCCATCAGCTCCACGACAAGGATTCCGCGAACGTAGTCGCCGTCCGGATTTCCCATCAGCCAGAGGCGCCAGGGCGGCGCCGTCGCGACCTGCTGCCAGCCCTGACCGGACAGCAACCCGCATGCGGCACCTGCGGCCAGGGCCGCGTTCGGCACCCGCGTGGTGCGGGTCATCTGGCCCAGCAGGCCAAGCACCGGTCCCGCGACCATCGATACCAGTAGCCAGGCCGTGGTCATGACCGCCACCGAACGCAGTCCATACCAATCCGCCGATGACCCGTCCGCCAGATAGCCGCCGCTCCACCGGCGGCTGACCAGGAGAATCAGCATGTAGTAGACGAGCGTGGCCGCCATCAGCAGCGCGGTCGCACCCACCATCGCACCACGGCGGCCCGTGCCCGTCCATCCGGCCAGAAACGCCGCCAAACCCCAGGCGAGGCCACTACTCACCAACGCGGTCACGATGGCTTGCACGGTGATGGCCTCGACGGCGTCGGCCGCGAACGCCAGCAAGCCGAGCGCGGCTGCCGCCACTCCGATCATCACCCCCCGGCGTGCAGGACGCTGTGCAACGGCGTTGACCACGCTCAACCTTTCCCTGGGCCGGCCACGGTACCAAGACCGCGTATGCGGCGCCGCTCACGGAACTGCTCCGAATTTGAGGGCGGCGCGCGAACATCTCGGCACGCCGCGCCGGCAACCCGGAGCCGGAGGTTGACTAACATCCTGGGGCCTCCCCCAACCCCACGATGTCGCGGGGGTGCCCCAAACGGGGTGCCGCGCTATCGGTCGCCGGGCCGTTTCCAGGCGTACGGCACGCCGTCGCCGGTGTCGGCCACCCCTGCAGCTTGGCCGTCGGCGCCGCGGTGCTGGTCTCGGTGCTAGATCGCGGTGGTGTGGGCGGGTGAGCGCTGGTGTCGGTCAGGAGGGTGGGCATTTCGATCGTCTCTTCTCGTCGCGGGTAAGCCGGTGGGTCGGGGTGGGCCCAGCGCTCCGCCGGAGCCGGCCGGCTCCGGCGGAGCGCTGGGACAGCACCCGGTGGTCATCGGGTGGCCGACGTGTTCTCGGGTTGTGCGGCGGCGGGCGTGCCGTCGCGGCTGGTGAGAGTGATCGCGGCGAGGACGGCCGCGGCGAGGGCGATACCGGCGGCGCCGAACAGCGCGGCTGAGTAGCCGCTGGTGAGGGCGGCCGGATCGCCGAGGGCGTCGGCGCCGTTGGCTGCGGCCAGCGCGGTCATGGCGGCCAGGCCGAGGGCGGAGCCGATCTGGTAGCTGGTGTTGACGATGCCGGAGGCGAGCCCACCCTCCTCCGGGCGTGCGCTGGACAGGGCGGTGCCCAGCGACGGGATGAACGCCAGCGCCATACCGAGGGCGGCGACCAGGGAGGCGGGCAGTACGTCGGTCAGATAGGAGCCGGTCGGGCGGATCAGGGCGAGCCAGCCCAGACCGGCGGCCAGCACCGCGAGACCCGCGACCAGGGTGGCCCTGGTACCGAACCGTGCGATGGCCCGCGGGGCGAGGACGATCATGCCGACCATGATCAGGACGGTCATCGGCAGCAGCGCAGCGCCGCTGGGGAACGCGCTGAAGCCGAGGACCTGCTGCAGGTACAGGTTGAGGAAGAACCACATCGGGATCCACGCCGCGCCGAGCAGCAACTGTGCGAGGTTGGCCGCCGTCAGGTTGCGGCTGGTGAAGATGCCGAGCCGTATCAGCGGCTGCCGGCGGCGGGCCTGAATGGCCAGGAACGCGGCGAGCACGACCACCGAACCGGCGAGGGTGAGCCAGGTGGAGGCACTGTTCCAGCCGGCCTGCGGGGCGCGGACGATCGCGTAGACGGCGGCGGCCAGGCCACCGGTGACGGTGAGGGCACCGGCCAGGTCGAGGCTGCCGGGCCGGTTGCCGCCGGCGGGCATGAGCGCCGGGGTGGCGATCAAAGCGAGGACGGCGATCGGGATGTTGAGGTAAACACCCATGGCCAGCTGACGTATTCGGTGATGACGCCGCCGAGGAATACTCCGGCGGTGCCGCCGGCCGGTGCGGCTGCCCCGTACAGGGCCAAGGCCTTGGTGAGTTCGGCGGGCCGGTTGCCGAACAGCATCATCAGCAGGGTCAGCGCGGCCGGGGCGATCAGCGCGGAGCCAGCGCCCTGGACAGCGCGGGCGGCGAGTTCGAATTCGACGGTGCCGGCCAGCCCGGCGGCAGCGGACCCGGCGAGCAGGATCGCCCAGCCGGTGGCGAAGATGCGGCGGGCGCCGTACAGGTCGGACAGGCGGCCGCCGAGCAGCAGCAGGCCGCCGAAGGCGACGACGTAGGCGTTGAAGACCCAGGACAGATCGCTCGGGGTGAAGCCGAGGTCGTTCTGCATCTTCGGCAGGGCGACGCCGATGATCGAGGTGTCCATGATGACCATGAACTGGGCGAGGGCGATGAGCGCGAGAGCCCACCACCGGTGCGGATTGCGGGGCATGACCGAACCTCCTTGGTACCCCCGGAGGGTATCCTTGTTCGGCGCTATTCTTACCCCCCTGGGGTATCCAGGGTCAAGGCTGCTCGTCGATTGCCTTCCGCGTCGCACCCCTCAACGTGCCGCTTTACCAATATACCCTAGGGGGGTACGGTAGCGACGGTTGGAGGGAGCCGGGTCATGGCTCACGGCTACATCACGGACAAAGACGACTACCTGAAGCGGCTGCGCCGGATCGAGGGCCAGATCCGGGGCCTGCAGCGCATGGTCGACGACGAGACGTACTGCATCGACATCCTCACGCAGGTGTCCGCAGCGACCAAGGCGTTGCAGACCGTGGCACTCGGGCTGCTCGACGACCACTTGGCACATTGCGTCGTCGACGCGGCCCGCGACGGCGGGCCGGACGCCGACGCGAAGCTGAAGGAAGCCTCCGACGCCATCGCCCGGCTCGTGCGGGCGTGACTTGCTCCCTCGCTCAGCACCCGTCACCACGACAGCAAGGAGAAGCCGATGTGCGGCAGCGACACCGCCTGCGCCTGCGCCACCACCCCCGTCACCGAGCCATCTACCTCGGTGGACGGCACCCGAACGGTGTATCAGGTCGCCGGGATGACCTGCGGCGGCTGCGCCGGTCGGGTCAGTAGGCAACTCATCGAGGTTCCCGGGGTGCGTGACGTCAGCATCGATGTCGCCACCGGCGGGGTCACGGTGACCAGCGCTGAGACGCTCGACGATGACAGCGTGGCTGCGGCCGTCGCCGCAGCCGGCTATCAGCTGGTGCGCTGACCGGCGACGTCATCGCGGGCTTGGCGGGAGGGCACGCTGTCCGCTCCCCCGCCAAGGGACGCCCTCACCTCCGGTGACCTGCGGCGTTCGGTGAGGGCGGCCAGGTCGGTACGCCACACCGTGCCCTTCACAGCAGTGTCCGCAGGTCAGTGATGAACCGGCGACCTGCGGAGAGCACGCGAATCGGCCCAGGACGTCGTAGACCTTCTGCCATTACGTCTCGCGCGGCCTGCGGATCCGTCTCGGGCCCAGATAGTGGCCCGGCTGGCTGTGCGCGGGGCCTGCCGGGCGCAGTTGACGCCGATCGTGGCGGTCGCGGGGCGGCGGTTACGACCCGGCGGGCTCGGCGTCCGTCTGGTCACTCCAGCCGGGTCAGCACCGCTCAGACGTGCCCGCTACCGAGGTCAGCTGATACCGGTGCCGGGTATCTTGCACGGCATGAGTGAGGCGAAACCGGCCGGGCCGTACGGTTATTCGGCGGAGAAACAAGCGCTGATGGCCCGGCTGAAGCGGGTCGAGGGGCAGATCCGCGGACTGCAGCGGATGGTCGACGAGGACACCTACTGCATCGACATCCTGACCCAGATCTCCGCCGCCAAGAGCGCCCTGCACGCCGTCGCCGTCGGCCTGCTCGAGGACCATCTGCGCCATTGCGTGGTCCACGCCGCCGCCGAAGGTGACGTGGACGCGAAGATCAAGGAGGCGAGCGCGGCGATCGCCCGGCTCGTGAAGTCCTGAGCCGGGCGACCGTTCTTAGCGGCCGGGTCCGATCCATTCTCGGAGCTGCTGCGCGGCCTGATCCGGGTCGACTGGCCCGATCGCGTACTGCTGCCGCCTACCCTCGTGGGGTGCGGTAACGATCGGCGAGGCCGTAGCCGGGACCGGATCGCGTTGGATATGCAGTTGGGCACGTAGCAGCTCACGCCGGCCGGCTGCCGCGGTCCGGCGCCGTTGCTTCCGGACGGCCAGAAGCCCGGCACAGGCCGTCAGGATCAGGAACGCGGCGATGAGCGCCGTTCCCAGCACAAAGGGGGGTGATGCGGTGCTGGACTGCGCCACAGCGTCGTCCGCGCGAGTGGCCGTAGCGGTGTGCATCGGCATAGCGGCGACCGTGACCTGGTCGCCGCGGCCGGCGTCCATACCGGCGGCTACGGCGACCAGTTCACGGACCTGAGCCAGGTCGAGTTTCGTCGCGGCGGCTTCGTCGACAACGACGGCGACGCTCAGCCTGATGATGCGGCCAGGGGCTTCGCGGCGGGTCTCGTGCAGTTCGTCGAGTGCGTTGACGCGCGACGCGCTGCTGCTCTCGTACCGGGTGCCGCCGTTGTCGCCGACGTAGGAGCGCTCGCTGATCCGCTCGGACAGGGCACCGACGGACGGATCCTGCTGGTACGTGGTGCTGGAGGTCGCGACCTGGTCGAGGTCGAGTTCGGCGTTGGTGATGACCGTCGAGCGGCCGGGGCCGAGCACGGTGTCCAGCATGTGCTGCACGGCGGCATTCAAGCGGTTCTGGAAGGCCACGGTGGCGGCGTCGGTGCCGAGCGCCGCCCGAGTGAAGCCGCCGCTTCCAGCGGCCGTCGACACGGTGTAGGCACCCGCGATCGCCGGCAGGAGCGTCCGCGGGGCTGCCGCGTTCGCGGGTGCGGCCCCGACACTCGCGGCACCGGCCACGGTCAGTGTCACGAGCGCGGCGATCAGCCACCTGGTACGCCCGACCCGGGGCGACATGCCCGCGCCCAGGGCAGACGGGACGAAACGATTGCTCACAGCCTGCCTCTTCACCGGCTTCTCCGACGCCGATGGATGACCACCCTCGAAGGCGCGACGGCATCACCAGGCGATGCCGTCGATCGGACCTGCCTCATCGCTCGACGGCCCGGCCGGTTGAAAAGTCCGGTGGTTGCGACTCGGTTGCATCACGGCAACGACCGCCTTCGGGCGCGGTCGTTGGCGCAACCGACAACACCCACCTGCCCACTCGATGACCCGCGGCTGGAGGGTGGTCATCGGTTCGGACGATCAGGACCGGACGGTCGGCCACGATCAACGGGCCGGCAGTCGCCTTGGGCGCGCCAGGCCGGGGAATCCTGCCGGACTTACTCACAGCGACCGCACAGAATTGAAGTGTTCCCTTTCACAGATTAAGAACACCCTGGGTGAATCATTCATGAGCATTCCGTGTTGACAAACCTCGCATCGGTCTTCCAAAACGGACAGGCATCGCTGTGGCCATCACCGTACGTAAGCATTGCGGAGAACAGGGTCCGGCCCATGGTGGGCTATCAAGGAGGGGCGGCGGGCACAGGCTCGCCGGTCGTGCCGACCTGGACCACGCCGAGCCCTGCCCCGGTCCGGCGGCACGAACCGCATGACGAGTCATGAGGCAATCAGGGGCAGGGACGGGGGAACCACTATCGGTCCTCGACCGGCACGCCGTACTGCGGCGGCCCGGCCGGAGGACCTGGGGGTGAAGCCGCCAGCGTGCGGCCGGGCAACCTTCGCGCCCGAATCCGACAGCTAACCTCGCAGGCGTGCCGGAGGGATTCCTTCACCGTGCGCGTAAGCACTTCGAGCCGGCCCGCCCGTACCCTGGGAGTCGGCACTATCGCCCTGTCCGTAGGTCTCGGTCTTCTGACCGGCGGGCTCGGCACCCCGCAGTCGGCCTCCGCCGCGACCCCGTCCTCAGCGATCGCCACCACACAAGCGTTCTCGCAGACCAGCGTGGCATTCAGCCAGACCGGCATCACCGCCAGAGCGGCGGTGTCCAAGGCCGCCCAGTCCAAGGCAGCCGCGAACCGGATCATGACCGAAGCGGCGAAGCACAGAGGCAAGAGGTACAAGTTCGGCGCCGCCGGGCCCAAGCGATTCGACTGCTCGGGCTACACCATGTACGTCTACAAGAAGGCCGCGGGCAAGAAGCTGCCGCACAAAGCGAACCTGCAGCAGCGCTACGGCAAGGCCGTCGCCAAGTCCCAGGCCCGCGCCGGTGACCTGATCATCATCCGGTCCGGCACGCGCGGCACGCACGCCGGCATCTACGCCGGCGGCGGCAAGATGTGGGCGGCCCCGCGAACCGGCAAGACCGTCACCAAGCAGAAGATCTGGAGCAAGAACTACGTAGTCCGACGCCTGGTCTGAGTCGATTCTCCCGACTGACCACGCTTCGCGTCCGGACATCACACAGCGCCGTCTGCACCCGTCCCGGTGGGTGCAGGCGGCACTGTCGTACGGCTTACGTGAAGCGGCGCAGTCGCAGGCTGTTGGCGACGACGAATACTGAGCTGAACGCCATCGCCGCGCCGGCGATCATCGGGTTGAGCAGGCCGACGGCGGCCAGGGGCAGGGCTGCCACGTTGTAGGCGAAGGCCCAGAACAGGTTGCTCTTGATGATGCGCAGGGTGCGCCGCGACAGCCGGATCGCGTCGGCGGCAGCCATCAGGTCGCCGCGAACCAGGGTCAGATCGGAGGCCTCGATCGCGGCGTCGGTGCCGGTGCCCATGGCCAGCCCGAGGTCGGCCTGGGCCAGGGCGGCGGCGTCGTTGACGCCGTCGCCGGCCATCGCCACGACCTTGCCCTGATCCTGCAGCCGTTTGACGACGTCGACCTTGTCGGCCGGCAGGACCTCGGCGATCACCTCATCGATGCCGACCTGCGCGGCCACCGCCCGGGCGACGGTCTCGTTGTCGCCGGTGAGCAGCACCGGCGACAGGCCGAGCGCACGCAACTGGGCGACAGCGTCGCGGCTGGTCGGTTTGACGGTGTCGGCGACGGCAAGCACGCCGCGGGCCTGACCGTCCCAACCGGCGACCACGGCGGTCTGCCCAGCCTCGTGAGCGGCGGAGGCGGCCTGCTCGACGTCGGCAGGAACCGTCAGCCCGGCCTGGCGCAGCAGCGCCGGGCGGCCGACGTGCACGGTGTGGCCGTCGACGGTGCCGATGACGCCGAGTCCTTCGGTGCTGGCGAATCCGGTCACCTGCGGCAGCGGCGCTTCGTCGGCTGCTGCGGCGGCGATCGCCTGGGCGATCGGGTGTTCGGAGGCTG
Source organism: Actinoplanes siamensis (assembly GCF_016862395.1). Taxonomy (GTDB): domain Bacteria; phylum Actinomycetota; class Actinomycetes; order Mycobacteriales; family Micromonosporaceae; genus Actinoplanes; species Actinoplanes siamensis. The sequence goes on along the minus strand of NZ_BOMW01000080.1, from coordinate 24,578 downwards.
CCTCGACCGCCCCGGCCAGGCGCAGCAACTGCTCGCGGTCGACGCCGTCGGCGGGGACCACGCCGACCAGGCTCATCCGGCCGGTGGTGACGGTGCCGGTCTTGTCCAGCACGACGGTGTCCACGGTCCGGGTCGACTCGAGGACCTCGGGGCCCTTGATCAGGATGCCGAGCTGCGCGCCGCGTCCGGTGCCGACCAGCAGCGCCGTCGGCGTCGCGAGCCCGAGCGCGCAGGGACAGGCGATGATCAGCACCGCGACGGCGGCGGTGAACGCGGCCGTCCACCCCGAGCCGGTGCCCACCCACCAGCCCAGCGTGCCGACGGCGAGGGCGATCACGATCGGTACGAACACCCCGGAGATCCGGTCGGCGAGCCGCTGGACGGCGGCCTTGCCGGTCTGTGCCTGCTCGACCAGCTTCGCCATCTGCGCGAGCTGGGTGTCGGCGCCGATCCGGGTGGCACGCACGATCAGCCGGCCGCCGGCGTTGACTGTCGCGCCGACCACTGTGTCGCCGGGGGTGACTTCGACCGGCACGGATTCGCCGGTGAGCATGCTCGCGTCCACGGCCGAGGTGCCGTCCTCGATGACGCCGTCGGTGGCGATCTTCTCGCCCGGCCGGACGACGAACCGGTCCCCCACCGCCAGGTCACCGATGGGGATCCGCCGTTCGGTGCCGTCGCGCAGGACAGCGACGTCCTTGGCACCGAGCTCCAGCAGGGCCCGCAGGGCGGCGCCGGCACGGCGCTTGGAGCGGGCCTCGAAGTAGCGGCCGGCGAGGATGAACGTGGTGACCCCGGCGGCGGCTTCCAGGTAGATGGCGCCGGCACCGTCCGTGGTGCCGATGTCGAGGCTGAACGGATGCGTCATGCCGGGCGTGCCGGCGGTGCCGAGGAACAGCGCCCACAGTGACCAGCCGAACGCCGCGATCGTGCCCATGGAGATGAGGGTGTCCATGGTCGCGGCGCCGTGGCGCAGGTTGGTCCAGGCTGCCTTGTGGAACGGCCATCCGCCCCAGACGACGACCGGCGCGGCCAGGGTCAGCGACAGCCACTGCCAGTAGGTGAACTGCCAGGCCGGCACCATCGCCAGCAGAACCACCGGCACGCTGAGCGCGATCGACGTGAACAGCCGGGTCCGCAGCGCGCGCCGTTCGTCGACCGGCTGTGCGTGTTCGGCCGGGTCGTCGCCGGGCTGTTGCGGTGGCGGCGGGAGCGTCGCGGTGTAGCCGGTCTTCTCGACGGTGGCGATCAGGTCTTCGGCGGTCACACCGTCGGGGTAGGCGACGCTAGCCTTCTCGGTGGCGTAGTTCACGGTGGCGACCACGCCCTCCATGCGGTTGAGTTTCTTCTCGATCCGCGCGGCGCAGGAGGCACAGGTCATGCCGCCGATCGCCAGCTCGATCTGGTTCGGGGCCACGGGCAGCGGCCCGGCGGCAGTTGCCATGACGCTCTCCTCCTAGTCGTGGGTGTGGCCGTCGGCGCCGTGCCCGGACGAGCTCGGCGCGGCGGAGGCGGCCGGTGGCGTGGGGCTCGGCACACCGGTCACAGGTCCGGCGACTGCGGTGAACTCGGCGGTACGGACCTTCCCGGCGTGCTGAAAGTCCAGGTACAGCCGGTAGGCGCCGGCAGACGGAACCTCAGCGTGGAAGGCGACGTCGGGGCCGGCCATGGTGCGGCCGTCGCCGGGTTCGCCGTCGGGGTGCACGTGTAGGTAGGCCAGGTCGCCGTCGCGCAGCGCGACCAGGTGGCCGTACGCGCCGAGGTGGGGCTGCAGATCGGTGACCGGCTTACCGTCCTTGCTGACCGCGAGGGTCAATTTCGACGAGGCGCCGGGCGTGAGGTCGCCGATGAGGGTGACCGCGTAGCCGTCGACCGTCGCGGCCCGGGCAGTAGCGGGAAGCAGGGTGGGCTGGTAGTCGCCAGGAGCGGGCACGTCGGCGCCGAGGGTGAGGCCGTCGTGGTCGGCGGGCTGGAAGTCGGCGAAGACCCGGTACTGCCCGGCGGCTGGCACCGCGAGAGGGATCGACCAGGTGCCGTCGCTGCCGAGCTCGGGATGCACGTGCTGGAAGCCGGACAGGTCACGGCGGACCACGATCAGATGCAGGTCCTTGTCGTGGCTGGTCGTGTAGGCGGTGACCGGCCGGGAATCCGGGCCGGTGATCTGGAACCGGAACGGCTGCGGCACACCGGTCGACAGGTTCCCGCTGAGCGGGGTGAGTCGGTAGCCGTCCTTGCTGATCTGCAGCCCGGCCGGCAGCACCGCTGACGGGGCGCTCTGCTCGGCTGGTGTGCCGGTGTGGCCGCCGTGCGCGGCCGGGGTGGCGGGTGCGGATGCCGGGGAGAGGCTTCCGAGACCGAGGGCGGCCGTGAACACGGCCGCCAGCCCGACCCCGAAGCCGCCCAGCTTGATGGCGGTGTTCATGACTACCTCGCGAGTTCGTATCCGGCCTCGTCGACGGCCGCGGCCACCGCGGTCTCGTCCACGGGCTGATCACTGTTGACGGTGACCGTGCCGGAGGCAAGGTCGACCTGGACGTCGGTGACACCGGGGATCGCGCCGACTTCGGCGCTGACGGAGCTGACGCAGTGCGAGCAGGTCATGCCGGTCACGGTGTAGGTCTGGGTAGCCATCACGATCTCCTTGCCGTCGGACGTCAGCGGCGCAACGTCGCCGCCCATCAACAAACATACCCTTACCCCCTGGGGGTATCAAGGGTTGGGGGCAGGTCGGGCGTCGTCGCCGGTGGCGATCTTCCACTCGGCGGTCTTGCCGTCGGAGGTGAGCTGTAGGGTGCCGGTGATGTTGCGGTAGCCAGAGCCCGACGAAGTCGTTGGCGAAGGTGGTACGTGACTCTTCCACTAGGACTGTGCCGTCGGCATCGTTCACGATTTTGATCTGTACCTGTTTGCCGGCCAGTTCGCCCTTGCAGCCGGTGTGGCCGTCGCCGGGGACAGGCCGCACCCACCGGCGTCTCGATGGGTGGTGAGGTGGGTCCGCCAAGCGACGACTCGCTGCACGACGCGGAGAGCGGTGCCCCGTTCAGCAGGAGAGGTCAACCTACATCGACTGCCGCGATGGGCAGGTGGGTGTGCCCGTCGGTCTCGCCGCCGGGGTGGTCGGGCAGGTCCCGATCGGCGTGGTCGGCGTGGAACAACGCCTCGGCCAGCAGTGCCCGCACGTGGGTATCGGCGGCCGAGTAGTGCACGTAAGTGCCTTCACGCCGTCCTTTCACCAGGCCGGCGAGACGCAGCTTGGCCAGATGCTGGCTGACGGCGGTGGGGGCGGCCCCGACGAGCCCGGCGAGGCAGGCCACTGACGATTCGCCTTGCAGCAGCGCCCACAGGATCTTGATGCGGGTGGGGTCGGCGAGCAGCCGGAATCCCTCGGCGGCGAGGTGGACCTGCTCGTCGTTGGGCATGCGGAAATCCGGCAGTGAGTCATGCACGGGCCCAGCGTAACCGAAACCACGCTGCTCATCTGCCTAGCTGTTTGGCTATATGCATGACTGCGCAGGTATTGTTCCTCGGCGTGACACTGACGACGCCTTCTACCGTCACGCCAGCGACGGCTCCCGCCGTGCCGGCTGCGCCGCAGCGCCTTGCTGCCCGGCTGTGGGCGCTGTCGGAGATCCGCTGGGCGACCCTGTCGACGCTGCTGTTCGCCGCCGGTGGCATCGCGCAGCTGGCCGGTGCACCGGCGAGCGTGTGATGGGCGCTGTATCTGGCCTGCTACGCCGCGGGCGGCTGGGAACCGGCCCTGGCCGGGCTGCGGGCGTTGCGGGAACGCACGCTGGACGTGGACCTGCTGATGATCGTCGCGGCGATCGGCGCGGCCTCGACCGGGCAGGTCTTCGACGGCGCGCTGTTGATCGTCATTTTCGCCACCTCCGGCGCCCTGGAGGCGTTCGCGACCGCTCGCACCGCCGACAGCGTCCGGGCACTGCTGGACCTGGCTCCCGAGCAGGCCACCCGGGTCGACGCGGACGGCAGCGAGGGCAGCGTGCCCAGCGGCGAACTGCAGGTCGGTGACGTGATCCGGATCCGTCCCGGTGAGCGGGTCGGCGCCGACGCGATGGTCATCGACGGGGCCAGCGAGGTCGATCAGGCCACCATCACCGGCGAGCCGCTGCCGGTCGCCAAAACCAGCGGAGACGAGGTGTTCGCCGGCACCCTCAACGGCACCGGCACCCTTCTGGCCCGGGTCGACCGGCCTGCCGGCGAGTCGGTGATCGCCCGGATCGTCGCCCTCGTCGAGGAAGCCTCGGCGAGCAAGGCCAAGACCCAACTGTTCATCGAGAAGATCGAGCAGCGCTACTCGGTCGGCGTCGTGGTCGCCACCCTGGCGCTGTTCGTCGTGCCGCTGCTGTTCGGCGCGGACCTGCGGGCCGCGCTGCTGCGGGCGATGACCTTCATGATCGTGGCGTCGCCGTGCGCGGTGGTGCTGGCCACGATGCCGCCGCTGCTGTCCGCGATCGCCCTGGCCGGCCGGCACGGCGTGCTGGTCAAGTCCGCGGTGGTGATGGAACAACTCGCCGACACGGCGACGGTAGCGTTCGACAAGACCGGCACCCTGACCGGAGGCACCCCCCGGGTCGCCGAGATCCACCCGGCCGGTGCGTTCACCGAGCAGGAGCTGCTGCGCCTGGCGGCCGCGGCCGAACACCCCAGCGAGCATCCCCTCGCCGCCGCGGTGGTGACCGCCGCCCGCGACCGCGGCCTGCACCTGAGCGCCGCCGACGACTTCGACTCCGCCCCCGGCCGCGGCGTGCGCGCCACCGTGGACGGGCGCCTGGTACAGGTCGGCAGCCCGGTCCTGCTCGACACCGTCACCGGCGACACCGACGCGGTGGCCCAGGTGCGCACCATCACGGCGAGCGCGCAGGCCGCCGGGCGCACCGCCGTGGTGGTGCTCGTCGACGGCATCCCGGCCGGTGTCCTGGCGCTGGCCGACCGGATCCGTCACGCCGCGACCGCCGCCGTGGCCGCGCTCACCGAGCTGACCGGCACCCGGCCGGTGCTGCTCACCGGCGACAACCATGGTGCTGCGGCCCGCCTCGCCGCCGAGGCCGGCATCACCGACGTGCACGCCGGCCTGCTGCCCGCCGACAAGGTCGCGCACGTGCGCACCCTGCAAGCCGGCGACCGCCGCGTGCTGCTGGTCGGTGACGGCGTCAACGACGCCCCGGCCCTGGCCACCGCCGACCTCGGGGTCGCGATGGGCGGCCGCGGCTCCGACCTGGCCCTGTCCAGCGCCGACGCCGTTCTGGTCCGCGACGACCTGGCCGCCCTGCCCGCGGTCATCGCCCTGTCGCGCCGGGCCCGCCGCTTGGTCGTGGCGAACCTGGTCATCGCGGGCACGTTCATCACCGTGCTCGTCTGCTGGGACCTGTTCGGGCACCTGCCGCTGCCGCTCGGCGTCGCCGGGCACGAGGGCTCCACCGTCATCGTCGGCCTCAACGGCCTGCGCCTGCTGTCGAGCCGGGCCTGGCGCCGCGCCACCGCCGGCGCCACGTCGTGAGCCGCCGCCCCCGCCCTGCCACCGTGCGCGACCCGGCGCCAGGCTGCACCGTCACCGTGTGCCGCAGCTGCTGCGGCACCGCCAAGGTCCCCGGTATCGACCACGACGCCCAACTGACCCGGTTGCGCGATTCACTGGCCGGGACGGCGCAGGTCCGGTTGTGGTGGCCTTCGACGCGGGCGTAGACCTCCAGACGCTGGCGGGCGGACCGTCCGGTCAGCAGTGGCAGCACGTTCGGAATCGTGCGGAGAGCCTCATCCCATAGGCATCCTAGGAGGCTAGGTGCCGCTATGGTTCGCTGCGCGGCACTGTGTCTGACTCTGACCAACGCGTCCTGGGCGAACCCGATCGTGGCGAAATTCGGGCCGCTACGCACGTTCACCATGGCGAACTCGAACCACCCGAACCACACCGTCCTGGCCCGTAGGCTGCAGACATACCTGCGCTGGCGCAACGCCAACGCCCGCCACCCCGACGTCCTGGCCGCACAACGCCGAGAACGAGCCCGCGTCCGCAGCGAACGCCAGCAACGCTGGGGCCGACCCCGACCAAAAGCCGCCTGACGGATCAGACCCGGCGGACGTTCGCGGTCAACGCACTAAGTGCGGTGCATGACGGCGTGCGGGAAGTGCAGCCGTACCGAGGTGCGGCCGGGTACCGAGTCGACAAGGACCACGTCGGCGAGTTGCCGGGCCAGCCAGAGCCCGCGGCCGCCGGGTGAAGGTGCTTCCCGGTGCGATCTTTCCGCCCCACAGGGGTGCGGAGGTGGTGACTGCGACCGATCCGCTGCCCAGCCGCATGCCGAGCGCGTTCTTCCAGTAGTAGTCGACGGGATAGTTGTCGCGCCCGTAGTTGACGCACGCCGGCGCGGCCGCGCCGGCCGTGACGGCGGTGGCAGCAGGGTGTGGAGGGGCAGCATGTGGGCGCGCTGCCGCCGGTGCCGCGGGCGCGGCCAGCAGCAGTGGAGTCAAAGCGTAGCCCATCAAGGTGAGCATGGATCGAGATCGGGGCAGTGCCGGCATAGCAAACCTATCTGTCGTGACGAAGCCTGGCAGGTCGAAAAAATAGCAGAGTGTAGCAATATCACTACAGTTGGTAGCTGTAGGTGGACGTGCGTGTCAGCACCCACGGTTCTGTGACATCAAGGGAACTTTGCGACAACACGCTGAATTGGAAAGCCGGGATCGGCCAAGCTCGCAGGTCAGCCAGGTACGAGTCCCTAGAAGGCCCGGATGGCTGCGTGTTGCGCATGGGCAATTTGCGATGGCGTCGCAAATGCCGCCGCGCCGGCATCGAAGTCGACCCGACGAGACTGCCTCTCAGTGCCAGCATGAGGCGGCGGCGCCGGCTCATGCTGGGTGCTGTGGTACTCCTGCTGATCGTCGGCTGCGCCAGCGTGGCGTTCTTCAGATGAGCACCGTCAAGAGGTACCGAAGCGGGAGAAGCTGTTGAATGCCATCCGAATGTCAGCGATTGCCGTAGATCGTCATCTGACGAGTGAGTCTGACAGTGCAGGTCAGCGCCTGTTCTGTCGATCTTGCCCGGCGTTTCCGGTAGCGGCCGGTAGCGCCACCGGAAACGCCGTCGTGCTGGGCGCTGGGCTCTACCTCGACATGACGGCCCAGTCGGGCGCGCCGGTCACGGCTGTGGCTGATTCATGAGGTGAGCCTCACTCATGGGGTCAGGCACCGTGGCGTCCAGGTCGAGCGGGATGCCGTCGCCGGAGCGGCGCGTCACGGGCCGGCTGGTTCGGGTGATGGTGAGGGTCTAGCCGATGGCGGCGGCCGAGCGAGACCTGATCCGTGCGGCATGATCTTGTAGTTTCAGGACGACGATCCTCTGGAGGAGGCAACGAGCATGGGAACGTTCGGGACCGGCCCGTTCTCCAGCGACGGGGCCATGGAATTCCTGGAAGAGCTCGCCGAACGACCTGCCGAGCGGCGGGCGACAGCATTGGAGCGCATGTTCACGTTCGTGAAGGAACAGCCGGAGTTGCTCTGGCGGGAGTTCTTCCCGGAGGAGGTCGTGGCTGCGGCGGCGGTGGTAGCGGCGAGCCTGCCGGGCGGACATCAGTTCAATCAGAAACTTGCAGAGCTGGTCGAGCATGATCTTGTCCCGGACGTCCGGTTGGCCGCGCCCGTACTCGATTTAGCGGGCGCTGCGCTTCAAGCCCTGACGTTCGTCGCCGGGCCAGGAGGCCCGTGGCATCAGGGCTGGACGAATGACACGGACGCCGCTGAAGCCCGCGAGACGGTCGCTGTGCTGTCGCAGGTGCTCATCCTTGGCGGCAGCCCGCCGGCGTGATCCGGACCCCTCCGAGGCAGGCGATTTCTCGGACGGCCTCACCCGTGGCGGGACGATGACGACATGATGGGAATCAACCGCATCGCCGCCTGCTGCGTCATGTCCGTCGCCGTCCTCGCGTTGTCCGCCTGCGACCGGAAGCCCGCGGTGACACCCTCGGCCCCGTGCCGACGCCGGCCTCGCCTTCCCCACCTCCGTGCGGCCCGGCCGCTCCCGAACCCCGGGTAGACGAGAGCGACGGAGTGCTGGGCCCGGACATCATCTGCATTCCGGGGTCCGCACCCACGTAGGCGACCCGCGGGTCCGCTGCGGAAGCGGTGCCAGCGTCGCTCACGTAGGGAGAAGGTCCACTGCTTCGGCCGCGAGCCGGTCGATGGCATCGACGGGCATGACGAAAGCGATGTGCCACGTCTCGTCGTCCTCGCCAATCAATGCCGAGACTGTGGCATCGGTGTTGATGCACCAGTGAACCGGGATTCCACCGGCCTCACCGATCTGCAACGCACTCCGGGTGGCCCAGTCCGCGTCACGGATCGACCTCAGCCGGGCGAGATCGCTCAGTTGGGCCAAGAAATGAAACTCCCACGTCGGGGCCTGCAACATCACCACGACGACAGCAGGATCATCTCCGTCAGCCTCGATGAACACGTTCACCACCGCAGCAGGATGGCATCTGGGCCGGGACCGACCTCCGATGGCCCCGGCCGACACCAAGACCAGCACGCCCGACATCGTCCGTGCCGCCCCGACATCCAGACGGAGTCCCTGCTACCACGGCCACGTGACGTTGCGACGCCGGTAAGCACGCCGAGGCGGTCACATCGACGCGACCTTGCCCGAGCACTGATGCGGCCTGAGCTTCGTCGGTTCCGCTCCAGCTGCTCGGCTGCACGAGAGGCCCTCAGCTCGTAATCGTCTCCGCGCGCAGGTAGCTGTAGACGGTCTGGCGGCTGATGCCGTATTCCTTCGCGAGGACGGACTTCTTCTCACCGGCGGCGACGCGCTCGCGCACCTGCCGCGCCTGCTCGACGGTGAGGGCGGGTTTGCGGCCGGTGTAGACGCCACGCTGCTTGGCCGCGGCAATACCCTCGCGCTGACGTTCGAGGATCAGGGCACGCTCGAGCTCGGCGAACGCGCCCATCACTCTCAGCAGCAGGGTGGCCATCGGGGAGTCCTCGCCGGTGAAGGTCAGCCCCTCCTTGACGAACTCCACCCGCATGCCCTTGCGTGTCAGCGTCCGGACGAGCCGGCGCAGGTCGTCGAGGTTGCGGACGAGCCGGCCCAACGCAATCAGCGTTGACCTGCTCCTTATGGTGGCCCCGTGGGACTCGATGCATTTGTCTACTGCCGGTGCTGGCAGGACGGCTTGACACCGCCGGCACCGGTTGGGCCCGTCGGCTTCGACGAGGAGGGCTATCTGAGCCTGGTCGTTTCTGGGGGCGGGTACACCGAGACGGATGCCGCCTTCGACGGCTGGACAGCAAGCGCCTGCCCGCACGAGCTGATGGAACAGGCCAGCGAGCACCTGAGCAACTGGACGGGACACCGCCTGTTCCAACAGGCGCTGGGAGCGGCGGGGTGGTCGCATTTCCCCGCCCTGCAAGCTGAACTGCCCAGCGCCAACGGCGGCCGGATGCCGGCCGAAGCAGCCGTCCGCGTTCTCGACGAGCTGGACTATTTCGAGCAGCAGGCCGTCATCGACGATGAGGTCGTGTTGGTCGACGAGGCGACCGAAGCGGTGGCGTTGAGGTACGTCGCCGCGTACGAGGGTGTACTGATGCTGGGCCCCGGTTACCGGGCCGGGGTAGACCCGGAGGGCTTCTTCATCCTCGATCCAGACTCCGATCCGCCAGCCACGCTGTTCAGGTCGGCCCGGTTCCGGCAACGGGTACTCCCCAGCGGGCAGGTGCAGTTCAGCGACGAGAAGAAGAGCGTTCAGATCGCGATGTCGCCGGTCGGGGACAAGGGAACGCCGCCGGAGTGGCTGCGCCTGGAGAAGCAGCACCAGGCGCCGGCCGAGTTCGGCTACATCGTGGAGCCGTTACGCCGGTTATGTCGGGCCGCCGTGGCGACCGGCAACCCCGTGATGTGGTGCTGACCGGACCCACAGCGGTTGGGTTAATAGGCGGGCTGTCCGGACGAACCCCTCCCTGTCGCGCTGAGGTGAGGCAGCTCGTCTACCAGAGGGATAAAACCCCAACACCACACACCCCACCAGCACCAAAACACGTCAGAATTGGGTCCTTCGTGGCGTTTCTGGACGCATGTCCTCTGGCATCACAGAGTCCAACCTGACAGAACGGTCAGGAAGGCGAGAAAGATGCGCGTCGGCTACATCAGGGTCAGCACCGTCGACCAGAACACCGTCCGCCAACTCGACGGCATCCAGGTGGAACGCACCTTCACCGACACCGCCTCCGGCGAGGACACCACCCGCCCGAAGCTCGACGAGATGATCGCGTTCTTCGGCGACGGCGACACCGTGCTCGTGCACTCCATGGACCGCTTCGCCCGCAACCTCGACGACCTACGCCGGCTCGTACGCACGCTGACCGGCAAGGGCGTGCGGGTGGAGTTCGTCAAGGAGAACCTCGTCTTCACCGGCGAGGACTCCCCCATGGCCACCCTGCTGCTGTCGGTCATGGGCGCGTTCACCGAGTTCGAACGCGCCCTGATCCCGGAACGCCAGCGAGGGCATCGCCGCGGCCAGACAGCGTGGCGCCTACACCGGGCGTAAACCGGCCCTGATCACCGAGCAGGCCGTCGAGGTCCGTCGACGCGCCGCCGCCGGCGAGAAGAAGGCCGCGCTCGCCAAGGAGTACGGCATCAGCCGCGAGACGGTGTACAGCTACCTGCACGCCGAGACAGTACCAAGCTGAGGCGGCAACCATAGCCCCACCTGGGCCTTCCTCGGTTTGCTGGCCTGCCTCATATTTAGCGCATGAGATCACGGTTGCGGGTTCTAGCGGCGGTCCTCGTCGCGCTCGGCGCGTTGGGCTGGTCCACTCCGGCGGTGGCCGGGCCGGCGTACCCGCGCGCCGAGGGCTGGTGCGTCGACCAGGCGGGCGTACTCGGCCGCACGCTTTGCGCGCGGATCACCGCGGTCCTGCAGCGTGACGAGAAGGCAACGTCCGACGAGATCGCGGTCGCGGTGGTACGCACCACCGCAGACACCAGCATCGAGGACTGGAGCACCGGCCTGTTCAACAGGTGGGGCATTGGCAAGAGGTCCTCGAACAACGGGGTCTTGCTGGTCGTAGCGCTCGACGACCACCGGGTCCGGCTGGCGACCGGGCGGGGCCTGGCGGTGCGCCTCGACGACGCTACCGCCGGCCAGATCGTCGACACCTACATCATGCCGGAGTTCGCCAGAGCCCGGTACGCGCTCGGCGTCCTCACCGGCCTCGACCAGGTCCGGCGCCAGCTGGGGCACACCATCACCGCCGGCCAGCGGCTGCGGGACCTGGCAGAGAAGGCACCGGCTGCACCGGCCGCGTCTGCCGCGCAGGTGACCGAGGACCCTGAGGAGTTGCTACCCGGCGGGGACGGGGACTTCGAGGTGGCGGAGTCCACCAGCAGCACGTTCTCCTTCATGCCCGTCCTGATGGCCGTACCGTGTTTGCTCGTCGTCCTGATCGTCGCCGTGAGGGCGATCAGCGGCACACGCCGCACGCATCCTGTCCGGCCGGCGAGAAGGAACTTCGGCCCGCCCTCCGAGCACGGGCCCTACCCCGGGTCAGGCCATGGGCAGGGCAACGGGGCGGCATGGACCGCGGCGGCGACGGGTACCGCCCTCGGCGCCTGGGCCGAATCGAACTGGGGTTCATCCCAAAGCCCCGACCCCTCCGGGGGCAGCTCAAGCTCCGACTCCTCCTCCTGGGGTAGCTCAAGCTCCGACTCCTTCTCCTGGGGCGGCTCAAGCTCCGACTCGGGTGGCTCCAGCTTCGGCGGCGGATCCTCCGACGGCGGCGGATCCTCCGGCAGTTGGTGACCTGGTCTCGCACGGGAACTACGGCAGGCTTGGCGGCGATGGCCGCGGTCACGGTGCCGCCGCACCCCAGCCCCGGCCGGCTATGCCGGCCGGGGGCCCGGTCGAACCCGAGCATCGACCAGCCGGCTGCCTCAACCTGCCAACGCAGCCGCGGTGCGGCCGAGTTCACCGCCGAGCAGTACCGGGCGAAGCAACCGGGCGGCCGCGCCTTCCTGCACGCCGCCGAGTACCAGCCGTCGCCGGAGGTGCCCAGCGACGAGTACCCGCTGATGCTCACCACCGGGCGTACGGTTCACCAGTTCCACACACGCACCAAGACCGCCCGCGGGCCGCAGCTGAACGCGGCCGCCCCGGAGGTCTGGGTGGAAATCCACCCGGACGACGCCGAGAAGTACGGCATAGCCGACGGCGATCTGGCCGGCCTGGCGTCACCGCGCGGCGGCATCGAGGCACGCGCCCGGATCGGCGGCACCCGGCCCGGCACCGTCTTCGTGCCGTTCCACTACGGCTTCGACGTCCCGGCCGACCGGCGCACCCCGCGCGCGGCGAACGAACTCACCGTCACCTGGGATCCGGTGTCGAAGCAGCCGCTGTTCAAGGTGACAGCCGTCCGGATAGGGAAGCTCCGATGAACCTCGCGCACTACCTCGGTCTGCTGCACCGGGCCCAGATGAATCTGGCTGACGCGTTTCGCCACGTCGCCGCCGCACGCCAGGACGAACCCGACGTCAAGTACCTGTGCGAGCAGCAGGCGAAGGTGTGTGACGGGCACGCCGACCGGCTGCGGCCGTTCGCGGAGCGTTATCGGGAGCAAGCCGAGGAGGAGCCGGACCGTCTGCACTCCGAGTTGTTCCACGGAACCCGCACCGGTGGCCTCGGGCTCCTGCGCGACCTGCAGGATCTCTACCTGATGGCGGTCGAGTGCGACATCAGCTGGACGGTCGCGGGGCAGGCCGCCCAGGGCGCGCGGGATGGTGAGCTGCTCGAGGTCGTCACCACCTGCGAGGGCGAGACGGCCGTGCAGCTGCAGTGGCTACGGACCCGGATGAATCAGGCAGCCCCGCAAGCCTTCGTCGTGCTCTGACAATACCCTTACCGAATCCTGACATCGACCGCCTACGTTCGGCTGCATGACCGACCGTCGCGAGGTGTCCCACCTGCTCCGCCGGCTCACCTTCGGCCCGACCGCGGCCGAGGTGGACGCCGCGGTGCGTGCCGGCTACGACGCCACTCTCGCATCGTTGCTGCGTCCGGCGGCGGTGGTCCCGCCACCGGATCTCGGCGCCGAGCCGGCCGAGCAGGCCGACCGGCAGAAGGTACGCGAGGAGCAGCGTGCCCAGGTCGGTGAGCTGGTCCGGTGGTGGCTGGCCCGGATGGCCGAGGGCGGCGGCGCCGAGAAACTCATCTTCTTCTGGCACGGGCACTGGGCGACCAGCGCGCGCAAGGTCCGCTCCGCCCGGCTCATGCTCGGCCAGCAGCAGACGCTCCGGCGTTACGGGTCCGGCGACACCGGTCCACTGGTCCGGGCGATGCTGCGCGACCCGGCGCTGATCCTCTGGCTGGACGGGCAGAAGAACACCCGCAAGGCGCCGAACGAGAACCTGGCCCGCGAGGTCATGGAGCTGTTCACGCTCGGCGTGGGCACCTACGGCGAGGACGACGTCAAGGCCGCGGCCCGGGTGCTCACCGGATGGCAGGTCGACAGGGACGCCGGCACGGCAGGGCTGGCACCCCGGCGGCACGACGACAGGCCGGTCACGCTCCTCGGGCGTACCGGAAAGCTGGACGTCGACGCGTACGCCGACCTGCTCGTGCGCCACGAGGCGCATCTGCCGTTCCTGGCCGAGCGCCTGTGGGTGCGGTACGGCTCCGGCGGCGCACCCACCCCGCAGACCAAGGCGCGTGTGGCGGCAGCCGGACGCAACACGACAGCTCTGCTTACCGCTGTCGCCCGGGACCCGGAGTTCGCCGGCACTGCCGGGACACTGGTGAAGCAGCCCGTCGAGTGGCTGGTCGGCGCGCTGCGCCAGCTGGAGGTGCCGGTGGCGAAGATCGCCTCGGGCGAGCAGCAGAAGCTGGTCAACGCGTTGCGGGCGCTGGGCCAGCTGCCGCTGCACCCGCCGTCCGTCGGCGGCTGGCCGGTGGGTGCCGCCTGGCTGACCACCTCGTCCACGCTGACCCGGCTGCGCACCGGCCAGCGGCTCGCCGCGCTGGCCCCGGCCGCCGTCGACCGGCTCGGCCGCGGCGACCGGCTGGAAACGCTGGCGAACCTGCTGGTCGTCGACGCCTGGACGGACCGGACCCGGGCCGCGCTGAGCAACGTCAAGGATCCCGGCAAGCTGCTCGCGCTCGCCCTGGCCAGTCCCGAATACGCCGTCCACTAAGGAGACCTCGATGGATGCCATCACTCGGCGGCGCTTCCTCATCGCGAGCGGAGTGGCCGGCGGCGCCGCACTGGCAGCCGGCGCAACTGCCTACGGCCTGCGCGACATTCTGGACACCGCCAGCGATCGGGACCCGGCGGGCAAGACGCTCGTGCTGGTCACCCTCTACGGCGGCAACGACGGGCTCAACACCGTCATCCCGTACGCGGATCCGGCCTACGCGGCAGCCCGGCCCGACATGACCTACGAGCCGGACAAGATCCTCAAGCTGGACGACGGCTTCGGCCTCAACCCCGGCCTGGCCGGGCTGCACAAGCTCTACGGCGCCGGCAAGCTGGCGGTGGTGCGTGGCGTCGGCTACCCGAAGCCCAGCCGCAGCCACTTCCAGTCGATGGACATCTGGCAGACCGGCCGGCCGGACCGGCCGGCTACCACCGGATGGCTGGGCCGCTGGCTGGACACCGCGGGCGGCGACCCGCGGCTGGCGATCTCCTTCGAGCCGGTCCTGCCGCCGCTGCTGGCCGGTGCGAAGAGCGCCGGGGCGACAGTGCCCGGCGGGACGCTGCAACTGCCCGGTGTCGCGACGCCCGAGCTGCTCACGGCGCTCGGCGCCGCCGCGCCCGGTGAGTCGCCGGCACAGGCCCGCGCCGCGGCCTGCTTCGCCGACCTCGTACGAGTCCAGGACCTGCTGAAGAAGGTCGAGGAGGGCGCTCCGGAGCAGGACGAGGCGGACGACGAATCGCCGCAGGCGACAGCCACCGGCGGCGCCGCCCCGCCGCTGGACCAGCAGCTCGCGCTGGTGGCACGGTGCATCGAGGCCGGCGCGGCCACCCGGGTCTACTCGGTCTCTATGGGCGGCTTCGACCTGCACGCCGACGGCAAGACGGCCCAGCAGGGGCAACTCGCCCGGCTGGACGGACCGCTCGCCGCCTTCACCGAGCGGATGGCCGGCAAGGGCGTGGTGATCGCCGTCTACTCCGAGTTCGGTCGCCGGGTACGGGCCAACGCCTCCGACGGCACCGACCACGGCACCGCCTCCGACATGTTCCTGCTCGGCGACGGCGTACGCGGTGGTCTGCACGGCGAGCCGCCCAGCCTGACCGATCTCGACGACGGCGACCTGAAGCACACGGTCGACTTCCGTGACGTCTACGCCTGCCTGCTGGCCGACGTGCTCGGCGCCGAACCGGAGCGCTTGCTGGACGGCTGGACCGGTCGCCTCACCAAGGTCCTCGCCGACTAGACGCGGAGACCACCAACGTTCACCGGGCGTGTGCGCATGGGCGGCGGTGATACGTGGCGGCCCACCCGGCGACCAGGTCGACGTCCGCCGGGCGCTCGCCGACCTGCTCGGTATCCCCCACGAGTAGGTCGGCCTGGCCCGACACGCACCGCCCGGCGACCGGCAGCCGGGCCCGGCGGCGGCTACGCTGCGGGCAGGAGGTCGTGATCGGATGCGACGCAGGACCCTGTTCGGTGGGGCCGGAGCAGCAGCGCTCACCACCGTCATCGGCACACCCCCGGCCATTTCCGGTGGACCGGTCGACATGGGCGCCCATCTCGAACGGCTGATGTTGTCGCCCACCCGGGCGTCCATCCCGGTCACCCTGGCGCAGGCCACCGCAGACGTCACTGCGGCTGCCGGCGCTTACCGCAGTGCCCGCTATGGCGTGGTCGCGGCCGCCCTGCCCGATCTGCTGGCCGGGTTGCACGCCACCGCGGCGCACAGCACCGGCCGAACCCGCGACACCGTTGCCGGGCTGCTCGCCCGCGCCTATCAACTGGCGTCGAACGTGGCAACGAAACACGGTGACGACGCGATCGCATTGACGATGGCGGACCGAGCCCGCGCCGAGGCAGCCATGTCTCGGGCAGATGGCCAGGTGAAGGGCCCATCGATGTGGCGAAGGCAGCCCCTACGGATCCACGGGACCTTGGCGGGATCGTCGTCGCCGGTGGCGTTCGTCACCCGGCAACCGGCGTCCCTCCACCACGCGCTGCCGTTGCCACCCCGTCCGAGGAAGTGAGTGGTTGCGGTCAGGTGTGGTGCAGGACGGTCTTCATGTCGACCATGGCCGTGGGGACGGGGTCCTCAATGGGGTCGGACGGAGTTCCGTAGTCAGTGAAGTCGGCCACCGTGCCCAGGCCAAAGTCCCAGCGCACGGGGTAAGGCGCGCCCGCCGTCGCCACCGAGATCTCGGTTCGCGCGTCCTCGGTGGTCCTGGTGTCGAGCACGGTGATAGTGGGCACGCCGCCGATGTCCTTGGGGTCGCCCAGGGCCAGCTGTTTCGGCACCGCGCTGTCCAGGAAGGTCCGGTCGGCAAACAGGAAAGCGCCGTCCAAGCCCGCGGTGGCGACCAGGGGATCGCCGCGCTCGACCTTGATCCATCGTGCGCCGGCGAAGGTGGCGTAGGCGTGGGCTTGCTCCGGTTTCCCGAGTCCGGTGACCCAGAACGTCTCGTCAGGGCGGATGTAGAAGTTAGTCTTGGTCTTGAGGATCTCGGTCGTCCCGCCGTCGCGGGTGATGCTCCCGCGTAGATTCTCTCCCAGCACGGCGAGCTTGATCGACAGCGGCTTGCTCGCGTCGCCGCCGTGGACCTCCACGCGGTAGGACGGGGCTGACTTGAAGGCGGCGAGCGACCTCTCCACGACAGTGGCCGCCGGCAGATCGTTGAGGCCGTTCTCGGCCGGCGTGGCCGCATCGTGAGAACACCCGGCCAACAGCAGCATCGCTGTTGCGGCGACGGCCGCTCTCATAGACATTCTCACGTAGTTCCACCCCGTACGGTTCGGCCGCCTTGCGCAAACAGCCGCCACAATAGCGGGTGGACCGCGTCGAAGTGCCAGCCGCACGGTTGAGTGGAGCCCCACGCGATGAGGCGCATCCGCCGGAGGAGAACAACTTCGCGCGGAGCGCGTGGCACCCTGTTTTCGACAAATTCAGGCGCAAGCGGTGCGGAGCCAGTGACTCAACGTAACACCTTGGGTCGGTTCGAGCGCGGATCGCGGCATGAGCGGACGTTCCGACGTGCTCGGATGACGGCCTGGCCTGGCGGCTACAAGGCCACGGTCTCGTTCGGAGGCGTGTCGCTTGACCTCAACCCTACGTGAGATTGCAGGCTTTCGGCATTCGCGTCGGCGAACGGATGGAGGCAGGTGCTATGCGAGTGGTCCGGGCAATCCGTCTCGGGGATCCTGAGGTGCTCGTTCTAGGTCAGGCACCGGACCCGGTGGCAGGGCCGGGACAGGTCGTGGTCGATGTGGCTGTTGCGGGCATCTCGTTCGTCGAGACGCAGATCCGCCGTGGCATCGACAGGTGGCATGAACGGCCGCAGGTGCCGTATGTGCCTGGTGGCCTGGTGGCCGGGCTTGTGCGAGCCGTCGGCGACCAGGTGGATGCGGCTTGGCTGGGACGGCGTGTGGTGGCCACCACGGGAGAGACTGGCGGATTCGCCGAGCGGGCGTTGGTGCCGGCCGAGAATCTGTTCTTGGTGCCAGACGGCCTCGGACTGCCGGAGGCCACCGCCCTTTACAGCGACGGCAGCACGGCGCAAGGGCTGACCGAACACGCCAGGATCGGCCCCGGCGACTGGGTTTTGGTCGAAGCGGCCGCAGGCGGGGTGGGTAGCCTGCTGGTGCAGCTGGCCCGGGCGGCAGGCGCGCGGGTCGTCGGAGCCGCTCGCGGGCGTCGGAAGCTCGATGTGGTCAGCGAGCTAGGCGCCGACGCGGTGGTCGACTACTCCGAATCGGGCTGGGCCAAGCGGGTGCTCGAAGCGACCGGTGGCGCGGGACCGGATGTGGTGTTCGACGGCGTCGGCGGCGAGATCGGGCGGGCCGCGTTCGAGGTTGCGGCCCGCGGCGGCCGGTTCTCGGTGCACGGCGCCGCCAGCGGCGAGGTCACGGTGATCGACCCTACGGAGGCAAGCCGAAGGGGCGTGACGGTGATCGGCATCGAACAGCTCTTTGATTTCGGACCGCATGTGCGGCGCTGGGCGGAGCGGATGATGTCGCAGGCGGCACAGGGAGTCGTCCGGCCGGTCATCGGGCAGACCTTTCCGCTAGAGGCAGCCGCCGACGCGCACGCCGCGGTCGAGAACCGCACTGCCGTGGGTAAGACCCTGCTGCTGGTGTAGGCGCTGCACCTGGGTCGGTGACCCGGCTACCTCATTCGCCCCTGAGCCTCGACGGCCGCATGCCACCGCCAGAACAGAACGTCCGCTCATCGGGCCGGCGTTGTCGCGGGCGATCCGTTGGGGATCATCGCCGAGCAGTACAACCAGATGATCAAGTACGCGACGGCGATCCGTGCTGGCACCGCCTCCACCGAGGCGATCCTGCGCCACTTCACCCGCGCCAACGCGATCCACCCCCCTATCAAGCGATGATCGAGGTCGGCCGCGCGCAGCGCACCATCTTCGTCGCCCGCTACTTGCGCAGCCGCGACCTGCAACGCGAGATCAACGAGGGTCTCAACGTCGTCGAGTCGTGGAACCGGGCCAACAGCGTGATCTTCTTCGGCAAAGGCGGCGACATCGCCACCAACCGCCGCGACGAGCAGGAACTCTCCGTGCTGTGCCTACTCCAAGCTGCCCTGGTCTACGTCAACACCCTCATGGTTCAGGACGTCCTCGCCGACGACGAGTGGGCCGACCAGCTCACCGACGTCGATCGGCGCGGCTTGACCCCGCTGTTCTGGACCCACGTCGCCCCGCACGGAGAAGTCAAACTCGACATGACCAGCCGTCTGCCGCTGCGTACCTGAGTATCAGCGGCCGTACAGCCACTGTGTCGCGGCCGTCGAGCACGTCCCTCCAGCTGATGTCATGCGGAAGATCTGCAGAACAACGTCCTCGACCGCCGAGCCTGGAGCACCCGGCAGCAGTTACGAACCGCGATGGTGACCTGGATCGAACGGACCTACCACCGCCGCCGACGCCAACAGTCGCTGTCCCGGTTGACCCCTATCGAGTTTGAGACGATCATGACATCACCGGCCAGTCAGGCCGCGTGACTACACCTGTCACCTATCGGTGCAGCAGACCACTTTTCCCCGAGCCAAGCGATCTGCGCGTCGGCTTCCAGCGCAAGCACGGCGACACTACGCACGAAAGCGGCGAGAAGTTTGGGGACAGGCTGGTCCACGAGGTCAGCCTATTGGCTCGCCCCCAGGGACCTCACGCGGCGTCCTCGTCGGCCGCCGACCGCGCGCGACGGCCGACGCAGCCGTAACGCTCCGTACGGTCCGGTGCACGGATCTGCCGATGTGAGCGTGTCGGTCGACATAGCATCTTGCCGAGTCTCGTTCCGGCACGCCTTCCTGCCGCTCGGCCTTGCCCTAAACCGAGGTTTAGATTCTAGGGTGTGGCTATGCAACCAGCTGAGCAACACGAACGCGCCGGTGATACCGCAGCTATTCAGCAGGTGATCGCCGCGGTTCAACATGCCCAGAACAACGAACTTTCTGAAGTTGTTCCGGGCCGACGCCATCTGGACCACGGGCGGAGGCAAGCGTCTCTTCGGCCTCGAAGCCATCTCGGCGTTCACCCGTCAGGTTCTTCCCGGTGGGATGCAGGGATCGACGGTGACGTTCGAGCTGGAACACATCCTGTTCGTCCGCCACGACGTCGCGGCAGTCAAGGTTCGCCAGCTGTACGAGACGCCGGACGGGCCAGATCTCGGCACTCCGCTATGGGTCATGGCGAAGGAGGGCGGGCGATGGTTGCTGACCGCTTGCCAAAACACGGGTGCACCCCATGATGAGCTTCCAACGGCGGCGACGAGCCGACCTATCTTCCACGACCGCGCGTGACTCTTTGCCTGGATGCAGTCCGGCGCGATGCCGCGGTCGGCGATTTCGGTACCACGGAAGGTTGTCATGGCCTTCGTTCCTCGCGCGTCAGTAGCTGACTTCAAAGTGCGTATTGGAGAGCCGGATTTAAAACCGGTGGGCGCACGTTTCTTACTGATCGTAACTGAGGTGCGGTCAACCGGCTGGTGGCCGTGACGACGGGAGGACGACATGGTCCGGCACGACACCTTCACGATCTCGCGGCATCTCGGCGTGCCGCCGGGCGAGGTATTCACGGCGTTCGCCGACACCGCGATCAGGCGGCGGTGGTTCCGGCTGCCCGGGCGCGGGGCCTCCTACGAGCACGACTTCCGGGTAGGCGGTGGTGAGACGGGGCGCAGCACGTTCAACGGACTGGACACGCCGCCTGAGCGGCTGGAGTACCGGTCGTGGTACATCGACATCGCCGGCACTCACCGGATCGTCTACGGCTACGAGGCCGTCGTCGACGGCGAACGACGGTGGACCTCGCTGGTCACGGTTCGGCTCGACGCCGAGCAGGACGGTACCTGCCTGGAATGGACCGAGCAGGCGACATTCCTGAGGTACGCGGGGGACGGCGGTGCGGACCTGGCCCACCTGCGGGGCGCGAGTGTGCTGCGGCTGAACGGCCTCAACGCCGCGCTCCGATCCGCCACAGCGACATCAGCCACGACGGTGACTATCCCGCTTGCGGAAACGGACCGCGCGTGACGAACATCGGTGTCATCCTCGGCAGCACCCGCCCTGGCCGGGTCGGTCACCAGGTGGCCGAGTGGGTCGCCGAACAGGGCGGCCAGCACCACGGCATCGACGTCGAAGTGGTGGACATCGAGGACTACGGTCTGCCGGTCTTCGACGAGCCGCAGTCGCCGCTACTCGGCTCCTACGCGCACACTCACACACATCAGTGGAGCAAACGGATTGCCTCGTTCGACGGATACATCTTCGTCACCCCGGAGTACAACCGGTCGATCCCCGCAGCGCTGAAGAACGCCATCGACTACCTCTACGGCGAGTGGAACAACAAGGCAGCGGGCTTCGTCTCCTACGGCAGCAACGTCGGCGGCGCCCGTGCAGTGGAACATCTGCGCCTCATCACGGCAGGCCTCCAACTGACGCTTCCGCGAATGAGGTCCACCGCTGCACGTCGTGGGCAGCGAAGAAGCCGTGGTTGGTCGCTGCCGACCAGCCATGTCGTTCGACGTGATAGGAGTCGCTGAGGCATGCGCATGTCGTTGTGGGCACGATTCGGGCTTCCCGAGACCCGGGGACGTGGCCCCCTGGTCACTGCGGTCGTCATCGACAGCCTCGGTTCCGGTCTCTTCATGCCGTTCGTCGTCCTCGTCTTCCTCAACATCACGCCGATGTCGCTGGCCACCGTGGGTCTGGGGCTGTCTGTAGCGGCAGTGCTGGCGCTACCCACGTCGGTGGTGTTCGGGGTCATCGTCGACGCCGTCGGGCCGAAACGTGTCGTGGTCGCCAGCAACCTGGTTCAGGCCGCCGGCTTCATGGGTTACTTCTGGGTCGAGTCACCATGGCAACTCGTCGTTGCCGGATTCGTCGTCAACGCGGGCCAGAACATGTTCTGGACAGCCAACGGGGCCCTCGTCGGCCTCGCGGCGAATCCCGGCGAGCGAGCACGCTGGTTCGCGATGCTCCGGATGCTACGCAACGCGGGCATCGGGCTAGGTGCGCTGGCCGCCGTGTCGATGCAGTTCAACGGTGCTTCCGGGTATCGTCTGCTCATCCTGGGCAACGCGATCAGTTTCGTGGTTGCCGCTCTGTTCACGTCGCTGTGGCGCCAGCCTGCCAGCGAGCCGGCCGCACCTGACACCACCGAGAAGCCGCGCGGTCGTGGCTACCGGAGCGTGCTGGCCGATCGCGCGTTCGGCATAGCCATCGCAGCGAATGCGCTCTTCGTGCTCTGCACACTGGTGCTCACGCTCGTCCTGACGGTTTACGTCACAGAGACTCTGAACCAGCCGGCCTGGGCCTCCAGCGCGCTCTTCACTCTCGCGACCGTGCTGGTGGTCGTCGCACAGACCACCGTGACGCGGCATACCGAGGGCCACTCGCAAGTGCGGGTGCTGCAACTCGCCGCGGTGCTGTGGGCGGCGTCGTTCGGCGTGTTCTGGGCCGTCCTCGGGACGCCGCCCGCGTTGGCGCTGACCGTCCTCGTCATCGGGGTGATCTGCTACACGGCCGCCGAGATCGTCTTCTCGCCAGCGATGAGCAGCTTGGTGCTGAGCCTGTCGGCACCCTCGAACCGGGGACGCTACTTCGCTGTCCAACAGCTCTCCTGGAGCATTCCCAGTGCCTTGGCACCAGCCGTGCTCACCGGACTGCTCAGCCGGGGGGCGGCGGTGTTGTGGGCCGGGCTCATCGCGGCTTGCGCGATCATCATCGCACTGCTCGCCGTTCTGGCAAGGACCATGCCACCGGGGCGCGCAGCAACACCCGCCGACCCGGCGAGCCGGCCCGGCGTGGACAAGTCATGACTTGCCATCGATACCGTATCCGGCGACCCGCTCGGGGTCATGCCGATGAGCGGATACGGCGGTTAGGTGGCTCACGGCTCAGGGCGGCGGCTTGATTCGCCGATGCGTGCGAGTGGTATCTCGATGCATCGGTAGGTCGACAATTCCGTCAGATCCGGTATGCGCCGGGCAAGATGCCGAAGCCCGATGCGTCGGGCGTCCGCGCCAGCATCCCCATCCCCCGTACGACGGAGGAGCTTCTCTGCACCCTCCCACGATGTCGATGCTCAGCTCAGCGGCCACCGTGCGAGCGGTACAGGCGTACGAGAAGTCGCAGAATGCCTCATCCATTGCTGGGTCGTCCTCAACTTTCGTATGCATCTCCTCGGGACTGACAGAGATGCCCAAGGCAGGCTCCAGCGGAGCCTTGATACGCACCAGCCGTTCTGCTGCCGCCAAATCGGCGGGGTGCAGGCCACCTTCGCCAACGATCATGACCAGCACCTCGAGTGCGACCGCGCGCAACCTACCGGGGCCGTGTCGCCGGATCCGCTGCAATGGGGAGGCGATCGCGTGGCCACGCTGGGCAAGTCGCCAGACACGGCTGCTACGTTCCCTCCAGCTGTACTCGCAGAGCTCGCCCAACTCGATCTCTAGGGACTCACCAGCGTCACTCACGTGGACCTTTCTACCCCTTGCCTACCATCCGCATCTCGCCGCCGAACGCGCACACCGTCCACGGCGCTACTGGCCGGCTTCCGGCCGTGAGTTTCGCGCTTCGCGGGCAACGAGTTCGTCCCACCGGCCGACGAAAACGACATCGGCGCCAGGTGGAAGACGTTCAACCACCATCGCGACAGCGTCTTCTGCGGTAGCCGCCGGCCCGACGGTCTCGCTTCGACTGGGTCCCGCAACCCGGTAGGCACCTCCCGGCGCCGGCTCGATGTAGGGAATGTCCCACCCCCAGGGCCACTCAGTGCAGCGACTGAAATGCAGTTCGCCCATCCCGGTCCAGGGAAACAGGCATCGCAACCGCGGCTCGGCATAGGCGGCTTGGGCAAATGGGATGGGCCGACGCTTTGCGAGCGCTCATACCTCTTCGTGTCGTCGCGACGGCAGAAAGGACCGGTCAAGGCCTGCGCGTGGAGTTCGAGAAGGGGGCGATTCGCTTGCATCCCGACATCAGCGATGAGACCGGACCAGAGATCGCGCTGTTGACCGGCTTCAAGGATGGACGCTGGATGTGCTGGCGCCCTGGAGAAGAGTCCTTCGAAGACGTTGTCTGACGTCCTCACATGCCGCGATCCGCTCGTCGCCGCCATCGTCGCGGCTGCCAGCCGCCGGACGGCACCCGCTCGTGCGGAGCCGACATGCACGCGCTCAGGCGGTCGATGATGCGCCATGACCATGCCCGTCACAGTGGGTAAACGCGGTACTGCAGTTTTTCGTCGTACTGGAGACCGGTGACTGCTGTGATGATCGACCAGAGGAAGTCCTCGTCCGGGCCCCAGGACGGCAGGGCGATCTCGGCCTCGACCGGCAGTGGCGTTCCTTCGTCCTCGACGGCCACACCATCGGCGTAGACGTAATGCCGGGTTCGTTCGCCATTCGTGAACAGCGTGAAGCCGTATGTGCTCGAAACGCTGCTGAAGAAGACCACCAAAGCGTCGGCCGGGTCGGTCGGCTCCCAACCCATGACCACATCCATCATCGGGTTCCAGACTTGCACCCAGCCACCCGACTCGGCGGCGTAGAGGGCGTCGGGCTTGAGGGCGCTTGTAGCCTGGTCAGCTCCGACCAGTTCGCCGCTGAAATCTGTGATGGCGAGGTCGTCCACAGCCTCGTCCGCCGTCACGTCCTGGCGGAAAAGCACCGACGTGTTCCAACCCATGATTGAACCTTTCCTTGTACGGCGGGGCCGCCGCCCATTGTTCACGGCGGCACCGTCTGGACAACGTGGGAGGGCGTTCTCGCGAGACACCTCGACGGCTTTGCTCGCAAAGAAGACCCCCGTGAACGGCTTCCGATCATCGCCGCGGAGCAGACTCCGCCGCCCTGCTGGCCGCCTCCTAGT
>NZ_BOMW01000079.1 GCF_016862395.1 Actinoplanes siamensis | reverse complement strand
CCGGCGGGTCCGCGAGCCGTACCTGAACCACCTGCTCCGGGTGGCGATCCGGATCATCCGGTACTACGCGGTGCGGGACGTGGACGTGCTGGTCGCGGCGCTGCTGCACGACGCGGTCGAGGACCATCCGGCCGAGTTGGCCGGGCTGGCGCCGGACACGCCGTACGCGAAAAGCACCGAAGCGGCCCTGGCCGTTCTCGCCCTCCGCTTCAATCCCCGGGTCGCCGATCTGGTCCGGTCGGTGACGAATCCGGCGTACGACCCGGACCGCGACCGCCACGAGCAGTACCGCGAGCACGTCGCGGAGAGCCTGGCCCGGGATCCGTGGGCGCGGATCATCAAGATCTCGGACTTCACCGACAACGGTGTCGGCGTGATCCACACCACGCTCGACAAGGCGCACCGGTCGGCGATCAAGTACCGCCCCCTGGTGCCGACGCTGCGCGAGCTGATCGGGCGGCCCGACACGCCGCTCTCCACCCAGGCCAAGGAGCACATCCTGGACCAGCTCGACCTCGCCGAGGAGCGATTCGCGGCCATCCTCGACGAGTGACCGGCGAGCCCGCCTACGCTGGGCCACATGCCCTCCACTGACGCCTGGTGGCGCGACGCCGTCATCTACCAGATCTACCCACGCTCGTTCGCCGACGGCAACGGCGACGGCATGGGCGACCTGTCCGGCATCACCGCGCGCCTGCCCCGTCTCCGGGAGCTCGGCATCGACGCCGTCTGGCTCTCCCCCTTCTACGTCAGCCCGCAGCACGACGCCGGTTACGACGTCGCCGACTACCGCGACGTCGACCCGCGCTTCGGCACCCTCGACGACGCGGACAAGCTGATCAGCACGGCGCACGACCTGGGTCTCAAGATCATCGTGGATCTGGTGCCGAACCACACCTCCAGCGAGCACGCCTGGTTCCGTGCCGCCCTCGCCGCCGGACCCGGCAGTCCCGAGCGGGACCGCTACATCTTCCATGACGAGCCGCCGAACAACTGGCAGAGCGTGTTCGGCGGCCCGGCCTGGCACCAGGTCGAGGACGGCCAGTGGTACCTGCATCTGTTCGACGTCTCCCAGCCCGACCTCAACTGGGACCACCCGGAGGTCCGCGCCGAGTTCCTGGACATCCTGCGGTTCTGGCTGGACCGCGGGGTCGACGGCTTCCGCGTCGACGTCGCGCACGGCCTGGTCAAGGACGCCAAGCTGACCGACTGGACGCAGCCGGCCGTGGTGCTCGGCGGGCTGGAGCCGGCCGGTCCCCCGCCGCCGATGTGGGACCAGGAGGGCGTGCACGAGATCTACCGCGAGTGGCGGGCCGTGCTGGACGGCTACGCGCCGGCCCGGATCCTGGTCGCCGAGGCCTGGGTGCAGCCCGAGGAGCGGCTGGCCCGCTACGTCCGCCCGGACGAGATGCACCAGGCCTTCAACTTCCCCTACCTGGAGGCGCCCTGGCAGCCCCAGGCGCTGCGCGAGGTGATCGACTCCTCGCTCGCCGCCACCGGCGCGGTCGGCGCCACCACCACCTGGGTGCTGTCGAACCACGACGTGGTGCGGCACGCCTCCCGGCTGGGCTTCCCGCCCGGCGAGAAGCGCAAGCCCGGGATCGGGATCGGCGACCCGCAGCCGGATACCGGGCTGGGCCTGCGCCGGGCCCGAGCGGCAGCCCTGCTGATGCTCGCCCTGCCCGGTTCGGCCTACCTCTACCAGGGTGAGGAACTCGGCCTGCCGGAGCACACCACGCTGCCCGACGAGGTGCGGCAGGACCCGGCCTGGGAGCGGTCCGGGCACGCCGAGCGCGGGCGGGACGGCTGCCGGGTGCCGATCCCGTGGGAGGCGGACGCCCCGTCGTACGGCTTCGGTCCCAGCGACGCCAGCTGGCTGCCGCAGCCCGCCACCTGGGCCGAGTACGCCCTGGACCGCCAGGTGAACGTGTCCGGGTCGACCTACGAGCTGTACCGGTCGGCGCTGGCCGCCCGCCGTGAGCACGATCTGGGCAACGGCTCGCTGACGTGGTCCGCCACCGAGGGCGAGGTGCTCGCGTTCCGCAACGGCGGAGTCCTGGTGCTCACCAACTTCGGTGCGGCGCCGGCCGAGCTACCGCCCGGCGCCCGGGTCCTGCTGAGCAGCGAGCCCCTCGACGACGGCCGGATCCCCGCCGACGTCACGGTCTGGGCGCTGGTCTAGTCCCTTGGCCAGCAGGGCGGCGTGCGTGGCGGCCATGTCCTCCGCCACCGTCCTGCTGGCCAGCCAGTACATGATCCCGGTGGGGATGAAGAAGAACTGGAACGCGGCCAGCCCGACCGCGTAGTTCAGCGGCGGCGGGAAGGCCCCGGAGAGCCGCTGGAAGGCCACCCCGATCAGCGCGTTGCCGCCGGCCCGGCCGGCCCCGTTGACCAGGTTGCCGATGCTGTAGACGGTGCCGCGGTGTTCCGGCGGGTTCACGTCGGAGATCATCGCGAACCAGTTCGGCGAGTTCGCCGACGTCAGCATCAGCGCGAAGACCGCGGTCGCCAGGCTGACGGCGACGGTCGGCTCGGTCACCACGTTGTCCAGCACCCCGCGGATCACCGCGGCGGTGCCGGCCCCGTCCGGCACGGTGATCTCCATCGGGACGAAGAACAACACCACGTAGAACGGCACGGCGGCGAGGACACCGACAGCCGCGACCAGGGCACGACCCCGGGGGGTACGGCGTTGCAACCGGTCCCCGGCCAGCCCGCCGAGGATCGACAGCGCCGCCCCGAGCTGGAAGATCGTCGCGAACACGCTGCCCACCAGCACCGCCGTCCCGGACGAGTAGCCCTGGTCCTCGGCTCGGGCCCGGAACAGCACCGGCAGCCAGACCAGCGAGCCGAACGCGATCTGCGCGGTGCCGCCCTGCAGGATCAGCCAGATGTTGGTGCGCCGGCCCAGGATGATCGGCAGGTGGTCGTGGTGGATCCGCTCGTCGTAGTCGACCCCGGCCAGCTCCGGCTGGCTGTCGCCGCGCGGCACGTTGAAGGTGAACAGGTAGGCCAGCGTCGCGGCGATCCCGGCGACCGCGGTGACCAGGAACGGCCGCCGCCAGTCGGCGTGCCCCAGGATGCCGCCGGCCAGGGTGCCGGCCAGCGTGCCGACGCCCTGGGACAGGCCCCAGAAACTCATCACCAGGCCCCGGCGCCGGGGTGAGATCAGGTCGCTGACCACCGAGAAGCTCACCGAGGCGACGGCGCCCAGCCCGACCGCGGCGAGCACCTGGGCCAGCAGGAACGAGACGTACCCGCCGGCCAGGCCGGACCAGGCGGTGCCGGCGATCCAGATCGCCGTGCCGAGGATCAGCACCGGCTTGCGGTCCGTGCGGTCCCCCGCGTACGCCCAGCCGATCGCCGCGACCGCGCTGATCAGGAACATGATCGTGGTGGCCAGCGCGATGTGCCCCTCGCCCACCCCGAAGTCGTCGCCGATGCTGCCGTACAGCGGCGGGACGATGCCGATCGCGACGTTGTCCAGGGACGCCAGGATCACGAAGACGACCACGCTGTAAACGCGGTGCACGGTGCCGCCCCTGCCCATCACGGGGTAGAGGTTAGCGAGAGTTCGGCCGGTGGACGGGGGCGCGTTGCCGCGTGGGCCACGGTTTTCGGTGATCTGTCGACATGCTGGTCGTGCGGATCGCCAACTTCGTCCACGCGACCTCCGGCGGCCTCCGCACGGCGTTGGGCGAGCTCGGCGGGGGACATCCGGCGGCAGCGCATCAAGCTGCGCTGATGCGCCGGGAAGGAGCCGCCCCGACAACAAGACCGCGGAAAAGATCGCGGGGGTACGGCGTGAGCGCCGCACCCCCGACAGAAGGGGTCGTTCAGCGGATCCGGTCCAGCACGGCGTGCTGGGCGGCCGCGTACTGCTCGCGGATCAGTGGGACGGGCTGGTCCTCGTACACCTGCGGGGTCTCCGCGGACCAGGCGGGCGGGACGTCCCCGCCCAGGGCGACCCAGGCGGCCTGCCGTGCCGCGCCGTCGGCGACATACTCGCCGGGTGGCGGGACCAGCACCGGCTTGCCGAAGAGCGCGGGCGCGATCCGGCGCACCGCCTCGCTGCGCGCGCCCCCGCCGACCAGCACGATCCGGTTGGCCCGGGCGCCCTGTCCGACCAGCGCGTCCAGCCCGTCGGCCAGCGCGCAGAGCATCCCCTCGACGGCGGCCCGGGCCAGGTGCGCCGGGTCGGACGTCCGCAGGGTGAGCCCGTGGATCGCGCCGGTGGCGTCCGGCCGGTTCGGGGTCCGCTCACCCTCCAGGTACGGCACCAGGACCAGGCCGTCCGCCCCCGCGGGCGCGGAGAGCGCCAGCCGGGACAACTCGTCGTGCGAGACGCCGAGCAGCTTGGCTGCCGCGTCCAGCACCCGGGCGGCGTTGAGGGTGACCACGATCGGCAGGAACCGCCCGGTGGTGTCGGCGAAGCCGGCCACCGTGCCGCTCGGGTCGACCGGTGCGGCGTCCGAGGAGACGAAGACCGTGCCGGAGGTGCCGATCGAGACGATCACGTCGCCGGGCAGCGCGCCGGTGCCGAGAGCGGCCGCCGCGTTGTCCCCGGCGCCCGGCCCCAGCGGCGCGCCGTTGGGTAGCTGACCGGCTCGCCCGGTCGGAGCCAGCACCTCAGGCACCCCGACGCGGCGTCCGAAGCCGAGTTCCAGCAGGTCGTACCGGTACTCGTTGGTCTTGGCCGACCAGTAGAGCGTGCCACTGGCGTCACTGCGGTCGGTCTTGATGTCCGCGATGTCCGTCGAACCCGACAGCTTCCACGTCAGCCAGTCGTGCGGCAGGCACACCGCGGCGACCCGGTCGGCCAGGGCCGGCTCGTTGCGGGCCAGCCAGCGCAGCTTGGTCAGGGTGAAGCTGGCGACCGGCACGATGCCGACCGCGTCCGCCCACTTGTCGCTCCCGCCGAGCTCGTCGATCAGGTCGGCGGCCGCGCCGGCGCTGCGTGTGTCGTTCCACAGCAGCGCCGGGCGGACCACCGCACCGTTCTCGTCCAGCACGACCATGCCGTGCTGCTGGCCGGCCACCGACGCGGCGGCGACGTCGTCGAGGCCGCCGGCCTCCTCGATCGCCGACCGCAGGGCCGACCACCAGGCGTCCGGGTGCACCTCGGTGCCGTCCGGATGCGCGGCCCGGCCCTGCCGGACCAGCTCGCCGGTCTCGGCGTCGCGGATCACCACCTTGCAGGACTGGGTCGAACTGTCGATCCCGGCTACCAGCGCCATGGTCAGCGGGCCCCGAGCAGGTGCTCGATCGCCAGCTGGTTGAGCCGGACGAATCCGTAGCCCTGAGCGCCGGCGGCGTCCGCGTCGTAGTCCTCGAACGCGCTGCGGTCGGCGATCAGGTCGGCGTACGTCTCGCCGGGGTTGAGGGTCGGCGTGGACAGTTCGGCGACCTTGGACGCGGCCAGCGCCTCCTGCACCTCGGGGTCCGCGCGGAACGCCTTGGCCCGCTCCTTGAGCAGCAGGTACATCCGGATGTTGGCCTTGGCCGACTCCCAGACGCCGGTGAAGTCCTCGGTGCGCGACGGCTTGTAGTCGAAGTGCCGCGGGCCGTCGTAGGCCGGGCTGCCGTCCGCGCCGTTCTCCAGCAGGTCGACCAGGGAGAACGCGTTGAGCAGGTCACCGTGGCCGAAGACCAGGTCCTGGTCGTACTTCGGGCCGTGCTGGCCGTTCAGGTCGATGTGGAACAGCTTCTCGTGCCACAGCGCCTGGGCGATGCCCTGGGTGAAGTTGAGGTTGGACATCTGTTCGTGGCCGACCTCGGGGTTGATCCCGAACAGCTCCGGCCGCTCCAGCTCCTGCACGAACGCGATGGCGTGGCCGGCGGTCGGGAGCAGGATGTCGCCGCGGGGCTCGTTCGGCTTGGGCTCGATGGCGAAGCGGAAGCCGTAGCCCCGGTCCTCGGAGTACTGCGCGAGCAGGTTGAGCGCCTCGCGGTAGCGGTCGAGCGCGGCCCGCACGTCCTTGGCCGAGTCGTACTCCGCGCCCTCGCGGCCGCCCCAGAGCACCAGCGTCTTGGCGCCCAGCTCGGCGCCGAGGTCCATCTGGCGCAGCACCTTGCGGATCGCGTAACGCCGCACCGAGCGGTCGTTGCTGGTGAAGCCGCCGTCCTTGAACACCGGGTGGGTGAACAGGTTGGTGGTGACCATCGGGACGATCAGGCCGGTCTCCTCCAGCGCCTTCTTGAAGCCGGCGACGACGCCGTCCCGGGTCTGCGCGTCGGCGCCGAAGGGCACCAGGTCGTCGTCGTGGAAGGTGATGCCGTACGCCCCGATCTCGGCGAGCTTGTGCACCGCCTCCACCGGGTCGAGCGCCGGGCGGGTCGCGTCACCGAACGGGTCGCGAGCCTGCCAGCCGACGGTCCAGAGACCGAAGGAGAACTTGTCTTCGGGTGTGGCCTGGAGCGACACGGTTACCTCCGGGAAACGCGTACGATTTGTTTAGTGGTTGAATTATTTGGCCGGGGTATGGCATTGTCAAGGGCGTGACGGCCCGGCTGAGCACCCGATCCAGCGCCCCCGTCCGGCAGTCGAGCGTGCGAGCCCATAATCTCGCGCTGGTCCTGCACACCGTGGCGAACAGCGCTGATCCGCCGTCCCGGGCGGCCGTCGCGAGCGCCACCGGCCTGACCCGGGCCACCGTCTCGGCGCTGGTCGACGACCTCATCGCGGGCGGGCTGCTGACCGAGCTGGACCCGCCGCCGCGCACCGGCGCCGGACGTCCCGCGGCCGGGCTGGCGCTGACCGCGGCCGGGCCGGCCGGCCTGGGCCTGGAGATCAACGTCGACTATCTCGCCGCCTGCGTGGTCGACCTGACCGGCACGGTCCGCCAGCGTCTCACCGAGCACGCCGACCAGCGCCCGGCCGGACCGGCCGAGGCGCTGGCCGCGCTGGGCCGGCTCGGCGCCCGGGCCCGGCTCGCCGCCGAGGCCGACGGCCTGGTCCTGGCCGGCGCCGCGCTCGCCGTGCCCGGCCTGGTCTCCGGTGACCTGGTCCGGGTCGCGCCCAACCTGGGCTGGCAGAACGTGGACGCGCCGGTGCTGCTGCGCGGCGTGCCGGAACTCGCCGACCTGCCGGTCGCCGTCGACAACGAGGCCAACCTCGCCGCTCTCGGAGAGCTGCGGGTCGCCGGGGGCAACCCCGATTTCCTGTACGTGAGCGGCGAGGTCGGCATCGGCGCCGGCCTGGTGATCGACGGGGAGCTCTATCGAGGAGTACGGGGGTGGAGCGGCGAGATCGGGCACGTCACCGTCTACCCGGACGGGCGGCACTGCCGCTGCGGCGCCCGGGGCTGCCTGGAGCAGTACGCCGGGCAGGAGGCGCTCGCCGCCGACGAGCCGCTGGCCGCCGCCGCGCTCGGGATCGCGCTGGCCGCCGTGGTCAACCTGCTCGACGTGCCGGTGATCGTGCTCGGCGGGGCGTTCGTGCCGCACTTCCCGCGGCTGCGCGACGGCATCGAGGCGGAGCTGCGGCGGCGGGTGCTGACCGCCGGGTTGGCGCCGGTCACGCTGCGGGCCGCGAGCCTCGGGGCGGACGCCGCGGTGCGCGGGGCGGCGGACGCGGTCATCCGGGGCGTGCGCGACGACCCGGCCGCCTGGCTGCGGCGCACGTGAAACGGCCGCCACCCCCCTCCGGGGTGACGGCCGCGTGGTCGTGACTGCGCTCGGGCCTACTCGACGCCGGTCCGCGAACCGATCGCCTGCAGGAAGATGTCCGTGATCTTGGTGGGGTCCTCGGCGATGAAGACGCCGCTGCCCTTGACGACCTTGCTGATCGCCTTGAGCTCGCCCTCGTTCACCTGGTCGCCGATGCCGATCAGCACCAGCCGGACCGGCTTCGTCGGGTCCTGCGCCTTCTTCAGCTCGGCGAGCAACTTCTCCTGGCTGATGCCGTCGTCGTTGTCGTTCTCGCCGTCGGTGAACAGCAGGACCGAGTTCGCCTTGCCGGGCCGCCAGTTGCTCTTGGAACTGTTGTAGGCGTCGAGCACCGTGTCGTAGAGACCGGTGTTGCCGTCCTGCTTCGGGTTCAGCTGCGGGATCGTTGCCGCCACCTGGAGCCGCCCGGTGTTGAGCGGCGTGATCTTGATGAGCTCCTTCCACGGCTTCTTGCCGTTCATGTTCGTGGAGAAGGCCCACACGCCGACCGCCCACTCGTCGCTGAACAGCGAGAGGCCGGTCCGCGCCGCCGCCTGGGTGACCTGCGCCTTGCTCGCGTTGTCAGCGGTCGGCACCGGGTCGCCCATCGAGCCGGACACGTCGAAGACCGCCAGCACCCGGCCGGCCTGGGTGGTCGCGTTCCAGGTGCCGACGACCTTGCCCACCGCGGCGGCGTCGATCCCGGCCGCGGCCGTGCCACCGCTGTCACCGCCACCGGCGGCGGCGGTGATCGCCGGGGACGCCGCGGGAGCGCCGACCGGGGCGACGAAGCCGGAGCCGTACGTCCCGTCCGGGGCGCGCAGGCCCCGGGCGGCCAGCTCGTTCTTGAACGAGCTGGACGACAGCCGCTTCAGCAGGGCCTGCGCCGCGCTGATCTTCTGACCGTCGACGACCTGCGGCAACACCGTGAACGGGTAGTCCAGCGGCAGCGACGGACCGTCCAGGTAGACCGCGCTCAGCTCCACGGGTGGGCGCTTGGCGTTGAACGAGATCACGTCCTCCTCGGAGAGCGGCGCGGCGCCCAGGCTCTCCGAGAGGGCGGCCTCGTCCGCCGACTTGGGAAACTGCTCGAGCAGCTCGTCCCGCAGCTCCGACCGGTTCTTGGCGAGGTAGGTGAGCGCCTGGACCTGCTTCTCCACGGCGCCCTTGCCGGCGCCCAGGGCCTGCCCGACCGCCATCAGCGCGGTCAGGCCGGACGCGTCCCGGGCCGGGTTGACGATGCCGAACTTGGCGGCGTCGGCCGAGCCGAGCTGCTTGGCCAGCAGGCTCGCCAGGGCCACCTTCTTGCCCTCCAGCCCCTGCGCCTGCGCGATCGGCTGCGGGATCGCGACGACCAGCGGGCTCTGCGCCACCGAGGTGACCTTGCTGGGCTGGAAGCCGGACGCCTCGTTGCGCAGACGCAGCTGCCAGGTCGACGAGTCGGGGATCCACACGTCCGGCACCTGGATCGAGCCGGCGGCCTGTCCCAGACCGGTCAGGTTGACGCCGTGCTCACGCGCGATGGCACTGGCCACGTCGGCCGAGGCGACCTCGGACACGGCGACCGAGACACAGGTGCCGTTGACGTTGCCCCCGTCCTTCGTCCAGGCGTTCACGGCGTTCGTGACAGCGGGTGAGATCTCCGGGGCGGCGGCGAGGTTCAATGCGATCGACCCGGTGCACTCGGAGTCAGCCAACTGGCTGTATCCGAACCAGGTACCCGCGACAACGACAACGATCGCCATCGCTCCTCCGACGACGCTCGCCCCTTTTAAGTTGAAGTTTCTACGATGGCGGCCAGACACGCGCTCCATAGTGCGCATCTCCGGACCTGAATGCCATATACGTTCGGCCGAAAATTACTCAGATTGGCGTTCGCCGATCAGAAAACAACCGTGCGTAGCGGCGCGCTCTCGATCGGTGGCGAGTTCAAGCACCCGGGCGGTCGATTTGGTCAGATATCTCACAGACCCGCCCGGGTGCCCGATGTCGCCTATGACCTGATCATCGTCGGGTTCCAGCGGAGCAGACAGGTGGGGCTCGGCTCGGCGGTCGGCTCCCCTTCCGTCACCGGAATTCCGGTGTCCGGATCAACGCGAAAAACAGTCACGCTGTGTGAACGCTGATTGGCTACGTACAGGTGATCACCAATCAAGATCAGGTGTCGTGGCCAAACGCCGCCGGTCGATGTCTCATCCACCACCGTGGCATTGTCGCCGTCCCAAGCGAAGGTGGTCACCGTGTCCGGGCCGCGGTTCGCCAGGTACACGAACCGGCCGTCGCGCCCCGCTGTCACCTCGGAGGGATAGACCGCGCCGCCGGCCGCGCTGGACGCCACCTCGCCACGGGCCTCCAGGGTCGGGCCGCCGGCCGCGCGGTACCAACTCAGCGTCCCGCTCAACTCGCCGGCCAGGAGCAGTGCCCCGTCCGCCGAGCGGGTCAGGTGCCGCGGCCCGGTGCCGGGCTTCGCCTCCACCGCCGGCTCCGGCGCGCCGAGCCGGCCGGAGATCGGGTCCAGCCGCGACCGCCACACCCGATCCGAGCCCAGGTCGGAGATCAGCACGTCCGGGCCGTTGCGGTCCGGTACCACCATGTGCGCGTGCGGGCCGCCCTGCCGCTCCGGTTCCGGGCCCGACCCGGCCAGGGCGAGCAGGTCGCTGCGCTCGCCCGGGGCGCCCTCGGCGTCCAGCGGGTGCACGGCGACCGAGCCGCTCGCGTAGTTGGCCACCACCAGGTGCCGGCCGTCGGCGGTGACGGCGAGGTGGCACGGGTCGGCGCCGCCGGTCGGGCGGGTGCCGAGCGGGACGAGGGAGCAGTCCGGGGCCACCGAGAAGGCCGAGACGGTACCCTCCTCCAGCTCGTTGACCGCGTAGAGGACCGGAAGGGTCGGGTGCTGGGTGAGGAAGGATGGCGAGGGAGTGCGCGCGGCCAGCCCGAGCCGGGTCAGTTCCCCGTTCGCCGGGTCACGCCGCAGCAGCGTGATGCCGTCACCCTCGCCTCCCTTGTCACTGGTGTAGCAGCCGACGAAGACGTACTCAGCGTTCGCGCCCATGCCCCGATCCCATCACAGACGGGCGCCGAAACTCGGCAGGCTCCGCTTCTTGACCGGTACATCGCCCCCGGCCACCGTCCGGCCGGGGGCGCGCCGCCGCCCCGCCGCCCCTGGGATCCGCGGCGCTACGGTGTGGGCAGCGGAAAGGAAGGGTGACCGGGCGCCGCCACGGTCGGCACCCAAGGCTCCTACGGCCTGATCCCCGACGAGGCGGTCCCGACCGAGGGACACGCCTCGATCCAACGCCGCCTCGGCCGGGGCGACGTGCTCGCCCCGGCGGGCCTCACGCCGCTGGTCATCCGCGAGCCGTTCGAGCAGGTCGAGGCGATCCGCCGGGACGCCCGCGAGCTGCTGTCCCGCCCCCTGGTGGTCCGAGCCAGCACCGGCCCGGCGCCGGACTGGCCGACGCTCCCGTTCCCTACCCGAGTTCGCGAACTATCTCGCCGAGCAACGTGGCTTCCCGAGGTGTCGGGTTCGCCTGGAGCAGGCGGTGGAAAAGCACGGCGTGGGGACGGATGGCGTCCCGGCACAGATCCTCCAAGCCGTCCCGCCCGAGGCCCTGCTCGACATAGTGGGTGTCACCACTCACGCCGGCCAGAATCAGTTCGAGCACGGTGCGCCGCGCCGGCTCCGAAAGCGGCTCGTCGGAGAGCGCCAGCACGGCCATCGGCATCAGCGGGACAATCGACTCGAAAAGCATGTTCTGTGTCTCGACGTCGTCGAGGAGACCGGCGCCGTCGGCCTCCGCATCGGTGGTCGCGGCCACCAGCCTCGCGAAGTCGTGCGGGACGTGCGCCGCGCCCCGGCCGCATGCGCAGTTCAGACTGCTCCAGGCGAAACGCCCGGCTTCGGCGCGCCAGGTCGGTGAGCCTCGGTCCGCCGGGCCGGCGATGTCGTCCGCCGGGCCGAAGGCTGTTGGCCTGGCCGAGATCACCTGTCCGATCTGGTCCCAGACGGCGAGCGATCCACCGCCATCGGCAGCGATGATCTCACTGCCATCGGCGGACAGTGCGAGCGCCCGGATCCACCCGCCCAGATGACGCATCTCGTTGACCTGGCGCCCGGACGGCAGATACCAGGTCTTGACCACGCAGTCACGGCCACCGGTGAGCAGGGTGCGGCCGTCAGCGCCGAATCTCAGCGCCAAGACGCTGTCGACATGGGCCGCAAATTTCCAGGATTCTCCGCCGCGCCAATTCCGTATTTCCACGCCGCCTTGCATGTCGCCGATGGCGACGGCCTGTCCGGACGGGTCGAAAGAAACCGCACCGACGCCCGTTCCGGCCGCGCGCAGCGTATCGACCAGACGACCCGACGACACTTCCCACAAACGAACGACGCCGGAGCGGCCGGCGGTTACCAGGTACTGTCCGGCGTCGTCCAAATCGACTGCGGTTATCGCCCGGTGGAAGCCCACCGTGAGGCCCGCATTCGCGTCGAGGACCATAGCGTCGCCGGCCGCGCCCACCTGGACGCTCACCGACCCATCGGCATGACCCGCGGCGACCAGCGCTCCGCCCGCGGAGATCGCCACACTGCTCACCGGGTGTGCGTGCAGGTGAACGGCCTCGGCGCCGCCGGCCTCCGCAGCCCACCGAAGGACGGTGCCGTCGGCGCAACCGATAGCGACCTGATCGCCGGCCGGGTCGAAGACCGCACCACCGGTCACCGCGCCGGGGAGCTCGAGCTCGGCGAGCAGCTCCCCGGACGCGGTGTCCAGCTTCCGGCATCCGCCTGCGCGGTCGACCGCGACCAGGAGCCGGCCATCCGCGGCCAAATCCGCGAAGTCGACGAAGGGAAACTCGGAGGCAGCCACTACGCCGACCTTTCTCACAGACTCAGCACGCGATTATGCGGAACGGAAAACCGAAGGACTAATTATAGCCACCTCGCGGATACTGTTCCGGCACATAGTCCTGCTGGCACCGGGAACACGCCACCTTCGGCTGCGCCGCGAAAGGATTCTTCGAGGTTATCTCCTGCGAATGGAGCAGAGCGACCTTGGAGGAGTCACCGCCCAGCGCGTTGACCACGTTGCCCTCCGCGCAGAAACCACCGCCGGAACAGCCCACCGCTATTTCACCGGTCTGCGTGTTGACTCCGCCCGACCACGCCCGGCGCATCGGCTGCTCCGGGTGGTGCTGCGCACGCATCTGCTTGTCGAGGAGGTCCTGCGCGTCGTCCAGTCGGCTGTCCAACGACCAGTTGCCCTGCGGAGCCGCCGGGGACGTCACCACGGGCGGCACCTTCCCCGCCGCACCGCGGGTGGTCGGCGCGCGGGAGGCGCCGTACGTCACACCGCACCCACCGGGCGTCGGGTTGTTGTTGTGCACCAGGACCGGCGACTCGCCCACCACCGCGTAGTACGTATGGACTCCGGCGACCGTGAGGTCCCGCATCTCCTTCGAGCCGTCGTGGTTGTGGATCGCGGTGACGACGACGTCGCCCTTGCCGGCCACCTTCAGGTGGTCGCCCGGCTTGAGGTCCTTCGCCTCGGTCCACGCCTTGGTCGTCTCGTCCCAGAACGGGTGGTTCTGGGTCGTGTTCAAGGTCGCGGACTTGCCGTCCTGATCCTTGACCGTGACGTCCGAGAACTCGTGGTCGGTGTTGCGGTGCAGCTGGGTGACCGGCTGCTCGTAGGACTTACCCGTCTCCGGGTCGGTCGCCACGACCGTGTCGCCGACGTTGACGTCCTGGATCGGGCGTTCCGATCCGTCAGCCATCAGGACCTTGGTGTCGGGGTCGAAGCTGTGGCACCTGGCCCCGCCGGAGATGCCGGTGATCAGGCCGGTGGCCATCGGCAGGCCACCGCCACCGCCGCCGCCCGAGGAGGCGTGGCTGCCGTTGCTGAGCGGGGAACCGCCGCCCTTGTTCTTCTTGCCGCCGGCGAAGGCGCCAAGACCCGGGATCATGCTCATCGCCGCGGCGCGGGGGTCGAACCGGCCGGTGGTGACCGCCTGGTTGAAGACCTCGTCGACGCCGTTCTCGACGGCCTCGGTGGCCATGCGGCCGACGAAGCCGGTGCCGACCTTGCCGGCGACCAGGGTGCCGACCTTGCCGGCGATGGCGCCGCCGGCGCCGCCGATCAGGCCGGTCAGGGCGCCGGTGCCGAGCGAGCCGAGAGCGTCACCGAACGAGTGGATGTTGCCCTGGGCGGCGTCCTTGGCCAGGTTGACCAGGGCGGACGCGCCGACCATGCAGGCGACCGCGCCGGCGCCCGCGGTGGCCGCCGTACAGGCCATGCCGGCGAGGATTCCGGCGCCGATGGCCGCGACCTCGATGATCGCGTCCTTGTGTTCGACGACGAACTTCTTGGTGGCCTTGGCCGCGTCCTTGATCGCCGCGACCGGGTTCTTGGCCACCCGTTTCGCGGCCGCGGTGACTGCCTTACCCGCCGCCTTGGCCTTCTTGACGACGGCCTTCGTGATCTTGGCTGCCTTGTGGACAGCCGCCTTCACGAATTTCTTGACCTTCTTCTTGACCTTGGCGACCTGCTTCTTGACGTACCGCTTCGCCTTCGACGCGTAATGCTTGACCTTCTTGACCACCCGGTGGGCGGCCTTCTTCACGGCCTTGACGGTGC
This sequence comes from Actinoplanes siamensis, assembly GCF_016862395.1. Classification (GTDB taxonomy): domain Bacteria; phylum Actinomycetota; class Actinomycetes; order Mycobacteriales; family Micromonosporaceae; genus Actinoplanes; species Actinoplanes siamensis. The sequence continues at coordinate 24,038 of NZ_BOMW01000079.1, read as the reverse complement.
GGTGGTACGTGGCCTTGACGGCGCTCACCGAGCGGTGGTAGGTCGCCGAGGCGTACGAGTATGCCGACGACACCGAGTAGGAGACGTACGACGACACCGACCGGACCGTGTTGCTGACGAAGCTCGTCGCCTTCTTGAAGATCGATCCGAAGCCGAAGTGGCCGGTCGGGTCGGTCACCGTGAGCGGGTTCGCGTCGCCGTACTGGTAGCGGTTGGCGTTGACCGAGTCGCCGATCGGGCTGTTCGAGACCGTGTCACGGGTGTCGAACTGTCCGGTGTCGGTGTTGTACCAGCGGGCCATCATGTTGACCCGACTGGTCGCGGTGTCGGTCCACTCCGACTGGTAGCCGAGGCTGCCGACCATCTGCCCGGCGTTGGCGACGACCTTGCCCAGCGGGTCGTAGACCGTCGAGCCGTCCAGCGCGGTGCCGGTCGCGGTGAACTGGGCCACCACGTCGTCGTGCAGGTCGGTCCAGGCCAGCTTGGTGCCGCCGCCGCTGGTCGCGGTCTCGGCGATCACCTCGTTGCCGACCCCGCGGACGTAGGTCGCCTGGCTGTCCGCGGCCAGGTCGTTGTCCGACCCGGTGTAGGAGAAGCCGTCCTTGACGGCCCGGCCCAGCCCGTCGTACTGGTACGTCTGCGTCCCGCCGTTGCGGTCGCCCTGCGAAATGACCTGACCGAACGCGTCGGCCTTGGTCAGCGTCGTGCCGGCGTAGCTCAGCGTGCCGCGGGCGGTGTAGTTGTAGTTCACCGTGTCCGCGGTCAGCAGCCGGTTACGGGCGTCGTAGGTGAACAGCTTGCTGCCGTTCTGCACCCGGTTGCCGGACTTGTCGTACGCGTACACCGTCGTGGCCGTCCCGTTGTTCCACGAGGTGAGCCGGTCGGCGTAGTCGTACGTGTAGGTGTTGCTGATCGTCTGACCGCCGAACCCGGTGGTCTTCTTCGACGTCAGGTCGTCGTTCTCGTTCCAGCCGTACTCGACCTTGGCGATCGACGTGCCGGCCGACGACCTCAGGTCGTCGTTCTTGAGCCGGTGCGCGTCGTCGTAGGTGAAGTTGCGGCTGTTGCCGGTCCCGTACGCGATCTTCTTGACACTGTTCAGAACGTCATAGCTGTACGTCGCGTCGACGCCCTTGCCACTGTTGGTCAGCTTCTGCAGCCGGCCCGCGGTGTCGTACCCGTAGTTGGTCGTGCCCGCCGCGTCGGTCCGCGAGGTCATCGCGCCGTCACCGTTGTAGGTGAACGAGGAGTTGCCGGACGGACCGTTGATGGAGGTCGCCAGACCGCGGTCGTCGTAGGTGACCTCGTTGTCGCCGCCGACTCCGGAGAACTTGGTGATCCGGCCGTCCTTGTCGTACCCGAAGGTGCGGTCGACGGTCGTGGCCTCGGCACCGGCACCGGACTGCTTGGTCAGCTGACCCATGAGGTCGTAGCTGTTGCTGACCGAGACGCCGCCCGGGAGCTGCTGCTTGACGACCCGGCCACCCTTGTCGTAGACGACCGTGAAGGTCCGGTCGGCCAGGTTCGGGTGCGCCGCCGTCGACGGCTCGATCTGCGACTCGGGCAGACCCCACGAGTTGTACGTGGTCCAGAACGCGTTGCCACGTCCGTCGGTGAACCGCGTCCGGTTGCCCTGCAGGTCGTACCCGAAGCTGGTCTCGATCGCGTCCGAGTCGTTGATCGGCTGCCGTTCCTTGATCAGCATGCCGGTCGGGTCGTACTCGTAGGTGGTCGTGTGCTTACGGGCGTCGACCGCCGCGACCAGGTTGCCGGCCGCGTCGTACTGGCTGGACTCGGTGGTCAGCAGCGTGCCCGTCGAGCTGTACTCGCTCGACGACACCGTCTGACCGGCCATGTCGTACGTGGTGGTGCTGTAGGTGTTGTCGGCCAGGGTCGTCTTCGTCGGGCGGCCCAGACCGTCGTACGTCATGGTGGTCTTGTTGTTGGCTCCGTCGTACGACTCGACGGTCTCGCCCAGCGCGTTGTACTTCACGCTGCGGGTGACCCCGGTCGGTGACGTGACCTTCGCGATCTGACCGTTGGTGTCGTACTCGAACTTGGTCTGGTACGACGCCGCCGACGGCGCCCGGACGATCTGCGTGCTGTTCTCCTGCCGGCCCAGGTAGTCCCAGGTCGTCGCGGAGACGGCCCCGGTCGGGTCGGTCGAGGTGAGCAGGTCACCGATCTTGTCGTAGGTGTACGTCGTCTCCCCGCCGTCGGCGGTGATCATCTTCGACATGCGGTCGAACTGGTCGTACTCGTACCGGGTGACGTTGCCGAACGGGTCGGTGATCGTCTTGACCTCACCGGACTCGGTGTAGGTCGTGGTCGTCTCCGGCGTGATCGGCGTCGTCTCGCCCGGCGGCGTGTAGCTCGGGCTGCGCTGCAGCGTCGGCTTGCCGTCGGCGTCGTAGTACGTCACCGACCAGTTGCCCAGCGCGTCCTTGGAGTCGGTGACCTCGCCGAACGTGTTGTAACCGGTCCACGAGACCGCGTTCGCCGTGACCTCACCGGTCGCCACCGACTCGGCCTTGGCCGCCGGCGCGGTGGACTTCACCGCGTTGCCGTCCTCGTCGTACGAGGTGTAGCTGGTGTAGCCACGCGGATCGGTCACCGAGGTGACGTTGTCCTCCTCGTCGTACGTGTAGCTGGTCCGCGTGATCTTGCTGCTGGTCGCCGCGAGGGTGCCACCGGCCAGCGCCTTGACGTCCGTGGCGGACAGCGCCTGCTGGTACACCTGCACGTCGCGGATGCCGCCGTTGAGGTTGTTGCCCAGCTCGTTGTTCCACATGCCGGTGCCGATGTAGACCGGACCGGTCGTCCCGAAGATCGCACCGGTGGAGGTGCTCTCCAGGGTGCCGCCCACGTAGAGCTTGGTCGACTGGTCGGCCGGGTCGTAGACGCCGGTCAGGTGGGTCCACGTGTTCGCGGCCGGAGTGCTGGTGGAGAGCGCCTCGGTGCCCGAGCTCGTGTCGGCGGCGTCGTCACTGACCACGATGAAGCGCCAGCGGCCACTCTCCTGGTCGTAGGCGAGGTCGAACGGGGACTGCTGCTTGCCGCCACCGCCGGACACCGCCCGGTAGAGCTGGTTCTTGTCGGCGATCTTCACCCAGGCCGAGACGGTGAACGCCCGGCGCGTGTCGACGACCGCGTTGTTGCTGGTCAGGTACCCGTTGCCGGAGAGCACAGCGGACCCTCCGCCGTCGCTGCTCCACGCCACGGCGCCCGAGGTGACGTCGGCCGGGCTGTTGCCGGCGCTGTCGGCGGCACGCGTGCCGGTGCCGTCGTTGAGCTTCCACCGGGCGACCGGGCTGACCGAGCCGGAGACGTACTGGGTCTGCGCCACCGCGCGACCGGCCTTGTCGTACAGCGCCTCGATCTTGCTCAGCACCGAGCCGGACGCGTCACTCTGCGTCGTGGTCAGCGCGTTGTCGTCCTTGTCGTAGACGACGCTGGTGGTCCGCTTGAGCCCGTCCGGGTCGGCGGTCGACGACGTCTCACGACCGGCGTAGTCGTACGCGTGCGTGGTCTTGGTCGTGAGGTTGTTGGTGTACTCGGTGAGCAGATTGCCGGCGTCGTCGTACTCGTTCTGCTCGACGACGAACGACTTCGTCCCGTCGGTGCGGACGACCTTGGCCTCGAGACCGTTGTCCGTGTACTCGTGCTTGGTCGTCCAGTCCTGCGCGTCCACCTCGGCCACCAGGCGACCGGCGGCGTCGTAGACGTTGCGGGCCACCCGGAGATCGGCCGCGGCCTGCGGCTTGTTCGGGTCGCCGGTCCAGCCGAGCAACCAGGTCTCGATCAGGTTGCCGGCCTCGTCGTACACGCTCTTGGTGACCGTGCCGTCCGGGCTGGTCTGGTTGATCACCCGGCCCAGGCTGTCGAACGTGAACGTGGTGGTCGCCCCGCCCGGCGAGGTCGAGCTGATCTCCTGGCCGTACTGGTTGTAACCGTGCTTCTCGACGCGCGCCGCGTCCCCGCCGGTCGCGTCCTCCAGGCGTACCTCGGTGATGTTGCTGTCGAGGTCGTAGACGGTCGTGGTGACCTCGGTGTGCACGGCGCCGGTGACCCGGTTGGTGACCGCCGGAGCCTTCTCCGACACCTCCCGGTCCAGCCGGTCGTAACTGTGCGTGGTGGTCACGCCGTCCGGGTTGATGCTGGAGATCTCGGTCTCGGTGAGGACCCGGCCGAGTGCGTCGTAGGTGAACTTGGTGATCTTGCCGGCCGGCTCGGTCACCTGCGCCACATCACCCGATTTGAAGTACGTGACGGTCTGGAACCCGCCGCCCGGCATCGTCACCTTCGTCGGCAGGCCCGCCGGCGGCGTCCCCCCGTCCGCGGCGACCGTGGTCGCGTCCGTGAACGCGGTCCTGGTGACCCGCCCCTCCGGCTCGGTGACCGTGATCAGGTTGCCCTTGGCGTCGTACTCGTTGGTGGTGAGGTAACGGTTGTCCGACTCGCCGGTCGAACCCGCCCCGCGAACCGTGAGCAGCAGGTCGTTCTTCGGGTTCGGGGTCAGCGTGGTGGTCGTCACGTCCGGGTAGTACGTGTAGTAGACCGACGAGCACCTCTTCGCCGACTGGTCCTGACACGTCACCGACTGCTTGGTGTTGCCCCGCGCGTCCTGGAACGTCTGGGTCAGCACGCCGTTGGGGTCCCAGACCATGCTGGAGTAACCGCCGACGTCGTACCCGTACTGCGTCGTCTTGCCGCGCTCGTCGGTCTGCGCCACGATCCGGTTGCCGTTGACCAGGTCGAAGTAGGAGACCTGGGTGGCCCGCTTGCCGTCCACGTCGGCCGGCGTGGTCACCGTGACCTGCGAGACCGGCATCGCGATCGGCGTCTTGGTCCCGGCCACCATGGTCATCGAGACCGGCGCGGTCTGCGTCGCCTTGACCACGTGGTCGGCGACCTGGACGGCGCTGAGCGTGCTGTCGTAGTACGCGACCTCGGCGATCGAGCCCGGCCACCAGCCGAAGTCGGCGGTGCCGTGCGCGGGCCAGCTTCCCGACCAGCGGCCGGCGCCGACGTACGCGTGCAGCGCGGTGGTCGCCACCGGGCCCTTGGCCAGCGGCCCGTCCACCTGCAGGCCGTCCAGGTAGAGCGTCTGGGTGGTGGTCGAGGCGGTCAGCGCGACGTGGTGCCAGTTGCCGTCGTTGACCGTGCCCTTCGTGGTGATCTGGTTCGCGACCGCGCCGGACCACAGACCGCCGCGGAGCTTGCCGTCCGTGCCGACGTAGAGCGCCGGGGTCCAGCCGCTGGTGGCCGCGGTGCCGATGGCGTCGGTCTGGTAACCGAACAGCACACCGCCCTTGGTGCTGCCCTTCGGCATCTTGAACCACATCTCGACGCTGTTCGGGCCGGTGGTCGGGATGTCGTCGGCCGGCAGTTCGAGGTACGAGGTGGCGCCGTCGAACGCGGTGCTGGTGGCGTCGGTGAACGGGCCCTCCTGGCCCACCGTCACGCCGTTGTAGATCGCGGTACCACCGGCGACCTCGTTGAGCGGGTCGGTGGCGTTCTGGTCGTCGCCGAGCCGCCAGTAGTCCTTGGGCTTGGCGCCCAGCACCGCGCCGGCGTAGACCAGGCTGCTACCGGCCACCGTGGGCTCGGCCAGCGACCAGGTGCCGCCGTTCTCGTCGACGACCGAGGCGACCCGGCCGCTGTTCTTGTCGTAGGAGACCTTGGCGGTGACGCCGCCGCTGGGCCGGGTGACCGTGGACAGCACCGGCTGGGTGGTCCGGCCGGACTTGTTCAAGGTGGCCACCGTGGCAGCGGTCAACGTCTGGTTGTAGAACGCCACGTCCGCGATCGAGCCGGAGAAGAAGGCCGGCTTCGCCGGGGAGACGCCGGTGTTCGCGTGGTCCGGCCAGCCGCCGCCGACGTAGCCCGCGCCGACGTTGATGTTGGCGGCGCCGTTCGCGATCGGGTAGATCGTGCCCGACAGCGGCGTCCCCTGGGCGACCCCGTCCAGGTACATCGTCTGCGAATTGCCCGCGCCGGCCAGCACCACGTGGTGCCACTTGGCGTCGGTGACGGTGCTGCCCGACTTCATCGTCTTCTCGGCGCTGCCCATCCAGAGCTCGCCGCGCAGGAAGCCGTTCTTGTCGATGTACAGCGCCGGCGTGTAGTTGCCCGTCGTGCTGCCCTTGCCGATCGGGTCGAAGTTGTAGCTGAACAGCACGCCACCGGGGGTGGAGGTGTTGAACCACATGCTGACCGACTGGTACTGGCCCTCGGCGATGAGGTTCGCCGGCAGCTGCGCGTACGAGCTGGTGCCGTTGAATCCGGCGGTGGTCGGGCCGGACGCGGCGAGCGGGCCGGCCTGGCCCAGGTTCACGTTGACGTACCGGGCGGCGTCGATGCCGGCGTTGGACAGGACACGGCTCTTCGCCACGGTCGCCCCGGCCGGCTCGTTGAACGGCCAGTACGCCTCCGGGTCCAGGTTGAGCACCGTGGTGCCGTGCTGGGCGGTCTGGTCGTAGCCGTACGCCCAGCAGTGCTGGTAGTCGTTGGGCTGGCAGACCTGGGCCAGGCGGTCGCCGGTGTAGCCGTACCGCCAGGTGTTGACGCTGTTCGCGTCGTTCGCGTCGACGCGGTCGGTGGCCACCGTCGCCACGTGGTAGGCGGTGGCGTCCGTCGGCTTGGTCCAGCCGACCGTCAGCTTGCGGCCCGACGCGCTGGTCACCGTCGACGGGTTGCCGTCCGTGCCGTACCCGATGGTCAGCGCGCGCCCGTTGGCGTCGGTCACCGAGGTCAGCCGGAAGACCTTGGCCCCGGTCACACCGGTGTCGCGGCCGAAGACGTACGCGGTCGCGTCCTTGTCGGTCAGCTTGTAACCGGTCAGCGTGGTGCCGGACTTGACCTCCTCGAACGTCGAGAAGCGGCCGGACGGCGGGATGAACGCGCCGGTCGAGGTGCGCCCGAAGGCCACCTCCTCACCGGTCGGGTAGGTGACCCGCACCGACTGCAGCGTGTTCGCCACGTCCAGCGTCTGCGTCGCCTTGGCGTCGAGGATGCTCGACCAGCCGGTGCCGAACGCCGTGTCGGTCCGGGTGTCCAGGCTGTTGTAGCTGCGGTTGATCGCCAGCGACGGGCCGACCGTGCTGATGTTCGCGTCGGTCGCCGAGGTCGTGTAGTTACCGATGCTCGAGTCGAAGCCCTTGCCGCCGTTCTGCGCCAGATTGCTGGTCACCACCGGCTGCGCGACGTTCGTGGTGAACGCGTACGCGGGCGAGGTGGCGCCGTAGGCGGACTGGTCGTAGGGCCGCACCGTGTACAGATACGTGGTGTTCCAGGCGAGCTTGCCGGCCGGCACCATCCAGGACGAGGCGACCGCCGGCGACGTGGCGATGGTGGTCTTGCCGTCGGCGCTGAGCACCGTGAAGACGTAGGTCAGGCCCTTGCCCGGCCAGTTGTCCGAGTCGTGGCCCTTGACCAGCAACTCCGGGGTCAGCGTGGAGCTCACCGAGTTGTTGGCCGGATAGCGGACGTCGACCTGCGGCAGCACGTTGTTGCTGTAGGTCACCGAGAGCTCGGGCTTGTACGCGCCCGAGGAGTAGTTCGCCGCGGTGAACCGCTTCCACGCGGCGCTGTCGGTCTCCGACGCGGTCAGCGCCAGCCCGTAGTTCGTGTCGCCCTTGGACCAGGCGTCGATCGCGGCCGCGTCCAGCGGCACCGAGACCCACTTGCCCTTGCTCCGGTCGCCACCGGTGTTGGTGCAGGCCGCGCCCGGGTCGGTGACGGTCAGCGAGCCGATCGCCGCGGAGTACGTGGGCGAGTCGGCGATCGAGGTGGACGCGGTCAGGTCGGCGACGGTCCACTTCGAGGTCGCCTTGCGCACGTAGAAGATCCGGTCGGTGTCACAGCTGTAGGTCCAGGTCAGGTACAGCTTGAGGGTCGCCGCCGTGACGTGCTTGCCCTTGATGTCGGTGTCGAAGTCGTCCAGGTGGATGAACGAGCGGGCTTTGGTAGTACCGCCGTTGTAGGTGCCGACCGGCAGGTTGTCACCGTTGTTGTTGGTGCCCGAGTCGTTGTCGACCATCACGTCACCGGTGGTGCCGGTGGTCGCGGTCGGGTCGACCCGGACCGGGTAGACGCGCGCCGGGTCGTTCAGCCACGCGCGGTCGGCCTCGACCCGCAGCGCGATCCCGCCGCCCTGCTGGACCAGCGAGAAGGTGACCTTGGTGGACTCGGCCGCGGCCCCGGAGCGCGGGTCGACCTTCGAGTCCTGCATCGAACCCTTGGGCAGCCAGGCCACCGCCTTGCCCTGCTTGTCCAGCAGTTCGATCCCGCCGGTGGCGTCGACCCGCGGGGTCAGGCCGTTGAGGGTCAGCGGGTACGTCCAGACGTTGGCCGCCCGCGGCGAGCGCAGGACCATCGTCTCCTTGATGCCGGCGTCGAACGTCTCCAGCTCGAGGTCGGTCTCCGGCAGGATGCCCGGGTAGGTGGCCAGGTTGCCGGCCACGGTCGCGGTCACCGGGTTGGCCCCGAGCAGCGAGTAGCCGACGCTCTCGCCGGTCGGCAGCTTCAGGTTCGCGATCGTGGGGGCCGGCGCGGTCGTGGCCGAGCGGGCGAGCGGGGGCGCCGCGCCCGCCGACGCCGCCACCGAGGTGTCCATCGCGTTGGCGGCCGCGTGCAGCCGGCCGTCCGCCTGACGGGTCAGGTTGACGTCGATCCGCTGCCAGTCGCCGGACTTGTCGCGGAAGTTGACCGGGCGCGGGTACGTCTTCGTGGTCACCGTGCCGTCGGCGTTGGTGAACACGTCGGACAGCCGGGTGGACCGGTTCTGGTCCCGGACGCTGGTCTTCGGGTCGAAACCCTTCTCCGCCGGGCCGGTGTCACCGACCGGGGTGGCCGGGTCGTACGGACGGTACGCGTCGAGCGTCCCCGCGGCCTGCTTGACCGGCCGCCCGGCTCCGCCGTGCGCCTTCGTGTCGGCGTACGACGCGTCCCGAGGGCCGCCGTCGCCGTGTCCCTGCCTGGGCGCCGCGGGCGTCGGCAGCGCCCACGCGGGACGCTGCGACCACCACGACCACAACCAGGACACCGGCAGATCGGGATCCTTGACGGCGCCGACCGGTGCGGCGACCGTCAATCCCAGTAGGACCGCGCAAAGTATCGCGATCCGGCCAAATCCACGGCGCATCGGCCGCCCTTCCCCCGAAGCTGTCAAAATGCTGGGAGAGTGTGCACGGCCGATCCGACAACTTCAACATCGAGATCTCGGTACGGCGGGGTCTCAGTCGCCGGTCCCGGACAGCGCGCCGGCCACCAGGGCATGCACCCGCGAGGTCACGTCGGCCGGCGCCGTTTCGGTCACCCGGACCACGTTGGCCAGCGACTTTCCGTCATCGACTGTGGTCACAGCGATGAACTTGGCGCCCGGGAACCGGCCGGCCTGCTGGAGCACCGCGGCGGACGGCGCCGGGCCGGCGGCGAGAACAACATCACACCCGCCGCTGACCAGGGTGGCCAGGAAGGAGGAGGCGTTCTGAGCCGTTTGTGGCCCGTCCACCTCCAGAAAGCTCACCTTGCCGCGCGACTCGGTGGAGGCCTGCTGCATACCGGCCCAGACCGGGGCCGCGCTCGCGTCGGCGGTGCCCCGGGCCGGGGTCAGCAGGCACGCGGAGGCCTCGGTGTAGACCCGGGCACGCGGATCCGGCCGCTCGTGCTCCGGCCACACCAGCCACGTCGTCAGCCCGGCCAGCGCCAGTACCGCGGCGCCGCCGCCCAGCCACCACGACGGCCGGCCCGGGAGCCGTCGCCGCGCACCCCGGCCGGCTCCCGCCGCACCCCACAACCGCTTGTCAACACGTCCACCCAGCACGGGCAGAAAGACTACTCAGACGGTCAAGCCGAGGCGCCCGCGTACTGACGGCGGGCGACGTATTCCACCAGCTCGATCAGGACATTCCGGGCGGCTACCTGGTCCCGGGCATCGAAGAGGACGACCGGGACGCCCGGGTCCAGATCGAGCGCCCGGGCCACCGCGTCCGGCCCGAAGCGCGGCTCGGCGTCGAAGCAGTTCACCGCGACCACGAACGGCGTGCCCCGCTGCTCGAAATAGTCGATCGACGGGAAGCAGTCGGCCAGCCGACGGGTGTCGGCCAACACCACCGCGCCGAGCGCGCCCTGCGACAGCTCGTCCCAGAGGAACCAGAAGCGGTCCTGCCCCGGCGTGCCGAACAGGTACAGCTGGAGGTCCTCGGTGATGGTGATCCGGCCGAAGTCCATGGTCACCGTGGTGGTGGTCTTACCCTCCACACCGGACACGTCGTCGGCGCCCTCGGCCCCGGTGAGGATCTCCTCGGTCTGCAGCGGACGGATCTCGCTCACCGATCCGACCATGGTGGTCTTGCCCACGCCGAAGCCGCCCGCGATAAGGATCTTCAGGGCGACGGGGATGCGCGAGCCGCCGTTGCGGTCAGAGCGCACGGAGTCCATTGACAACCGCCTTGAGTACGTCGACGTCGTGCGGCTGGGTGGCCGCGGGAGGTTCGTACAGCGAGATGAGACCCGCCGAGCGTAGATCACCGAGCAGAACCCGGACCACGCCGATCGACAGGTCCAGCTGGGACGCCAGCTCCACCACGGAGATCGGCTCCCAGGCGGCCGCCACGATGGCGTGGTGCTCGGGTTGCAACTGGACGCCGGGCGCCAGGTCCGGCACGGTCGCGACCACGAACGCGACCAGGTCGAAGTCGCCGCCGGACGGAGCGACACGGCCCTGGGTCATCGCGTACGGCCGGACCACCGGACCCGCGTCCTGATCCATCCAGTCGTGGTTCACGCGTGGCTCATCGCAGGGTCTCGGGCGCCAGGATGTCGCGCTCCGGGGCACTCATCGTCTGACCGACCCGGGTGACCAGCATCGCCATCTCGTACGCGATCAGGCCGAGGTCGGCGTCGGCGGACGCGAGCACGGCCAGGCAGGCGCCCTGCCCCGCGGCGGTGACGAAGAGGAACGCCTCCTCCATCTCCACCACCGTCTGCCGCACCGCGCCGGCCCGGAAGTGCCGGCTCGCGCCCTTGGCCAGGCTCTGGAATCCGGCGGCCATCGCCGAGAGATGCTCGGCGTCCTCCCGGCTCATGGCGGCCGAGGCGCCCAGCATCAGGCCGTCCGCGGAAAGCACCACGGCCTGCTGTGCGGTCGGCACCCGCTCGACGAGGTCGTCGAGGAGCCAGGTGAGGTTCGCGCTCTGCTTCGTCGTCTGTGCCACTATGCGTCCTTCTCCGGCCTGTTCGCTCCATTACCGCCGGGAACGTCGGCGCGGTCGCCGCCCGCATCACCGCCCCCGGTTGATGCCTTCTCACCGGCGCTCGCGAGATCCACGAGGGCCGGAAACCTGACGGTAGCCGCTTCCGCGAGCCCGGCGCCGTTCGCCTCCGCGGCACCGCCGTCCTGCTGGCCGTTCTCCTGCGCCCCGACCTTCGAGGCCTGGAACCGGCCCCGGGTCGTGCCGAGCTGCAGCGCGCTCATCAGGGTACGGACCTGTTCGGGTGTGCGTCCCGGCGCGGTGGACGGTTCCGGCTCCACCACCGGGTTGCGCAGCTGCGGCGCGAGGCTGGCCTGCCGGACCCGCTTGGGCAGGCCGTCCGGGCCGAACTGTGCGGTGATCTCGTCCTCCGTACCGTCCGGACCCTCCGAAGGCGACACCGGCGGGACCGGCCCCACCGGCGTGGAATTGCGTGGCACCGCCCGCGCGGCGCCGAGGGCCCCGGCCACGTCGTCCAGGCGGCCCGGGGTGGCCTCCGGGGGCAGCCCGGCCGGCTTCTCCAGGGTGCGGCGCACGCGCTTGCGCTGGACCAGACCGTCCGGGCTGAGCCCGGCGGCGACCGAGCTGGGCGCCGGACCGCTCGCGTCCGGCGCCGTCCGGTGCCGGCCGTTCAGGTGCTCGCCGGCGATCGCCGGAGCGGTGCCCCCGTTGGCCCGCCGGGCCGGCGCCGCCGGAATCTGCTGCGGCTCGCCGGCGCTGCTGCCGGGCCACTGCGGGGCGGCCAGCGGGTTGCGGGCCGGGTCGGCCGAGCCGGCCGCCGGGAGGGCGAAGCCGCCGGTGGCCTCGCCCCGGGCCTTCGACCCGGCCGGCACGGCCCGGCCGGGCGCCTCGGTGACCAGGTCGCCGGGGATCGTCACGATCGCGGTGATGCCGCCGTACGGCGAGGCCGACAGCGACACCCGGATGCCGTGCCGGTGGGCCAGCTGGGCCACCACGAACAGGCCGAGCCGGGCGCTGTCCGCCGGGTCGAACTCCGGCGGCTCGGCCAGCCGCCGGTTCGCGACCTCGACGCCCTCCGCGGTCATGCCCAGGCCGCGGTCCTCCACCTCGATCACGTAGCCGTTCGGCAGGCCCTGGCCGGAGACCTGCACCCGGGTGTGCGGCGGGGAGAACGAGGCGGCGTTCTCGATCAGCTCGGCGAGCAGGTGGATGACGTCACCCACGGAGCGGCCGAGCAGCGCGGCGGAGGCCACCGTGCGGATGTCGACCCGCTTGTAGTCCTCCACCTCACTGATCGCGCCCCGGATCACGTCGATCACCGGGACCGGGTTGCGCCAGCCCCGGCCGGGCGCCGCGCCGGCCAGGATGACCAGGTCCTCGGCGTGGCGCCGCATCCGGGTGGCGAGATGGTCGACCCGGTAGAGATCCTCCAGCTCCTGCGGCCCGGTCTCCCGGCGCTCCATCTTGTCCAGCAGCGAGAGCTGCCGGTGCAGCAGCGTCTGGCTGCGCCGGGCGATGTTGAGGAACACCTCGTTGATGCCGCGCCGGACGTTCGCCTCGTCGACGGCGGACCGCACGGCGGTGCGCTGCACCTCGTTGAAGGCGTGGCCGAGGGTGCCGATCTCGTCCTGGCCGTACTCCAGCGGGGGCGTCTCGGCGTCCACGTCGACCGCCTCGCCGCGCTGCAGCCGGCGGACCACCGTGGGCAGCCGCTCGGCTGCCATCTCCAGGGCCTCGCGGCGCAGTTTGATCAGGCGGCCCACCATCGACCGGCCGATCTTCACCGAGACCCAGATCGCCAGTACGAACGCGACCAGGCCGACCAGCGCGGACAGTCCCAGCCAGAGGAACACGTTGACGGCCAGCGGCGTCGCGTCCGAGGCGACCTCGTCGACCGCTCGCAGCTCGAACGCCCGCAGATCCGCGGAGACCTGGTCGTAGGTCGCCTGCCACTCGGTCCCGGAGACCGGCGGCGCGCCACCGGTGTAGCTCTGGTCGATCAGGTGGTTCTGCATGATGTCCAGCTGGATGAAGGACGAGCCGGTGATCAGCCGGGCGTAGTCGCCCTGCGCCTGCTGCGGCATGTCGCGCACACCCGAGGAGAGCAGGTACCGCGAGGTGGCGACGTTCTCGATCAGGCGGCCCCGGCTCTTCTGGTCGATCCGGCCCGCCGCGTTCGCCGCGGCCAGCAGCGCGTCGACCCGGCTCAGGTACTCCTGACCGCGGTATCCGGTGATCAGGCCGCGGACCTCGCGGTCGACCTTCTCGTGGAAGAAGACCGCCGCGGCGCCGAAGACGTCGAAACCGGCGTCCACCGCGTCGTCGTACGCGGTCATCATGTTGAGCACGTCGATGTCCCGGGCGTCCACCCGGCTCCGCGTGGTCCGGATCGAATCGAGGTCGGCGAGCAGCGCGTCGGCCCGGACGGTCAGGTCGTCGCTCATCTTCAGCCCCCGCACGGCCGCGCGGAACCCGTCGATCGCCTGGTCGGTGGCGGCACGCTGGGTGCGCAGGTCGGTGAGCGGGCTCCTGCGGGCGGAGAGGAAGACGGCGGAGAAGTGGCGCTCGCGCTGCAGTTGCGCGATCAGCTGCAGACCGGGATCGCCCAGGCGGTGCACCGCGTCCCGCGCGTTCAGCAGATCCATCGCGGGGCCGGCGGTGGCCGCGGTCGCGAAGACCCAGAGCGCGAGGAGCGCGGCGAGCGGCACCGCGACCATCGCGATGATCTTCGATCTGATCGACCAGTTGCGGCTTCTCATCAAGCTCCGCCCGAAGGGTCCGGCAGGAAACGGCGGCACACCACCGGCCCGGGCGCCGGCCGATCAGAAGTGGACGGCGGCGCCCGGGCTGGATGCGCCTGGGAAGAATACGTAAAGACGTCCGTCACAGCTAGGTCTCGGCCCATCGAAAACTTACCTTCCATTCCGTTTGTCCACCGGAGAAAGGTGTTGATCTCCCTTTCCGGACCGTCGGAGTTACGACAGTCCGGATTCCGCCAGTCCGATCCGGATCACCGACCGGCGCGAACACGTGATGACCGGGCGACAACGGAGGGTGTCGAACCGATCGCCACCGGTTCCGCCGAACGCGATTGACGGACGCGCCCGAGTGGGAATACCTCCGGCGAAGAAGGAGGAACCGGTATGTCCGCCACCGCCACCATCGTTCTGATCATCGTCATCCTGCTCGTGCTGGCCGCGATCGCGCTCGGGGTCCGGGCCGTGCGGCGCCGCCGGCTGCAGCAGACCTTCGGCCCCGAGTACGACCGGGTGGTCGCCGACTCCGGCAGCCGCACCGAGGCGGAGCGCGAGCTGCTGGAGCGCACCAGACGGCACGCCCAGCTCGAGCTCAGGGCGCTCTCCGCGGAGTCCCGCGCCAAGTACGCGGCCGCCTGGGAAGAGGTCCAGATCCGTTTCGTGGACAGTCCGGAGGAGGCGGTGACCACAGCCGACGAGCTGGTCACCCACCTGATCGCCGAGCGCGGCTACCCGACCGGCGACTACGACGAGCGGCTCGCCAACCTCTCCGTCGAACACGCCGCCACGCTGGAGCACTACCGATCCGCCCACGACATCAGCGCCCGCAGTAAGAATGGCGAGGCGGGCACCGAGGATCTGCGCCAGGCGCTGGTCCACTACCGGGCTCTCTTCGCCGACCTGCTCGGCGAGGACCCGGTGGCCGGCGCCGGCAGCACCGCACCCGCACCGCGCCCGGCCACCGGGGACACCGCCGCCACGACCACCGCCGACCGCTCCGGGACCGAGCGCCCCACCACCGACCCGACCAGCCACTGAGGAGCACCCACGATGCGTTTCTTCTCCAACGAGGCCAAGGACAACGTCGACGACCAGGAGGCCCGGACGGAGGCCCTGCCGCAGCAGCGGCCCGGCTCGCCGTGGGACGACCGGCCCGGTCAGAACACGGACACCGGGCACGACCCGGCGCCCCAGCCGACCGCGTTCGGCGCGGCCACACCCGGCGGCGCGGTCGCCGCGTCGGCGATGGCCGGACCCTACGACGACGTGGACGGGGACACGCACCGCAGCACCGACGCCGCCTCCGGGGTGGCCGACGACCGCACCGTGGCGCCCGGCGACGGCGTGGTCGACGACCGGGCGGCCGGCGACCGCACCGTGGCGCTCGGCGACGTGACGGCCGACGACCGGTCGCGGGCGCACGACGACACGGTCGCCTGGCCGGCCGGTGAGGCGCCGGCGGACCGGGATCCGGACGTGGACGTGCCGCTCGACGACCACGACCGGGACGCCCAGGTGGACGAGCTGATCGAGGACCGCGGGACGTTCGACGACCCGCGGGCGACCGGACCCTCCCCGGACCCCGCCCCCGAGCCCTCCGCCACCGGTTCCGCGGCCGACGACGCCGACGAGGACCGCGGTACCCTCGACGACCCGCGGGTCGTCTCCGCCGACGGGACGTCCCGGGCCGAGGCAGCCGAGCCCGAGCCGGAGCCGGAGCCCGTGGTGGCGGTGGCCCCGGCCGCCGTGGCCGGCCCGGCGGCGTTCTTCCCGGAGTCGGAGACGCAGCCGCTGCGCGACCGGTGGCGCGACATCCAGCTGCGCTTCGTCGACGATCCGAGGGCGACCACCGCCGAGGCCGCCGCGCTGGTCGACGAGACGATCGAGAAGCTGACCAGCTCGCTGCGGCAGCACCGGGCCTCGCTGGCCGGCGGTGGCGACGACACCGAGGCGCTGCGGATGGAGCTGCGGGCGTACCGGGACATCCTGGACCGGCTGCTCGGGCTCTGAGCCACGGCCGTACCCAGAACAATCGGCCTGGAGCACCAGGAAGAGGGAGCCGGTCGGCTCCCTCTTCGGCGTTTTCCCGGTCCTACGCGTCCGTTGTCGACGACTCCTCGGCCACCGGCGCGGCGGAGGTCTCCTCACCGGTGGGCGGCTCCGGCGCGCTGGACGACTCCTCCACCACCGGCGGCGGCTCCTCGGCCTCGGGCGGCTCCGGGCTGGTGGTCGACTCGGCCGGCGGCGTGGCCGACGTGGCCGACGGGCTCGCGCTCACGCTCGCCGGCACGGACGGCGTGACCGGGACCGACGTGGCGACCGGCGCGACCGGCGCGGCCGGGCGGGTCGTGGGCCGGGTCGACGGCGGCAGCGTCCAGCCGACGGCGGGGCCGGTCGTCTCCGACTCCTCGCCGGCGCCGTAACCACCCTGATCGGTCTCGGCCGCCGGCAGCTGCTGCTGGCGAACGGTGGTGGACGGCTTGCGCACCGGCGCGTCGACCGCGCCCAACTGCACGCCGAGCCACAGGGCCGGGCCCAGCCCGACCGCGACCACGGCTCCGAACAGAGCCATCGGGCCCCGCTCCATCAGCGCCTCCCCACACGGTTCCCCCGCGATGGTCCCGCTTCTCTTCGGCCCTGTGCTACCCAATTAGGGCGTACGCGAAGCCAACGACCGCTGAGTTCATGGTGACCGGAGATGACGCGGGAGTGGCCGATTCGTCGCGGACGTGACTCTCGCCGCCGGCCACCGGGGTCAGCGGGTCCCGGCGAGGAAGGCGACCGCGTCCTCCCAGGCGGACCACCCGCCCGGCAGCTCGTCGGTGTCCAGGGACGGCCGCAGGGTGAGCCGGCCGCCGTCGCGCAGGTCGATCACCCAGCCCCGGCGCCGGCCCGGCATCGCGGTCACCCCCGCGACGTCCGCGAACGGCACGAACCTGCGGCCGTCGGCCGGCGCCTCCATCGTGGCCACCGCGGACTTCTCCCCCACGGCGCTCTCCGGCCCGGCGCTGCCCGGGACGGCGTCCTCCGGGGCCGGGCCGACCGGGACACCGCCGGCGGCGATCTCGTTGAGCCGGCGCCTGGCCTCCGGTCCCCTGCCCCGCGACAGGCCCGGCACCAGCAGGAATCCGAGATCGGTGACCAGCAGGTCGGTCCGCTCCCCGTCCGCCGACAGGTTGATCAGCCCACCGAGCGCCTGCGCGCGGGCGGCCGCCCGCGCACCGCCCGGCGCGGCGAGGTCCACCCCGATCCGATCGAGATACGCCCGTACGGCCTCGGCCTGCTCCGGATCGGCAGCGGCCGCGGCCACGTCTGTCAGGTTCAGATGATTGCCGTCCCGGGCCACCAGCTCGGCGGTGCCGGTCCAGCTGTGCCGCCAGCGGGCCACCCCGCTGCGCAGCGCCGCCAGTGCCAGCATCAGGGACAGCAGGTCCACGATGCGGTCCGCGGTCTCCTCCGGGGAGAGCCCGGGGAAGATCGTCGCGGCCGCGGTCCGTAGACGCCCGTCGGCGGCCAGTTCCAGGACGTGACGCGCGTCCGGCACCGCCGTGCCCACCGCCCGCGACACGGTGGCCAGCGCGGCCTCCGCCTCCCGTTCCATCTCGGCCGTGCGGGCGACGCTGAGGAAGTCGTCCCAGCCCACCTCGGTACGCCCCCGCGCCGGGAACGCCACCGCCTGCAACGCCCGCCCGAGCCCCGGCAGGTCCGGAACCAGCTCGCCGGCGGCCTCCTCGGCCCCCACCTCGCCGGACGAATCGGTTTCCGCCTCGCCGGACGGACCAGCCTCCGCCTCACCGGACGACGCCGGCTCCGCCGGTGCGGCCGGCTGCAGCGCGGCCAGCCGCTGTGCCAGCGGCGGATGGGTGTCCCACGCCCCGGCCGGCTCCGGCCCCCGCGCCCGAAGGATCGCCACGTCCTCCGCACGGGCGGCCAGCACCCGCAGGAACCCGCCGAACACGTCGTCCGGAACATGCCCGGCCTGCCAGCCGGGCCCCACGTACTCCGCGTGGAACAACCGCTGCATCCCGGCCAGGACCGGCAGATCCCGCAACGCCGCGGCGGCCGCCGGCAGTCCGGCGTGCGACGCCGCGATCCGGTCCGCCGCCAGCTCCTGCGCGCGGCTGAAGGGTTCGTCCCACCGGCGATAGACCCGGGCGTACGCCCGGAAGACCGCCCCGGCCGGATTGCGGCCCCGGCCCCAGCGCGGCGCCAGCCGGCCGACGGCCACCCGTCCCCGGTACGCCACCGGCGCCCACCGCCCCAGCCCCGCCGACCCGTGCGCGAGCTCGTGCGCCACCACCGCCCGCAGCCGGGCGGCGTCCCAGGCCTGCAGCAGCGGCAGGCCCAGGTAGAGGTCACGGCGGCCGCCGAGCAGCCCCAGCGCCCGGGTCCGCTCGCCCAGTGCCACTGTCGCGTCGGTGACCACTGTCAACCCCTCCGGCGGGGCCACCCCGGCGGCGGACGCGGCCCCGTCGACCAGCGCCCACAGCCGCGGCGCGTCGGCCCTGGTGATCGCGACCCCGGCCGGCGCCCGGCGCCGGCTGTGCAGGGCGCGCCAGGTCGCGTACCCCAGCGCGCCGAACGTGGCCAGGCTCAACGGCACCCCGGCACGCAGCGCGAAGTCGGCGGGCAGCAGTTTCAGCACGGTCCACAGCGCACCGAGCACCACTGTCAACTGCAGCCCGGCCACGACCAGGAAGCCGGCCAGGGCGGCGGCCGACCTCGCCGCCGCTCGCGCGTCGTTGCTCAAGCCGCTCTCCTCCCACCCGGATCGGCCCCAGCTTAGGGTTCCCGACTCATCCGGCCAGGAGTACGGGTGCGACGCCCGAGTCGATCAGGAAGCCGGCCAGTCGATCTCCGGCGAGCGGAAGTACGCCACCCCGGCCGCCTCCCAGCGCGGCCCGAACGCGGCCACCCGCTCCCGGAACGACGCCCAGGACCGCCGCTCCTGCGGGCTCCACCCCACCTCGGCCACCGCCGGCAGCCGGGGGAACGTCAGGAACTGCACGTCCGCGGGGCCGCGCAGGGTCTCCGACCAGAGCGGGGCGGCCACGCCGAGCACCGACTCCTCCGGCACGCCGGGCAGGCGCCGGGCCGGATCCCAGTCGTACGCCCGCTCGACCGGCACCAAACCGGCCCAGTCCAGCCCGATCGGCGTGCTCGCGTCGTACTTCATGTCCAGATAGACCCGGTCGGCCGGTGACATGATCACCTCACGCCCGGCGGCGGCCGCCGCGTCCACGGCCGGGTTCTGCTCCTCCGGGCGCCAGTACTGCACGACCGTGCCCTCCGGCAGGTCGGCCGCGGCGATCTCGTGCCAGCCGACGGCCCGCTTGCCGTACTTGCCGGGCAGCGGCAGCACCCGGGCCAGGAACGTCCGGTAGTCCTCGGCCGAGGTGCTGAGGCACTCGTCGCCGCCGATGTGCAGGTACGGCCCGGGCGTCGCGTCCGCGACCGTCTTCAGCACGGCCTCCACGAACGCGTACGTCTCCTCCTTGCCGGCCACCAGCGAGCTGTACCCGACCTCGGCGTCGGTGCGCGGAGGCACCGGCTGCCCGTCCGCGGTCAGCTCCGGGTACGCCACCAGCGCCGCGTTCACGTGCCCCGGCATGTCGATCTCCGGAACCACTGTGACGAACCGCTGCGCCGCGTAGGCGACCACGTCGGAGTACTCGGCGAGGGTCAGGAAGCCCGGCCCCGCCCCGTCGCAGCCGGTGCCCGGGCCGCCGCCGGTCTCGGTGAGCCGGGGCCAGCCGGGGATCTCCAGCCGCCAGCCCTGGTCGTCGGTGAGATGCAGGTGCAGGTGATTGATCTTGAACTGGACCAGCAGGTCGACGTGGGCCTTGATCTCGGCCGGGGTGAAGAAGTGCCGGGCCAGGTCGAGCATCGCCCCGCGGTACGCGAACCGGGGCCGGTCCTCGATCACGCCGCCGGGCAGCACCCCGTCGCCCGCGGCCAGCTGGCGCAGCGTCTGCACACCCCAGAACAGCCCGGCCGGCTCGGCGGCGCGCAGGCTCACCCCGCTCGCGGTGATCTCCAGCCGATAGCCCTCCGGGCCGAGACCGTCCGTATCCGTCAATTGCAGACGGACCGGTCCGTCGTCCGCCAGGGATCCCAGCCCGGCGGCCACCGCGGCGGCGGCCGGAGGCGCGCTCACCGCCGTCTCCGGGGAGATCGTGAAGGTCACGGCCGGTTCCGGAACTACCAGGGCCGGCGCCGGGATCACATCACCGAGCCGCTTCGTCTGAGGGCGCACTCTGAACACTCTAAACTGTTTCGCTACGGCGATCACTGTGCGTCACGCCACGCATGGCGACGAGCAACCTTCGCACGCCCTGGCGGGGGCCGCCGCCACCGGCGCGGACCGATCGACGTGGGGAGTCCGGCGCCGTCCAGGTCAGACAGTCCAGCCGCGCAGCAGCGCCCGGCCCGCCGCCAGCACGCGTTCATGCAGCTCAGCCGGCGCCTCGATGGTGAACGGCGCGGCCAGCACCCCGAGCACCATCACCGGCCAGCCGAGATCGTCGACGTTCATCCGGAGCCGGCAGACGCCCTCGCCGACCGGTTCCACGCTCCCCCACTGACCGACCGCCGCGCGGATGGTCGCCGGGTCGCTCTCGATCAGCACGGAGACGTCGTAGCGGTTGGGTATGGCCCGGATCCGCGACCGGATCCAGGCCACCGGATCGCCGCCGGGGATCTCCCGCGGCCGGAACCGCGCCCCGGTCAGCGCCGGGCCGGCGATCCGGTCCACCCGGAAGTTCCGCCAGTCGGCCCGGTCCAGGTCCCAGGCCAGCAGATACCACCGGCGGCCGAGCGGGACCAGCCGATGCGGCTCCACGTGCCGGCCCAGCGTCGCGCCCTCGCGCGGGGTGTAGTCGAAGCGCAACCGTTCCTCGGCCCGGGTGGCCAGTGCGATCGTGGTGAGTACCGCGGCGTCCAGCACCGGCCCGCCACCGGGGACGCCCGGGGTGGTCACCGCCTGCAGCGCGTCGATCCGGCGACGCAGCCGCGGCGGGAGCAGCTGGATCACCTTGGCCAGCGCGCGTACCGAGGTCTCCTCGAAACCGGCGACCGCGCCGGCCGCGGCGGTGCGCAGCCCGATCGCGATGGCCACCGCCTCCTCGTCGTCGAGCAGCAGCGGCGGCACCGCGGCGCCGGCCTGCAGCTGGTAGCCGCCGGCCACGCCCCGGCTGGCGTCCACCGGATAGCCCAGCTCGCGCAGGCGGTCCACGTCCCGGCGCAGCGTCCGCGGGCTGACCTCGAGGCGGCCGGCCAGTTCGGCGCCGGGCCAGTAGCGATGGGTCTGCAGCAGCGACAGCAGCCGCAGCATCCGGGCACTCGTGTTCGCCATGGCCCCCAGGGTGACATCCTTTGCGGCCAGGAGCTGACCGCAAAGCGCCTCCGCGGCGGAGGCGCCGGCCCGACGAGCCGTCGTTGTCGCGACCGACGGGTGACGACGACGGCGTGCCAGCGGACCGGTGACTGCGCCGCCGGACCGTGAGCCGGCGCCGGGCGATCCGGCGCTCGGATCGAGGCACGAGCCCACTACCTTCTTCACCCGAGACGCGGAGTCAGGAAGGTGGCGGGCAGCCCATGCTCGGGCGGGTAAGGCGCCGGCGGCGCGACGACAGCGAGTTCGAGTCACCCGGCTTCGACGGCTACGCCGCACCCGGCTGGCACCGGGAGCCCCCGGAACGCCTCCGCCTGCGCCGGCGGCCCAGGACGTTCCGGCAGTTCCTGGCCGGACTGATGCGTCCTCTGGAGACGGCCCCGGCGCCGCGCCGCGGCAACCCGGACGCGGTGATCGACTGCGCGGTCTACGCGAGCGGCGCCCGGCGCGTGGAGCCGGGGCGGCCGCGCCAGCTGCCGTACCAGGAGGCCGCCCGGCTCGCCCGGCGCCGCCGCAACGCGTTCGTCTGGCTCGGCCTGTACGAGCCGGACCGGCCCACGATGGCCGATGTCGCCGAGGTCTTCGGCCTGCACGACCTGGTCGCCGAGCAGGCCGCCGGCGGGGGCCACCGGCCCGGCGTGGAGACCGTGGGCGAGGTGACCCGGCTGGTGCTGCGGACCGCGCGCTACGTCGAGCACGACCGGCTCACCGACACCTCCGAGGTGGTCGAGACCGGCGACATCACCGTGCTGATCGGCCCGTGGTTCGCCATCACGGTGCGGCACGGCCCGGTCGGACCGCTCCGGCAGGTGCGCCAGGAGCTGGAGGAACGGCCGGAGGTGCTGCGGCACGGGCCGTGGGCGGTGGCCTACGCGGTGGGCAGCCGCCTGGTCGACAACTACCTGGACGTGGCCGGTCACGTGGAGCGCGACCTGGAGCGGCTGGAGGAGGAGTCCTTCGCCGCCGTCCGGAACACCGAAATCGCCCACATCTACCAGCTCAAACGGGAGATGGTGGAGTTCAAGCGGGCGGTGCTGCCGCTGGCCGAGCCGCTCTCCCGGTTGCTCGACTCGCAGCTGCCGCCGGCCGTGCTGCGGCCCTATCTGGTGGACGTGCGCGGGCGGCTGAGCCGGGCGGTGGACCGGGTGGCCGGTTTCGACGACCTGCTCAACTCGATCCTGCAGGCCCGGCTGGCGCAGATCTCGATCGATCAGAACGACGACATGCGCAAGATCGCCGCGTGGGCCGCGATCGCGGCGGTGCCGACCGTGATCGCCGGCGTGTACGGGATGAACTTCGCGGTGATCCCGGGGCTGAACTCGCCGTACGGCTTCTCCGGCGCGGTCGGCGCGATGATCGTGATCGGTGGCGGGCTCTACTGGCGGCTCAAGCGCACCGGCTGGCTCTGACCACGCTCGATGACCGCGACGAAGGTCACAAACTTTCTCACGTAAAGTTCCCCAAAGGGTCATCCACGGCGGGTATACGCTCACCATCGGCCGATGGATCAGCCGATGGTCGCCGTTTCCACTCCGGACGGCTGTTCCGGCTCGTCAACTTCGCTCCTCCCGGTGCACACGGCGAGTGACCACGTTCCCGAGCGCGTCGACTTTTGGGGGTGCGCGTCATGTCCGCCACCAGGCTGACCCCGCGTGAGCGCGCGGGGCTGCCGCTGGAGTACGTCCGCACTGTCGGTCCGCTGACCGGGGTGACCGCCGAGCGCCTACGGTCCGCGCTGACCGGCCTGCACCGGGCCGACCCGGCGCACCGCGCGGTCGCCCGGCTGGACCGGGCGGGCGCCCGGTGGTGGCAGCTGGACGCGGCCGGCTTCGCCAGGCACGCGGCCGGCTTGGTCACCGACCTCGGCCCGGACCTGGTGGACTTCGAGGCGACGACCCGGCGGCTGCAGGACGAGCCGCACGGCGACTTCCCGATGCGGGTCCTGGCCGGCGGCGGCTACGTCGCGGTCCGGGTCTCCCAGGCCTATGGCGACGCCACCTCGGCGAACGCGCTGATCCGCGAGCTGGTCCGGGCCGCGGGCGAGGGCCGGGCGGCACGGCCGGCGCGCTTCGAGCCCGCCTCGTGGTGGACCCGGCTGGGCACCCACCCGGGCCGGTGGCGGGAGGAGCTGGGCTTCACCCGGCCGCCGCGGCGCGCGCCCGAGCCGGTCCGGCCGTGGCGACCCGCGCTGACCCTCTGCTCGGCGCGCTCCAGCCGGGTGCTCGGCGAGATGCGGCCCTGGCGGGATGCGTATTCTCCAGGCATCTCCACCCCGGCGATCATGCTCGCGGCGTTCACCGCCGCGCTGTCCGAGCTGGGCCTCGCGCCCGGTCCGGCGCCCGAGCCGGCCGCCGGACGGGTGCTGCCCCGGCGGCCGGAACCGTACCCGGAGGAGATCGCGGCGCAGCCGCGCCCCCGGATCGTCCTGGCCGATCCGGGGTGGCACGACCCGCTGGCCGGTCTGCCGTGGGGTGTCGAACCGGTCGGCCGGATCAACCTGAGCGTCCCGGCGTACTGCGAGCCCGAGGACATCGTGCTGAGCGCCGGCGAGCTGGACGGGGTGCTGCACCTGAACGCCACGTTCCACGCCACGGCGTACCAGCCCGGGGTGGTGCGGCGAGCCCTGGATCTGGTCTGCAGCGACCCGGCCGGTCTGATCATGGCTCCGGTCAG
>NZ_BOMW01000078.1 GCF_016862395.1 Actinoplanes siamensis | reverse complement strand
AAAACATTACAGCCCCACCGCCGCAACGCCAAATCGGGGTGGGCGCGACGACCATCACACCGAAATATCGTTTGAAATCCTCAGATTCCATGCGCTCCGACCGACGGCGGCCGGAGTACCCCGGCTGGGGACCACCCGCATGCCGGCTGCCCACCAGCACTTCCGATCCGGCGACAGCAGCGGGCGAGCAGGCGGAACCACGCGGATCCCGGCTCACCGTCACCACCACCGACTCCGGCGGCAACGGCAGGCGGCCAGGACGGGGGCCGCGCGACGTGCGGCGCTGGCGTATAACGAGCAGCATGCGCACTGACGACCTGGCCGAGATGTTGCGGGAGGTGCCCGGCACCGAGGTGACCGCCGCACCCGGGCTCGTCACGGTGCACCTCCCCGCGATCGGGGACACCGTCCGCATCCCGTTCCGCAACGTCCTGGACGCCGACTGGGTGCACGTCCCCACCGGGGCGCCCGCGGTCCAGGTCGACATCAAGGTCGGGCGCGAGTCCCTGCCGCTCATCGTGACAGTCGACGACGTGGTGTTCACCCCGGCGTACGCCCATGATCTGATCGATCCGGAGGACGAGCTGCTGGTCCCGGCGATGCCCGGCCTGATCGCGTATTCCGAGATGCACCGGGACGTCCGCGCCCTGGGCAAGGCGTTCGACGACCCGGGGTTCCAGCTGGCGCCCGAGGTGCTGGCCGCCACCCTGACCGCGCACCGGTGCTTCCTGGCCGGGGCGGTGCGGGTCGGGATGTGGCCGGTGCGGGTGGCGGCCTGGTGGGAGTACACCTCGGCGCGCTCGGCGGAGCAGGTCACGACGGCCCGGTTCCGCCCGGACCCGGAGTGGGACGAATTGATGGCGGGCGTCCAGGAGGCCCGCCAGCAGTCCGCCGGCAACCCGGTGCGGGCGGTCTAGACGAGGACGGCGTTCCGGTTGGCCGGCCGCGGCAGCCCGTAGTGCTCCCGCAGGGTCCGTCCGGCGTACTCGGTCCGGAACAGCCCGCGGCCCTGCAGAATCGGCACCACCTGGTCGACGAAGTCGGTGAGCGACGACGGCAGCACCGGCGGCATGATGTTGAATCCGTCGGCCGCCCCGGCCTCGAACCACTCCTGAATCGCGTCGGCCACCTGTCCGGCGGTCCCGGCGAAGGTGAGGTGA
This sequence comes from Actinoplanes siamensis, assembly GCF_016862395.1. Classification (GTDB taxonomy): domain Bacteria; phylum Actinomycetota; class Actinomycetes; order Mycobacteriales; family Micromonosporaceae; genus Actinoplanes; species Actinoplanes siamensis. The sequence continues at coordinate 39,832 of NZ_BOMW01000078.1, read as the reverse complement.
CCGCGCCCGCCGCCGAGCCGCGCGATGATCTCGCGGACCGTCAGGTTCTCCCGGCGTCCGAGGTTGACCACCAGCGTCCGCCGGCTCCTGGCGCCCTCGAGCACATCCTCGGCGGGCAGGTCGGCGGGCAGCGGCCGGTCCAGCAGGAGATCGTCGACGGACACCCCGAGGAGCCCGGCCAGCTGCGGCAGGGCGTACTCCGGCTTGATCAGCGCGTCCAGCTCGGCGGCCTTCGCCCGGGCCTCGGCGGGTGAGGACCCGATCACCGGCACGATCCCGGGCAGGATCTTGAGGTGTTCCGGGTCCCGGCCGTACGCGGCGGTGCGCCGTTTCAGGTCGGCGTAGAACTCCTGCGCGTCGGCGAGCGTCTGGTGGGCCGTGAACACCGCCTCCGCGTACCGGGCGGCGAAGTCCCTGCCGTTCTCCGAGGATCCGGCCTGCACCAGGACCGGGTGTCCCTGAGCCGACCGCGGGACGTTGAGCGCCCCGGCGACCTTGTAGAAGCGCCCCTCGTGCGCCGGTGGATAGATCTTGGAGTCGTCGCCCCACACCCCGTTCTCCTTGTCGGCGAGCACGGCGTCGTCGCCCCAGGAGTCCCAGAGCTTGAGCGACACGTCGACGAACTCGGCGGCGCGCTCGTACCGCTCCTTGTGGGCCGGCAGGTGGTCGAGGTTGAAGTTGCGCGCCGCGTCCAGGCCGGCCGTGGTGACGATGTTCCAGCCGGCCCGCCCGCCGCTGACGATGTCCAGCGACGCGAAGCGCCGGGCCAGGTTGTACGGCTCGTTGTAGGTGGTGGACGCGGTGGCGATCAGGCCGATGCGCGTGGTGGCGCCGGCCAGCGCGGTGAGCAGCACGGTCGGTTCGAGCGCGCCGGACGGCCGGCGCCCGACCTGGTCCCAGAGCACCGGGCCGTCGGCGAGGAATACCGAGTCGAGCTTGCCGCGCTCGGCGATCCGGGCCAGGTTCTTGAAGTGCTCGACATCGAGATCGGCGTACGGGTCGGTCTCCGGCAGCCGCCACGCGGCCTCGTGGTGACCGACACTCATCAGGAAGGCGTTCAGGTGCAGCAGGCGGGACATCACTGCACCTGCGGCGTGTAGTGGGTGGCCTCGTCGCCTTCGAGGATGTAGCTCTTGGCGCCGTCGGTGCCGACCGGCACGTCCCCGGCCACGGTCACCCGGTGCAGCTTGCGGGGCAGGTCGCCGTAGTCGTCGGCGGCGTAGTGCTGGGTGCTCCGGTTGTCCCACACGACGAGGTCGCCGACCTGCCATTTGTGGCGCAGGGTGTTCTCCGGCCGGGTCACGTAGTGCTGCAGCAGCCGCAGGATGTCCCGGGACTCGGTGCGCGACAGTCCGATCAGGCCGGTGACGAAGTTGCCGATGAACAGGTTGGGGACGCCGGAGTCCGGGTTGATCCGGACCACCGGGTGCGCGGTGCGGTAACGGGTGGAGACGAACACCTTGTGGTACTCGTCGACCTCGGCGGAGCGGAACTGCGGGTGCTCGGCGTAGTCGTACTCGTTGGAGTGCTCGGCCCACAGCCGGTCGGCCAGCACGCGCAGGTGTTCGGGCAGGTCGGCGTAGGCGGCGGCGGTGTTGGAGAAGAGCGTGTCGCCGCCGTACGGCGGGATGACCAGGCTCCGCAGCGTGGTGGCCTTGGGCGGGGCGACCACGAAGGTGACGTCGGTGTGCCAGGCGTTCGCCCGGGCGCCCTCGCCGCCGGCCACCTCGAGCACGTTGGCCTGGCCGTCGACGGACGGGACGGTCGGGTGCGCGAGGGTCAGCGCGCCGAAGATCGACGCGAAGCGCTGGTGCTGCTCGTCGTCGAGATGCTGGCCGCGGAAGACCAGCACCTTGTGCTGGACGAGCGCTTCGTGGAGGTCGCGGGCGTCCGCCTCGCCGACCGGGGCGGTCAGGTCGACGCCTGTCACGAACGCTCCGATGCGGCCGCCGATGCGCTGGATCTCGATGCCCATGGGAATTCCCCTTCTAGTTGGTGCGCCAGGTCGAGAAACGGCGCTCGGTGAGGATCAGAAGCTGATTGACGATCAGGCCGATGCCGGAGATCGTGATGATTCCGGCGTACATCTCGGGCACCGCGAAGTTGTACTGCGCGTAATTGATGAGATAGCCGAGGCCGGCTTTCGCGCCGACCATCTCGGCGGCGATCAGGATCAGGATGGAGTACGCCCCGGCCAGGCGGATCCCGGTGAAGATGGTGGGCACCGCGGCCGGCAGCACGACCTTCTGGAACAGGCGCAACGGGTTCAGTCCGAGCGAGCGGGCCGCTTTGATCAGCAGCGGATCGACGGTGCGGACCCCGCTCACCGTGTTGAGCAGAATGGGCCACGCGCAGGCGTAGAGAATAATCGCGATCTTGGAGGTTTCGCCGAGTCCCAGGATCAGCACGAAGACCGGCAGGATCGCGAGTGCGGCGGTGTTACGGAAGACTTCGAGCAATGGGGTGAGCAGATCGGCGATCGGCTGGTACCAGCCGATCAGCAGGCCCAGCGGGATCGAGACGACGATCGCGAGAGCGAAGCCGGCGAGCGAGCGGGACAGGCTGGCCCGGGTGTGTTCGAGCAGTTCGCCCGACTTGACCAGGTCCCACCAGGCGGCCAGGACCTCGGAAAGCGGTGGCAGGAAGGTCGCGTCGACCACCCCGAGCCGGGGCAGGAACTCCCAGGCGGCGGCCAGCAGCAGGATTCCTGCCGACTTGGTGATCGCCGAGCGGAAGAAGCGGCCGATCCGGACCGCCGGCACGACCGGCAGCGAGACGCTAACCACGGGAGGCCTCCAGCTCCTGGCTGCGAGCGCGGCTGACCTCGTCGCGCAGCAGTGTCCAGATCTCATGCCGGTAGTGCGCGAACCGCGGGTCGGAGCGCAGGTCGTCGGTAGCGGAGCGGCTGTCGATCGGAACCTCGACGACCTGCTTGATCCGGCCCGGCCGCGACGTCATGACTGCCACTCGTTGTCCGAGATAGACCGCTTCCTCGATGCCGTGGGTAATGAAGACGACGGTCTTGCCGGTCATCTCCTGGATCCGCAGCAGCTCGTCCTGCAGGCCGTCCCGGGTCTGCGCGTCGAGCGCCGCGAAGGGCTCGTCCATGAGCAGCACGTCGGGGTCGAAGGCGAGGCTGCGGGCGATCGCGACGCGCTGCTTCATGCCGCCGGAGAGCTCGTGCGGGTACCTGTCGTGGAAGCCGGCCAGGCCGACCAGGTCGAGGTACTCGCGGGCCCGCCCGGCGCGTTCCTTCCTCGGTACGTGCTTGGCTTCGAGACCGAATTCGACATTGCCCTGCGCGGTGCGCCACGGCAGCAGCGCGTACTGCTGGAAGACCACGCCCCGGTCCAGGCCGGGTCCGGTGACCGGGGCGCCGTCGATCAGGATCCGGCCGCCGGTCGGCTCGGCGAGGCCGCCGAGCAGGTCGAGCAGGGTGGACTTGCCGCAGCCGCTGGGGCCGACGATGACCAGGAACTCGCCGCGCCCGATCTCCAGGTCGACGTTCTGCAGGGCGGTGACGCCGCGGAACTTCTTGGTGACGCTCTCGAAGCGGATCACGCGGCACCGCCGTTGGCGTACGCGTTGTACTTGTTGCTGAAGATGTCGCCGGCCCTGACGTCCTTCTTGAGCTCGCCGGCCCGGCGCAGCCAGTCGATCCAGGTCTGGAACTCCTGCTCGGCGATCACGCCGCCCCGGCCGGCCACGCCGAAGCTCTTGAAGTACCGCAGCGCCGAGTTGTCCTCGCTGCGGCCACGCTTCCTCACGATCTCCTGGAACCGTGCGATGACCTGGTCGCGGGGCGTGGTCCGGGACCATTCGATGGCCTTGCCGACGCCGGAGACGAAGGTCTTCACGGTGTCCGGGTTCTTCTTCAGGAAGTCGTCGCGGAAGATGTAGCTGCCCGCGGTGAATGTGCCGAGCAGGTCGAAGTCGGTGAACAGCGGGTGGATGCCGCCGCGTTCCAGGGCCTTGTCGCGCAGGGTGCCGCCGAGCGCGCCGGCCTCGATCTGGCGCTGGCGCACCGACTGCTCGGTGTTGACCGGCGGCACCACGATCAGTTCGACCTGCTTGATCTGGGCGTCGGTGAGGTGGTTCCGGGCCAGGTAGGTCTTGATCACCGCTTCGTGGTGCGCGCCCAACGTGTTCACGCCGACCTTCTTGCCGATCAGGTCGCGGGCGGTCCTCACCGGGCTGCCGTCGAGCACGTAGTAACCGGTCCAGGTGTCCTTGTCGACGCCGTAGTAACCGATCACCGCGGTGATCGGCGCACCGTTCGCGGCGAGCTTCACGATGGCGCCGTTGAATGCGCCGCCGAAGTCGACGTCGCCGGTGGTGGCGGCCTGGATGTCCTGCGGGCCGCTGATCGTGTTGCCGATCCACTTGAGCGTCACGTCGCCCAGGTAACCGAGGTCGGCGGCGAGTTCGGGTGGCGTCACGGCGCCGACGTTGCCCTGATATCGAAGTTCCTTGACCTGTTTTCCGGACGCGGCGGCCTCGCCGTCACCGCATGCGCAGAGTCCGGTGGCGGTCAGGAAAGCGCCGCCCAGCAGGCCGGCTATCGCGTTTCGGCGGGTGGTCATGATGGCTCCTCGAAGCTTTTCGGGCGGCATGCACCGGACGGCCGCCGATGACAGCCGTCGTAGGGAAGAAGGTGTTGCCAGCAACGTAAACGCCCGGCGACGCGGCGTCAGCCTCTTTGTGACCCAGAGCACATATATTTCCCATAGGCTAAGTGGGATATACGGCAAAGAAAAGGGCGGGAGCGCCGCTGCGCTCCCGCCCCCTGGCTGTGGACGATCAGTCCTCGTCGCCGAAGTCCTCGAAGACCTCCTCGACGGCCTCACCGACCACGTAGCCGGCCGCCAGACCGCCGACCGCGCCGAGCACCGCGCCGCCCATGCCGCCGCCGTGGCCGCCGTGCCGGTAGTGGCCGTGGTGACCGTGGTGGCCGTAGCCGCCGCCGTGCCCGTAACCGGGCGGCGGAGGCGGCGGGTAGCCCGGCGCGCCGTAGGCGCCATGGCCGGGAGCGCCGTAACCCGGACGGGACCTGTGCTGGTCGACCGCCTGACGGACCCAGCCGTCGACGACCGTGCGCCAGTCGGTGGTCTCCGCGTCCTGGTGCGAGACCGTGTACCGCCCGTAGGTGTCCTGGCCGCTGTGGAACAGCCCGCCGCGCTTGTCGAACTCCAGCACCACCTCGACCGCGTGCGGGCTGGTCACGAACGTCAGCTCGACCTCGTTCACCGCGTGCGCGTACTGCGCGGCGGGCCAGTACTCGATCTCCTGGTAGAACGGCAGCGTCTGGTGGACCCCGTAGATCTGCCCGTGCTCCAGGTCGGCCGACTTGAAGCGGAAGCCGAGCTCGCCGAACGCGTCCAGGATCTTCTGCTGGATCGGCAGCGGGTGCACGTAGACCGGGTCGAGGTCGCCCTTGTCCACCGCCCGGGCGATCGACACCTCGGTGCGCACGCCCATCACCATGCCGCGCAGCGGCTGCCCGTACGCCGTGGTGATCGGGGTCTCCCAGGGCATGTCGATCCGGAACGGGATGGACATCTGCTGGCCCGCCTGCAGCCGGGTCGGGCCAGCCACGGTCAGGCGGTAGAAATCGCCGGTGGCCGAGTAGTCACCGCCGCCCCCCTCCACCTCCATCCGGGTGACCAGGGAGAGGGTGATGTGCTCGATGTGCGCTTCCTGCGTGCCGCCGGTCAGGTTGACCTGCCCGGTCAGGGGCGCACCCGGATAGGTGCTCGGGTTGGCCAGCACGGTGTCGACGCTCGGCCCACCCACTCCCATGGCGCCCAGCAACTTCTTGAAGACCACGATGCCTCTCCTGGTAGGTCGGCTGACCCTTGGAAAATTAACAAGGCCGGCTGTACGAAGGCTGAGAGCTCCTCCACCAGCCGATCTTGCATAGCAGCGTACGGCGGGCGTGCAACCTGGTGGGCCAACGTCACCCGGACGGGACCATGCCACAAGTCGGGGGCGGATCGTCCCGTACGAGACGATCCGCCCCCGATCTTGCAAGCGACGGGTCAGGAGATGAGGCCCAGGCTCTGCACGGCCGCCCGCTCCTCCTGCAGCTCGGCCACCGACGCGTCGATGCGGCCGCGGGAGAACTCGCTGATCTCCAGACCCTGGACGATCTCCCACTTGCCGTCCCTGGCGGTGACCGGGAACGAGGAGATCAGGCCGGCCGGAACGCCGTAGGAGCCGTCGGAGACGATCGCGGCGGAGGTCCAGTCGCCCTCGGCCGTGCCGTTGACCCAGGTGTGCACGTGGTCGATCGCGGCCGACGCGGCGGAGGCGGCCGACGACGCGCCGCGCACCTCGATGATCTCGGCGCCGCGCTTGGCGACCCGCGGGATGAACTCGTCGGCGAGCCAGGCCTGGTCGACCAGGTCCACGACCTGCCGGCCGGCGGCCTCGGCGTGGAAGACGTCCGGGTACTGCGTGGCGGAGTGGTTGCCCCAGATCGTCACCTTGCGCAGCTCGGCGACCGGCACGTCCAGCTTCTTGGACAGCTGGGCCAGCGCGCGGTTGTGGTCGAGCCGGGTCATCGCGGTGAACCGGTCGGCCGGCACGTCGGGGGCGTGCTGCTGGGCGATCAGGGCGTTGGTGTTGGCCGGGTTGCCGACGACCAGGACGCGCACGTCGGAGGCGGCGCCCGCGTTGATCGCGGCGCCCTGCGGGCCGAAGATGCCACCGTTGGCCTCGAGCAGGTCGCCACGCTCCATGCCCTTGGTCCGCGGGCGGGCGCCGACCAGCAGCGCCACGTTGACACCGTCGAACGCGGCCTTCGGGTCGTCGAACACGTCGACGCCGGCGAGCAGCGGGAACGCGCAGTCGTCGAGCTCGAGCGCGGTGCCCTGGGCAGCCTTGGTGGCGGCCGGGATCTCCAGCAGGCGCAGGCGGACCGGCACGTCGGCGCCGAGCAGCTGGCCGGAGGCGATGCGGAACAGCAGCGCGTAGCCGATCTGGCCGGCTGCGCCCGTCACGGTGACGGTGACCGGTGTCTTAGTCATGAGTTTGTCTCCCGAGGTTGAGGCATTTCGGCACCCGAACCGGACTCTATCCCCCGCGTTACGGGACGATGACGCGGATGCCCATGCATGTGACCGCACGCGTTACTTGCGGCCTACCGCGCCGTAGGAGGAGACCTCGACGGGTTTGGGGCGATCCACCCGGTCCGGGCGCCAGTCACACACCGCGGTGATACCCGGCTCGACGAGTTCCAGACCCTCGAAGAAGCGGGCGAACCCGGCCCGGTCCCGCGGCCACAGCTCGGCCGGCCCGGTGTCCTGCGCGGCCAGGATCCGCGCGGAGATCTCCGGCGGCACGAAGTCGCGCGTCCCGCAGGTGGCCACCAGGTAGCTGCCCGCCGCGGCGGCGTCGAGCAGGGTGCGGACCGCGGACCGGGCCTGCCCGTCGTCGGCGATGAAGTGCAGCACGTTGATCAACAGGAAGGCGACCGGCCGGGACAGGTCGATCACGGTGGTCAGCTCGGCCGCCCGCAGGATCTTCTCCGGCTCGCGCAGATCGGCGTCGACGTAGGTGGTGGAGCCGCCGATCATCAGCGCCCGGGCGTGCGCCAGCACCATGGGATCGTTGTCGACATACGCCACCTTGGCGTCCGGGGCGATCCCCTGGGCCACCTCGTGCGTGTTGTCCGGCGCGGGCAGGCCGGTGCCGATGTCCACGAACTGGCGGATCCCGGCCTCGCCGGTCAGGTACCGGATCGCCCGCTTGTGGAACGCGCGGCCCTCGCGGGCGGCCGTCCAGACGGCCGGGTACACCGCGGCGATCCGGTCGCCGGAGTCCCTGTCGACCTGGAAGTGGTCCTTGCCGCCGAGCCAGTAGTTCCAACGGCGTGCCGGTGACACGATGTGCGGGTCCACCTGGTCGCTCGTCATGCCCCATGCTAACCCGGTAGCGACGCCCGCCGATCTCCATTGTGGACACCGAGAGCTTTCCCGGCCGGGCTGCCGGGCATATCCTGCATCGGCGGACTTCGAGGAAAGGTGCAGCGTGGCCATCCTGGCGCCGCCCCATCGGCCCTTCTCCCCCGGCTTCCCGCCGCTCGGCCCGGCGCGCGGGGACGGCGGCGCCACCATCGCGGTCACCCTGCGGTACGCGCCGATCGCCTTCCTGCTCCGGCTCTTCACCCCGGTGCTGGAGGTCGACGGCCGCGCCGTGCCGGCCGCCTGGGGCCGGGTGACCACGCCGGTCGCCCTCGGCGAGCACCACGTCCACGTCTACGTGCCGTATCTCTTCCCGTCCCGCATCGGCGCCGCCGACACCACGGTGGTCGCCCTCCCCGGGCGGGTCGCCGAGCTGGAGTACCGGGCTCCGCTGCTGGCGTTCCTGCGCGGGGCGCTCGGGCCGCCGCCGCAGCGGTACCCGGGGCTGGCCCTCACCGTGGCCCTGCTGACGGTGGCCGCCACGCTCGGCGCCTGCAGCTGCCTCGCGCTGCTCGGCCCGGGTGTCTGACCCGGCGGCATTGACGTCCCGATCACCGGGCACCAGGCTCTCCCCGTGACGTTGCCACCGCCGCAGGATCCGTGGGCCGACCCCGCCGAACCGCCACCACCGCCGTCCCCCGCCCGGCCGACGACCCCCGTCGCCCGCCGGTGGACCTGGCCCGCGGCGACGCTCGGCGTGGCCGCGACGCTGATCGCCGGACTCGGCGCGGTAGCGCTCCTCGCGCCCGGCGAGGACGAGCCGGGACCGGCCGCGGCGTCCGCGCCGGTGGTGGCCTCGGCGCCCGCCCCGGCCGGGACCACCGGGGCGACGGCGGCCACGACGGCGCCCACCGGACCGGCCGCCACCTCGGCCCGGGCCACCACCGGCGCCGCGGACCCCTACGCCGACTGCGCCGGCGCCGGCCAGATCCGGCCGGGCCAGGCCGGGTACCGCGAGGACCTGGACCATGACGAGGACGGGATCGCCTGCGAGGCGGACGACCGGGCCGCCGACGAGGACGCCACCGAGGACCACAGCGACCCCGACCCGCGGTTCTCCACCTGCGCCGAGGCGAAGGCCGAGGGGTTCGGGCCGTACACCGGCGGCGTCGACCCGGAGTACGACTGGTATCAGGATCGCGACGACGACGGCGAGGTGTGCGAATAGCGTCCGGCCACGGCCGCCGGCCGTTCCAGCACGCGCCCGGCGGCCAGGTTCGCGGCGAGCCGCAGGTACTGGGCGTGCGTCCAGGCCAGCGGTGTCGCCGAGGTGCTCGGGGTACCCAGCGGCCGGTTCGGCGGGTACTGGTCCCACACCTGCTCGGGCAGCATCCGGCTGGGGCTCGAGGCGCTCGCCAGGATCCGCAGCTGCGCCCGGGCCCCGGCGCGGTCGCCGGCCGCCAGCAGGTACTCGCCGCGCTCGCCGTTGAGCAGCGGCCACGCCCGGCCCCGGGTGATCAGCGAATCCGCCGGCAGCGGGTAGTCCCACTCGCTGCCGTCGGCCTTCTCGCCGTAGCCGTCGAACGACGCCCGGTGCCAGAACGGCCCGGCGCCCAGCTGCGCGTCGATCACCGGCAGCGACCCTCGTACATCCGGATCGGAGGCCGGCAGCACCCCGAGCCGGACCAGCTCCAGGAAGCCCGGGTCGACGACCCGGCGCTGGTCGACGCCGGACGGCCCGCTGTCGCCGATGTCGTAGGCGGTCCCGGCATCCGGTTCGCCGTCCTTGGTGAGCCGCAGGAAATACCGCCCCGGCGAGTACGGCCCGGTGCTGGTCACCGTCCACTGCTTGACCCGGGCCCGCCAGGAGTCGGCGATCCGCAGATAGCGGTCGGCCGCCGGGAGGTCCCCGTTGGCGCGGGCGATCGAGGCCGCGCAGACCAGCCCGGCGATCTGAGCCGCGATGGTGGCCGGTGAGTACCCGGACTGGTTCTCCCACCGGTCCTGCGGGCTCCACGGCGCCCGGTTGCCGTCCTGCTCGAAGCCGGCCAGGAAGTCCGCGGCCTTGCGCACGTGCCCCCAGGTCGCCGCGTCGGTGCGGCCCAGCTGGTAGGCCAGCACGACGGGCAGCGCCACCTCGTCGAGCTGCAGCCCGCCCCAGACCGGGGTGCCGTCGACCCGCGAGTTCTGCGGGAACGAGCCGTCCGCCCGCTGCTGCACGGTGAACAGGTAGTCCAGGGCCCGGGTGGCTCCGGCCCGGTCACCGGCGGCGAGCAGTCCGGTGGCGATCTGATAAAGATCACGAGACCAGACCAGGTGGTACGGACCGGACGGGTCGTCCCGCCCGAACGCCCACGGCGACCCCGGTGCGGCGACGTAGGCACCCCGGTGCGTCTTGTCCTCCAGCGCGGCCAGCACCATCGCGGACACCCGCCAGAGCGTCCGGTCGGCGACCGCCGGTGGTTCCCGCAACCCGCCGAGGTAACCGCGCCAGCCGGCGGCGTACTCCCGGGCAGCCGTGCCGAAGCCGCGGCGCAGCGAGGCCAGCCCGGTGTCGCGAGCCCGGCCGGCCGTGGAGCCGAAGCCGAGCGCGAGCGTGGTGTGCCGGCCCCTGATCAACCCGGTCCGCGCGTCGAACCCGGGCGATCCGACGAGCGCCGCGTCCCCGTCGAGGACGGCGCGGAGCCGGTAACCGGGCGGGGCGGTGAAGCCCACGTCCACGAGGACGGTGTCGCGGCGGGGATCCGTGGCGTACGACAGGGCGAGCCGCCACCGGCCGGCCGACCCGGACAACCGCTGCCGGAAGCTCAGGCCGCGGTCCTCGGCCAGCGCGGTGGCGACGGAGGCGGCGGTCTCGTCCCCCGCGGGTCCGGCCACGACGAAGCTCAGCGACCGGACCCGCGGCGTGTTCAGGTCGGGATGGAAGATCTCGCCGAGACCGCCGGCGCGTTGCACTGTCGCCCAGACCTTGCTCGCGACGCCGGCCGACGTGACCAGACCGGTCTTGTCCGCGGGCAGGAGCTGCCGGGCGGTCCCCACCGAGGTGACCGGCCCGGCCTTTTCCGCGGGAAGGGACTGCCGGGCGGTTCCGGGCTCGGGAACCGCCGGCACGACAACGAGGATGGCCGCCGCCAAGGTGCGACCCGTTCGCCGGTACGCCATATCGACGAACTTAACAGTCACGGCTTGGCCTGCAACTCGTCGTGCAGGGCGCGCAACAGCTCGGCGCTGGTGAACGGCTTCTCCAGCAGATGCACGTCGACGGCCAGCGTGCCGTGATTGGTCAGCACCGGCTGCGCGTACCCGGACATGAACAGCACCTTCGTCCGCGGGTACCGGGTGGTCACCGTGTCGGCCAGGTCCTTGCCCAGCATGCCCGGCATGATGACGTCGGTGAGCAGCACGTCCACGTGGTTCTCGGCGGCCAGCCGCAGCGCCTCCTCGCCCCCGTTCGCGGCCAGCACCGTGTAGCCCCCGCGCCGCAGGATCCGGGAGGTCACCTCGCGCAGCGCCTCCTCGTCCTCGACCACCAGCACGGTCGCCCCGTGCCCGACCAGCCGCGAGTCGGCCTCCTCGGTGGCGACCTCCTGCGCCTGCACGTCGGTGACCGGCAGCAGGATCGTGAAGGTGGTGCCGATGCCCGGCTCGGAGTAGATCTGCACGGTCCCGCCGGCCTGCGTGATGATGCCGTACACGGTGGCCAGGCCGAGCCCGGTGCCCTGGCCGCTGGGCTTGGTGGTGAAGAACGGCTCGAACGCCTTGTCGATCACCTCCTTCGGCATGCCGGTGCCGGTGTCCGAGATGCGCAGCCGCAGGTAGCGGCCGGGGCTGAGCTCGGCGCGCACACCCGGGTACTCGTCGTCGACGCGCACCTCGGCGGTGTCGATGGTCAGCCGGCCACCGGTGGGCATCGCGTCCCGGGCGTTCACCGCGAGATTGACCAGGACCTGCTCCAGCTGTCCCGGGTCGGCCATCACGGCGGGGAGGCCGGCGGTGGTCCGTACCGTCAGATCGATGTGCTCCCCCAGCGACCGCTCGAGCATCTGATGGACCTCGGTGACCACCGCGTTGAGGTCCAGCGGCCGCGGCCGGATCACCTCCCGGCGGGCGAAGGCCAGCAGCTGGTGGGTGAGGTCGCTGCCGCGCCGGGCGGCCCGGGCGATCTGCTCGGCGTCGGCCGCCGGTGGGCTGCCGGCCGCGTCCTCGATGATGAACGCCGCGTAGTTGAGGATCACCGCGAGCAGGTTGTTGAAGTCGTGGGCGATGCCGCCGGCCAGCTGCCCGAGGCTCTCCAGGCGCTGTGCCTGCTGCATCCGGGCCTCCAGCTTCTGCCGGTCGGCCTCCTGGCGCAGCCGGCGCCGCTCGGCCTCGGCGGCCAGCCGGTCGGTGATGTCCCGGACCGCCGCCACGGTGATCACGCCGGTGTCCGTGTGCAGCGCGCTGACCGCGATGTCGACCGGCAGCTCGGCGCCGTCGCTGCGGATCGCCCGGCGCTTGGCCCAGCGCTGCTCGCCGTCCTGGGCGCGCTCGGCGTCCGGCGGGGTGGGGTCGCCGCCCGTGTTCAGCACCGCGGAGACCGGCGGCAGGCCGTCCGGCAGCAGACGGTCCACGCCCATGTGGATCAGATCGTGCCGGAGGTGCCCGAACAGCCGCTCGGCCTTCGCGTTGACCAGCACTACGTGGCCGGACTCGGCGACGCCGAGCAGCGCGTCCGGGGCGGCGTCGAGAATCGCCTGGACCCGGGCCTCGGTGCGCTCGCGCTCGCTGATGTCCCGGGCGGCGCTGGTGGTGCCGACCAGCACGCCGTTCTCGTCGAGCAGCGGCGAGATCAGCATGGCGACCGCGACGGGCGTGCCGGAGGCGGTGAGCCGGACTGATCGATAACGGTCCACCCGGCCGCCCATCCGGACCAGTTCGCGGATCTGCTCCTCGTCGGCCCGCCGGTCCGGCGGGATGATCTCGTCGATCGACGCGCCGATCATCTCGTCGGCCTTGAAGCCGTAGAGCAGTTCGGCGCCCGGATTCCAGGACAGCACCCGGTTGCGCAGGTCGATGGTGACGATCGCGTCGTGCGAGGACTGGACGACCGAGGCGAGCAGGGCGCGGTTGACAGCTGCCTGGCGTTGCGTGGTGTCGTCGCGCAGGACCGCTGTCACGTAGGTCTCGCCGGTCCCGGTGGTGACACCGGACAGGGAGACCTCCACCGGGAAGATCGAGCCGTCCCGGCGCAGGCCGCGCAACGGCAGGCGGCGCAGCGGCGGATGCTCCGAACCGAGGTAGTCGGCCCGCTGGGCCGGGTGCCGCGGGCGGGCGTCCTCCGGCACCAGGTCGTCGACGTGGACGCCGGCCAGCCGGCCGGGCGGGTAGCCGAACATGTCGTGCGCGCGGCGGTTGGCGATGGTGATGACGCCGTCCGAGCCGCTGACGATGATGGCGTCCGGGGCGGCGTCGATGAGGAGCCCCGGCAACTCTCTACGTGACTCCACGCCCGTACCCCCCCCTCAGCAAATTACCAATTCTCCGAAATTTCGGGCATGGGAACGTGGGATCCGGGCATCCTCGGAAGGGTGCGCATCGATCCGAACCGGCCCAGCCCCGCCCGCGTCTACGACGCCTTCCTCGGCGGCACGCACAACTTCGCGGTGGACCGGTCGGTGGCTTCCCGGATCGTGGAGCTGGTGCCGGAGATGGGCGCGCTGGCCCGCGCCAACCGGGCGTTCCTGCGCCGGGTGGTGCGCTGGGCGGTGGCGCGCGGGGTACGGCAGTTCATCGACCTGGGCTCGGGCATCCCGGCCGAGGGCAACGTGCACGAGGTCGCGCTGGCCGCCGACCCGGCGGTACGGGTGGCGTACGTGGACGTCGACCCGACCGCTGTGCTCTACGCCCGGCACCTGCTCACCGACGAGCCGCACACCGTGGTGGTGCAGGGCGACCTGCGCGATGCGCGGTCGGTGCTCAACGACCCGGATCTGCTCACGCTGATCGATCTCGGACGCCCGGTCGGGATTCTGATGTTCGCGGTGCTGCACTTCATCCCGGACGGGCCGGTGCTCGACGCGCTGCTGCGGGACTATCGGGAGGCCGTCGCGCCGGGCAGCGTGATGGCGGTGTCGCATGCCAGCGGCGGTCTGCACCCGGACGCCATGGCCCGGGTGGCCGATCTCTACAGCCGGACCGGGACGCCGTTCGTACCGCGGGACCAGGCGCGGCTCGCGGCGCTGTTCGACGGGTGGGAGCTGGTGGAGCCGGGGGTGGTGCACGGGGCGGACTGGCATCCGGAACCGGCCGACGAGCCGCTCGACGTTGCCGCCGCGTCGCTCATGCTGGCCGGGGTCGGCCTGCGGCCGTGACTTTCCGGTTCTCGCCGCTTACGGCCGAGGCGCTCACTTCCCGCTCACGGGCGGTCTCTCCGCGGTCCCGGGCCGTCTCCGCACCCCCTGGGCCGTTCCTACATCCCGGGCCGTTCCTACACCCTGGGCCGTTCCTACAACCCTTGCGCCGCCCTTGCCGCGGGCCGCTTGCCGTTACCCTCAGCTCTCGTACAAGCCCAGCCGGCGGCGGCCGCCGGTGAAGTCGTTGTCGGCGGGCCGGTCGAAGCCGTCGCAGGAGTCCTCCGGCTCCACGTCCAGCAGATCGAGCAGGTCGGGACCGGCGTGGCCGGTGTCCACCGAGCCCCCGATCAGGCCGAGCAGAGCGGCGCAGTTGCGCCCGTACCCCTGAACCATCCGGTCCACCCGGGTCGGGTGACCGCAGCGGCGGCACGGCCGCATCCGCTCCACCGGACGGTCACCCACCAGTTCATTATCGTCCGGACTCCGCCTCGGCGCCCGGAACATTCACGCCGAGTCCGTACTCGGCCCCGTCTTTCCGGGCCCGAGCCTGCTCGCCGGGCAGTTCCCCGGCCTGAGCAGCCACGCCCGGCCCGGCCCCGGTCCCCGCAGCCCCGTTCGGGCCAGCCTCGTTCTCCGCGGCCCCGTTCGGGCCGGGCGCGGCCCCGGCCTCACCGTCCACGCCGAATCCGGCTTCGGCGGCTATCTCCGCGATCCGGGCCAGCGCGCCCTCCGGGTCGTCGTGCGGTCGGCTGGCCAGTTCTCCCACTTGGCGAAGCAGCTCCGGAAGGTGCCCGCCGTCCAGTTGCCGGACTCTCTCCACGATCCGCAGCAGCGCGGTGAGCTCGGCGATCGTGTCCCGGAGGCTGTCCGGATCGAGGGTACCGATCATCACCGGCTGCCGGCCGGGGCCGGGATCGGCCTCGCCGGGTGGCCGGAGCACGCCGATCCGGAAGCCGATGGCGACGGCATGCGCCTGGTCACGGGCACCGAGCTGCTGGTACAGCGTCTTCAGCCGAGACTTGACGGTGTTGGGCGAGATGTACAGGCGGGCGGCCATCTCGCGCGCCGTCTCGCCAGCGGCAAGAGACTCGATGGTCTCCTGTAGGTGTGGTGCCAGCACCGGCCGTTGCGCAACGGCCCCGGTGTGGCTTCGATGCGTTTGCAGCGACATGCCCGAGAATGTAGATCTTGCCATGGAGCATGTGATCCACATCCCCCTGACCGTTTTCACCCGTCGGCGACCGCCTTGGCCAGCTCGTCCTTCGACATCTTCGACCGTCCGGGAATGTGCTGCTCCTTCGCCTTCTCGTACAGTTCCCGCCGGGTCTCCCCGCCGTTCTCGTCCTGCGCTCCTCCGTTCCTGCCGCGCCCGCCGGCCCCGGCCGGGTGCAGCTCCTCCGGCAGCGACCCGGTCGTCTGCTCGACGAATCGCCGCCCCATCTCCTCGCGCTCGTCGTCACTGAGCCGGTCGGCCAGGATCGGCAGCAGATCCCGCTCTTCCTGCTGTACGTGATGCCGCAGCTCACCGGTGATCGCCGCGAGCGTCCCGTCGTACCCCGGGTCGTCCGGGCTCCCGTCCAGCAGGTCCGTCAGCATCTCCTCGATCTGGTGGTGCTCCTCGACCCCGTCGCGCACCTCCTCGCCGTTCTCGGCCGCCTTGTCACGGATGGTGGGATAGACGAAGTCCTCTTCCGCCTCCGAGTGCGGCAGCAGCATCTGCGCCACTTCCCGGAGCAGTGCCGCCTTGTCCGCGTCATCCTCCTCCGCCTGGACGAGCAACTCCTCGACCTGGCGATGCTGCTCCTTGATGATCTCCACGATGTCCGGCACGGATCCTCCTAGCTCGAAGTCGCCGGAGCCGGATGCACCGGCGTGAGCCCGGGATACCCGGGTTTGCCGGAGAAATCCCCTGGCTGCCAGGAAACACTCAACTTCACGGCCGTAACCTCCGAGCTCTATCGATCTTGGAAAGGGGTTACCGGTGGAAGCGTTCCGGGTGTTCCGCGTGACCGCGGTCGCCGAGGCCTTCTCGTGGACCGGCCTGCTGGTGGGCATGTACCTCAAGCACGTCTCGCACACCACGGAGGCCGGCGTCTGGCTGTTCGGCCGAATCCACGGCGCCCTCTTCGTCGCCTATCTGGTCGCCACCCTCTGGGTCGCCCGAGCGGAACGCTGGTCCCTCTGGCGCACCGCCTTCGCCCTGCTGGCCTCCATTCCGCCGCTCACCACCCTGATCTTCGAACGCTGGGTCTCCAAGCGCCGCTCGACACCCGACCCGGAGCCGGCCGCCGCGTGACCCGGCCGGGCGCGCCGGGTCACCCGGCCGCCTCCGCCCTCGATCCCCGCCGCTTGCCGGGCCGACGGGTATTACGGAAGCTTCACTTCCCGGCACCCACCATCGACCCGGCTTTACGCGGTCAGGCGGCGTAGGAACGACCGGCGCCGTACGAGGTGCCGGCACGGTCGCGTGCCAGCCAGCCGGTGTCCACCAGCATCCGGCGGGCGGCGGCCACGTCGTCGGTGACCTCGGCGAGGCGCTTGTTGACCTGGTCCTCGGTGAGCACGCCCTCGACTGCCAGGAAACGCGCGAGAAGTTCCGCGGCCTGCTGGTAGCGGTCGCTCGTCGTGGGCGGCAGGGCGGTCAGCCGGCCGTACGCGAAGAAGCTCTTGAGCCGCGGATACTCCTTGAGCAGCGGGGCGATCGGGAGGGTGGCGGTGAGCGCCTGGGCGGCCTCGCGCAGCGCCTGCGGCTTGGCGCGGTAGTAGCCGTCGCCGCTGCCGTCGGCCAGCCCGAGCGCGGCCAGCCGGCCGAGCGCCTCGCCCGCCTCGGGCCTGGTCATGTCCATCAGCAGCGACATCTCGGCGATCGAGAACCCTTCCGTGCCACGGTTCGCCAGCGCGGCGAAGGCGCGCAGCCGGGCGGGGTGGGACAGCTGCGTGAGGAGTTCGGCGGCGCGGGCTGCTTCTGCGGACATCCCCACAACCTAGGACCGGATCACGAACACGACACCCGATTTTCCCGTACGCATTGACTTAACTCGATCAATTGGGCACGCTGTCGCCACAGCACTGCCGCGGCGAAGTCACGTGGCACCCGGGAGCCGGGCAGCTCCCGCCGTCCTCACCGCCAGGCCGCCGTCACGCACGCGCGGCCCTGAGCTCAGGAGTGCTGAGTTCGCATGCAGAACGTCGTACACAAAAGGCTTTTGATCTCCGCAATCGTGGCGGCCCTGGCCGCCGCCCTCGCCGTCCTCGTCGCGCCCGGTTCCCCGGCCTCGGCGCACGGCAACGTCCTCAACCCGGCGTCGCGCAACTACGGCTGCTTCGAGCGCTGGGGCGACAAGTTCCAGGCGCCCGAGATGGCCACCCAGGACCCGATGTGTTACCAGGCCTGGCAGGCCGATCCGCAGGCGATGTGGAACTGGAACGGGCTGTTCCGCGAGGGGGTGGCCGGCAACCACCAGGCCGCCATCCCGGACGGGCAGCTGTGCAGCGCCGGCAAGACGCAGAACGGCCGGTACGCGGCGATGGACGCGATCGGCGACTGGAAGGCCACCAACCTGGCCAACTCGTTCACGCTGGGCCTGTTCGACGGGGCGCGGCACGGCGCCGACTACATCCGGGTGTACGTGTCCAAGCCGTCCTACAACCCGGTCACGCAGGCGCTGAAGTGGTCCGACCTGGACCTGGTCAAGGAGGTGCCGAACACGCCCGCGGCGCAGTGGACCCGGCAGCTGAGCAACGGCGTGCAGATGGACATCCCGGTCAGCGTGAGCGGGCGGTCCGGGCGGGCCGTCGTCTACACCATCTGGCAGGCCAGCCACCTGGACCAGTCGTACTACTTCTGCAGCGACGTGAACTTCGGCGGTGTCACCCCGCCCACGTCGTCACCCACCCCGGCGCCACCGTCGTCGCCCGCCACCTCCCCGTCGGCCTCCACCTCGCCGGCCACCGGGGCGTGCCGCGCGACGGTCGCCGTGTCGTCGCAGTGGTCCGGGGCCTACCAGGCGAACGTGACGGTCACCGCGGGCAGCGCGCCGGTCAAGGGCTGGGCGGTGACGCTGCGGTACGGCGCGGCCCAGACGCTCCAGCAGTCGTGGGGCGCCACGGTCCTGACCAGCGGTAACGAGATCCAGGCGTCGAACGCGGCGTACAACGGGGCGCTGTCCGCGGGCGGGTCCACCAGTTTCGGCTTCATCGCGGCCGGGACACCCAGCACACCGGCGGTGACCTGTTCCGCGGTCTGAGCACTCGCCGAGAGGCGCAACAGTTGCTACAGTCCGTCTAATTGGGAGCGCTCCCAGCGCTCCTGGGACGCCGTCCCCTTCATAGACCGAACGGAGGCGCAGCCAATCCCCGCGTGACACCACGCAGTGCTGCCGAACCACGAGCCGGGAACGAGGCCGCCCCACCTCCCGTCCCGGCTCATCCCGCGGGCCCGCCGGCCATCCCCTTCCACGCCGGCGGGTCCGCCACCTCCACCGTGCCGATCCGCCCCGCGTGGGCCGGCCGGCCCACGCGCGTCCGGTCACACCTCGGCGGGCCGGTGGCTCCGCGCGCCCGCGACGGGTTAGGCTGCCCTAACTAAGATACGGGCGGGTGGAGATGGCGCAGCCGGAATCGCTGTCGGAATTGCTCAACGGGCGGCGTGCCGCCATCGACGCGTCCTGGCCGGCCGTCGGCTTCCTGGCCGGCTGGCTGCTGTTCCACTCGGTCGGGGCCGGTACGGCCGGCGCGCTGATCTGCGCCCTGGGCGTCGTCGGCTGGCGCCTGCGCCGCGGCGACAAGCCCCGCGCGGTCCTGATCGGCCTGCTCGGCGTGTGCGTCGCGGCGCTGATCGCCCTGCGCACCGGCAAGGCGGAGAACTTCTTCCTGCTCCAGCTCCTCAGCAACGGCGCGAGCGTCCTGGTCTGGGCGATCAGCATCGTCATCCGCCGGCCGCTGCTCGGCCTGATCGTCGGCGCGGTCCTCGGCCAGCGGACCCGCTGGCGCCGCGACCCGGACCTGCTCAGGGCCTACTCCCGGGCCAGCTGGGTGTGGGTCCTGCAGTACGTCGTCCGGGTCGCCGTGTTCCTGCCGCTCTACGCCGCGGAGCAGACCGGCGCCCTGGCCGCCGCCCGGATCGTCCTGAGCTGGCCGCTGGTGGCCGCCTGCCTCGCGGCCAGCTGGTGGGTCATCCGGCGCACGCTGCCGGCCGGCCATCCCGGCCTGCGGCACCCCCGCACCGGCGAGCCCACCGGCCCGGCCACCCCCGCCGACGGTCCCACCCACCCGGCCACCACCGACCGGCCGGCCTGACCGGAAGAGCCGGGCTCGACAGCACCAGGGGCGAAGGACGCCGCCGCCAAGCGCCACGGTCAGCCGCCCGGGCGCCAGGCGGCGAGGAGATCCTCCGGCCCGTAGACGGCCCGCAGCCCAGCCGCCTGAACCCCGCTCCTGCTGATCGCCACCAGCGGCACCGGCTCATCGGTCACCGCCGCGCGATGCCGTTGCAGGGCCAGCAGATCGCGCTCGTCGAACGGCGACCGCTCCAGCCATTTGATCGACCCCAGGAAGAACAGCTCCCGCGCGACCGGCGCCCGCGGGCACACCGGCGCGGTCGACGAACGCCTCGACCAGGCTCGACTTGCCGATCCGGCGGCGGCCCCGGATGAGCAGGCATTGAGCGGGCTTGGCGTCGCGGGCGGTGGACCGGACCTCGCTCAGCAGGCCGTCGAGAACCTTCAGTTCCCGCTCACGGCCAACGAAAGCCACCATGCCGCAACCCCACTTACTATCGCTGGCGATACTAACTTTGCAGATACTAACTTCAGCGATACAAACTTTCGTGCGCGGCCAGGTCGTCGAGGACCTGCTGGGCGATGCGGAAGGCCGCGTTCGCCGCCGGGACGCCGCAGTAGACCGCGCTCTGCAGCAGCACCTCCTTGATCTCGTCCACCGACAAGCCGTTCGTGCGGGCCGCCCGCACGTGCAGGGCCAGCTCCTCGTGATGGCCGAGAGCGATCAGCGCGGTCAACGTGATCATCGAGCGGCTGCGGCGGTCCAGGCCGGGGCGGGTCCAGATATCGCCCCAGGCGTAGCGGGTGATCAGGTCCTGGAAGTCGCGGGTGAACGAAGTGGTCGCGGCGGTGGCCCGGTCGACATGGGCCGGGCCGAGCACCTCGCGGCGGACCGCGAGGCCGGCCGCCCGGGACTCGTCGAAGTGCTGGTCCAGCAGGAACGCGACGACCTCGGGGGCCTCGGCCGGGGCCAGATGCGCGATCTCGTCGAGCACCACCAGCCGGCCGTTGAGCACGCTGTCCGCGATCAGCCGCAGGCCCTCGGGCGGCGTCGGCCTGTCCTGGCCGCCGGCCACCGCGAGCACCGGCGTGGCGATCTCGGCGAGCCGATCCCGTACGTCGAAATCGGCAAGCGCCTCGCAGCAGCGCGCATAGCTCTCGTCGTCCGTCGCGCGCAGCGCGTCGAGCAGCGGCTCCCGGCCGGGCGCCGGGAAGCCGGCGCCGAACCAGCGCTCGGCCGACCCGGGCACCACCGCCTCGGTGCCCTCCGCCCGGACCAGCGCGGCCCGCTCGGCCCACATCGCCGCGTCGCCGATCTTCGCGCCGGTGCAGAGCAGCGCCGCGGCGGTGACCCGCTCCGGCGCGTCGAGCATCAGCTGCAGGCCGATCGCTCCGCCGATCGAGTCGCCGGCGTACCTGAAGCTTTCGCCCGGCCGCAGCCGGTCGGCGAGCGCCAGTACCCCGCCCGCCAGGCCGGCGATCGTGCACGGACCGTCCGCCGGCGCGCTGCGCCCGTGGCCGGGCAGGTCGAAGCCGACCACGTGGTACCGGCCGGACAGCCGGGACGCGCACCGCGCCCACAGGCTCTCGGCCGAGGTGCCGACGGACGTTCCGAGCAGCAGCAGCGGGCGGCCCGGGGCGTCGGTGAAGACGGTCGCGGTGAGCACGAGAAAAATCCTTTCCACTACCGATTGCGGGGTACGGCGTCAGCGCGGTTCCGCCTCGGCACGGGCCAGCACCGCGTCGATGATCTCCTCGGTGGCCCCGGGGTAGGGCCGGTCCGGCGCGCCGCCCGGGTCGATCGACTGCTGCTCGGCGTCGATCCCGGGGCGCGCCTCATGAAGGGTGGCCAGCATCTTCCCGGCGTCCACGCGCAGCCCGGCGAGCAGCTCCGCGGTCTGCGCCCCGGCCACCACGGTACGGCGTGCCAGCGTCCGCAGGGTCGCCCACTCCACGTGCCAGCCGCCGTCCGGGCGCTCGTCGACCGCGGCGGCCGCGCCCGCGTGCACCAGCGCGGCGAGCGGCGGACCGGCGAGCGCGGCGCGCTTGATCAGGACGGCGTGGACCGGGTTCTGCTTGTTCGGCATGGCGGACGAGCCGCCCTTGCCCCGGGCCGCGCCCTCGATCAGCTCGTGCACCTCGGGCCGGGCGCCGACCAGCACGTCGTTGGCGATCTTCCCCCACGCGTCGGTGCAGGTCACGAACGCGTCGGCGATCCGGGTCAGCGGCGCCCGGCTGGTGTGCCAGGGTTCGCGCGGCGGCAGGCCGAGGTGCCGGGCGGTGGCCGCGACCAACTCGCGGGCGCGGCCCGGGTCCCCGGTGAGCGCGGCCGGCGCGGCCAGGCTGCCGGCCGCGCCGCCGACCTGGACCGGCAGCCGCGCGGCGGCCGCCAGCTGGTCCCGCGCGTCCAGCACGCCGGTCAGCCAGCCGGCCGCCTTCAGGCCGAAGGTGATCGGGATGGCGTGCTGGGTGAGCGTGCGCCCGGCCATCCGGGTCTCGCGGTGCTCGTCGGTGAGCCGGCTGAGCAGGCCGATCTGGGTGACCAGGTCGGCGCGGATCCGGTCGCCGGCCTCGCGCAGGCACAGCACGATCGCCGTGTCGACGACGTCCTGGCTGGTCAGGCCCTTGTGCAGCCAGCCGGCGGCGGCCGTGTGGCGGCCGCGCAGCCGGGCCCGCAGCAGCGTGAGCAGCGGGATCAGCGGGTTGCCGCCGGACTCCGCGCCGGCCGCCAGCGCCGGCAGGTCCTCCGGGCTGACCAGCGCGCCCAGGTCGTCCGGCACGGTGAGGCCGGCGACCCCGAGCTCGGCGAGCGCGGTGAGCCAGGCGTGCTCGACACGGATCATGGCCGCCACCACCGCCGCGTCCGTGAACAGATCCCCGGCGCGGTGATCCCCGGGCCACAGCAGGTCGCTCACCGCGTACCCCCGGTCGTGTCGTGGCAGCCGCCGGAAAGCCGGCGGCGCACCGCCGGGCCCGGACCGCTCATGTCCAGGCGTCCCGCAGGCGCGGGTAGGCCAGGAACACCGTCTCGTCCGCGCCCTGCAGCCGGATGTCGAAGACCAGGCCGTGGCCGGCGCGCCGGGTGATCAGGGTGGCCCGTCGGTCCGGCTCCAGCGCGGCGAGCAGCGGGTCCGCCGCGAGCGCTTCCGCGTCGTCCGGGAGATAGGCCCGGGTGAAGAGGCGGTCCAGGAGACCACGGGCGAGAACGGTCACGGCGAAGAAGCCCGGACGCCCTTCCACGGTGCTCCCGGGCTCCAGCGTGGCGAACGAGTAGAGGCCGTCCGGGTCGGTGGCGGCCCGGCCCCAGCCGGTGAACGTCCAGCCGTCGCGCCGCAGCGAGCCGGGCCGGCGCACGATGTGGCCCCGCGGGTCGGCCTGCCAGATCTCGATCACCGCGTCCGGCACCGGCGCGCCGGCGCCGTCGGTGACCCGCCCGTGCAGTCGCACCGCCCGCGGATGGGCCGGCGGCACCAGCTCGTTCATCTGCGGACAGGCCAGGCCGAGGTGGAAGAAGGGGCCCACGGTCTGGCCCGGAACCGCGCTCATGAAGGATCCCCGGTGTCGAGCGGAGTGCGGTGGGTCCCGGTGAGCACGACGTCCCAGCGGTATCCGGTGTTCCACTCCGGAGTGGTCAGGTCGTGGTCGTATTGCGCGACCAGCAGCTCCCGCGCCTTCGGATCGGTGATCGACTGGTAGATCGGGTCGTAGCGGAAGAGCGGGTCGCCGGGGAAGTACATCTGGGTCACCAGGCGCTGGGTGAACTCGGTTCCGAAGACCGAGAAGTGGATGTGCGCGGGGCGCCACGCGTTGAGGTGGTTGCGCCACGGGTACGGGCCCGGCTTGATCGTCTGGAACCGGTAGGTCCCGTCCGGCCCGGTGAGGCAACGGCCGACCCCGGTGAAGTTCGGGTCGTGCGGCGCCGGGTGCTGGTCGCGCTGGTGGCGGTAGCGCCCGGCGGCGTTCGCCTGCCACACCTCGACCAGCTGGCCGGCCACCGGGCGGCCGTCGCCGTCGAGCACCCGGCCGGTCACCACGATCCGCTCGCCGAGCGGGGTGCCGGCGTGCTGGATGGTGAGGTCGGCCTCGTCGTCGGCGACGTCCCGGTGGCCGAAGGCGGGCGCCCACAGCTCGACCGACTCCGGGTCGACCAGGTGAAGTGGCTGCTTGGGGTGGCGTAGGACACTGCTGCGGTACGGAGCGTAGTCGATCCTCGGCTGCGGTCCGCCCGGCTGCTGCGCCGCCGCCTCGATCTCCTGGTCGATCTCGGCCTGGGTGTTCACCTCTGGGACGCTAGCGGTCCGGCACGCCGCTGGCCACACCCGCCGGCCCGGCGCCGGGCCGCGCGGCGTGCCGCGGCTGGGGTCCGGCGCGAACGGGCCCTTGCCGCGGGGCCGTCCGCCACGGAAGGTGGGGGCATGCGTACCCAGGTCGCCATCGTCGGCGCGGGCCCGGCCGGCCTGCTGCTCTCCCATCTGCTCGCCCGGGGCGGCGTCGACTCCGTGGTCCTGGAGACCCGCTCGGAGCAGTACGTGGCCGCCCGGATCCGGGCCGGCATCCTGGAACACTCCAGCGTGGAGCTGCTGGAGTCGGCGGGGCTGGGGGCGCGGCTGCGCGCCGAGGGCGACGAGCACCGCGGGATTCATCTGCAATGGCCGCGGGAGCGGCATCACCTGGACTTCGTCGAGCTCACCGGGCGCAGCGTCTGGGTCTACGGGCAGACCGAGGTGCAGAAGGACCTGGTCGCCGCGCGGCGGGCGGGTGGTCAGGAGATCATCTATGAGGTCTCGGACGTCGCCCTGCACGACGTGGACTCCGACCGGCCCTCGGTGACCTACGCGGACCGGTCCGGCGCCGTCCAACGGCTGGACGCCGACGTCATCGCCGGCTGCGACGGCTCCTTCGGGCCGTCCAGAGCGGCGGTGCCGGCGGCGCGGACGTTCGAGCGGGTCTACCCGTACTCCTGGCTCGGCATTCTCGCCGACGTAGCGCCGTCGACCGACGAGCTGATCTACGCCTGGCACCCGGACGGCTTCGCCCTGCACTCCATGCGCTCGGCCACGGTCAGCCGCCTCTACCTGCAGGTTCCCAACGGCACCGACCCGGCCTCCTGGTCCGACGACCGGATCTGGGACGCGCTGGCCACCCGCCTGGGCCACGGCCAGAACGGCTGGAAGCTCACCCCCGGCCCGATCACCGACAAGAGCGTGCTGCCGATGCGCAGCCGCGTACAAACCCCGATGCGACACGGCAACCTCTTCCTGGCCGGCGACGCCGCGCACATCGTCCCGCCGACCGGCGCGAAGGGCCTGAACCTGGCGATCGCCGACGTGGCGCTGCTCAGCCGGGCCCTGATCGCCCGGATCAGGGAGAACGACCCGCGGCTCGCCGACACGTACTCCGAGACCGCGCAGCGGCGGGTCTGGCGGTGCACGCACTTCTCCTGGTGGATGACGACGATGCTGCACACCTCCGGCGACCCGTTCGACGCCGAGCTGCAGCTCTCCCAGCTGCGCTGGGTGGCGTCGAGCCGGGCCGGGGCGACCGGCCTGGCGGAGAACTACGCCGGCCTGCCGATCTTCATCTAGCCCGCGCGACGTCCTGGCCGCCCGCGCCGCCGGCGCGCTGGCCGCCTCCCCTGACGTTCGCGGTCCGGTCACGGTTGCATCCGGCCCTGGGCCGCAAACGATGCAGGGGTACGCCGTGGTCAGGCCCTCAGCAGCTGCCGCCGCCCGGGATGGTCGGGAGGATGGTGCGGCTGCGGCCCGGTCGCGGGTAGGCCTCGGCCGCCGCGGCGAGCCGGGCGGCGTGGTCTCGCTGCTTCTGCCAGTGGCCGTAGAGCGCACCGCGCCGCGACAACCGGTCCACCTCGCGGCTGGTCGCCGGGTCCACGTCGCCGGGCGGCGCGTCCCGCCACGGGGTGCCGGGCAGTGGCATGAACGTGTGCGCGTGGATGCGCGCGCCCAGATCGGCCAGCTCCCGGGCGAGATCGAGGGAGTCGTTCACGTCGTCCTGGTTCTCCCCCGGCATCCCGAAGATCATGTCGACGTTGATCCGGAAGCCCTCCTCGATCCCGAGCCGCGCGGCGCGTTTCACCTCCTCCACCCCGTGCCCCCGCTTGGCCGCGTCCAGCACCCGGTCGGAACCGGACTGCGCGCCCACGATGATGTTGTTGTTGTCGCAGTACTTCCGTACCAGCCGCAGGGTGTCCCGGGTGACGTGCTCGGGCCGGATCTCGCTGGGGAACGACCCGAAGAACACCCGCCCGTTCGGCCCGATCCCCTCCCGGCAGGTGGCCAGCAACTCCTCGACGGCGGCGAGGTTCGGCTCCTCGGTCTGGCTGCCGTAGCTCAGCGCGGTCGGCGTGATGAACCGGACGTCCCGTAGCCCGCGCGCTCGCATCTGGTCGACGTGCCAGCGCACGTTCTCGACGCTCCGGTGGCGGAACTTCGCGGAGAACATGAACGGCGTCTGGCAGAACCGGCACGCGTAGACGCAGCCCCTCGTGATCTCCAGGGCGTTGAACCTGTCCCACTTGAGGGCGAAGCCGGGGAAGTCGTCGAGGGGCCGCTGCTTCGCCTTCCCGGTCCTGATCAGCTTGCCGGCCGCGTCACGATAGGCCAGCCCGGTGATGCCGGCCGGGTCACCCTTCGCGTCCACCAGGCTCAACAGAGTGGACTCGCCCTCGCCGATCGCCGCCATGTCCCACCCGGCGTCCAGCGTCTGCACCGGCTCGGCGGTGGCGTGCACTCCCCCGGCCAGATGCGTGACGTTCGGACCGTCGGCCAGTGCCCGGATCTGCTTCAGCTCCTCGGCCAGCGCCGCCGCGTCCGGCGAGTAGAACGACCAGAGCACCAGCACCCGGGTGGCACCGGCCTCCCGGATGTGCCGGGCCGCCTCCTCGGCGCTCTCCCCGAACCGGACCTCGAACCGGGTCGCGGTCTCGTGCTCACCGAGCGCGCCGAGCAGCGCGTGGAAGCCGTAGGTCACCGCCTTGCGGTAACGCAGCACCAGAACCAAGTCCAGACCAGCCATGCGGCGATTTTGCCAGCACCTGCCGGTGCGACCGTCGCCGCACCGAGATTACGTGGCGACGGAAAATAAGTTTTCCTTATACTCGAAGCCATGTGGGAGGTAGTGCTCCATCCCGAGGTCGAAGCATGGTTTCTCGATCTGTGCCGCACCGACTCGGAGACCGCGGATCTCATCTCCGAGGCAATCGACGTGCTTGTCGCCCAGGGGCCGGCTCTGGGCCGTCCGTTGGTCGACCGGTTGAGGGGCAGCGACTTCCACAACATGAAGGAATTGCGTCCGGGCTCCACAGGGACTACCGAGGTTAGGATGATCTTCGCGTTCGATCCGGCACGCGAAGCGGTGTTCCTCGTCGCCCGCGACAAGTCGGGCCGATGGCAAGCCTGGTACCGCGAGGCGATCCCACTGGCCGACGCCCGGTTCGCCGAGCATCTGGCGGCGCTGAAAGAGGAGGAGCAGTCATGACTGAGGAAGCCAACTGGCGCGAGGTCAAGGCCAAGGCCCGCGCCATCGACCCGACCTGGGACAGCAACGACCGAGTGGCCCGGCGTCAGCGCATGCGCGAGCAGATGCTCGCCGCTGTCAGCGGCTCCCAGCTAGCCGAGATCCGCCAACAACTCGGCATGACTCAAGCGCAGCTCGCTGAGGCCGCCGGTCTCTCACAGGCGCGCATCAGCCAGATTGAGAATGGTGACGCGGTGCGGCTGGACACTCTGCGCGCCTACGTCATCGGACTGGGCGGACACCTCGACATCGTCGCCCGAATTGGCAACATTCAGCTCAACGTGGCCTAGGAAACAGCGACTCTCCCTCGCCGCTACGTGGCCCCAACTGCTACTGCGCGACGGCGACCAACGCCATCCAGGCCTGATCTCTGCGATTCGCAACCGCACTACGCCCACATCTCCACAATGAGGGCTATCCGGAAGCGAGCATTACCACCGTCTCGCCGGCGCCTGATCCGATGGGATGCGGCCGAGTAATCTGCCCAGCCACAGCCCGGGTTTCTGCCGTTGCAAGCAGGTTGCGATCTGCCCCGACTTCGTCAGATCGCGAAAGCTCAGCGACGTGCCCTGGCAAGCACCTCCTCCGCGCTCAGGGCGCTCGGCGGGTGGTGACTCGAACTCATCGGCACCGAGATCTTGCGGAACGCGGCGCTCTCGTCGGACAGGTAGAAGGCCCCCGGCTTCAGGCCTGACACATCGATGGGCTCGCTGAAGCGGCCTTGAGCCAACTGACGCACCGCAGCTATCTGCGCCGGGGCCTTGATCAGTCCCGAACCACGGGGAAGTCCCGCCGAGCCGGGCGGTCTGGTTGGTCGTCAGTTGTAGTCGGGTTCGAGTTCGCTTCGTGCGGTGTCGAGCAGTTCGGCGCCGAACGACTCGGTGTCGACCTTGCCGAGCCAGTCGACGAGGATGCTCCGAGCCCGATCGATCTGCGCGGCGAGCGCGGTTTCGCTGACGATGTCGGCCGGGGCGATCACGCGTCGCAGCGGGGTCGACTCGATAGCTGCCTTGGCCAGCTTCTCGCCGATCCAGAAGCCGGTGCGTTCGCGAATGACGAAGGTCAGGTGGACGCTGTCGTCGGTCTGGTCGAGGGCGTGGGGGTTGTGGACCCAGCCGCGCGGGAGCACCAGGATCTGGCCCGGTTCGAGCTCGATCTCCAGGTCCGGGCCATCCGCCTTGAGCTGCTCGACCAGTTCGGCCAGCGGCTGGGTGTTGGACGCCTGGTAACCGCGATGGGGTTCTTCGACGACCGGCCGCCAGATCTGCCAAGTCTTGACGCCTGCGACTTGGTAGACGATGCCGATGTTCTGGTCCCAGTGGTAGTCGAGGCCCTGGGCGCCGGCGGGCGTGATGAACGCGGTGACGTAGCAACCGAAGCCGGTCTCTTGCTGGATGGCTCGGCACATGGCGTGCAGCGGCGGGTACCAGCGGTCCAGGTTGCGGATCTGGAAGCTGTAGCCGCGCTCGCGCCACATCGCGATCCGTGCGGGGTCGAGCTTGCCTGCGGTCGCGTACGCGCGGGGGTGGCGGGCGGCACCGTCCTTGACGACGTTGATCTCGTCGGCGGGCGCGCAGCCGGTGTCGAGGTAGGTGTTGAGCAGTTTCGCGTTGACGATGGCCGGCAGGTGGCTGCCTTCAGGCAGGTCGTGGACTGCGGGTTCGGTCGGCCAACTGGTCATCATGTCCTGGTACGTCTCTTGATCGAACAGCATCCTGAGGGACACGGCGTCCTCCGCGGGCTGGGAGTGGTCAGGGTCGGGGCGGGAGCGGGCACGGGATGTCGGGCAGGTGGGTGTGCGGGCAGCAGATGGCCGCGTAGGCGACGACTCCGCCGTTCGGGTTGGTGTAGTACTGCCAGTAGGCGTCCACACCGTTGATCAGCCCGTCACGGGAGGTCGCTCTACGCGCGTCCAGTCCGACATCGCCGGCCAGTGGCGGGGCACCGTTTGCGGCGGGGAATCCGACGTCGCCGTCCATGGGCGGGTGACTTTTGTAGGTGGCGGCCATCCAGTCGATGGCTTCGTCTACGTCGGTCCAGGTGAGGTCTGCGGAGGCGGCGCTGCGGCGTAACAGGTAGTGACCGAGGCGCATCGGTGGCAGTGACGACCGGAGGAATTCCTGGGTCGCGGGTGTGCCGGGTGCACCGGGCCGGCGCAGCGATTCGTCCTTCAGGTCCTTGCTCGATCCGGTCCAGAGGTAGCCGTGCCAGTGCCCGAGGGTCATCCCGCTTCCTCAATCTGTTGTCAGCTGCGGTGGGCCGCCGGAGGGCGGCCCACCCGGTGTGAACTGGGCTTGCGGATCAGGCGTTGTCGCCCTGGCCGGTGATGGCGGTGACGAAGTCGGTCATCTCCGCCGCGCTGAAGCGCAGGGTCGGGCTGGCCGCGCCGAGCTTGGTGTCGCGGATGGCGTAGGCGCCGGGCTCGCCGGGGATGTCCGCGAACGAGACGCAGGACTCCAGGCTGCCGCCGATGTTGCCGCCGCACGGCGTGCGGAACGCCGTTTCCGGGACCTCGACCAGGTACAGGTCGTCGGTGTCCATGGCATGCTCTCCTTTGCGTGTGCGCCACGAGGTCCGTCCTCGCGGGTGGTGCATTCGCCCCGGTCTGGTCGTCGTCTTTCGCAGGAAAAGGCGACCGGACCGGGCGTCTGAAAGGCCGAAAAGTCGATCGCCGTTCGCGCGGCGCCGCTGAGCCGGGGTGAGTGCTCCGGCTCGCCCAACCTGGTTGTAGGACTGCGTCGGCAGCGCCGACCAACTCGGTGCCCTCGGCGTGGGCGGCGGGGCGGTCGCCGCGGGCAGGTCGGCGGTGGTCATCGCGCCGCAGTGCGGGCACCACCGGCTCTTGACCTTGAAGCTGATCAGGCCCGCGAGGAACCCCACCAGGAGCGCGCTCGTCGCCGCTATCGTTACCACTGGGGTCCACCTCCGCGAACGCGGTGGTTCGTGGTCGTCGCCGTGTCTGCCTTCCGTGATGTCGAGGGCACGCCGACCAGCGACGTACTGTCACGGTGATCCCGCCGGCCCGCAGGTTCGTTGTAGTGCGGCCGGGACCGCGTGCCCGGTCTCGATTCCAGGGGTGGCGGCCGGCGTGATGCGGTGGCCGCCGCGGGCTTCGCTGTTGTTCACCAGGTGTTTCGGTCACAGCGTGGCGGTCCGGCGACCCGGAAATAAAGGCGACAGGCGTCAGCCGCTGTCAGCCGACGCGGCAGGTGTCGGAGTACAACTCGGAAGGCGTACGGCTACTGTGCGCTGATGAGCGTTGAGCCGAAGCGGGCGAGTGAATGGACCATCCACGGCGAGCGCGTCGTCGATGACACCCGCCGGGCGGTGCTGAGCATCGCGGACGTGGAGCTACCCGACGGCGTCCGCTTCGAGCAGTACGTCCTGCGGATCCCGGCCGCCGCGATGGTCATCGTGCTCGACGACGACGAACGGGTGCTGATGATGTGGCGGCACCGGTTCATCGTCGACCGCTGGGTCTGGGAACTGCCCGGCGGCTACCTCGACCCGGCCGAAGACTCCATGACCTGCGCCGCCCGCGAAGTCGAGGAAGAGACCGGCTGGCGGCCACGCAGCATCGAGAAGCTGATCAGCTTCCAGCCGATGGTCGGCACCATCGACCAGGAGAACATCGTCTACCTCGCCCGCGGCGCCGACTTCACCGGCGCGGCCCCGGACATCAACGAAGCCGAACGCCTCGCCTGGATCCCCCTCGACGAGATCCAGCAGCACATCCACAACGGCACCATCGTCGGTGCCGGCTCCGTCTCCGGGCTGCTCGCCCTGCTGCTGCGCAAGGCGACCGGAAAGCTTTAGGCGCTCGTCAGAACCGGTCGTACCGTGCAGCAGAGATCATTTCGGTGAACATGTCTGATTCGGCACGACTACTTGCCACGTGAGCTGGTCAAACGGCCTGGCAATGGGGAGCCGGGAACGACCATGGCGTGGTTCGCATGGTGCAACGTCCGGCCCACTTCATGCATGACCTGCGTGTTCAGCAGGTCAAATGTGGCATTGCGCGAACCGCGGGTCGCTCGGGCGTTGCCCCGGGCCGGATGTGGTAGATGGGTACATGCCCAAGAGTCGTGGTCGTCCCGCGGGACGAGGCAAGCCGAGGCGTCCGCAGCGCCCGGTGCGTGAGTTGCGGTTGTCGGACCGGTTGATGCGTGACGCGGTGACGATCGTGTCCGAGGACAGTGTTCTCGAAGTTGAGCGGTGGGCTAGTGGGTGGCTCGGCGCGGCGTGGTCGACCGCGGGGCTCGGCGAGCGTGAGCCGGAGAAGATGTTCCATCTGGAGGTGGTGGGCCGGGCGTCGACCCGGCCGTCGCCGCACGGGCTGGCCGCAGTAGCGGCGCTGCGCCGTGTCGCGGCTCCTGGTGAGTGGTCGATGCTGGACGGCACGCTGGACATCTTGTCGGAGAGTCAGCCAGTACCGCAGTGGTTGGAGGCGGCTGCCTTCGAGCCGGTTCGGGCGTGGCGGGCGGTGGATGTCTGGGACGGCGAGCACGTGCTGTTCGTCGAGTTCGCCGGGCAGACTCCGCACACGTTGATGGCGCAGATCTCCCTCGCCGGTGGTGTGCTGGTGGACAAACTGGCGGTGCTGCAGCCCGGGGCTGCGGAGACCTGGGACCGGCTGCGTGAGCCCGGTGAGGTGCCGATGCCGGCCGTCGAGTGCCCGGTCGAAACCGTGCTGGCGGAGCTTGCGGACGCGCTGCGGAGCACGGACATGACCTGGCCACGTCACGATGACGAGGACTTCCTCGACTTGCGGGCGCTGGCCTGGTCACGATGCCTTCCGTACCTGCCGGACTTCCGTGACTGGCAGCCGATGGGCGATGAGGAACGGCAACGACTGCTGGACGGGTTCACGCCGGTCGACGACACGGTCGCCAGGTCGCTGGCCGACCTGTTCCTGGACTACGGCGACGGCTACATGACCAGCGGTCCGCTGTGCTGGAGCCCGGGGCAGGTCGGGTTGTTCCTGGCCGACTGGCTGCCGCGCAAGGCGGCGCTGGGCGCTGAGCAGCGTGCCGCGCTGCCGGAGGTGTTGCGGCGCTGGATCCGGTACGCCCTGGAACGTCGTGCGGTCGACTCCGAGTGGATCAGTCCGGTGGTCGAGGCAGTCGACACGTTCCTTCCCGCGTTCGAGGAGGCGTTCGACGACACGGCGGCGTGGGGTCCGGCCAAGCAGATCGCCGCGGAGCTGACCGCGCGCGGTATCGATCCCTCCGACTCGGAAGCCGTCGGTGACGCGATGCGGGGACTCAACGCCGAACGCCTCGCTCGACATCTGACCGACTGATCACCCGAACGAGGCACCCCGTGCCGGTCTGACTCCGGCAGCTCATAGGTTGGTGGCATGTCGATATCTGATGCCGCGCTGCTGCGACGGGCTGGTGACCTCAAGGCCGAGCTGGTGGCGTTTTCTCAAAAGCCCCGCTACGACCGGGCGGCGTCGAGTTTTCTGGCCCAGTACGGCAACGGCCTGGAAGACGTCGATGAGCAGCGGTGGATGCTGCTTTGGGACTGTTTCGTGCTGGAGCACCGGCTGGCTAACGGCCGGACGGTGGTGGAGCAGTTCGTGGAGGCCCGGCCGGACCTTCCGGAGGTCGAACGAGAGATGCTGCTCGGCTGGCGCGATGTGGTGCAGGGCCCGTTCGAGGTGCAGCGGACGGACGGGCCCGCGCTCCTGGTGGCTAGTCTGGTCGACGACTTGACCTATCGGGTCCGATCGAACATGGGCCCGGCCGTGTTCAAACAGATGCCGCGCCGCTCGTTCATCATCGCCCGGCTGGTCGCGGTTGGTGACGAGTGGATGCTGAGCGGGCCGGTACAGATTCTGCGCGCGAGGGAGCGGGACACCGCCTATCAGCTCGCGCTGGACATGTCTTTGCGTACGCCGGAAGCGGTGTTCCGGAATCCGGAGAAGCTGGCCCAGGCGTGGGAGCGCCAGCGTGTCGACCGGGCACGGTTCGTCGATTGCTTTGGCACCGACCTGCTGGTGGTCCCGGGGGAACAGGCTCAGGAGCGGCTCGACGGCTACTACACGTACTGCCGTGACGCGGTTCTCGGGCCGGACCCGGGGGACGCTCCTCCGGCGGTGTCGATGTCGTTGCCGCCGGATCTGACCGATGCGGAGACGGTGGCGCTGATCTACGACGAGACGGACGGGCTTGGTTTCTACGCGGAGTTCGGCCTCGTGGAGGAAGCGTTCGCGAAACCTGAGCTGCTGCGACGCCGCCGGTGGCGCGAGCAGACACTGTCCTATCTCGAGGACGACAGCGTGGAGCCGATGGTTCTGCGCCGGCTGGCTGCGAGGGATCCCGAGACGGCGAGTGTCGTGTTCCGGCGGCTGCTGAAACGGCCACGGTTCGACTGGATCCGGGACGGTGACGCGCTGATGCGCGAGTTCAAGCCGGGCTATTTCGATCGGCCGCCGCGCCCGCGGGTGAGCCCGCTCAGTGAGCGATTGGCAGAGTTCGCCAAACGCCGCTGAGCAGTAATGAGAGGGCCGGAGTCACTCGTAGTGGTACCGGCAGGAGATGATGGTGATCTCGTGGGGCTCGACGGCGTACACCATGCGGTGCTCGTCGTCGATGCGCCGTGACCGGAGGCCGGCGAGGTTGTTTCGGAGGATCTCCGGTTTGCCGATGCCGGGGCCGTCGGGGTCGCGTTTGATGTCGGCGATCAGTGCGTTGATGCGCTTGAGCGTCTTGCGGTCCTGGGTCTGCCGGTACAGGTAGTCGTCCCAGCCGTGGTCGGTCCAGCTGAGCTTCACTCCTCGGGCCCGAAATCACGTTCGGTGGCCCGGCCGGCTCGCCATTGCTCGACGCTCTCAGTGAGGCGCTTGGCGTTGGCGGGGGATCGGAGCAGGTAGTTGGTTTCCATGATCGAGTCCCAGTCCTCCTTGCTCACCAGGACGGCGTTGCCCCGCTTGGAGACGATCTCTATCGGGGTGTGATCCTCGTTGACTCGTTCGATGAGCGGAAAGAGGGATTTGCGTGCCTCGCTGGCACTGATTGCTGAAGTCACGACGCCTCCAAGGTTGTACCGGATACGGTACCACTCTGGTGGTGGCGGTGCGCCGCTCCTGACACCCGTTCGGGGCCGCCGACGGCGGCCCCGAATGTGATTACCTGCTACGTGAACTGGTCAAACGTCCCGATAGCGGACCACCAGGGATGGCGATGGGGTGGTTCGCATGGTGCAACGTCCGGTCCACCGGGTTCGAGCCCCACAAGAACCGCGTTTTCCCAGTTCACGGCCGAGGTGTGCCAGTCACAGCAGTACGCCGACGCGCGTCGTCGTAGCAATTGCGCACCGGTGTGACGGAACGGCCTCAGCGCAGCGTCGACTGCCTTTGGATCAGTTCGAAGTCGACGACTATCCTGCGGGGCGCCGGCTGTTCCTCTCGCGGCACACCGTCGAGCTGGAGCTGGATCCGCTCTTCCAACAGGGCGACTGCCTGGTGTGCGATCACGTCGCGCCCGGGGTCGATGGTGCTCAGCGGAGGTCGGGAGTAGTTCGCTTCGTCGATGTTGTCGAAGCCGATCAGCAGGACGTCCTCGGGAACCCGTAGACCGCGGTCCTGAACGGCGGCGAGCGCACCCAGCGCGAGTGTGTCGGCGAACGCCACAACCGCATCGGGCTTGACGCCGCTGTCAAGTATGCGAGCGATCGTCGTGGCGCCGGTGGAGTGGAAGTAGTCGGGTACGCCGATGATCGCGCGTGGGTCGACGTCGAACCCTCGTGACCGGAGGGCGCCCCGGAAGCCCTGGAACCGCAGCGTTCCGCTGCTCGGTGATGGGTCGTCCTTGACTCCCAGGGGAACTACCGTGGTCGCACCCCGGCCCAGGACGTGCTCGGTCGCCGCACGTGCTCCCTCGACGTTGCTCATCGTGACGTGGTCGACGTTGGCATCGAACACGCGCTCGCCCAGGAGCACGAGGGGAAAGTCGACGTCGAACCGCGCGAGGTCCTTCTGGCCCAGCGCGAGTGGGGAGTACAGCACGCCGTCGAAGCGCGACCGGTAACTGCCGTCCAGCACCCGCAGCTCGCGGTCACGCTCGGCGCTGGTCTGCTCGATGAAGACGGTCAGACCTCGCCTGGACGCCTCTCGCATGACGGCGTCGGCAAGTTCGGCGAAGTACACGACGCGCAGCGACGGCAGCACCAAAGCGATCGCCCCGGTCCGGCCTCGGCTCAGGTTCCGGGCGGACACATTCACGTGGTAGCCCAACTCACGGATCGCGTCGTCCACCCGCTTGCGGGTTTCCGGACGCACGTACTGATAGCCGTTGAGGATGTTGGACACCGTCTTGATCGACACCCCGGCGAGCCGGGCGACGTCGCGCATCGTCGCCAACCCGTTGGCCTTGCGCGCCACAGCCCCTCCCGCCGCTCGTCGATTCGTCGGCCAGCGTATAAGACGGCGCCATTCCCGACCTCAGTACGCAGCGGCCGGCCCGCCCGTTCCGGGGCGTGCCGGCCGCGTGACGCGAGGTCAGGTGATGGTCAGGGCGATGGCGTGAACGGGGCCGCGGACCGGATCGATCTGCAACTCGTAGGTACCCGGGGCGAGCCCGGTGGTGTCCCAGTCGAAGATGTACTGGTGTCCTGCGGCGCTGTAGCGTGCGGTGTTGTCCGCCCGCTTCTGGACAGGTGTGGCCGGAACGCGGAGGCCGGCCACGCCGTCGGTCTTCTTCACGAGGTAGAGGCGCGGCCGCGCGTCGGTGACCGCCTTCCCTTCTGCGTTGGCCAGGCTGAACTTGACCGGCACGGGATGTCCGGCTTTGACGATGTCGGACCCGTCGCCGGCCAGCGGTGGCCGCACCCCGCCGAACCGGTACTCAGGCACGAAAAGCCGCGGCACGAAGTCGATCAGGTTCGCCATCCAGATGTCGAAGCCATGCGGTCCGACCCAGGTGCCGGCGTACTCGTATTTGATGCCCTGGGAGGTCAGCCACTGCATCGTGCTCTGGGTGAGCGAGTACGTGAAGTCGACGTCACCGGAGTACAGCCTTGCGAGCTTGGTGCTTTTGTTGACCGCCTGGACGTCGACGCTGGGGTTGGAGAGCAGGCCCCCCGAGAAGGCACCGATGTAGGCGAATTCGCCCGGGTGGCTGAGCCACGTGCCGAGGCTGTTGATGGCTCCCCACGACAGACCGGCGAGCGCCCGCTCATCTGAATCAGTCGAGATGTTGTACTTCGCCGCCGCGGTTGGCATCACGTGCTGGCTGAGGTCGGTCCAGAAGTCGACACCGTTCTGGTCGGGCATGACCACGACCATCGGCGCCATTGCCCCGTTGAGGTAGTTGTTGTCGAGAATCTGCTTGGCCCGCCCGGTCTCGAGCCAGCTGCCGTAGTTCTGGCCCCCGCCGTGGTACAGGTACAGCACCGGGTAGGAGGCTTCGCGGTCAGCATCGTAGCCTGGCGGTGTCCAGACGTACGCGTAGCGCTCTGCACCCTGGCCTCCGTCGTAGCTCATCAGCGAGACCGTGCCGCCCTTGCCTTCGGGGACGTCGGCGAGCATCGCGTCGGTCTTGCCCGGCACGAAGAGCTGCGACTCCGTCACATGGGTGTTGACGGTGTCGGCGGGGTCCTTCTTGTCGACGCCGTCGACCACGTACCGGTAGTAGTAATAGCCGTCGAGCGGTCCCACCGAGAT
Source organism: Actinoplanes siamensis (assembly GCF_016862395.1). Lineage (GTDB taxonomy): Bacteria > Actinomycetota > Actinomycetes > Mycobacteriales > Micromonosporaceae > Actinoplanes > Actinoplanes siamensis. The sequence continues at coordinate 3,117 of NZ_BOMW01000078.1, read as the reverse complement.
GCGCCAGCGGCCGTCGGGCTGCTTGGTCATCGGGACCCGGAACCACTGGCCGTTCGGGGCGAAGTTACCCCAGACCGTGACGTCCTTGGCGTCGGCCCACTGGGTGCCGGTCTCGAACGTGACGACGCCGTACGGGTCGATGTGCGGGGTCGTGATCGACCCGGGCGCAGGGGGCTGGTACGGCTGGGTCAGCGGGCGGTGTCCCTTGCCGGGACCGGGGCCGGCGCTCTTCTGCTCGAAGACCCGAGCGGCGAAGTCTCGCAGGTTCTCCCGCCACGCGTCCCAGCCGGCGTCGTCGGGGTTGACACCGTCGAACTCGACCTTCACCCCGGACCTCTTCAGGTTCACCAGCAGGTCGTAGGTGTCGTTGTAGGACGGATCGAGCGTGTTTCCGACGTACGCCCGGAGCAGCTTGGTGCCCTTGTTGATCGCCTTGGCCTCCGCCTTGGTGATCGAACCGTCGGCGGAGCCGGAGAAGGAGCCGACGTAGGCGAATCTGCCGGGATCGCTACGGAGGATGCTGATCGCCTGCCCGGCGCCGGCCAGCGCCTGATCCTGGGGCCGGGACGAGATGTTGTAGCCGGCCCGCGCTGCCGGGACGACGGCGTCGAGCAGCTCGGCGCGGGAGTCGGCGTCAGCCATCACGACCACCATCGGCTTGGCGTGCCTGCCCGCGACCAGGTTGTCGAGGATCTGCTTCGCCCGGCCGAGTTCCAGCCACTCACGAGCGGTCTGCCCCTCGCCGCTCAGCAGGTACAGCACCGGGTACGCCTTGCGCCGGGCGGCGTTGTAGCCGGGCGGCGTCCACACCACGGCGGTGCGGCTCTCCTTCGCCTTCGCGCTCGTGTAGGACAGTTCCTTCACCGTCCCGCCCGCGGCGACGTCGTCCATCCACCCGACCGACTCACCCGGCACGAAGAAGGTGTTCCAGTTCGGCTTCGACGTCACCGCCACCGGGCTGCCCGGCTGGCGGAAGGACACCTTCGACCTGTCCGGCATGGTCGCGGTGTACTGGTAGTAGTACAGCCCGGGCTCGAGTGGACCGACGTTCGCGGCGTAGTCCGAGCCACTCGGGTCGAGCGCGAGCGCCGACCACGTGCCGCTCGGGCCGATGTTCGCCTCCAGCTCGAGCGTTGCCGGCGTTCCGCCGACGATGCTGCTGACCTGCGACTGCGGCACCTTGAAATAGTGATAGACGTCGTCGTTCGAATGCCATGTGTCGGCCCCGGCAGCAGCCGGGGCCGCCGCGGCAGCCGCCGGGGCGGCCGCGGCGACTGACACCACCAAAGCCGCGGCTGCGACAAGGCTGGTCATTCGGGAGCCACTGCTGCGTGACATCGCGTTGCTGCTCCTCTCAGAGCGTCAAGGCCTCCCGCATATAGAAGGCCCGCGCCTCACCATCGAGATCGGCCACCGAGACCTTCCCGACAGCCGCGACAGTCAACATTCACATCAATCAATAGACTTCCTACACCGGTGTAGAACGAATGGCAAGAGACCTCTTCATGCCTCATGACCTCCGTGGAGGACCCTGCACTCGACACCGCTCGGACTTCTCCGACGCCAGAAGAGGTCACCGACGAAAGCCGACATGACGGGCAGCCGCTTCAAGGCAGTTCACGTCTGTGACCTGCGATTTCATGCCGTTCGACGCAGGTGGCGCGCCTGACTGTGGAGCACCTCTGCGTCAATACGATCCACGCCAAGTCCGCTGAACTACCGGAACGGCGCTTCAGCAGGTCAGCGGCTTTTCCATGGGGAACGTTGACGCCCGTTCGACGCCGTTGACGTCCGTTGCTGGCCCCACCTGTCAGATCCTGCGGTCGCGCTGGGCGATGCCTTGCGGACCGTACGGGTATTCGCCAACCACGGGGGTGCTGGCCTCCGCGAGCAGCTCGGTCTCCTTCTCCGGCAGGTGCAGGCCCGCGGCGCCGAGATTGTCCTCGAGCTGCTCGACGGTACGAGCACCGAGGATCACCGAGGTGACGGCCGGCCGGTCAGCGAGCCAGGAGAGCGACACCTGCGACATCGACACGCCGTGCGCCTCGGCGACCTGCCGGACCGCGTCGAGGATGCGCCAGGTGCGGGTGTCGGAGTTGCGCGGGCCGTACGCCTCCATGCCGCGGCCCGGGTCCTCGCCGAGGCGGCTGGCGCCGGTCGGCATGCTGTCGCGCTGATACTTGCCGGTGAGCCAGCCGCCGCCCAGCGGCGACCAGGGCAGGATGCCGATGTTCTCGTTGCGACACACGTCGACGAGCTCGAACTCGATCTCCCGTACCAGCAGGTTGTACTGCGGCTGCAGGGTGACGATCGGGGCCAGCCCGCGGAGCTGGGTGATCGTCGCCGCCTTCTGCAGCTGCCAGCCGAGGAAGTTACTGACCCCCACGTACCTGATCTTGCCGGCGCGTACGGCGCCGTCGAAGAACGCCAGTGTCTCCTCGATCGGGGTCAGCGGGTCCCAGGCGTGCGCCTGGTAGAGGTCGATGGTCTCGACGCCGAGGCGGCGCAGGCTCGCGTCGAGCGCACGGGACAGGTGCACGCGGGTCAGTCCGGCCGAGTTCGGGTCGTCACCCATGGGGAAGCGGCCCTTGGTGGCGATGACGAGCCGGTCGCGGGTGCCGGGCCGGGCAGCGAGCCAGCGGCCGATGACCTCCTCAGACACGCCGCGTGAGTACACGTCGGCGGTGTCGATGAAGTTGCCGCCGGCCTCGACGAAGCGGTCCAGCTGTGCGTGTGACACCTCCTCACTGCTTTCGTTGCCGAACGTCATCGTGCCTAGGCAAAGGGTCGAGACGATCGTGCCGGTGCCGCCAAGAGTGCGATATTCCATCAGCTGCTCCTTACGTCGAGGTAACCCGTTATCCCCCCACCGACGCAGGTTAAGCAAGGCAGGACGAGACGGTTGTCGACACTGGCGGGTGCGGGGAAGCAGATTCGGGAATCGGCCGGCGCTACATCTCACCGGCGCGGTGAAATGTAGCGTACGGCGCCGCGGCACACCGGCCGTTCTCACGATCACGGCCATGGGCGGATGCATGTAGTAGTTCAGGTTGCTACGGGCAGGCGTAGACGCAGCCCCTCGTGATCTCCAGGGCGTTGAACCTGTCCCACTTGAGC
>NZ_BOMW01000077.1 GCF_016862395.1 Actinoplanes siamensis | reverse complement strand
CCGGCGGGTCGCCGCGATCCAGGCGGACACCGCCGGCGCGGTCACCGCGATCTCCGAGATCTCCGAGATCATCAGCCGGATCAACGAGTTCCAGACCACCATCGCCTCGGCGGTCGAGGAGCAGACCGTGACGACCAACGAGATGAGCCGCAACGTGGGCGAGGCCGCCGAGGCCGGCGCCCGGGTCGCCGGGACGATCACCGGGGTGGCCGAGTCGGTGCGGCAGACCACCGCCGGGGTGGCCGAGGCGAACCGGGCCGCCGCGCAGCTCGCCGGGATGTCCGGAGACCTGCGCCGGATCGTGGAGCGATTCAAGCTGTAGCGCCGCGAATGACCAGCGCGGTCCGGCAAGAACCAAGCAAAGGTGCGGCTCACCGCCCGGCGGGTGACCACCACCGTCGAAACATCGGGCTCGGGGCGATCCGGTTGCTCGCTCCGGACTCCAGCATCGACGCGGACATCCGGGTGGACGGCGCCGGCACCAGCGTGGTCAGCGCCCGGTCGGCCGGCGACGCCACGTCCGAGAACGTCGACGCCCGCAACGTCGGCGCGGCCGGGGTGAACAACTGCGGCTCGTTCAACCTCACACCCAGCGGCTCCGAGTTCACTCTCGGTGACCTCGATGGCAATGACGGGGGCTGGCTCGGACCGTACCCGCCGAACGTGATCAGCTGCGCCGACCGCCCGGCCGTCGTCCCGCCTCCGGCGCCTTCTTCCTGGTGACCGATATTGTCGAAGTTTGATCCGGCGAGCCGCGGCCGCGCCCGACCTGTTCGGGCGCGGCCGTCGCTCTTGATAGCCTTGTCCGCGCATTTGCCGCGGCGGAAGAGGTTGGGAACTACGTTGAGTCAAACCCTGCTGGTCACCGGCGGCGCCGGATTCGTCGGCACCGCCCTGATCAAGTCCCTGCTGACCGAGTTCCCCGACGCCGCCGTCGTCTCATTGGACAACTACTTCACCGGCACGCCGGAGAACCACATCAACGACCCCCGGGTGACGTACCTGGAGGGGTCGACCACCGAGATCGCCAAGATCTGGGCCGGTCGCGGCCTGCCTGCCCCGGCGCTGGTCTTCCACCTCGGTGAGTACTCGCGGATCGTGCAGTCCTTCGAGGACCACGACCTGACCTGGGACTACAACCTGCTGGGGACCAAGGAGGTGGTGAAGTTCACCGCCGCCGCGGGCGCCAAGCTGATCTACGCCGGCTCCAGTTCGAAGTTCGGCAACGACGGCGACGACGAGAACCTCAGCCCGTACGCCTGGACCAAGGCCAAGAACATCGAGTACATCAAGAACTACTCGAACTGGTTCGGCCTGAACTACGCGATCGCGTACTTCTACAACGTCTACGGGCCCGGCCAGATCGGCAACGGCAAGTACGCCACCGTGATCGGCATCTTCGAGCGGCAGTACCTGGCCGGCGAGCCGCTGACCGTGGTCTCCCCGGGCACGCAGACCCGCGACTTCACGCACATCGAGGACATCGTCCGCGGCCTGATCCTGGTCGCCCGCGGCGGTGACGGCGACGGTTACCTGCTCGGCACCGGCCGGGAGTGGCCGCTGGCCGAGGTGGCCGCGATGTTCGGCGTCGAGTTCAAGCTGATCCCGGCGCTGCCCGGCGAGCGGGTCCGCGGAAAGGCCGACCTGACCAAGGCGGCCGGGCTCGGCTGGCAGCCGCAGAAGCAGCTCAACGAATACATCGCCGAGTTCGTCGCCGCCAACCCCCGCTGAGCGCCAGCGGCCTCAGGGGCGTCGCCCGTTCCCGCCGGCATCCCCGAAGCACCGGGTCCTTCACGGATTGGCGGCTTTCGCCGCGATGGCTTCGAGGATCTCGGCGGCGCGGATCGCGTCGCCGAGGGTGGCGCCGTGCGGCACGCCCTCGGCGATCGAGCGGACGAACAGCGCCGCCTCGATCACCTTGAGGTCGTCGTAAGCTCATCGCGATGCCGGGGCCGGGCCGGAACGCGGAGTACTCGCCGTCGCCCGGCCCGGCGAAGACCGTCCGGCCGTCCACGACCAGCTCGCTCATGCGGCGAAAATCCCAGATCAGGGCGCCGGTCGTACCGTGCATGGCGAAGCCGTAGCGGTTCTGCTCTCCACTCGCGACGCGGCTGGCCTCGACGACCACCCGGCCCCGCCGGCCCGCAGCAGCGGCGCGAACCAGTCGTCGTTCTCCACCGGGCGCAGCGGCCCGGCGCCGCGCCGATCCGCGGGTCGCCGAGCAACTCGCGCCAGTCGGTGGCCCAGGAGGCGAAGCCCAGCCGAACTTGACCACGGCGACACCTGTCGCATCCATCACCGTGCATGGTAATCGGCGTCGCGGGTAAGCGGTGAGCTACATCATGGAACAATGGAGGTGCATCCTATGGCGCAAAGCCTGGGATCTCCTGCCCCGGCTCCCGATTCGGGGACGATCCGGAGCTTGATCCCCGCACGCATCGACCGGCTCAGCTGGTCGCCGTTCCACACCCGCATGATCCTGGCGCTGGGCACCGCGTGGGTGCTCGACGGCCTGGAGATAACCATCGCCAGCGCGATCGGACCGGTGCTCACCGAGAAGGAAACGCTGTCGATGAGCTCGGCCGAGGTCGGCGCGATCGCCACGGTCTACCTGATCGGTGAGGTGTTCGGCGCGCTGTTCTTCGGCCGGCTCTCCGACAAGCTGGGCCGCAAGAACCTGTTCGTCGTGACCCTCGGCGTCTACCTCGCCGGCAACGCGCTGACCGCGTTGACGTGGGGCAACGACATCGCGGCGATCATCTTCCTGTATCTGACCAGATTCGTCGCCGGAGCCGGTATCGGCGGCGAGTACGCAGCGATCAACTCCGCGATCGACGAGATGATGCCGGCGAAGTACCGCGGCCGGGTGGACATCGGGGTGAACGGCACCTACTGGGGTGGCGCGATCCTGGGCACACTGGGCACCTTCGTACTGCTCAACCACATGGACCTGAGCCTGGGCTGGCGGCTCGGCTTCCTGATCGGCCCGGTCATCGGCGCCTGCATCTGGTCGCTGCGCAAGCACCTGCCGGAGAGCCCGCGCTGGCTGATCATGCACGGGCGCGAGGCCGAGGCGGAGGAGAACATCCAGCAGATCGAGCGGGCGGTGGAGTCCTCCGGGCAGACGCTCGCCCCGGTCGACGACGCGAAGGCGATAGACATCCGGCCGACCGAGTCGCACGGCTACCTGTCCCTGATCCGGGTGCTCTTCCGGGAGCTGCCACAGCGGTCGATCCTCGGCGCGACCCTGATGATCACGCAGTCCTTCCTCTACAACGCCATCTTCTTCACCTACACGCTGGTGCTGACGAAGTTCTACGGCGTCGACGAGAAGAACGCGCCGATCTATCTGATCGCGTTCGCGGCGGGCAACCTGATCGGGCCACTCACCATCGGCCACCTCTTCGACGTGATCGGGCGGCGCAAGATGATCGCCGGGACGTACCTGCTCTCCGGGGTGCTGCTGGCGATCACCGCGGTGCTGTTCGACGCGGGCGCGCTGAACGCGATCACCCAGACCGTCGCCTGGTGCGTGATCTTCTTCTTCGCGTCGGCGGGGGCCAGCTCGGCCTACCTGACGGTGAGCGAGATCTTCCCGCTGGAGATCCGGGCACAGGCCATCGCGGTGTTCTTCGCGATCGCGCAGTGCTTCGGGGCGATCGGCCCGATCTTCTACGGCTGGCTGATCGGTGAGGGGGAGGATCCGGGCAAGCTCTTCATCGGCTACCTGATCGGCGCCGTGGTGATGGCGATCGGCGGGGTGGTGGAGATCTTCCTGGGGGTGGACGCCGAGGGCAAGTCGCTGGAGGACGTGGCGACGCCGCTGTCCGCGGTCGCCACCCGACCCCGGGCCACCGGCTGACCCCGACACCCACGTGAACCTTGGTGTCCGGTCCCACCCAGCCGGACTCCGAGGGCGCCTCGACCCCGCTGGGCACCCCTGGCACCCAGCCGGAGCTGATCCGGCTGGGCTTCCGGGGTGCCTCGGGGCGGGCGCGGCGCCTCGGGCGGTTCGAACCGCGGTCGTCGCAGATACGAGCGCTGGAAGGCTCCACCGTCCGAGGATGCGCGTCAGAATTGCGATTTCGGCTTGCAGGTGCGAATCGCTAGGGTGAGTGCCGTGACGGTGTTCCAGATCGGCGAGGCGGCCGAGTTGCTCGGGGTCAGCCCGGACACGGTGCGCCGCTGGGTCGATGCCGGGCGGCTCACCGCCTCCCGCGACGAGCACGGGCACCGGCTGATCGACGGGGTGGACCTGGCCGGTTTCGCGCGGGCCCAGGCCGGCGAGCCGGACGAGCGCTCGGACTCCTCGTCGGCCCGCAACCGGCTGCGCGGGATCGTGACCGCCGTGGTCAAGGACACCGTCATGGCTCAGGTCGACATCCAGGCCGGTCCGTTCCGGGTGGTGTCGCTGATGAGCCGGGAGGCCGTCGACGAGCTGGACCTGCGGGTCGGCTCGGTGGCGGTGGCCGTCATCAAGTCGACCACGGTCGTGGTGGAGCGATCCGCATCGGGGAGGACCAGTTGAGGCTCACGTTCGCGGTCGCGGGGCTGGCGGCCGTGCTCACCCTCGGCCCGGCCGGTTGCGGCGACCCGGCCGGGACGCCGACGGCGCGGGCCGGCGAGGGCGGCGTCAGCGGGACGGTGAACGTCTTCGCCGCGGCGTCGCTGACCGAGTCGTTCACCACGCTCGGCAAGCGGTTCGAGGCGGCGCACCGGGGCGCCACGGTGACGTTCAACTTCGCCGGCAGCTCGGCGCTGGCCACCCAGATCAACCAGGGCGCGCCGGCCGACGTGTTCGCCTCCGCCGCGCCGGCGAACATGAGCACCGTCACCGCCGCCGGCAACGCCGCCGGCACGCCTACCACGTTCGTCAGGAACCAGCTGGTCATCGCGGTGGCCAAGGGCAATCCGAAGAAGATCGCCGGGCTGTCCGGCCTGACCGGCCCCGGCATCAAGGTGGCGCTCTGCGCCGAGGCGGTGCCCTGCGGCGCGGCCGCGAGGACCGCGCTGGACGCCTCCGGGGCCGCGCTCACCCCGGTCACCCTGGAGCAGGACGTGAGGGCGGCGCTCGCCAAGGTCAAGCTGGGCGAGGTGGACGCGGCGCTGGTCTACCGCACCGACGCAAAGGCGTCCTCGGGCGACGTGGACGCCATCGAGTTCCCGGAGTCGGCCAAAGCCGTCAACGAGTACCCGATAGTGGTGTTGAGGAAGGCCGCCAACGCGGCCGGCGCGCGGGCGTTCGTCGACTACGTGCTCTCCGCCGACGGCCGGAGCGTGCTGACCGGAGCGGGGTTCCAGGCGCCGTGACGAGGGGACGGGTCCCGGGTGCGCTGCTCGTGCCCGCGATCGGCGGGCTGATCTTCCTGGTCCTGCCGCTGGCCGGGCTGCTGTGGCGTACCCCCTGGGCCACCCTGCCGCAACGCCTCACCGAGCCGGAGGTGGTCGAGGCGCTCAAGTTGTCGCTGCTCACCGCGAGCCTGGCCACCCTGCTCTGCCTGGTGCTCGGCGTTCCGCTGGCCTGGATGCTGGCCCGCGTCGCGTTCCCGGGCCGGCGCGTGGCCCGGGCGCTGATCACCGTGCCGCTGGTGCTGCCACCGGTGGTCGGCGGCATCGCGCTGCTGCTCGCGCTGGGCCGGCGCGGGCTGCTCGGCGGCTGGCTCGACTCGACGTTCGGGGTGAGCCTGCCGTTCACCACGGCCGGGGTGGTGGTCGCGGAGGCGTTCGTGGCGCTGCCGTTCCTGGTGATCTCCGTGGAGGGGGCGCTCCGGGGCGCCGACACCCGTTACGAGGAGGCCGCCGCCACCCTCGGGGCGAGCCGGTGGACCACCTTCACCCATGTGACGTTGCCGCTGGTGGCACCGGGGATCGCGGCCGGTGGGGTGCTGTGCTGGGCGCGGGCGCTGGGCGAGTTCGGGGCGACGATCACCTTCGCCGGCAACTATCCGGGGATCACGCAGACCATGCCGCTCGCGGTCTACCAGACGATGGAGAGCGGCGACCTGGACGGCGCGGTGGTGCTGAGCCTGATCCTGCTGGCCGTCTCGGTGACGATCCTCGCCGCGCTCCGCGACCGCTGGCTGGCGGCGCCGTGAGCCTGCTGGACGCGCGCCTGGTGGTACGCCGCGGCGACTTCCGGCTGGACGTCGCGCTCACCGTCGGACGGGGCGAGACGGTGGCGCTGCTCGGACCGAACGGGGCCGGCAAGACCACCGCACTGCGGGCGCTGGCCGGGCTCACCCCGCTCTCCGGCGGGCACCTGACGCTGGCCGGGCGTGATCTCTCGACCACCCCGCCGGAGCACCGCCGGGTCGGCGTGGTCTTCCAGGACTATCTGTTGTTTCCGCACCTCAACGCCCGGGACAACGTGGCGTTCGGACCGCGTCGGCAGGGCGCCGGCCGGCGAGCCGCGCACGCGACCGCGGAGCGCTGGCTGGAGCGTGTCGGGCTGACCGATCTGGCCCGCCGCAAGCCGCGGAGCCTCTCGGGTGGGCAGGCGCAGCGGGTCGCGCTGGCCCGGGCGCTCGCCGTGGAACCGGTGCTGTTGCTGCTGGACGAGCCGCTCGCGGCGCTGGACGCGCGGAGCCGGCTGGAGACGCGGGCCGAGCTGCACCGGCATCTCAGCGCGCACCCGGGAGCGACGCTGCTGGTCACCCACGATCCGCTGGACGCCCTGGTGCTCGCCGACCGGTTGGTGATCGTCGAGGACGGGCGGGTGGTGCAGGAGGGCGACGCGGCGACGATCACGGCCCGGCCGCGTACCGACTACGTCGCCCAGCTGGTCGGGCTCAACCTCTTTCGTGGCCGGGGCGAGGGCCACGCCGTACGGCTGGCCGGGGATTTCGTCCTGACCGCGACAGACGTCGTGCACGGGGACGCGTTCGTGGCCTTTCCCCCGGCGGCTGTCGCGTTGCATCCGGCGCAGCCGGACGGCAGCCCGCGGAACACCTGGCCGGCGGTGCTCACCGACATCCAGCGGCACGGGGACAACCTGCGGGTCCGCCTGGACGGGCCGATCGTGGTGGCGGCCGACATCACGCCGGCCGCCGCGGCGCAGCTGGACCTGGCTCCCGGGCGCGCGTTGTGGGCGGCCGTCAAGGCCAGCGAGACCCGGGCGTATCCGGCTTCCTGAGTCCGGAGGTGATCAGCGGCCCGCTCGGCGCGGCGCGGAGTCGGTCTCGTCCGGCAACGGCTCGCCGGCATCGTCCGGCCACAGGTCGCCGGAGCTCGGCGGATCCATGACGGTGCCGGATGCCGGTGGGGTGGGCTCGGTCGCCGGCAGCAGGCTGATGGCGGCGAAGGCGCCTCCGGTGAAGATCAGGACGGCGGCGACCACGACTCCCGTGACGGTCAGCAGGCGGCGGGTCCGAACCCGCCGCTGGTCGTGGCCGCCCGAGGCGGGGGAGGCCGAGTCGCCGGAGGCCGGGCCGTGCCGGTCCGGCGCGGGCCTCGCCGCGCCGGCGAACCGCGCCCGCCCGGCCACGGTGCCAGCCATCCGGGTGGACCGGTCCGCGACAGCACCGGCCCGCGTCGCGGCGGCCGCGACGCTGCCCCGGGCCGCGTCGGCCGCGCGCGCCGGGACGGGAGCGGCCGCCTCCGGCGGATGGGGGCCGGCGCCGGGCTGTGGCGGCCGCGCCCCGGCCAGGTGGCTGAGCAGCCGGGTCGGCGTGATGCCGTCGATGCTGCGCAGGTGGCGGCACTGCGTGATGATCTCGTCGGGTGAGGGCCGCGCGGCCGGATCGCGGGCGACGCAGGACCGGATCACCGCGGCGAGCCGCGGGTCGACGCCTTCCAGGTCGATCTGCTCGCGCATCAGGCGCAGGTAGATCGCCTGGAACGAGCCATGGCCGTACGGCCGCCGCCCGGTCGCCGCCCAGGCCATCGTCGCGCCCAGCGCGAACACGTCAGCGGCCGGCGTGAGCCGGTCGCTCTCCACCATCTCCGGCGCGATGTACCCGGGTGTGCCCATCGCGATCCCGGTGAGCGTCAGACCGCTGGCCCCGGTCCCGCGGGCCAGGCCGAAATCGATCAGCTGCGGCCCGGTTGCCGACAGGATCACGTTCTGTGGCTTGAGGTCCCGGTGACAGATGCCGTGCCGGTGGATGTCGGCCAGCCCCTCGGCCAGCGCCGCCATCACCTCGGCGCAGGCGCCGGGCGCCATCGCGCCGTCCGCCTCGACCGCCGCGGACAGCGTCGGCCCGGGAATGTACTCGGTGGCCATCCAGTACGGCGGCGTGTCCAGCTCGCAGTCGATCAGCCCGGCCGTGTACGCGCTGCGGACCGCCCCGAGCATCTCGGCCTCGCGCCGGAACCGGGCCACCGCCTCCGGATGACCCAGGTAATCCGGGCTGATCACCTTGATCGCGGCCGGCCGGCCGCCCGGCGACCGTCCCAGATAGACAGTGCCCATCCCGCCGCTGCCGAGCGACCCCTCGATCTCGTATCTGCCGACCCGCAGCGGTTCACCGGGCAGAAGTGGCCGCATCGATCCGCAATCCCCTTCGGCCGTAGATCAGCAAGAGACCCGCACATGGTCGCAGATGCTTCAAAACCGCCTGGATCCGGGACGATTTCCCGAACGTCCTTTTTGTTCAGGTGGACCAGGCCGCTTCCGGCCGCCGGCTCGTCAGGCCGCCGGGACCAGATTCCCGGGGTACGTCGTACCGAGCTCCTGGAAGACCGCCGCGTTCAGGGTGAACGCCAACCGCGACTCGTTCACCAGGACGTCCAGCTCCCCCGGCGAGAGTTCGAGCGCGTCCAGCCGGGCCCGGTAGACCGCCTTGTACGCCTTCGGATCGGCGATGCGATCGAACCGGTAGAACGCCGTGCCGCGCCGGTCCAGCCCGTACGTCGCGGCCACCTCGCGCCCCACCAGCTGCCCGCCGGAGAGATCGCCCAGATAGCGCACGTAGTGATGGGCCACGAAGTGCGCCGGCGAGGTGTGGCAGTGCTCGCGCAGCCGTTCCGCGTACCGCCGGGTCGCCGCGACCGGCTCGACGTGCGCCTCCCAGTCCGGGCCGTACAGGTGGGCCAGATCCGACTCCAGGGCGGCGACCCGGGACAGGGCCGGGTCGGCGAAATCGCCTGCCACCGGGTTGCCGCGCATGGTCACCGCCGCCGCCTCCAGCTCCCGGTAGACGATCAGGTACTGCGCGGTGAGCGCGGCGAAGCCGGCCGGCGGGACGGTGCCGCCGATCAGCCGGGCGATGAAGCCGCGGGTCTCGGCGTCGCGGTGCTCGGACATGGTGGCTTGGCGGAGGCGTGCGGCGAATCCGGTCATCTGTCGGCTCGTCCTTCCTGGCGGCGGTGGGGAGGACGCACGACCGCGGGCGTCGTACTCGATCATGCTGCGGGGGCGGGGCGGTGTCCAATGCCGTGGCATCGGCCGGCACCGGCGCCGAGATCGGGTACGGGATGTCCGGCCGGGTGCTCGCCGGCGCGGTGCGGCTCGCGGCGCCGGGCGTGGACTGGACGCCCAGGTCGGTGGGCCGGCGCGCGGGTGCGGCGACCAGCGCTGCACCGACGGACATGGTGCTCCCTACGATGGGTGCGGACCGGCCGGGAATCGTTGCGGAATTCCCGGCCGGTTCCCCCGCCCGAGCGCCGCGGGTGCGGCTGGCCCTACAGGGTGGTCATCGGCCCGTTCAACCACGATGAGCACCAGCCGGCGGGTCCGGCTGGTGCTCATCGTGGTCATCGCCCCCGTTTCGACGACGATGAACGCCGGCGTGGGCGGGTTGGCCGAGGGGGAAGCGGCGGCCGGCCGCTGGGGGGAGGCGGCCGGCCGCTGGACGAGGTCGCGGGTCAGCCGCCGAGGGAGGCGGCAGCCGAGGCGATGGCCGAGGCGAAGTAGCTGACCTGGGTGTAGACGCCCGGCCTGTTCGGGCGGGCGCAACCGTCGCCCCAGCTCACGATGCCGACCTGGACCCAGGCGTTGGAGGCGTCGCGGCGGAACATCGGGCCGCCGGAGTCGCCCTGGCAGGTGTCCGTGCCGCCGGAGGCGTAACCGGCGCAGATCTCGTTGCTGGCGATGATCTCGCCGTTGTACATCGAGCTGGAGTTGCAGGTGGCGTCACTGACGAACGGGACGGTGGCCTTGAGCAGGTAGCGCTGCTGCCCGCCGCCTTCGGTCGCGGCGCCCCAGCCGGCGATGGTGAACGTCCCGGAGTCGTACGCCGTGGTGGTCGCGATCGGCAGCGTGGCCAGCGTCGTCACCGGGCTGGACAGGCGGATCAGCGCCCAGTCCTTGCCGTTGCCGTTGTAGCCCGGGGCCCGGTAGACGTAGTTCGACTTCCGGGTGATCTTGCTGGTCGAGTTGAGGTCGACCACGCCCAGGGTGGCGGTGATCGAGGTGTTCGTGCCGGTCCCGCTGACACAGTGCGCGGCGGTGAGCACCAGGTTCGGGCTGTAGAGCGCGCCGCCGCACCCCATCGACAGCCGCACCATGAACGGGAACTCGCCCTGCGCGGCCCGGGTGCCGCCGACCACGTTCGCGTCGGCCTGCGCCGCGCCCGGTGCGGCCAGCGCGCCCATGGTAGCCGCGGTGACCGCTGCTGCCAGGGTCGCCAGAAGGATTCGCCATCTGCGCATCTTCGGTTCTCCTCGTCCCGGGGGGTACGCCCGGTGGGGCGTGAGGAGAGCGTGCCAGCTGCATCCATATTCCTGGATATCCCAAACGGCTCATACCGTGGCGGTGATCGAGGCATGGAGATTCTTGTTGACGGCAGGTGTTGACGGTCGTAATTTTCATCAATAACAACAGTCGATGAAAAGGATGACCGGGTGCGTGTCACGAGCGAGGAGTACCTGCGGCAGGTCCGGGCCGTCATCGACCGGGTCGGCGCCGGTCAGGCCGGCGACAAGCGCCGCGCCGCGGAACTGCTGGCCACGAGCGTGCGTAACGGGGGCGTGATCCAGGCGTTCGGCTGCGGCCACTCCGAGGCGCTGGCCATGGAGATCGCCGGCCGGGCCGGCGGCCTGGTCCCGACGAACCGGATCGCGTTGCGTGACGTCGTCCTCTACGGCGGCGACCCGCTCCAGGTGCTGGCCGATCCGATGGTCGAGCGTGACCCGGCGATCGCCCACCGGCTGTACGAACTCGCGCCGGTCAAGCCGGACGACGCGTTCGTGATCGCCTCCAACTCCGGGATCAACGGCGCGGTCGTCGAGATGGCGCTGCTGGTCAAGGAGCGCGGGCATGCCCTGATCGCGATCACGTCGGAGCGGCACTCGGCCGGCGTCGTGTCCCGGCACCCGAGCGGCCGCAAGCTCGGCGACATCGCGGACGTGGTGCTGGACAACGGCGCGCCCTACGGCGACGCGGCGCTGCCGCTCCCGGGTGGCGGCGCGGTCGGCGCGGTCTCCTCGATCACCGCGGCGCTGCTGGCCCAGCAGATCGTCACCGAGGTGGTCGCCATCCTGCTCGCGGCGGGGATCGCCCCGCCCGTCTACCTGTCGGACAACGTGCCCGGCGGAAAGGAGCACAACGCGGAACTGGAGGCGCGGTACGCCGGGCGCATCCGGCGTACCGCATAGGAAGACAGCCCAGACGAACTCGTCAACCCTCTCAGAACGTACCCCATCATCCCGAATCCCCCTAGGGAGAATCCGCCCATGCTTATCAATAAAGGCAAATCAATGGGTGTGGTCGTGGCAGTGCTGGTCGCGTCCGGCGCCGTCGCGGTGGGCTCCGGGGCCCCGGCCTCCGCGGCCGACTGCGGCTACCTGTTCGACGACTTTCACTACAACAGCTCGGCGGACGCGGCGCTGACCGCGAACGGCTGGACCCCGCGCGGCTACAGCGGCGGCCCCGGGGTGGCCGGCGCCACCTGGTCACCCGCCAACATCACCTTCCCGTCCTCGAACGGGGACAAGGTCGCCCAGCTCACCGCGTACACCGACGGCACAGCGGCCGGCACCGGGCACGCCGAGCTGTACTCCACCCAGAAGCGGTACCTGGAGGGCACCTACGCCAGCCGGATCCGGTTCGCCGACGCGCCGGCGAGCGGCCCGGACGGCGACCACATCAACGAGACGTTCTTCACGATCAGCCCGCTCAACGGGGACCTGGACCCGACCTACAGCGAGCTGGACATCTCCGAGTACCTGCCGAACGGCGGCTGGGGCGAGACCGGACCGATCAACTACCAGACCACCTGGTACACGTACCGCAACGAGCCCTGGTACGCGGACAACCTGCACTCCTCGCAGCGGTCCGGCCTGGACGGCTGGCACGACCTGGTCGCCCAGGTCGCGAACGGCCACGTCGTCTACTACATCGACGGCGTGCAGGTCGGCGACCACGGCGGGAAGTACTTCCCGCGCCAGACCATGACGATCAACTGGAACCTGTGGTTCATCGACCTGGCCGCGCACACCGGCGGGAAGAGCACCTACGTCCAGCAGGTGGACTGGGTGCTGTTCGCCAAGAACCAGGTGCTGGCGCCGGCGCAGGCGGCCTCGCGGGCGGCCGGCTACCGGTCCGGTGGCACGGCGTTCCTGGACACCGTCGCCTCCAGCGGCACCTGCTCCAACCCGCCGGCCTCGCAGCCACCGACCGGCCCCACCTCCGGCCCGCCGTCGTCGCCGCCCACCTCGCAGCCGCCGGCCACCGGCTGCTCGGACGCGCCGGAGTGGGCGTTCGGCGCCGTCTACCTGGGCGGGGCGCTGGTCAAGCACGAGAAGAGCAGGTACGGCGACCCGAACGGCCCGGCCTCGGGGCAGGGCAGGCACCTGTGGAGGGCGCGCTACTGGACGCAGGGCTCCGAGCCCGGCTGGACCGAGCAGTGGCAGGACCTCGGTCCCTGCTGATCCGCCGGCGGGGCGCCGGTGCGTGCGGGCGCCCCGCCACGGTTGTGTCGTACCCGGGTGCTTCGATACGCCCATGGGTGCTTCCGGTTGGAATTACTACGTCGCTTACCAGCCCGATCTGGGCCGGGCCCTCGCCGAACTGCGCACGCGCGTCTTCGACGAGGGTGACTACTGGTGGGCCGATGCCGCGGAGCTCGGCAAGCCCGCCTCCGCTTTCCCTGATCGTCCGCGCACCGAGGACGAGCTGTGGGCGTCCGAGTCGGTCCAGGAGAGCGGGACCCATTCGATCCTCGACATGTTCTCGGTGGTCCAGCCCGGCGAGAAACCGGCGTTCGGCACCGTCGAGCCGGTCAGCGAGCAGGAGGCGTGGGATCGCGCCGGGGTGACCAGGCTGACCCGGGCACACGTCGATGCGATCGACGACCTCGCCGACGAGCGGTGGTTCGGGCGGTGCGCGGTGCTGCACGACGAGACCGGGGCGCCGTCGGAGATCTACTTCTGGGGCGCCTCCGGGGATTGAGGATCCCCTCGCGACACACCATGTGGCGTTGCGTGGCGCAAGTCGTACCCATATATAGTGTCGATCGCAGCTGGTTCGGCGCGCCCTTCCGGGCGTGCCGAGGCAAGAGGGAATCCGGTGCGAGACCGGAACTGCCCCGCAGCGGTGAGTGGGAACGACCGCCGTCACACGGCACTGGGCCTTGCGGCCCGGGAAGCGACGGCCAGTAGGAACGAGTAGTCCGCCCGCGAGTCCGAAGACCTGCCAGCGCGCCGCACGCATCCGTGTGCGGCGGTCGAAGGCCGCGCGGGACGGCCGACGCCGAGGTTGATCGAGGGGTGCGCCCGCGCGCGCCCGGAGTCAGCGTGGTGTCCCCCTGCGCGATCGGCGGCCGTGTCGACTCGCCAGGGAAGAAGGCCATGACGCTGACACCGGAGAAGAGTTCGGAGAGCGTGCCGGCACAACGCCGGCACGGCATGCGGGTGCGCGAACGCGACGGCGAGCTGACGCCCGTCGACGTGCACCGGGTCCTCGCCGCGGTCGAGCGCTGGGTGACCGGTCTCGACGAGGTCGACCCGCTGCGCGTGGCGACCAGAACGGTCAGCGGCCTGTACGACGGCGCCACGAGCGACGAGCTGGACCGGCTCGCCGTCCAGACCGCCGCCGAGCTGATCGGCGAGGAGCCGCAGTACTCCAAGCTGGCCGCCCGCCTGCTGATCGACCTGGTCGGGCGGCAGGTCCGCGAGCAGGGCGCGACCACGTTCAGCGAGTCCGTCGCGCTCGGGCACGAGCAGGGCCTGATCGGCGACGACACCCTGGCCTTCGTCCTGCGGCACCGGTCCGAGCTGGACGCCGCGGTGGACGTCACCAACGACCTCCGGTTCGAGTACTTCGGGGTCCGTACGGTCGCCGACCGCTACCTGTTGAAGCACCCGGTGAACCGGACGCCGATCGAGACCCCGCAGTACTGGCTGCTCCGGGTGGCGTGCGGGCTCTCCGGCAACCCGGCCGAAGCGGTCGCGTTCTACCGCCTGATCGCCAGCCTGGCCTATCTGCCCAGCTCACCGACCCTGTTCAACTCCGGCACCCGGCACACCCAGATGTCCTCGTGCTTCCTGGTGGACTCGCCGAAGGACGAGCTGGACTCCATCTACGAGCGGTACCACCAGGTCGCCAAGCTGTCGAAGTTCTCCGGCGGCATCGGCATCGCCTGGTCCCGGGTGCGCGGCCGGGGCGCGCTGATCCGGGGCACGAACGGCAAGTCCAACGGCATCGTCCCGTTCCTCAAGACGCTGGACGCCGGCGTGGCAGCGGTCAATCAGGGCGGCCGTCGCAAGGGCGCGGCCTGCGTCTACCTGGAGCCGTGGCACCCGGACATCGAGGAGTTCCTGGAGCTGCGGGACAACACCGGTGAGGAATCCCGGCGTACCCACAATCTGAATCTGGCCAACTGGATCCCGGACGAGTTCATGCGCCGCGTCGAGGCCGACGCCGACTGGTCCCTGATCGACCCGTCCGACGCTCCCGAACTGCCGGACCTCTTCGGGCCGGCGTTCGACGAGGCTTACCGGGCCGCCGAGAAGAAAGCAGTCAAAACCGTCAAAGCCCGTGACCTGTACGGGCGGATGATGCGCACCCTGGCGCAGACCGGCAACGGCTGGATGACGTTCAAGGACCGGTCGAACGCGCTCTCCAACCAGACCGGCGCGCCGGGCAACACGATCCACCTGTCGAACCTGTGCACCGAGATCCTCGAGGTGAACAGCGACGACGAGACGGCGGTGTGCAACCTCGGCTCGATCAACCTGGGCGCCCACACCACGGCCGGCGGGGTGGACTGGGAGAAGCTGCGGGCCACGGTACGTACCGCGGTGGTCTTCCTGGACCGGGTCATCGACCTCAACTACTACCCGTCCGCCCAGGCGGCGACGTCGAACCCGCGGTGGCGGCCGGTCGGGCTCGGGCTGATGGGCCTGCAGGACGCGTTCTTCACGCTCCGGCTGCCGTTCGACTCCCCGCGGGCCAGGGAGCTGTCCACCCGCGTGCAGGAGGAGATCCTGCTGACCGCGCTGGAGACCTCGGCCGGTCTCGCCGAGCGGTTCGGCCCGCACCCGGCCTTCCCCGAGACCCGGGCCGCGCACGGTGACCTGCACCCGGACCTGTGGGGCGCCCAGGTCACCCAGACCGCCCGCTGGGCCGGGGTGAAAGCCCGGATCGCGGCGCACGGGCTGCGGAACTCGCTGCTGGTGGCGATCGCGCCGACGGCGACCATCGCGTCGATCGCCGGTTGCTACGAGTGCATCGAGCCGCAGGTCTCCAACCTGTTCAAGCGCGAGACGATGTCCGGCGAGTTCCTGCAGATCAACACCTATCTGGTACGGGAGCTGAAGGCGCGCGGGCTGTGGACGGCGCGGATCCGGGAGGCGATCCGGCGGGCCGAGGGCTCGGTGCAGGGCATCGCCGAGCTTCCCGCCGACCTCAAGGAGCTCTTCCGGACCGCGTGGGAGCTGCCCCAGCGCGCGCTGATCGACCTGGCCGCGGCCCGGGCGCCGTTCATCGACCAGTCCCAGTCGCTGAACCTGTTCCTGGCCGCGCCGACCATCGGCAAACTCTCGTCGATGTACCTCCACGCCTGGAAGTCCGGGCTGAAGACGTCGTACTACCTGCGTTCGCGGCCCGCGACGCGGATCCAGCAGGCCACCGTGGCGGTCGCCCCGGCCGTCGCGCCGATCCCGGCGCTGACCGCCGCGGAAGCCTGCTCCCTGGAGAACCCCGAATCGTGTGAGGCGTGCCAGTAATGCTGCTCGACCCCGGAATGGACCTGACCCTGCGGCCGATGAAGTACCCGCACTTCTTCGACCGCTTCAAGGACGCCATCAAGAACACCTGGACGGTCGACGAGGTCGACCTGCACGCCGACCTCGCCGACCTGGCCCGCCTGACGCCGGCCGAGCAGCACCTGGTCTCCCGGCTGGTGGCGTTCTTCGCCACCGGCGACACCATCGTGGCGAACAACCTGGTGCTCAACCTGTACCAGCACGTCAACTCGCCGGAGGGCCGGCTGTACCTGTCCCGGCAGCTGTTCGAGGAGGCCGTGCACGTCCAGTTCTATCTGAACCTGCTTGACACCTACGTCCCGGACTCCGACGAGCGCGCGGCGGCCTTCGCGGCCGTGGACAACATCCCGTCGATCGCGCGCAAGGCCGAGTTCTGTTTCACCTGGATCGACTCGGTCTTCGATCTGCGCAGGCTGGAGACGAAGGCGGACCGGCGGGCGTTCCTGCTCAACGTGATCTGCTTCGCGGCGTGCATCGAGGGATTGTTCTTCTACGGCGCCTTCGCGTACGTGTACTTCCTGCGCTCCCGCGGCGTCCTGCAGGGCCTGGCGTCGGGCACCAACTGGGTGTTCCGCGACGAGTCGATGCACATGGCGTTCGCCTTCGACGTGGTCGACCAGGTACGCGCGGAGGAGCCCGACCTGTTCGACGCGGAGATGGAACGGCAGGTCCGCGACATGCTGGCCGAGGCCGTCGAGTGTGAGGTCCAGTTCGCCGAGGATCTGCTGGAGCAGGGGGTCAGCGGGTTGTCGCCGGGTGACATGCGGGAGTACCTGCAGCACGTGGCCGACCGGCGGTTGCAGGTGCTGGGGATCGAGCCGATGTACGGCAGCCGGAACCCGTTCGCCTTCATGGAGCTGCAGGACGTGCAGGAGCTCTCGAACTTCTTCGAGCGCCGGGTCTCCGCCTACCAGGTCGGCGTCACCGGCTCGGTCACCTTCGACGACGACTTCTGACCACCCGCGTTCCCGGGCCGCGGCGAGCGGCCCGCCCGGCGCCGGAACCTTGAGCCGCGCCGCCGGCTGGAGTGGGCCGGAGCCTCACCGCCCGCGAGCATGCTGAGCCCGCGGGCGGTGAGTGGCCGTTTCAGTCCGGCGGCGTCGGTAATCGGCCGGTCCGGTCCGGTGGCGTCGTGGTGGGCCGGTCCGGTGGCCTCGGTGGGTGGGGGTCAGGTCCGGCGGCGCCGGCGGGTGAGCGAGAAGCCGAACAGGCCGGTCAGAGCGGCCAGGATGCCGCCGCCGGCGGTCCAGAACCAGCGGCCGGAGAAGTCCGGAAGCCAGTCCAGGCTGAAGCCGCTCTCCTCGCTGTCCGGATCCGCGGACGCCGAGGGCGCGGGTGTGGTGAGCACCGTGCCGGGCTGGTTGTTCGGGACCAGCGGCTTGGCCAGCTCGCCCTGGTCGGCGTCGAGGTCGCCGTCCGGGGTGGTCAGGGTCAGGCTGACCTTGAGCGGCAGGCCGAGGTCCTTCTCCGGCAGCTTCGTGCTGGACAACCGGACGTAGTAGGTGCCCGGCAGCGGGTCGCCGTCCTGCGGCTCGGCCCACGAGCGGACCTGGCGGATCCGGCAGCCGAGCGTGACGTCAGCGGCGTCCTTGGCCGCGATCGGGCTCTGCTCGCCGGCCACGCAGGCCTGCCGGCGGCGGAGCCCGTCGAAGACCTCGATGATCCACGACTCGGCGCCGGTACGGCCGTCGGCGGGCAGGGTGACCTTGGTGGTGATGTCCGGGCGCTGGCCGGCCTCCGCGCTGAACTGCCAGTACAGGTAGTCGCCGGTGACCGCGCCGACCTGGACCGGCTGGTTCGCGGTGATCGGCACCGCGGTGAGGAACGACGTGCCGGCGGTGTTCACCGCGGGCGCCGGGGACGGGTCGTCGGCGAGCGCCGGAGCCGGGACGGCGGCGATGCCGACGATCGCGGCGCCGGCGACGGCGACGGCGACGGCGCCGGCGACGGCGAGGTGCTTGATCCGCATCAGTTCTCCCTCCAGGTGGCCACCCAGTACCGGGTGATCCAGCCGGCCAGGATGCCGGCGATCAGCCCGGCGACCGCCACGACCAGCAGGAACAGGAAGCCGCGGCCGAGGCCCGGGGCATCGGGGGTGTGCGAGGCGTCGACCAGGTCGATGCTCAGCTCGACAGGCATGCCGGGGGCGGTCGCCGCGGTCGTGGCCGCGAACGAGTTGCTGACGATCAGACAGACCTCTGTCGACGCGTCCTCGGCCTTCTCGGCCGCCTCGTCGTCGTCGGCCGCCTCGGCCGACGCCTTCGCGTCCGCCTTCTGCTCGTCGGCCGACCAGCGCAGGCCCGCCGACAGGACGTCGGCCCGCCCGCTGCCGGCGTCGACCCCGCGGACCAGCTCCCGGCCGCCGGTGGTGGAGGCCTTCAGCAGTACGCCGTAGTCCGGATTGACCGGCCGGTCGAGCGCGATGCTCACCGAGGCCCGCAGCTCCTGGTCGGACGGGACGGCGACGCGGTAGTACCGGTGCTCGCTGATCTTCTCCCGGTCGGTGTAGACGCCCGGGGCGAGCAGCGGCGCGTTGGCGCAGTCCGCGGTGCCGGTGACGGTGGCCGGCTGGACCGGGGGCGGCGTCGCGGCCCGGTCGACCAGCTGCTGGACCCGGTCGGTCAGCTCCTCCTCGCTCTTCGCGGCGGCGTACGTGCCGCCGGTCGCGGTGGAGATGCAGACCAGCTGTTTGCGGGTCTTCTCGTCGGGGGTCAGGCCGAGCGTGTCGACCACCAGGTGGGTGCCCTGCGCGGCCAGTTCCCGGGCGACCTCGCACGGGTCCGGTGGGGTGCAGGTGTCCTCACCGTCGGTGATCAGCACGATCCGCCGGATGGAGCCGGTGTCGCCGAGGTCCTCGGCCGCCTTCTTCAGCGCCAGCCCGATCGGCGTGTAACCGGTCGGTTTCAGCGTGGCGATGGCGTTCTTGGCCTGGACCGCGTTGACCGGCCCGACCGGGACGATCTGCTGGGTGTCCTGGCAGGCCACCTTCTTGTTCTTGCCGGGATAGGTGGCGCCGAGCACCCGGATGCCGAGCTGCGTGTTCTCCGGCAGCGCGTCGACGACCTTGCCGAAGGCGCGCTTGGCCACCGCGATCCGCGTCTCGCCGTCGATGTCGGCGGCCTTCATCGAGCCGCTGACGTCGAGGACCAGCTCAACGTTCGGTGGTTCGGAGTTCTCGGTCTCGTCGGCGAGCGCCGGGGCGGCGCCGAGCAGGGTGGCGGCGCCGATCAATCCAGTCGCCACCACTATGGACAGACTTTTGTGGATCACACGCCAAGATCATAAGGGCTTGTCGCATTCGTGATCGTTGGCGGGGCCTCGCCTCAGCCGCGGCGCGCGTAGCTGGCCGCCTGGCGCCGGGCCAGGTCATCCAGGATCTCCGCGGTGGCCGAGGTGCCGAAGCGGGTCACGCCGACCGCTGTCATCGCCAGCAGGGTGTCCAGGCTGCGGATCCCACCGGACGCCTTGACCTGCACCTTCGCCGACACGGCGGACCGCATCAGGGCCAGGTCGTCGATCGTCGCGCCGGTCGGGGCGAAGCCGGTGGAGGTCTTCACGAACGCCGCGCCGGCCCGCTCGGCCGCCCGGCACGCCGCGAGCTTCTCCTCGTCGGTGAGGTACGCCGTCTCCAGGATCACCTTGACGTGCGCCTCGCCGGCCGCGCGCACGATCTCCTTGATCTCGGTCTCCACCGCCGCGACGTCCCCCGACCGCAGCCAACCGATGTTGATCACCATGTCGATCTCGGTGGCGCCGCGGGACACCGCCTGCTCGGTCTCGGCCACCTTCACCTCGGTGCTGGTGTCCCCGTGCGGGAAGCCGATGACCGTGCCCACCCGCACGTCGGTGTCGCCCAGCAGCTCCACCGCGAGCGGCACGTCGGACGGCCGGACACAGACGGAGGCGACCTGGTACCTGGCGGCGACGGCGCAGCCCTGACGGACGTCCTCGAGGGTGAAGTGAGGCTGGAGGATGGAGTGGTCGATCATGCGAGCGATCTGCGGCACCGTGAAATCCATGGGAACGAACCGTACCTGTCTAGACAACCGCCTGTCTAGACAGGTTGCCCCGCTCGGTAGGGTGTCCTCATGTCCGCCGGACCAGACTTCGCGCCGCGCTATTTCCGCATCGAGCAGGCGCTCCGGGCGCGGATCGCGCAGGCCCGGCCGCACGATCCGCTGCCCTCCGAGCCGGAGCTGGCGCGGGAGTTCCGGGTCAGCCGGATGACCGCCCGCGCCGCTGTCACCCAGTTGGTCAACGACGGCCTGGCGTACCGCGCGCCCGGCCGCGGCACGTTCGTCGCGGTGCCCACCGGCCCGCGCCGCGCCGACAACCTGATCCGGCTCAGCGAGGAGATCCGCAAGCGGGGCAAGGTCCCGACGTCCCGGGTGGTCAGCGCCGATCTGCGGCCGGCCACCGTGATCGAGGCGACCCGGCTGCGGCAGCGGGCCGGCGACGTGGTCGCGATCTACCGGGTCCGGCAGGCCGACGGCGACCCGTTCGCCTTCGAGCACGCCTGCTACCCGGGCGTGCTGAACGCGCTGCTCGACTTCGACCTCTCCGGCTCGGTGCACGAGGCCCTGGTCGCGCTCGGCCGCGTCCCGACCCGCGGCACCTCGACGATCACCGCCCAGCCGGCGAACGAGGAGGACGCCCGGGAGCTGGGCGTCGAGGTGGGGACCGCGCTGCTGGTCGAGGAGCGGCTGATCCTGGACCAGGAGGGTCGGCCGCTGGAGCTGAGCGAGTCCCGCTACACCGGCACGAAATACCGGCTGGACGTCGCTTTCGGAGTGGAACCGCACCATTAGCGCCGGAGAACGCGGTTCGTGCCGTGGGGCGGCGGCCGGAGTCCCGTCTCGCGTGGCGCGGGCACGAATCCGGGAGCACAGGTCGGCCGGGAGCGCCTAGGTTCGGTGGTATCCAGAAGCGTATACGGAGGCCACGACCATGAAGGGAAACACGGCTCTCGTCATCGTCAGCGCGTTGATCGCCGCCGGCGGTTGCGCGTCCACCGCCACCGCCACCACCGCCGCGCCGGCCACCACCGGCGCCGCGCCGGCGGCCACCGCCGCCGCGGTGGCCGCCTGGCCCACCACACCGGTCACCGTCACCCACCACCCACCCGTTCCACCGGTCCCGGTGATCGAACGGGTCCGCTACGCGACGCACGACGGATACGACCGCGTCGTCCTGGACATCCCGGGAGCGTTGCCCGGCTACACCGTCGAGTACGTGACCGAGCTGCGCCAGGACGGCTCCGGCAGGGTCGTCACCATCCCGGGGAAGGCGTTCCTGCTGCTCGTGCTGCATCCGGCACAGGCGCACCGCGACGACGGCGCGGTGACCGTGACCGGGACGCACCGGATCGACCTGCCCGGGATCACCTCGTACGCGGTGGTCGGCGACTACGAGGGTTACGTCTCGTTCGCCCTGGGGCTGCCCGCGAAGAAGGGGTTCCGCGTCGGCGAGCTCTCCGGCCGCATCTACGTCGACGTCGCGGTCTGACCCGGCACCGGGCGGCCGGCGAGGCCGCCCGGTGACCCACCGACGGCCCCGCGCGTCGAGACCGCCCCGCCTTCACCGGCAGTGCCAGACCACCGGCACCGCGGTGCCGGCGCCGTCGTGCCAGATCACCGCCTGGTATCCGCCTACCCGGGAAGAGGACCGGCCGACGAAGTACTTCCCGGCCGGGTCGCCGCCGGAGATCAGCGCGGAGGGAGCGCCGTCCGGGGCCGGCAGCTGCTCGACCGTGCGGCTTGTGGGCGGGGTGACCGGCGCGGCGGCCGGCTCCGCGGTGCGCTCCGCCTTCTCCACCGGCCGGTTGATCATCAGTGCACCGCCGGCGACGGCGGCCAGTGTCAGCGCGGCGGCCCCGGCAAGACCGGAGTTGCGGACCGCCCGCTTACGGCGCGCGGTCGTGATCGCCAGATCGACGTCCACGGTGGACGGGCGCCGCGGCTCCCCGTCCAGGGGGCGCAGCAGATCGGCGGTCCTGTGATCGTCTGTTGCACCAGATCGTCGGCGCGGTGCTCGTCACCGGCGAGGAGGAACGCGAGCCGGCGCAACGCGGGTATCCGCGCCGCGACGTACTCGACGTACTCCTTTTCCGCACCATCCCGCATCGCGTCACCTTCCGTCGGTTCATCACCCCTCGGACGGGCCCGCTCGCGCGTCCGGTTGTCATTCCCGTCTCAGTTTTCGCCCGCCGCTTCCGATGACGGCGGACGCGGGATCGGGTAAACGTTTAGGCATGGCCCGACCGCAGGTTCGGCGGCCTGCGAGACGCCCGAGCCGGCGGCCGCGCGCCGACCGCCGCCAGACGCGACCACCCCGACGGAGTCGGGTGCTGGTTCGGGTCATCGCCCCTCCGGTGTCGCCGCTCCCACCCGCTCCGCTACCCGGGCCGCCGCCCGCGGCGCGGATCCCGGCGCCGGTCGCGGCCGCCGCGCCGGTCCGGCCGCGCTTCGGTCCGGCGATCGCGATCCTGCTGTACGCGGTTCTGCGCGCCACAGGCGTCGCGGCGGCCTGGTGGTTCGCGTCCGGTCCGGGCATCCCGGCCGGGCAGCGACGCGGTCTACTGCGGATGCTCTCCGCGTACGACGCGAACTGGTATGTCGGCATCGTCCGGTACGGCTACGACACCGCGATCCCGCTGAAGCTCGACGGCGGCCTGGCCACCACGAACCTGGCGTTCTTCCCGCTCTTCCCGGCCCTGATCGCCGCGCTCGATCCGCTGCTGCCCGGCGGCCCGGAGGTGGCCGGCGTCGCGGTCTCCTGGCTGGCCGGGCTCGCCGCGGCGGGCGGCCTCTACGCGATCGGCGCGCACCTGCGCGGCCGCGGCAGGGGCATCCTGCTGGCGGCGCTCTGGGCGGTGCTGCCGCACGCCTTCATCGAGTCGATGGGTTACACCGAGACCCTGTTCACCGCGCTGGCCGCCTGGTCGCTGTACGCGGTGATCCGCCGCCGCTGGCTCGCCGCCGGGCTGCTCTGCCTGCTCGCCGGACTGACCCGCCCCACCGCGGCCGCGCTGATCCTGGTGGTCGGCCTCTCCGCGCTGATCGCTGTGACCCGGCGCCGGGACGGCTGGCGCCCCTGGGCCGGTGGCGTCCTCGCGCCGCTCGGCCTGCTCGGCCACATGGCCTGGGTCGGCGACCGCCTGGGCCGCCCGGACGGTTACTTCCACGTGCAGAACGACGCCTGGAAGATGACGTACGACTGGGGTCAGTACACCGTCTCGACGATCGGCACACTGCTGAGCGAGTCGTCCCCGCCGGCGATGTACGCGGTCACCCTCACCCTGGTCGTGGCGATCGGGCTGCTCGTCGTGCTCGTCACCGCGCGGGTGCCGTGGCAGCTCAAGCTGTTCTCGGCGGTGCTCCTGGCGATGTCCTTCTTCGGCCACGGGTACTACCACTCCAAGGCCCGGCTGCTGCTGCCGGCGTTCCCGTTGCTGCTGCCGGCCGCGGCGGCTCTGGCCCGGGCGCGGCGGCCGGTGGCAGTCGCGGTGCTGGCGACGCTGACCGTGATCTCGACCGGCTACGGGATTTATCTCGGCACGGTGTGGACGTTCTCCCCCTGACACCGACCCGCTCGGCGTGCCGCCTCGTTCCGGTGTGCCGGCTTGCTCGGCGTCGCGCCGGCCCCTTGACGTGCCGCCCCGCGCCTGCCCCTCGACGACGGCATGGTCCCGGCGGGCGCCGCCTACGCCGCCATCCGCGCTCTCCGCCTGCCCTCGTCGACGTGGAACCGCACCGCCGTCATCGGCATGCTCCGACGTCGCGCCGATGTCGGGGGCATCTCTCCATCCAGCCGAGTCCGCGTGATTCAAATGCGATTCGGTCGCCTGGGAGCTAACCGAGGAGTTCGCGGATGTCGGCGGCGGTGAGTGCGGCGGACGCGAATTCTCCGCCGTCCATCACCCCGGCGAACAGTTCGGCCTTGCGGGCCTGCAAGGCCATCACCTTCTCCTCGATGGTGTCCCGCGCCACCAGGCGATAGACCATCACGTTGCGGGTCTGCCCGATGCGGTGGGCCCGGTCCACCGCCTGCGCCTCCGTCGCCGGGTTCCACCACGGGTCCAGCAGGATGCAGTAGTCCGCCTCGGTCAGGTTCAGGCCGAACCCGCCGGCCTTCAGGCTGATCAGGAAGACCGGCGCGGCGCCGGTCTTGAACTCCTCGACCACCCGCTTGCGATCACGTGTGGTGCCGTCCAGGTATGCGCAGACGATGCCGGCCTGCTCCAACCGCTCCCGCGCGCTGCCGAGGAAGCGGGTGAACTGGCTGAACACCAGCGTGCGGTGGCCCTCCGCGACGATGTCGGTGAGTTGCTCCACGAGCAGGTCGAGCTTGGTCGAGGAGACCGCGCGGTGCTGATCGCCGACCAGCGCCAGGTCCAGACTGGCCTGCCGGAGCAGCGTCAGCGAGCGGAAGATCTCGAACCGGTTCTTCTCCAGATCGCCGAGCAGGCCGAGCACCTTCTGCCGCTCCCGCTGCAGGTACTGCTGGTAGACCTTGCGGTGCGCGGGCGAGAGGAGGACATCGACCACCTGTTCCTGCTTGGCCGGCAGTTCGGCGGCGACCTCGTTCTTGCGGCGGCGCAGCACCAGCGGGCGGATCCGGCGGCGCAACTGGGCCAGCCGGTCCTGGTCGCGCTCGCGTTCGATCGGGGCGCGGTAGTACTCGGTGAACCGGTCGAGCCGGGGAAAGAGGCCGGGCGCCGCGATCGAGCAGAGCGCCCACAGCTCGGTCAGGTTGTTCTCCATCGGGGTGCCGGTGATGGCGATCTTGAAGGGTGCCGGGAGGCGGCGCGCGCACTTGTACGCCTGTGACTGCGGGTTCTTCACGAACTGCGCCTCGTCGAGCACCAGGCCGGCCCAGTCCATCGCCGCGTAGTCGTCATGTTCCAGGCGGAACAGCGTGTACGAGGTGACCACGACATCGGCCTGCCCGATCGCCTCAGCCAGATCGGTTCCTCGCCGGGCCGAGGTCGACGTGATCGCCCGGACCTCGAGATCGGGGGTGAAGCGACCCGCCTCGGCCACCCAGTTGTGCACGACGCTGGCCGGCGCGACGACCAGGAACCGGCCGTGTTTACGGGCATGGCACAGCAGGGCGAGCGCCTGCAGCGTCTTGCCCAGACCCATGTCGTCGGCCAGGATGCCGCCGAGCCCGTTGTCGTGCAACGCTGCCAGCCAGCGGAAACCCTCCTGCTGGTAGGGACGCAGTTCGGCGTGCACCTCGGCCGGCACCGGCTGGTCGAGGAGCACGCCGGCAGCGCTGAGCGCGGCCACCGTACGCTGCCAGTCGGCGGCCTGGCCGGCCAGCTCACCCAACTCGCCCAACTCGTCCCAGACACCGGCCTGGAACCGGCCGACCCGCAGCACCCCCGGCGGGCTGTCGGTGAGCGCACGCGACTCCTCGATCAGTGTGCGCAGCTGCTGGAACTCCGGCTGCTCCAGGCCGAAGTAGACACCACTGGGCAGGATCAGGAACTCCTGGCCGCGGGCGAGGGCGACGAACAGCGCCTCGAAGTCGACCTGTTCGCCGCCGACCTGGACCTGGACTGACAGGTCGAACCAGTCCGGTTCGCCGGCCTGTGCGGCACCGGCGAACGTGATGACCGGCGCCGCGTCGCTCTCCTGCAGGTCCCAGCCGTCCTCCGGCTCGATCACGCGGACACCGAGATCGGCCAGGGCGGGCACGGTCGTACTCAAGAAATGGATCATCGCGTCGCCGCCGAGCTCCGATCCGGCGGCGAGCCGGGGCCCGAGCGGGCCCGCTTCGAGCAGGCCAGACCCAACAAGATCAGCCACCCGCTGTACGACATCGGTCTGCTCTTCCGACAACGCCGACGACCAGAGCGGCTCGCCGTGCCGGCCACCGCCCACCTCGACCACCCAGTCCCAGCGCAACCGCAGACGGTGCCCGCGTTCAGCGGTCAGCGTCACGGTGAGGACCGGAGCCCCCACCGCGGGCAGGCTCACCGCGGGCCCGGCCGGCACCACCTCCACCTGCCGGACCAGACCGGGGTAGAACTCGGCGAAGAACCGCTGCTCCTGCTGGCCGGGAATCCGGATGCTCGGCGCCGTCAGGACCTTGCGGGTCGAGCCCGGAAGCGGCCGGGCCAGCGGAGCCAACCGCAGGACTCCCGCCGGCCCGGCCTCACCGCGGACGCCCCAGGAGGCGATGCCGTGCGCCGGATCACCGATGAAGAGGGCGCTCTCCAGGTCCACCGGCAGGCCGTCGTCCTGCACCACGGCCTGCACCGACAGGTCACCGTCGACCCGGTCCACCCGCATCGACACCCGGGCCGGGCGGCGTGCCACCACCACCGGCCGGGCGTTCTTGCCGGGCTGCACCAACGGCAGGCCGGACTCCTGCGCCTCCGCCAGCAGATCCCAGACGCGCCGGCTGGCGAACTCGTCGAGGAAGATGTTCGCGCTGGGGCTGCCGTAGTAGCGCGTGCGGGAGCCGGACAGTTCGAGGATCTCGGTGAGCAGGCGGCGGTACTGCTCCAGTTGCCGTGAGCGGCCCCCGGCGTAGCCGATCGAGTGCCAGCTGATCCCGGTGCGCACCCAGCCCTTGCGGCCGGGCAGCACCGGGCGCATCGAGATCCGCTGCCCGGTCCCGCGGCTCCGCGGAAGATAGGCGGTGACCACCTCGAACTGCAGACCGATCCCGGGCTCCGCGGGCTCCGGGGGCGGCGGCGTTCCGGCCACCTCCCGCACCCAGGCGGACAGCTGGGACTCCCACCGGCTGGTCCCGGGCCGCCGCTGCGCCGGCGCCGGGGACTTCTTCTCCCCGGCGGCCGGGACGTTTTTCTCCCCGGCGGCCGGGACGTTTTCTTCCCCGGCCTCCCGCTGGGCGGCGATCAGCAGTGCCACGATGTGGGCGCAGTCCGCGTCGGCGCAGGTGCAGACGCCCGACAAGGCGGGCACCGGATCGGCGACGATCTCGCCGGTCACGACGCCGCCGTCGCGGACCTTGCCGACCGCTTGACCGGACCCGCTGACAACCTGGACCTCGATCTGCCCATCGGTCACCGCTGCTCGCGCCCGCAGGAAGGTGGGGGTTCCGACCAGGTCGCGGAGAATCGCTTCCTTCGGGGAGAGGACCAGTTTCGCCATGGTCGCCTTTCGCCGCAGCCGGTGCCACTCTAGACGGTTGACGATCAGCAGCGCACACGATGTCCCCGAGAAGGGGGATGTCGCGGGTTCGCGGGAGGAGTCGTCTTCTTCCCCGGTGAGTGAGTGAGGCGGAATCTGGTCAGCGGTGCAGACTGGTGCGATGAGTTCTGGTAGCCGACGTCCCCGGAACCGCGCGGCAGCCGAATCCGCGCGGCGCGGGAAACTAGCTGTCGTGGCCGATGAGAAGCAGGCATGTGACTGCCCGGACTGTGTCGGCGGTACGGCCGATCCCGGTCGGATGCTGGCCGATCTCATCGAGGACGCCGCCACCTTGGCGGAGACCGAGGATCCGCTGGACGCGGAGCTGGCCGGTGCGTTCTTCGTGGCGTTGGCGCAGTCCGACGGAGACGCCTCGTTGACCGCTTTCGCTGATGCGCTGGTCCCCGCGGTCGAGGCGCGTGGCACTCGTGCGGCCCTGACTCTGCTCGCCGCGATCAGCGCAGTGGCCGGCGACGAGCCAGGGTCGGTCGCCGCAGCTGCGCGGGCGGCGGCCGAGCGGCTGGTCGGTGCCGGTGTCGCGGCGCCGGCGTGGGCGGACCGTCTGGCGCAGCCGCTGACCGCCGGGCCGTTCACCCGGATGTATGACGCGGAGGACACGATGTCGGTGTTGATCGGCGTTTTTCAGCGCGCTGGTCGTGGACACGCGCTCGTCATCGTGGTCGATCACGAGAATTGCGGCGCCGCGGACGAGATCTACCTGGTCGGGGAAGACGAACTACCGACCCTGGTGGCGGGGATCCACCAGAATGCCCGGGGCGACGGGGTGACCATAAAGACCAAGACGCTGAATGCGCCCGAGTTCCGCTGGTATGCCGAGCAGGCGCTCGAAATCCGCGCCGACCACGATGCGGAGGACGGGCCGGCCGAGAGTCCGGAAGACCTGGATCTGGTGGATGAGGACGGACCCGGGTACGCCCCGCTCGCCGTGCTCACCCGTAGCCGGCTGGCCACCTTGCCGCCGGCGCGCCGGCCGCGTGGCGCTGTCGCGTCCCCGCATGCCGGCAACCGCATTCCGCTGGACGTGTTGCAGCAGTTCGCCGCGTTGATCGGCCGCTCCGGCGGGCTCGGCGCTCCCGGCCCCGACCTGCCTTCCCAGCGCCGGCGGCAGCCGGCGAAGCTGCCGGCCAAACGGAAGAAGTCGAACGGGCCGGCCCCGGCCTACCAGCTCAAGGTCAGCCTGCGGGGCGCGAAGCCGCCGATCTGGCGACGGCTGCTGGTGCCCGGCGACATCACGTTGAACCGGCTGCACCACGCGCTTCTCGCGGCATTCGGCTGGCACGGCGGCCACCTGCACGTCTTCGACACGGACTACGGCCAGTTCGGCCGCGCCGACCGTGACCTCGGGCATCGTTCGGACGGGCCGGTGACCCTGGAACAGGTCGCACACGGGGTGACTGACAAGTTCCGGTACACCTACGACTTCGGCGACAACTGGGAGCACGAGATCCTGGTCGAGAAGGTGACGCCCGCGGATCCCAGTCTCGAGTACCCACTGTGTACCGGCGGGCGGCGGGCGGCCCCACCCGACGACTGCGGCGGCATCTGGGGTTACCAGGAACTGATCGAGATCCTCGCCGATCCCGCCCATGAGGAACACCGGGACCGGCTGGAGTGGCTGGGCCTGACCGACGCGAGCCGGTTCAACCCGGCGACGTTCGACCTGGAGCAGGTGAATCAGCAGCTGAGAAGCGCGCGGTGACCAGACCTGTCCAGGCTGGTTGGGAACGTGGCGTCAGCGGCAGGGCCGGCGCCACCAAGCTCATCGCCACAGTCCATGAGCTGCCCCGCAAGCCGCTCGGCTCGCTCGACCATGTCTCGACCTCGACTAGCCTTCGACGGTCCAGATGCGCCCCACCTCGACATATTCGGCGTCTGCTCGATCGACGACCAGGATGGTCTCACCGGTACGTCGAGTGCGGGGCGTGGGATGATCGATCGCGAGCACGTGGACAAGATTTCCACTGGTGTCGTCACGGAGGCGCGGGACGCCAACGATCTCGCCATCGCGAATCCGTCCTACGGCGATCAAACCACCCCGCGCCGGTATGTCGAATACCTCGCTGATGTGGAACCGCAATCTCGTCATGGCGTACTCCTGCGCCGTTCAGGCGCTTCGAAGTCGTTCGCTTCGTCCTGACCTCAGTAGTAGTAGGCGTGCGCGGTTGCAGGCGCAGCTCCGGAGCGTCGATATGCGCGCATGATCGCGACGACCACCTGGTTGAAAAGTCGTCGGTTCACGCCAGCCGCCGTGCCGGACGGCTCACCTTCGGTGGGGTCGAACAGTAGATCCCCGATTGGCTGGCCGCTGTCGTCCGCGGGGCGAATTCTCCGGGTCGGCACTTCGAAGATCACGAAACCGGTCTGCTGGTCGGCTTCCCACCGGTAAAGGATACTTTCGCCGGTTCGGTCCCCCTGCGCCCAGATCCCGATCGAGGCAGTCATTGCTGGCGTCCTCCCAAGCCGACCTGGCGTCTAGTAATTTCGCTGATAACCGATCCCATCTCGTGCCGCCGCTTCAGGATCCCATGTGAATCCGGCCTCGATGGTGGCGGTATGCGCACGTCCGTAGCTCGGGTCGCCGGTTCCGGCCATGTACTGCGCTTCGAAACGTTCGTGTCGCAGCAAGTCGATGTCGGCCGGGTGAGGGTTGCCGGCGGCCAGTCGCTGCCATGCCTCTGCCATGCGCGGGTTGGCGTCGAAGCGCGCGACGATTTGATCTCCGTAGAGGTCGAGTAGATGCTCGTCGCGGAAAATGTGATTTTTGATGGTCGTGATGTCATCGGGGCTGAAACCGTATTCCTGGGCGGTCGCGGCAATGGCGGGAAGTTCGTCGTCGGAGGCCCGGAAAGTTTCGTAGGCATGATCAGCCCAATACTCTTCGAAATCGATGTCGCCGCGGGGGCGTCGCAACTCACCGCCGGTCTGGCGTATCCACGCGGTCGCGTCGGAGGTGCTTGTCGTCGGGTCGGAGCGGCTGAGCCTGCCAAGTTTGTTCTTGAGCTCGTCCAGTATGCGGCTAAGGTCGGTGATTTTGCCGTTTAGCCGGCGCAGGCTGTTCAGTAGTGCTCGGATGAAGCCTTGGATCCGGTTGACCCATTTGGCGACCAAGGCGCTTACCTGGCTGATGACCACGGGAGTGGCGAAGCCGAGGGTCAAGCCCTCTTCGGCCAGCCATTGAGGCAGCCGGGCGGCGAGGGTGGCCACGAACTGGGCTATCAGATCGCGAACGATGCCGCGGACCAGGCCGACGAGCAGGCCGGCACCTTCGACGGCGTACGAGATTCCCTCGGTCGCGTTGGCGATGCCGCCGAGGGCGTCGAGCTGTTGCGCCGCGTGATGCCGGTAGGCGTCGCCGGAGGTGCCTGACCATCCGGTCGTCTGGTCGCGGATGGCGTCGGCGTAGTGCTGAAGGGTGGCGGTCGTGGCCGTGGCGACATTACGCCAGGTCGCAGCATGTGCGGCGATCTCATCGGGTTGGCCGGCGAGCCAGTCCAGGGCCTCACGGAGTGGACGTACGTGTTCCATCAGCCAGCCAACGCCCCAGGCGACCAGTGAGCCGAGCGGGTCGAGCACGGTTCCGAGCAGGTCCAAGGTGCCGCCGACGCTGCCCAGCGTGCCGTCGAAGGCACTAGCGGTGAGATCGAGACTTGTCGGCACGGCCACCAGATGGTTACAGGCCCTCGCGTACTCGTCGACAAACGCTGATGTAGTGGAACATCTTCTGTGTGTGGAAGCGACCGCGATTCGACGGCGTCAGCCCCGGAGAGGTGTTTAGACCCGATCTCTACCGATACAAGTTCTACGGACATCGAAAGAGGCTCAGATTCGGCTATACGGCTTCCGCGCAGAAGTTCGCGGTCGAGGCTCTGGAGTTCGAACCGATGAGCAGGCCAGATAGGGCCCATGTGTACCTGTTGCTGCCCGTTTACCCCGCAGACCACACCACAGTTTCGATCGGTTTGCCGCAGGTGATCGCGGCGCTCGCTGAAGAGTTCCAGCTTCCATCGCATCTACAGGACTGGCCGGACGACGCACCGGGCTGCGGCATCGTCGTCGCGCTGGCCGGGCCTGAACCCGGATGGTGGAAGAGCTGGCCGTGGGCGAGCCCGGGTATCGAGATACCGGTCAAGTGGCTACGGGGCATCGATGCCTTCGATGCGAGATTGAGAAGTCGGCGGCACGAGGCGTCAGCCGACCAAGTAGCGGCATGCTTGAACATCAAGTTGCCGGTTTGGCCGGCCGCAACCAATGAAGCCTCTGTGGTCGCCACCTGGCAGCCAGGTGACCGCCCGGCCATCTGTCCTATCCCAGTGGATCGAACCGATTGCTGGCTTACTTACCGCTATGCGGCCCAGGAGGCTGTTCGACTTCCCAGCTGCGGCTTCACCGATCTGGCGACGGAAGTCCACCAGGTGATCGTTCAGGAAGCGGCCGAACGAAACGACATTATCCATGTAGACGAGGCCCGGTCGTGGACGCCCGCTGCCTTGATCGCTCCGCCGGAACACTCAGCGGGGTACGAGAACTCCAGTACCTGCCTTCTCGATGCTGCGCACCTGCTCTTGGGCTCAGCTGGCACTCCGGCCGGAGTCGGCCGGGCTGTCATACGCTTGTTCTCTGACCCGATGCGGGGCGACCCCGTCGTCGTCCCAATCCAGAGTTTGCCTACGGAGTGCGCGGACTACCTCCGTGGGGCGTCAGTTTCGCACCGGAACAGCCCGAGAACCCGGCACCTACTGGATGCTGCCACGAACCGTACCGGGCACGACACATGGCAACTCTGCGAGGACCGACGCGACGGCGCGCTATACCTCTATGCATTCAACGCGACGCATGTGGCGTGGCTTCCCGTCGGTGATCGGCTATACCCGCAACATAGTCATGAGCTACTTCCCAATATGCCGGACACGGTACACCTGACTAGAGACACCGCTGGATCACTCGGCGGCTGGGTCCGGAGTGTCGATGAAACCTTCACCCCTCTTCCCAACATCAATGGCAGGGGCGGCACTGCGTTGGCACTAGCCGCGACCGTCACGGGTCGGACTCCGAGGCGCGGGACTAGCGGCCAACGCCTTCAACGCCTGCTCCAACAGGTACCGGAGAGTGATCACCAAGTCATACCGTGGCATCAGCTTCGCTCATACGCCGAAGAACTCGAATGGACCGAGCCTTCGCGAGCCGCGCGGACACCGTTCTGCTCAGGCGATGAGGTGCTATCAGAAGGATCATCAGAACCTTCGGGGCACATGCCGAATGGGGAACCGCTCGAGCGGAAAGATACCGAACGCGCAGGCTTTCCTGCGGCCGCTGAGCAAGGTAGTTGGACGCTGGCGGCCGCCCAGTATCCTCAACCCGGCGAGAGATATCAAAGCGAGGAGATCTTGGCCAAGGTGACGATCAACAAGCGTGAGATCGCACGGATGATGCGCGACATGCAAAAAGAGTTCAACAAGCACCCGATCCGCGTGCCCATCGAGGCTGATCCGCAACTGCAGCCTGGCAGCAACGCGTTCCCTAATACCACGATCAACAACAACTTCGGGGTGATCTTCCACGGCAACGCCGACGGCGCGCAGGTGGCGCTGAACAACAGTGGAGAGATCAACCAGCAACACCATGGCGATCAGGTAGCTCACGGATATGAGCCCCTCGCCCAGGCCGTCGCCCTAGTCATGGAGGGCCTGGCGAAGGTGGAGCTAACCGACGACGACCGTCACGACGCTGAGGAAGCCGCCGCCGAGATAGTCGCCGAGGTGACCGCCGAGCAGCCCGATCCGGGCAAAATCCGGCGCGCCATGAAGGTACTCAAAGGCGTCC
The DNA here is from genome assembly GCF_016862395.1 of Actinoplanes siamensis. Classification (GTDB taxonomy): domain Bacteria; phylum Actinomycetota; class Actinomycetes; order Mycobacteriales; family Micromonosporaceae; genus Actinoplanes; species Actinoplanes siamensis. The sequence continues at coordinate 7,931 of NZ_BOMW01000077.1, read as the reverse complement.
TAGCTCCAATTGGCGCCGGCCTTGCTACCGCCACGAGCGCTGAGGCCCAGGAGTGGGCGCGCACCGCGATCGACCAGTTGGGCTCCGCACTGTAGGACGTCGGTGATACACAATCTGCACCGCGACGGACGCCCGGCCTCGGCTACGGATCAGAAGGTTAGGGGTTCGAGTCCCTTCGGGCGCACAAGATTTAGACGGGCCTGAACTGCGGAAACGCGGATCGGGCCCTTCTTGCTGTCCGGCCTTATTGGACGTGGGTGTCAGTTGGGTGCCACCATGGGTGTCATCACTTTCCGTGACGGAATGGGTTGCGGCGGGCGCGTGACCTGAGGCTTCGCTTCTTGGTGCCGGGCCGTTTCTCCGAAAATGCTTGTTTTCCGTCGCGGCTGGCGGGCCGGTTCTTGGCCGCCTTCTCCTTGATGCGTTTGCGGGTGTGCCGGCTCCTGACCTCGGTTCCGGCCATCTCCTGAATCAGGGAAACGCCCGGTGGGCAGGGGTGCACGGCTGCCTAGCAGGTGGACCACGGACGATCGAATCGTGGTCTGCCCCTCGCCGATCGGAACCCGCACCCAGTTACCGTGCGTACCCTCAGACGGCTGACTGTCCGGCCTCGGTTTCGGCCAGAGCAGCGTGGTAGCGGCCGACTTTGACGCAGAGTGATTTGATCACGTGGTGATCCGGTGGTGATCGGATGTCGGCGACCGTTTCAGCACGGGCGCGACCAAATCAGCACGACGGATTGAGCGATGCCCGTTCCGCGGGTCTAGAAATCACGCACTCGGCCGATGCCTGCGAATACCTGCACCCACTCTGATCTGGCTCAACGCCTTCGAAGCGGTCCTGCGCGAGGGTGGACACGGAGTGTACTAGTGACCACTAGGCGTCTGACTTCGGATCAGATGGGTCATCGTCCGAGTGGTGATTTGCCGATTTCTAACGCTAGGGTGGTCCGATGACTGAGGGCGGCAGCAAGCGCTGCCAGCTGGCAGTCGACGAAGCTATCAAGGTCGCCGCTGACCTGAATGAGTTTGTTGTCACATTCGACCAGATTCTTTCGCGGATTGCTTTCGGGGAAGCGAGTTCGGACTTGCTGATGAGTTATGTTTCGGAAAGAAATGTTCGGCAACGTCTTGCTTCGGCGCGAAGCACGATCTTCGACGCTCTTGAGCGGGTGATTGGGCAGGAGGCGTCAGATAGGATCGCGGAAGAAGGCTATAGGCACTTCGACTGATTTGCGTCGGCACCCGTTGCTGCCGATATTCTTGTTCTCATGAGAGCGTGCTAAGCCGCAGCATTCAGTGCTATTGGTGACGGAAGGCGCGCGACTTTTGTCTTCCGTCACCAATCCGGACACCGGCAGGTGGTCCATGCGCTCGGCGTGAGCTGGCGCTTTCGAGGTGCCCGGCGGGAAGTGACAGACCGCGACCGTCAGCCTTGCTTCGGCGGCGAACGCAGCCAGCTCGGCCTTCCAGGGCCGACAGCGATAGCTGTTCGACCCACCCGCATCCGCGGTGATCAGCAGACGCGTGGCCTGCGGATAGCCGAGTCGACCTCGCGCTCGCCACCAGGCCCGGACCGAAGCGGCCGCGAACGCCGCGGTGTCACGGTCGAGCCCCACGTTGACCCAGCCCGTGTTCGCGGTCATGTCATAGATCCCGTAGGGGATGACCGTGTCTACCCGCGGCCCGGCGAAGAAGCTGTGGTCTTCGACCTGGATCGGCTGTCCGGACGGTCGCCATTCCCGCCCGGCCATCGGCACGAGTCCGACCTGCTCCTTCTTCTTCGCATCCACGCTGATCACCGGCTGTCCAGCGCCTTGATGCTCTTTAACCTGGTCGTTGAGATAACGAAACTGCGCGTCCCGGTCGGGATGCTGATCACCCTCCAGGGTCTTGGCGGTGCCCTGCAGGCTGAATCCTTGGCCTTCAGTAACCGCCCAACCGTCATCGCGGAGACCGTCCGGCCCTGTCTGCGCAGTTCAGCGGCTAAATTTCGCAGCGACTTCGTCGTCCACCGCAAAGGTGAGCCCGGATCGCCCCGTTCGTCCGGCTCCACCAGGCCGAGCAGCGCCGGCACCAGTTCTGGATCAAGCACCTCGGCGCGGCGGCCGCCACCACCGGCTCGGCGGACACGCCCAGCCGGGTGGCAGATCGGCGTCGGACCCTAGTTCGCAGACGCCACGGCGGACCGTGGTCTCGCTGACTCCGGCGGCCCGAGCCACCGCTTGGCGATGCGGTCGGGCTGCTGACCGTCTCGTCGCGTATCCCCACAACGGGTTCTGTCAGATCCTGGGGACACTCTCGTTCTGTAGATGCGACAGAATCGGCCGAACGGCTGATGTGCAAAAGCCGTAAATCATCCTGTAGACCCGCTCGGTCGGAGCTGCTGAAGGTGCACTCAGGTTCCGTTCTGTCAGATAACAGTTCACTGCTGGTATCTCCATGGCGACCCTGATCGCTTGCGACCTGCCTTCGAACCCGCAGGCGGCCCGTCGCTCGAGAACTCGGCCGCGGAGGGATCCGCCGTTGCTGGGGGCCACCTGTAACGATTGATCCATGAACCCGCTGCCGACCACGACCAGTGACGAAGAGAAGTGGCGCGCCGCACGCGTCGCGGTACTGCCGGTTGGAAGTTTCGAGCAGCACGGTGCCTATCTACCTTTGGCCACCGACACCGTGGTGGCCTGCGCCATCGCAGAGCGCATCGCAGCCGCGTACGACCTGTTCCTGCTGCCGCCTGTCACCATCTCCTGCTCTCACGAGCACAGCGCTTGGCCGGGCACGGTGAGCATCAGCCACACCACACTGACCGCCGTGATCACCGATGTGTTTGCCTCGCTGAGGAGATCGGGGATCAGCCGGCTCGCTGTAGTCAATGGGCACGGCGGCAACTACGTGCTCAGCAATATCGTCCAGGAGGCCAACGTCGCCGAGCCGGTGATGACCTTGTTCCCAGCCCGAGAAGACTGGAGCGCAGCCCGACGGGTCGCCAGCCTGACCAGCGATGGTCATGCCGACATGCACGCCGGTGAACTGGAGGTTTCCTTGCTCCGGCACGTCGCGCCCGAGCTACTGCGAGAAGGTGTCGAGACGTCCGACCACCTTGCCGGCAACCGGAAACTGCTGCTGGTGAACGGGATGGCGGCCTACACGCGGACGGGAGTGATCGGCATGCCGTCGGCCGGAACGGCCGAGAAGGGAAGGATGGTTCTCGATAGCCTGGTCAGCACTTTCAAGGAGCACCTGAGCGCGCTGATCGCAGCTCGGTGACCGTCCACATCGAACCTGACCGTCCGGTGTTGCCGTTCGATACGCAGCGATACTTCGGCCTTACTCAAGGTGCTTGCATCCGATAGGGTGACGCCCGGTTGATGCCGCATCGCTACGGGGAGGCTGCGATGGGTTCGATCGCGCAGTTTCTGGGGCGCGCGGCTTATTTGCACCGTCAGGCGGCATCGCTGCTGCTCGACGCCCAGGCCACGGTCCAAGGCCTGGAGACTGACCAGTTCGCGGGTGCCGCGGCGGACCATGAGCTACGGCAACTGACTGCCCGCCTGCGACATCTCGCCCGAACGGGGCTCGAGGGCTGGCGCGGTCAGCCGCTGGACGGCTCCATCGTCGACCGGCCCGTGGGCCACGATGTCGTGCCGGATGGCCCGCTGTTCGTCAAGGTGGGCGAGGCACAGCCGATCGCCGATCGGACGTTCTGGGTCGCCGCTCCCTTCGTCGGCGCGGGCCACCTGGCGATCGACACCGATGCCCGAGACCGGAGGGTCGCCGCGTGGTTCCGCGGCATCCTGCTGCGTACCTTCGCCGCCCTGCCGGAAGGCGTGGTCCGGGTGCTACCGGTCGACGGGGCGATGCTCGGCGCAACGTTCGCGGCGTTCCGGCCGCTGGTCGACGCCGAGGTCTGGGCTCCCGCGGCCACCAACCTCAGCGGCTGGCGGGCCACGCTTGAGGAGGCGGAGCAGCAGATCACCGCGGTGCAGTCCGGCGATCTGACCGAGCCGCCCGTGCTCGTGCTCGCGGTCGCCGCCTTGCCGACGGGCCACAGCCGCGAGGACTGGGCGCGGCTGGCCGCGATCGCCCATGCCGGCCCGTCGGCCCGAGTGCATCTGCTACTCGCGGGCTGGCCGCCGTCGCTGCTACACGGCGACGGGCCACCCCGGTTGGACTACACGACCTTTCTGAGCTCGGCGGGCGACGGCTGGTGGCGGATGTCGGAGCCACCCGGCCCGTATCGGCTGTCGCCGGACAACACGGGCTTACCAGCGTTGATGCGATTGGACGCGGGAGCGAGCGAGGACGTCGTCGCCGCGGTGTGCCGGCGCGCGGCCACGACCGCGGCGGCATCCCGGCGTACCGATTTCGGGTCGCTGATGCCCGAGCAGATCTGGCAGGAGTCGTCCGCCACCGGGCTACGAGCGGTGGTCGGCCGTGGCGGACGGATTCCGTACGAGATCGTGCTGGACGACGCGACCCCGCACATGCTGCTGGCCGGGCGCTCCGGCGCCGGCAAGACGAACTTGCTGCTGGTCCTGCTGTACGCGCTGGCTTCGCGATACTCCCCGGACGAACTCGGGCTGTATCTGCTCGACTTCAAGGAAGGCGTCTCGTTCGTCGAGTTTACCCCGACCGGCAACGACCCGTCCTGGGTACCGCACGCGCGAACCGTCGGCATCGAGTCCGACTGCGAGTACGGCCTCGCGGTGCTTCGAGCCCTGACCCGGGAGATGAACCGGCGTGCCGGTGCGCTGAAGGCCGCCGGTGTCACCAAGCTCGCCGCACTGCGGGCCGGTAACCCGGATGCCGCGATGCCCCGGCTGGTGGTGGTCATCGACGAGTTCCAGGTGCAGTTCGCCGGCAACGACAGCCTGGCCCGCGACGCCGTCGCCGCCCTGGAGGAGCTGGCGCGCAAGGGACGCTCGTACGGCATCCATTTGATCCTGGCATCGCAGACCATCGCCGGGATCGATGCCCTGTACGCGAAGAAGGACTCGATCTTCGGGCAGTTCCCGCTGCGGATCGCTCTGCCCGGCGGCTCCGGCATCCTCGACGCCGGCAACACCGCCGCCGACGGCCTGCCGGTCGGCTCCGCGATCGTCAACACCGCAGGCGGCGTAGCCGAGGCGAACCGGGTCGTACGTTTCCCCGAAGCCGACGCCGCCTCGCTCACCACCCACCGGCACACGCTGTGGCGGGCACGCTCCCCGCTCAACGAGCCACCCGCGGTGTTCGCCGGCTACGCCGAGTACCAGATCGGCGACGACCCGCTGTACCAAGCGCTGACGCCACAGGTCCGCCGCCGCCAAGCCCTGGTCGGCCGGGCTGTGGACGTCGGGCTGCCCACGGTCGGGTTCGCCCTCGACGCGGTGCCCGGACGGCATCTGGCCGTCCTGGGCACCTCCACGGTCGGAGCGGACGTGCTGCACGCCGCGGCAGCGAGTCTCGCTCGCCAGCATGAGCCCGGCACGGTGCGGTTCGTGATCGCCGGGTTCGCCGCCGTCGCCGATGAAGTGGTCGACGACTTGGTCGCCGTTCTCACCGGAGCCGGGCACGACTGCGCGGAGGTCGATGCCGCAGGGCTGCGCGCCAGTCTGGCCGAACTCGCCGCCGTCCCGCAGCCGACGTACCTGGTCACGTTCGCCGCCGATGTCGTGGTGCCGCTGCTCAACGAGCGCGGGCCGGACCGGCGCACCGGCCTCGACGACCTGCGCACCGTGCTGCGCCAAGGCCCCGGCTACGGCGTACACCTGCTGAGTTGGTGGCGCGGAGCGCGCCGCTTCTCCGACGCCATCGGCGGATCCGCCGGCCGTGAAGACGTCGCCTGCCTGGTCGCGCTCAACGTGCCCGGCAGTGAACTGGCTTCACTGCTCGGCGACCACACGCTGACCTGGCAGATGCGACCCAACCGCGCCCTGCTGCTCGACCGCCACGACCAGCGCCAACGACTGGTCGTGCCGTTCGTGCGCCCCGGGCGGCACGACGAGATCAACGAACCGGCGTGAGCCGACAGCTGTAGACGTACAGGAAGGAGGTATCCACCATGTCCGCAATCGAGGAAGTCATCGCCGCGCTGCAGGCGGTGGTCGACGAACTCAACGACACCAGCAACGCCGCCGCCAGCGCGACCGCCAAGGCCGACGACGCGATGTCGCAAGCCGTCGTCCTCGGTGCCACCGCCACCGTCGCCGGACTCAGCGCCGTCAAGGAGAGCATCGAGAAGCTGTCGCAGCAGGTCCAAGGCACCCTCGATATCGCCAACGACATGATCACCCAAGCCCATGCCGTAGCCGACGGCACTTGAAGAGGGGGTGGTGCCCAGCAAGGCGGCTCGCGCCCTCCGCCGCGATCAGGATCGCGAGCGAACGAAGAGCAGCGAGGGCGGGAACGGAAGCGTCGCGATGCTGACCGGCGGAAGAACCACCCCCCGCGTCGGGGCCCGCGGGCCAGCGTTGAGGCCATAGGTGCCGCCGGCGCCACAGCGGGAACGGCTTGGGCTGCGCTCGCGGAGTTCATGCCACTCTCCGCGAAGGCGATCGGAGGCGCCGTGCTCGGTGCCGTTGGCGCCATCGGCGCGGTGAAGACGTGGATGGACAAAAGGCAGCAGGACCGGAAGGACGACAAGTGACCGTGATTGATAGCCGTACAGAAGAACTTGTACGAGAGTCGCTTGCCGCAGTGGTGGGGCAAGAGCCCGACCGTCTGCAGCGAGCCATCGCAGCCTTCCCTGACAACGAAGCCATGACCATCGGCATTCGTCTGGCTGCAGGCGCGGCACTGTTCGCCCTATCCGAGCGCTACAACGGCCGACGGCCGACGAGTGAGGAGACCGCTGAGGTCGCTCACAACGTCGTTGAAGACGAAGGATGGACGGATGTCTCGGAACACGAGGTAGTCCTGTATCTGACTGCCGCCTACGACAAGGCACGTGTTGATCAGGTCCTTCCGATGGACAGAGTGATCATCGTGGCGTTTGTCGTTGCCGCGAACCTCCTGTCCTCCCACCGGAAAGACGATGAGGAATGGTGGGACCACCTCGACCGCGCTGAGGCCGCGATCGAGGCCGGCTCGGCGCTGTAGCCCTTTCAACTTCCGGTCCGGATCCGAGCGTCGTGCTGGGGAGGCGTTGTGCAGTGGGCTGAATACACCGAGCTGTCTCGTCGGCTCGCCGACCTGCAGAGCCGGGAGGCGGTGAGGAAGGAGGATCTCCAGCAACGTGTCTCGGCTGCCCGCGCCGCGGTCGATCAACTGCAACGACGGCTGGTCGTTCAACGTGAGCACCTCCTCGGCTTGGGTCAGCGACTGCGAGAACCGCAGCCGGCACTCGACGGCGTGACGAACACCGGTCTCAACGACCTGGACGAAGCCGTACGTCGAGCGCGGGAAGCTCTCGACCAGGCAGACGCCGAGGCGAGACAGGCTGAGGAGCGGGGCATGCGCCCAGTCCTGCTTCCGTCGATGTCGCCGACCGGCCGCAATGTGCTGGTCTACTCGGCTTCGACACTGGCCATGTGGCTGGTGGCCTGCGGACTCTCCTCCCTGGCTTCGAACAGGTCGGCAGGCCTCGTGCTGTGGTCGCTGTGCGGCCTGCCGGCCCTCGCGTTCTTCGCCGGGTACATCGTCATCTCGGTGTTCGCCCGTCCGCGGATGCAGACGCTGAACCAGGTCGATCACATGGTCCGGATCGGTGGGCTGATCTGCGTCCTGGGCACCGTGGCCTGCTGGCTGGTCCTTCTCGTCGTGACAGCCCTGCTCTGACGGGCCGTCACCCGCAGCCGGGATCAGCCCCCGAGTACCGCATCCGGGCCGGTCAGGTTTGGATCGTGCACCGGGATGCCGGCCGTGCGGAAGAAGGCGAGCATCCTTTCCAAGAGGGAATGTAAGTCCACCGGAAATACCTAAGCGCCTGGCCAGAACTGTTGTCCGTAA
>NZ_BOMW01000076.1 GCF_016862395.1 Actinoplanes siamensis | reverse complement strand
GCGGGATGGGCCTTTCTTCATGCCCAAAAACAGATCGCCATCGTCTGCCCGCTGCCCGCTGCCCGCTGGCCGGCGCCGGGTCTTGGCCTGGCGGTCACGGGTGTCTCGGTGCCCTCGACGCACCCCTGAGGGCCGGCCGGGACCTTGTGCGGGGTGCGGTTCGGGGCGGTCGGTGGCGGGACGGTTCGGTGGCTCAAGTGGGGCGGAGCGGGACCGATCACGCGGGGCATGCGTAAGTGGATCCTCGGTGCGTTCGTCGCGTCGGCCGCCCTGGTGGCGCCGTCTCCCGCGGTCGCGAGCGGTGTCGTGATCGGGGCGGGGTCGCCGGAGGCGGTGCCCGGCCGGTACATCGTGACGTTGAAGGACCGAGGGACCGGGCCGGGGGTGCGCAGCCTCGGCGCGGGCACGCTGGTGCACACGTTCCGGACGATCCCCGGGTTCGCCGCGCGGATGACCGCCGCCCAGGCCCGGCGGCTGGCCGCGGACCCGGCGGTGCGGTCCGTCGAGCAGGACCGGAGGATCCGGATCGCGACGCAGAAGAACCCCACCTGGGGGCTGGACCGGATCGACCAGCGGACCGCCAGGCTGTCCCGGACGTACACGCAGACCGCCGACGGCTCGTCGGTGCACGCGTACGTGATCGACACCGGCATCCGGATCACCCACCGGGAGTTCGGCGGGCGGGCGTCGTACGGTTACGACTTCACCGACGGCGACAGCGACGCCGACGACTGCAACGGGCACGGCACCCATGTGGCCGGCACGATCGGCGGCGCGCACTACGGCGTGGCCAAGAAGGTGCGGCTGGTCGCGGTGCGGGTGCTGGACTGCGGCGGTTCCGGCGACCTCTCCGACGTGATCGACGGCGTGGACTGGGTGACCCGGAACGCGGTCAAGCCGGCGGTGGCGAACATGAGCATGGGCGGAGCGCCCAGCCCGTCGCTGGAGTACGCGGTACGGCAGTCGATCGCGTCCGGGGTCAGCTACGTGGTGGCGGCCGGCAACGAGAACGAGAACGCGGTCTGGAGCAGCCCGGCCGACGTGGACGAGGCGATCACCGTGGCGGCCACCGACAGCCGGGACCGGCGCGCCGCGTTCTCCAATTACGGCAGTGCGGTGGACATCTTCGCGCCGGGCGTAGGCATCAAGTCTTCGGTGTCGGACAGCAACACCGCCACGGCGGTCTACAGCGGCACGTCGATGGCGACCCCGCACGTCGCCGGCGCGGCCGCGCTGCTGCTGGACGGCAACCCGAGCCTGACGCCGTCGCAGGTCCGCAACCGGCTGGTGGCCGACGCCACCACCGGCAAGGTCACCGACCGGCGGGGGTCGCCGAACCGGCTGCTCTTCGTGACCGCCCCGCCAGCCAAGCCGGTGATCGCCACGACCCGTACGGCCACCGCCACGGTCGGCACGAGCTACTCCGCACGCCTGGCTCTCCAGGCCGCCCGGGTCGGTACCTGGACGCTGGCCTCGGGCAGCCTGCCACCCGGCCTGTCGCTCAGCCGCTCCGGGGTGCTCGGCGGGATCCCGGCGAAGCCGGGAACCTACCCGGTGACCGTGCGGTTCACCGACTACGTACCGCAGGCGGTCACCCGCAGGATCATCATCCCGGTCGTGGCCGACACTCCGGTGATCGAATTCGGGGCGCTGCCCGCGGGTGCGGCAGGCGTCGGCTATGCGGCGGAGCTGACCACCGCGGACGGCCGGGCCGGGACCTGGACGGTGATCTCCGGCGCGCTGCCGGCCGGCCTCGAGCTGGCGCCGTCGACCGGCCTGATCAGCGGCGTCCCGGCAGCCACCGCGGGCGGGACGGCGAGCTTCACCGTGCGGTTCACCGACGAGTGGGGCAACACCGCGACGGCCACCCGCAGCATCGACATCACCGCGGCGGCGTAGAGCCGCCGGGTCGCGAGGCGAGCGAGGCGGGTCCCGGCACAGTGGGCCGGGACCACGCCGGTGTCAGAGGTCGGCAGCCGCGGCGTACTTCTGGGCGATCGCCGCCGTCTCCGGAAGGTCGGCCTCGACCACGGGCAACCCCGGCCGTACGACATCGGCGCCCAGCTCGCCCAGCAGTTGCCGCAGCAGGGCCTCGGCCGCGGCCGCCTGCGGCGCGATCCCCGCGGTCACCACCGGCACCGCCGTCCTGCCGGCCAGACCCTGGTTCGGCAGCTGGTCCAGCAGCACCTTGAGCAGGCCTGTGTAACTGCCCTTGTACGTCGGTGTCGCCACCACCAGCAGATCCGCCCCGATGAGCGCCGCGACCGCGGCGGCCGTGGCCTCGTCGCCCTTGGTGAGCAGCCCGGCGCCGAGGTCACCGACCTCGATCACGGTGGGCGCCGGCGCGCCGAGCCGGGCCGCGAACGCCTCCCCGACCGCGATGGCCAGGGCCGAGGTGCGCGACCCCGGACGTGGGTTGCCGGACACCACAACGATTCCAGTCATCCGATCCGCGGCGCCCGCACCGGCACGCCGCGCCTCCTCTCCCGCGATGAGATTGTCCACTTGTTGAGATTTCTTCGCCTTGCCTCACCCTGGGGTGTCCTCAGGCATTGGTCAATGAGGTTCCCAAATCCTAGTAAGCACATCGGCGCGGTGGGCTGCTGGCCAGCGCGGACACGATGTGACGGGCGTCGCCGCCCCGCGTGCGGGGGAGTTCCGGCCGCGCGGGGCCTGGTGGGATGTGGCGTGCGTGACTACCATGCGGTATGCCTATCTAACAGATAGGAATTATATCCTTGCTTGGTGCCGCCGGACCCGGTGGCAGACGCCGTCGAAGGAGACGCACATGTCCGCGCTCGCCATCGCCCATCCGCGTACCCACCATTCGCGCCCCGACCTGCGTTCCGTCCCCGGGCTGGCGACGTCCGCCGGCGACCAGGCCGTGAGCGAGCACAGTGTCAAGGAGCGGGGTGTGCCGGAGGAGGCTCCGGTGACGGTGACGATCAGCATCGCCGGTGGCATCGGCGGCCGCGACCGGGTGCTGGCCGCGCTCCGCGAGCTGGTCGACGCGGCCGGTCCCGGCGCCGCCATCGAGCTGGACACGCCGTCCGGCCCGCGCGCCGAGGGGGAGATCGTGCTGGACCCGCGGGCCCGCACCGCGCTGCGCGACGGCCGGCGACTCGACCTCAGCCGCCTGGAGTACGACCTGCTGCTCTTCCTGGCCCAGCACCCGCGTCAGGTGTTCAGCCGCACCCAGCTGCTCACCCACGTCTGGGGTCACCGGCACACCACCAACCGCACCGTCGACGTGCACGTCAGCCGCCTGCGCACCAAGCTGGACGACCCGGAGCTGATCACCACGGTCTACGGGCTGGGTTACCGCCTCGCCGACGAGGCCCCGATCTCGGTGTTCGAGCGCTGACGGGCGGGGCGGCCCGGCGTGCCGTACCGCTGAGTTGCCGGCAGTCGCCTCGTCGCGCCCGCGACGGTGACCCGCAGTGGCCGCCGGCAGCGGATTCGGGAACTGGCCAACAGCCTGCCCATTCATCCCGAAAAGGTCATAGCCCAACACTATGGTACGGAAGTTTCCGCTGCTCAGTGGCCACTTGATCATCACTGTCGTGGGTTGACCAGTCCTTGCGGTCTTATCGGTCCATTTAAATACTTGCGAGCACTGGCGTGCCGAATCGGTATGCCACCTACCCAATCCCCCTGGGAGGAACCGTGCTCAACCCGAAGCTTCGCCGACCGATCGTCGGCCTGGCGGTCGGCATTCTTGTCGGCGGCACCATGGCTGTCGCGTCACCCGCCTCGGCGGCCCCGGCCGTGGGCGACTCGTCCTTCGCCCCGTCCGCCCTGGCCAGCAAGCTGGACGACCAGCTGGGTTCCCGGGACGCCGGGTCCTACCTGGACGCCTCCGGCAAGCTGGTGGTCAACGTGACGGACGCGGCCACCGCGGCCGAGGTCAAGGCGTCCGGCGCCACCCCGCGGTACGTGGCCCGCAGCGGCGCCACGCTCGCCGCGGCCGACGCCGCGCTGAAGGTCGACCTGAAGACCCCGGGCACCGCGTTCGCCGTCGACCCGATCAGCAACCAGATCGTGGTCAGCGTCGACGAGAGCGTCACCGGCGCCAAGCTGGCCGCGGTCAAGGCCACCGTCGCCAAGCTCGGCGACACCGCCCGGATCGAGAGCATCCCCGGCAAGATCAGCACTCGGATCTCCGGCGGTGACGCCATCTACGCCGGTGGCGGCCGTTGCTCGCTGGGCTTCAACGTGCGTGACAGCGCCGGCACGAACTACTTCCTGACCGCCGGTCACTGCACCAACATCGGCGCGACCTGGACCAACGGTTCCACCACCCTGGGCACCCGGGCCGGCACCAGCTTCCCGGGCAACGACTACGGCATCGTCCGCTACACGAACACGACGATCACCAAGACCGGTGGCGTCGGCTCGCAGGACATCACCTCGGCCGGCACCCCGGCCGTCGGCGCCACGGTGTACCGCCGCGGTTCCACCACGGGCATCCACTCCGGCCGCGTCACCGCGCTGAACAGCACGGTCAACTACGCCGAGGGCTCGGTCTCCGGCCTGATCCGCACCACCGTCTGCGCCGAGCCGGGCGACAGCGGCGGCTCGCTCTACTCCGGCACCACCGCGCTCGGCCTCACCTCGGGCGGCAGCGGCAACTGCTCCTCCGGCGGAACCACCTACTTCCAGCCGGTGGTCGAGCCGCTCAGCGTCTACGGCGTGTCGGTCTTCTGATCCACCGGACCACCCGCGCCTGATCCGCCCGCGCCGAACGGCTCGCGCTGATCCGGTTGCGGAAGGCGTCGCCGACCTCGAGCGCCGCCGGGTTGAGCTGCCGGCCCTCCGAACCGGAGGGCCGGCCACTCACGTTTCGGGCCGGTCGCCGGGCGAGGGCCGCCCGCGCCGGCCCGGGGCCTCAGGAGGCAGGCCGGGAGCAGCGGTGGGAGGCGGCGCGCCGGCACCGACGGGCGGGCTGGGAGCGCGGGCCGGGCCGTGAGTACCCGAGGCGATCGGTCGCAAGGGGCGGCGCCGGCCGGAACGCGGGTGGGGCGGTAGCGGGTGGGCGGCCGGGTCGGCCGCAAGGGTGCGGCCGGGACCGGCCGAGGGTCAGGTCTTGATGTGGTGGTCCTCGGTGCGCTCCTCGCCACGGCGGCGCAGCAGCCTCAGCCCGGGCAGGCCGGCGATCGCCAGATGCAGGTCCTCGGTGACCTCCAGGAGCTTGTGCAGGTCCGGCCCGACCTGGTCGAGCTTGTTCAGCAGCGGCATCACGTCGTCCACCAGGTGATCGCGCAGGACCGGCAGCTCGTCCACCATCCGGATCGCTGCGGTCACCTCCTCCGGCGTCAGCTCCTCGACGAACCGGGCGGCCAGCGGCGCCGCCTTGCGCAGCGTCGGGGTGTAGTCGTCGAGCAAGCCGGTCGCCGCCTCCGCGGCCTGACCGGCCCGGTTGACCACCGCCGACGCGCGGCTCGCGACCGAGCCCGCCTCGGTGACCAGGTCACGGGCCGCTGAGCTGATCGAGCCGGCGTCGGTGACGACGCCGCGGGCCGCGGCGCTGACCGCGCCGGCCTCGGCGACGATCTCGGCGGCCGAGGTGGTCAGCGAACCGGCCTCGATCACGATGGTGCCGGCCGCGTCGGCGGTCGCGGCGGCCCGGCGGACCAGGTCGCCGGCCGCCGTCGAGACGGCGCCCGCCTCCTCGACCGTCAGGGACGCGGCGGTGGTGATCGCGCGGACCTCGCCGAGCAGCGCCTCGGCGGCCGTGGTGATGGTGCGGACCCGCGCGATGGCGGTGTCCGCGTCGGTGGTCACCGTGCGGACGTCGGTGATCGCGCTCTCCGCCGAGGTGGCCACCGTGGTCACCCGCTGGATCAGCTCCTCGGCCTGGCCGATCGCCAGCCCGGCCCGATTGACCAGCAGCTCCGCCTGGCCGAGCAGGCTCAGCGCGCGCACCGGCACGCTGGCCGCCGCGCCCGCGGTCTCGATCACCTGGCCGATCGCGGCGCGGGCGAGGTCGGCGGCGGCCGCCGGCGCGGCCAGCGCGGCTCGGGATACCTGCACAGCTCGGGACAGCAAGGACGCCATGTCCCCATTCTGCGCTCCGGACGCACTCCCGGCCCGGCGGCGGAAGTCATCCGGAAAGAGTCGTACCGCGCAGGCCGGTACGGAGAGCCGCCCGGAAGGGGGTCGTGCCGCCCGGAAGCCGCCCGGAAGAGGGCCGGAAGGGGGTCGTGCCGCACCGGGCGAACACGAAGTCGTCCGGAGGGAGCCGTGTCCGGCCGGGCCGCCGAAGTCGGGGAGGATTCACAGCTGCACCGCCCCACCACATCCGCCTCGGACAAGGCATCATGCATGGGTGCGACGTTCCCCGAAATGGATCTTCATGGTGGCCGCTGCGATCGTCCTGGGAGGTGTGGCCTTGCTGGTCAAAGGGGTGATCGGCAGTGACGGCGCGGCCGCGACGTTCCTCACCGGCGACAGTTCGGCGCAGGCCTCGCCGTCCCCGACCGGGCCGAGCCCGGAGCAGCTGGCCAGGATCGCGCGCGCCAAGAAGGTCAGGGCGCTGGACGCCGCGCTGAAGAAGTACGCCGCCACCGTCCCGGAGTTCTCGGTCGCCGTGCTCGACGCCAAGACCGGCGAGACGTATGCGTACCGCGGCGACGAGAAATTCGAGACCGCCAGCGTCGTCAAGGTGCAGGTGCTCGCCTGCCTGCTGCTCAACGCTCAGGACGCCGGCCGCGCGGTCACCTCCTCGGAGGACTCACGGGCCAAGCTGATGATCCGCAACAGCGACAACAACGCCACCACCTCGCTCTTCAACCAGCTGGGCAAGGCGGCCGGGATCCAGCGTTGCGACAAGCGGCTGGGCCTGGCACAGACCACCGTGGCCGGATCCTGGGGTCTGACCAGGACCACCGTCAAGGACCAGGTGAAGTTGCTGAGCCAGCTGGCCGCCGAGGACAGCCCGCTGTCGGCGAAGTCGCGCGCCTACGCGCACACGCTGATGAGCACGGTCGCCGAGGATCAGGACTGGGGTGTCCCGGCCGCGGCGAAGGCGGGGGAGGAGGCCACCGTGAAGAACGGCTGGCTGTCCCGCTCCACCGAGAACGGTCTGTGGATCATCAACTCGGTCGGCCGGATCACCGGCGACGACGTGGACGTCTCCATCGCCGTGCTCTCGCACGGGCACAAGACCATGCCGGCCGGCATCACCGTGGTGCAGAAGGCGGCGACGATGACCCGGACGTATCTGAAGTACTAGCGCGCCGCTTGCCGATCCAGGACACCGTCTGGTTGACCACCAGGATCAGCAGGACCGCGGCGACCACGCCCTGCCAGGGCTGCGGAAAGATCGAGCCGCCGGCCAGGCCGATCGCGGCGTAGACCACCGACCACAGCGCGCAGGCCGGCAGGTTGGCGACCACGAAGGTGCGCCAGGACAGTCCCAGGAAGGCGGCCGCGAGCAGCACCGGCACGCGGCCGCCCGGGATCAGCCGGGACACCAGCAGCACCGGGACCTGCCGCTCCGCGAGCCGGTCCTTGACCGCGGCCAGGTGCTCCTCGTCGCGCAGCCAGCGCAGCCGGCGGGCCAGCTGCTCGCCGCCGAACCGGCACATCGCGTACATCACCAGGTCGCCGAGGTAGGCGCCGGCGGCGCCGGCGGCCACCACGAAGACCATGTTCACCGGGTGGTGCTCGTGGAAGGCGAGCGCGGCGGCCCCGCTGACCGCCGCCCCGGTCGGCACGATCGGGATGATCGCCCCGAAGCACACCACGCCGAACAGCGACGCCAGAGCACCCAGGGTGGCGATCACGCGCCCGGTCCCAGGGTCAGCGTCTCGCCGTGGGCCAGCACCCGGACCCGGGCGTCCGGCGAGGTGCGCGCGGCCAGCTCGGCGAATCGGGCGCCGGGCTCGGCGAACATGTGCCGCCGCACCCGGCCCAGCCCGACCGGCCACAGCGTGCCGTAGTGCACCGGCACCGCCCAGGACGCCTTCACCCGGCGCAGCGCCTCGGCCGCGTCCGCGGGATCGAGGTGACCGTGCGCGCCGAGCGAGGGACCCCAGCCGCCGACCGGGATCAGGGCCAGATCGAGCGGCCCGAGCTCGTGCATCTCGTCGAACAGGCCGGTGTCCCCGGCGTACCAACTCCGCGCACTGCCCTCGACCACGAACCCGATGGCGGCGGCCCGCTCGCGCGACCACGGACCACGCCCGCCGTCGTGCCGCGCCGGGACGGCGCGCACCCGGACCGCGCCGACCTGGACCTCGTCACCGGGCGCGACCTCGACCAGGCGCTGCGCGGCCGGCGCGCCGAGGGCCCTGGTGGCGAAGGCCGCGGCTCCGCGCGGCACGATCAGAAGCGGACTCCCTGGTACGGCCTTGAGCGAGGCCACGTGGAAGTGGTCGGCGTGCAGGTGGGAGAGCAGGACCGCGTCCGGCGGCCCGGCCAGTCGCGGCGCCGGGCCGGCCATCCGCCGCAGGTGGGCCAGCCGGTCGGTGAGCACCGGGTCGGTGAGCAGGGTGACACCCGAGTCGGTCAGCCAGATGGTGCTGTGGCCCCACCAGGTGACAGACGTCGCGCTCACCGGCTCACGGTACCCAGCCGCTTGAGCACCTGTCCGCACCGCCTGGCGTAGGCGTGCTGCAGGAGCACCGCGAGCGGGCCGGCCAGCCGCATCAGCGTGCCCCCCGGACGGCTGAACGCGGTGACCGCGAACCAGACCCGGTCACGCTCGTCACGCTCGACGACGAACGCCTCCTCGCCGATGGCCGGGTGACCGGGCAGAGTTCCGTACCCGAAGCCGATTCTGTCCTTCTCCTGGGTGGTCCAGACCACCTCGCAGGGGGCGCTGACCGGGCCGAGGCCGATGCTCAGACGCACGCCGGGCGTGGCCCGCGGCGCCTCGGTGCGGATCCGCGCCCCGGTCGCGCGGTGCATCCGGAAGGTCAGGACCGCCTCGCCGGCCGCGGCGAAGACCGCTTCGCCGGACCCGAGACGGGTCCGGTGGCGCAGGTGGCGGTAGCCGTCCGGCAACGGCCCGGTGCGGGTCAGGCCGATCTGGGGGTACGTCAAGCGGGTCACGGGAGAAAGTGTGCCCTTCCGGAGGTGGAATGATTCCTGAGTCGCAGCTGTGACGTTGCTCGGGCAAACTGTGGCCGTGACAGGACCCCGCTCCGCCGTCGTGGTGAACCCCGCCAAGGTGCCCGATCTCGATCAGCTCCGGCAGACCCTCCGCACGACTCTCACCAAGGCCGGCTGGCCGGAGCCGGCGTGGTACGAGACGACCCCCGAGGACCCGGGACGTGGCCAGGCCAGGAAGGCCGTGGCCGAGGGCGCCGAGCTGGTCTTCGCGTGTGGCGGCGACGGCACGGTGACCGCCGTGGTCACAGCGCTGACCGGAACCGGCGTGGCGCTCGCGGTGCTCCCAGCCGGCACCGGCAACCTGCTCGCGGCGAACCTCGGGCTGGGCACCGACGCGCAGACCGGGCTGCAGGTCGCGCTGGAGGGCGGCCGCCGCCGGATCGACGTCGGCGTGATCGGCGACCAGTGCTTCGTGGTGATGGCCGGGATGGGTTTCGACGCGATGATGCTGCAGGACACCTCGGAGCGGGCGAAGAAGCACATCGGCTGGCCGGCGTATCTGTTCGGGGCGGCCAAGCACCTGCTGGACCGGCCGATGCGGGTGCGGATCCGGCTGGACGGCGGCGCGCCGATGCCCCGCCGCCCGCAGACCGTGATCGTCGGCAACGTCGGCCGGCTGCAGGGTGGGGTACGGCTGCTGAAACGGGCGGTCCCGGACGACGGCAAGCTGAACGTGGCGATCATCAGTCCGGGCAGCCTGTTCTCCTGGGCCCGGCTGATCGCCGGGGTGGCCAGCCGGCGCGAGCGCGTGCCGCAGATGGAGACGTTCACCGCGTCCCGGGTGGAGATCTACAGCAATCGCGCCCAGCCCCGGCAGTTGGACGGGGATCTGATCGCTCCGGGGAAGGCGATGAAGATCTCCGTACGCCACAAGGCCCTGATCCTCTGCGTGCCGCAACCCGACGCGGACCCGGACCTGGCCTACGACGCGGGGGCGGCCGCGAAGCGGGCGAAGCACGCGGAACAGTCGTGAGCAGCACCGAGCCGGTCCCGGAGACCCGGACGATGTCCGGGGACGAGCTCTCCGCCGACGACGCCTACCTGGCGCTGCGGAACTACGGCGGCTGGCCGCTGGTCCGGGACGCGTTCATCCGGTTCCGCTACGGCGACGGCTTCAGCCACTCGCGCGCCTTCGCCCTGCAGCTGTGCCTGGCCATCGTCCCGTTCCTGATCGCGCTTTCCGGCCTGGCCACCGACCTGGGCGTGGAAGCCGGCGGCGAGGTGGTCGCGGACACCGTCATCGCGCTCACCCCGGGCGCCAGCGAGCAGGTGGTCCGCGAGCTGCTGATGGACGACGACCGCACCGAGGACGCCGGCGAGGTCGCGCTGACCCTCGGTCTGATCACCGGCCTGGTCGCGCTGACCACCGCGATGGCGCAGGTGGAGCGCGGCGCCAACCGCATCTACGGCGTCGAGCGGGACCGCCCGGCGCTGCACAAGTACACCCGGGCCACGGTGCTCGCCCTCACCGCCGGCCTGCCCGCGCTCTTCGGCTTCCTGATCCTGGTGGCCGGGCGGGCGGCCGGCGAGTCGGCGGAGAGCCGCTTCCAACTGGCCGGCTGGCTGCGGGTCGGCTGGGACGTGGTGCGCTGGCCGCTGAGCCTGCTGCTGATCATCTTCGCGGTCGGCGCGCTGTTCCGGCACTCGCCGCGCCGCCAGCAGCCGGCGCTGTCCTGGCTGCTGTTCGGGGCGGTGGTGGCGACCGTGCTGTGGTGGACGACCAGTCTGCTGCTGGCCGGGTACGTCCGGGTGAGCGGCAGCTTCGGCGCGACCTACGGCCCGCTCACCGCGATGATGGCGCTGCTGCTCTGGGCCAACCTGACCGGGCTGGCGTTCTTCCTGGGCCTGGCGTTCGCGGCGCAGCTGGAGGCGCGCCGGGTCGGGGCCCGGCCGGCCCAGCCCGACCAATGGGAACCGTCCACCCAGGTCCCCGCCCAGCGCGCCGCCGGTGTACCGGAAGACTCCACGGGGTAAGGAACGCGGCACCCCCGCCGACTTGGGAGCGTGCCGTGTCGACTGACAACCGCCTCGTGGAGCGGGCCGGCTGGGCGCCGGTCCGGCACTTCGCCGAACGCAGCGTCCTGGGCCTGATCGCGGTGATCGCGGTCGGACTCGGGTTCGCGTCGCTCCTGCTGCTGGTGTGGTTCCACTGGACACCGTTGCAGGACCTGGACCACGCGGTCGCGGAAGGGCTGAACCGGCAGGTCGCCGGCTCCTCCGCGGCGGTCGAGGCGCTGCAACAGATCTCCTCCTTCGGCGGCCGGGTCTTCCTGATCTCGCTGGTCGCGATAGTGCTCGCGGCGCTGCTGATCCGCCGGCGCCAGCGCCTGGCGCTCTACCTGGTGGTCACCGGGATCGGCGGGCTGATCCTGGACCCGTCGCTGAAGACGCTGGTCGGGCGGGTGCGCCCGGTGGTCGACTCGCCGGTCGCGCACGCGCCGGGCAACAGCTTCCCGAGCGGGCACGCCCTCGGCTCGATGGTCGTCTACGGCATGCTGGCGCTGGTGCTGCTGCCGGCCGTCCGGGACCGGTGGAAGCCGTGGTTCCTCGGCCTGCTCGGCCTGATCGTGGCGCTTGTCGGTGTCAGCCGGATCGCGCTCGGCGTGCACTACCTCTCCGACGTGCTGGCCGGGTGGCTGCTGGGGATCGCCTGGATCAGCACGACGGCGTACGCCTTCCGGGTGTGGCGCCGGGAGACCGGCCACCCCAGCGATCCGGTGCTGGCCGGCGGCCTGGAGCCGGAGGCCGGCCAGGACCTGCGGCCGGCTCCGGCCGAGGAGGCCGTGTTGCCGCACCCGTGGGCCAAGGGCGCTGAGATCCTGGTCGGCTGGGTGCTGACGTTCTGCCTGCTGTACCTGGTCGGCTACACGTTCACGAGGTGGAACCCGGGCTGGGACGACGGCGTGCCGCGCTGGCTGCAGACGTTCCGCACCCAGGATCTGGACAAGCTGAGCTGGCTGTGGAGCAAGGCCGGCGACACGCACGCGATCCTCACCGTCTCGCTGATCTTCTGCCCGCTGGCGCTGGCCCTGTGGCGGCAGTGGCGGCCGGTGCTGTTCCTGGCGCTGGCCATGTTCGGCGAGCTCACCCTGTTCCTGACCAGCGCCGCGGCGGTGGGCCGGCCACGCCCGGCGGTGGAGCAGCTGGACGGGCAGATGCCGACGTCGTCGTTCCCGTCCGGGCACATCGCCGCCACCATCTGCCTGTGGAGCGCCATCGCGATCATCGCGACGGCCCGGGTCCGCACGCCGTGGCGGTGGGTGTTCCCGGTGCTCGCCGTGGTGATGCCGCTCGGTGTCGCGCTGTCCCGGATGTACCGGGGCATGCACCACCCGACCGACGTGCTCGGCGCCTGCCTGCTGTCGGCGGCGTGGCTGGTCACGCTCTGGTTCGTGGTGCGGCCGAACGCGCATGCGGTCACCGCGTCGGAGGCGGCGGCGGAGAACAGGCAACTGGTGGTCGCGTGAGGTGCCTCCCGACCCGGAGCGCCCGGCAGCTGGTGATCGCCTGATGCGGTTCATGACCTGGAACATCAAGACCGGCGGCGTGGACCGCGGGCGGCGCTTCCGGCTGCCCGCCATCGCCGAGGTGATCACCGCCCAGAAGCCGGACATCCTCACCCTGCAGGAGCTGCGCGACTTCACCCGCAACGACGGGCGGCGGATGACCGAGCTGGCCGGCGCCGTCGGGATGACCGCGCACCTGGCCCGGTCCGGGTTCGGGATGCCGGTCGCGGTGCTGGTCCGGGACCCGCTGCGGATCACCCACCGGGCCAGCGTCACCTGGCGGCTGCACCACGCGGCGGCGATCGCGGTGGTGGCCACCGGGTCCGGCCCGCTGACAGTGATCAGCGCACACCTGAACCCGTTCTCACCGCCCCGGCGGTTGCGGGAGGCGCGCTTGCTGGCGGCCCGGTTCGGCGGAGGCGACCGGGTCGTGGTGGCCGGCGACCTGAACGGGCTGGACCCGGCCGGCGATCACACCGAGGCGCTGGCCAGCCAGCACCCGATGTTCCGCAAACGGCACCTGCACCGGGGCAGAGTGGACACCCGGGCGGTGGCCGCGTTCGGGCTCGTCGACCTGTGGGGCCGGGCCGGCGGCGGCGACGGGCGGACCGTGCCGACCACTCAGGGCGGTGGGCGCGAGTTCGGCGGGATGCGGCTGGACTATGTGCTGGCCAGCCCGGCCGTGGCGGAGGGCGCCCACGACATGCGGGTGGTCCGCGGCGGGGCCGCCGAGCACGCCTCCGATCACTACCCGGTCACGGTCGACCTGGAGATCTGACGGCGTTCCGCGGCCGGCGTCAGCCACCGCCCGGACCTCGCCTCGCGCTCGCCTGATCGGCGGACAGGGCCTCAGGCGACGACGCGGTCGCGGCCGCTGTGCTTGGCCGCGTACAGGTTGGCGTCCGCCTGGGCGAGCAGGGTGGACAGGGTGTCCCGCCCGTCGGGTGACGTGGTGATGCCGATGCTGGTGGTCACCGGCAGGCTCCCGGTGATCGGCCACCAGGCGTACGCCCGGATCCGCAGCCGCAACCGCTCGCAGCGCATCGCCGCCTCCTGCGTGCCGACGCCCGGGAAGACCAGGAGGAACTCCTCCCCGCCCATCCGGGCGGCCAGCGCCGACCCGGGCGCTGCCTCCTGCAGCAGCTCGGCCACCTGCTGGAGCACGGTGTCCCCGGTGGCGTGCGACAGCGTGTCGTTGATCCGCTTGAAGTGGTCCAGGTCCAGGATCGCGATCGAGAGCGGGCCCTGGCCGGCCGCCGCCTCCAGCAGCAGGGCGGGGACCCGCTCGTTCACGTACCGCCGGTTGTAGAGGCCGGTCAGCGGGTCCCGGTGGGCCATCTCCCGGAAGTGCTCGCTGGCCCGGCGGGCCTCGTTGGCGTCGAAGACGGCCTGCATCGCCCGGGCCCGGGCGTCCCGCTGGGCCGAGAGAAGCGCGGTGGACTCCGCGTGGAACGCTTTGTGCTCCTCGTACGCCTCGGCGTACCGCCCGGTCGCCGCGTACAGCGCGGCCTGTTCCTCGCGGATCCGGGCCCGGACCGCGGCCAGCCCGCGCTCCTCGCAGATCCGCAGGTTGGCGTCGAGCGCGGCCTGCGCCTCGGGGTAGCGCCCGGACAGCCGGCGGGCCAGCGCCAGGGTCAGATGGCACTCGGCGATCGCGTCGCCCTCGTTCGCCGCCACCAGGTCGGCCAGCACCGGGGTGAGCAACGCCTCCACCTCGTCGTAGTGGCCCCCCATCAGCTCGACCCGGGCCATCGTGTCCAGCTCGTTGGCATTGAACCGGTAACCCGTCCGGGTCTGGATCTCGTGCATCTCGGCGACCAGTTGCCGGGCGGCCGGCTCGTCGTCGTTCTCGTACGCGCTGTAGACCATGTTGTTCAGCGTCAGGATGGTCATCTCGTAGTCGCCGGCGGCCATGGCGAGCGTCAGCGCCTCCCGGGCGCGCCGGTCGGCGTCGGCCCGCGAGCCCGACTCGTCCAGCGCCACCGACAGCGACATCAGCAGCTGGGACCGGAGCACCACCGGCCAGTCGTCGCGCAGGTGGGCGACGGACTGTACGGCGTGCTTGAGCCCGTCCGCGGTGTCGCCCACGTACCGGGAGAACAGCGACAGCTGACGGTGCGCGCGGGCCAGCAGATAGCAGGCGTTGTGCTCCTCGGCCCAGGCGCGTACCCGGTGCGCGCGCTGGCCACCCTCGCCGATGTTGCCCTCGCGCAGGTCGACCGAGGCGAGCAGCAGCTCGGCGCGCTGATAGAGCTCCTCGGCGCCGAGTTGCCGGGCCTGCTCACGGATCTCCGCGGCGGGCTTGCGCACGGTCCGGAACTGCGAGTAGGGGCGGCTCTCGAGCTCGGCCACGGCGGCCTGCAGCGCCCCGAGCCGGCCCAGCCCGTCGGTGGGGACACAGTCCGCCGTCTCGGTCGTCACTGTCCCTACTTCCTGTGGTCGCCGTGACGCATCAGAGTCCGGGCCGACGGTGGCGGGCCGGGTCCTGGACGGGTGCGATCTGGTTGCGGAGCCGATCCCGGCGGTGTCGGTCCCGACCGCGCCGGCTCCGGCGGCGCCGGTCCCGACGGCGCAGGCTTCGGCGCTGCCGGTCCTGGCCGCGCCGGCTCCGGCGGGGCTGACGTCCGCGACGCTCACCGGGCGGTGCAGACCGGCGCCGAGGGGACGAGCTTGTCGCCGGAGGACTGCACGGACACCGTGAAGCAGTAGTCCACCCGCTCGTTCAGGCTGTAGACCTCGAAGCCGACGGCGCCCGCCGACAACCGCTGGAACTCGCCCGGTGGCTGCCCGGCGCGCCCGCCGGAGATCACCACCCGGCCCTTCGCCGAGGCCGGATAGACCCAGGTGAGCGACACGCTGGTGCCGTTGTCCCGGAGCGTCACGTGCTCCGGCGCGCCCGGCGCGCCGGGACCGGCGGTGGTCAGCGTGGGCCGGGTGGGCGCCGGTGCGGGCGCCTGCGGGGTGGCGGCGCCGTCCGCGTCCGGCAGCGTCAGGATCACCACGGCGGCCGCGGCCGCGACGCCGCCGGCCAGCCCGGCCGCCAGCAGCGCGGGGTGACCGCGGCGCGAGCGGTCGCCGCCCGGCGGGACGGCGCGGGCGGCGCCGATCGGGGCGGAACCGGGGACGCGCCGGCCGGGCATCGGCGGCGGGGTGTCGGCGCGGGCGTGCCGGCCGGCCGGGTCGCCGGGTGGTTTCAGGTCACTCAGATAGAACGGCTGCTGGTAGATCGTGCCGTTGGCGTCGGTGTCCAGGTTGTCCGGCGGCGGCTGGGTGGAGTCGTCGAGCGTGTCGTCCGGCGCCGGGGGATATTTCGTCGTCGGTTTCCGGCCGCCGGGGTCGGGGACCGTGGGCCGGCGCGGAAACGGCCGGAAGCCGCCCGGCCGCAGCTCGGTGTCCTCGTCGCGCCCCGGCCGGGTCATCCGCCCGCAGGTGTGCCGGCCCGAGCGCTCGCCGGCTACGAGCGCGGCGGCCTGCCGGGTGAGCGGGTGGCCGGCCGGCAGGTGCTGCTCGCTGAGCCGCAGCGCGGTGGCCAGGTGGTCGCGGGACGCCGCGTCCCGCCCGCACTCGCGCTCCATCGCGCCCAGCCGGGCCAACATCTTGATGCCGGCCGGGGAGGCCTCGCCGAACGTGCGCCGGTGCCGCCGCCAGGCGCTGGTCAACCGGGCCCGAGCGGCGGCGCAGTGGCCGGCGGCGTGCTCGGCGGTGGCCAGGTCGGCCTCGGCGGCCAGCACCCGCGGTGAGTCCGGATCGTCGATCCGGGCCAGCTCGCCGACCAGGTCGTGGTAGACCAGGGCGGCCCGCCCGTACTGCCCGATGCGGTGCAGGACGGCGGCGTGGGTGGCGGCCGCGGCGATGGTGCGCTCGTCGCGGGCGCCGTGCAACTGCTCCTCGGCGGCGTGCGCGAAGGCGGCCCAGAGCCGGGCCGACTGCGGGTCGCCCAGGGCGATCAGGACGCGGGCGAAGAGGGCGGCGGCGACGGCCAGCTCGGCGGTGGCGCGGCGCGGATCGGCGTCGGCGCTGCGCAGCACATCTGCCAGAACGGCCCGGGCGCCCGTGAGATCGCCGGCCGACGAGAGGGTCTGTGCCTGAGCGGTTAGTTCGGCGAGCGGAGGAGCCACATGTCTCATAGTGCTCGTGCGAATACCCTAGGTACAAGTCTTGGGGTGTGACGAGCGGTGCGAAGTGGACGGGGTAGAACAACCGGCATGTCAGTCACGACGGTCAAACGCGAACTGTTGATCCGCCATCTCGAGGCGTGGGCTCCGGCCGCGCTGCACCGCGCTCGCAGGGCCATCTACCTGCATGGATATGCGGACGTGGACGGCGGCGCGACGGCCGAGGCGGCGGTACGGGTGCTCGCCGATCTGCCCGATCTGGCGCGCGGGCGGGAGCTGTCCATGGTGGCCGTGGGTGACGACATGACGACAATCACCCCGCGGCTCGGCGAGGTCCAGCAGCAGGCCGGCGCCGGGACGGGACTGTCCGTGCTGGGCATCGCGGCACCCGCCGAGGTGGCACTGCGGGCGGCCGGGGCCAAGGCCGTACCGCTGCTCGGGTTCTTCGATGCCGGGAGCGCGAGCGAACCGCCTGCCGTGCCCACCGTGCGGGCCCTGACCGCGGGCCGTCCGGCCGAGGCGCTCCTGGTGTTGCCGGCGGGCAGTCCGGTGCGGCCCTACCGGGAGGCCGGATTCCCGCTGCTCACCGCGGCGGAGCTGGCCACCGGCGCGGAGCCGGGGCAGGTGGTGGTCTTCCTGACCGGTTCCGGCAAGAGCCTGGAGCACTTCAAGGAGGCGCTCTGGGCTGTCGACGAGTTCGCCGGGGTGCGGCTGCGCGACCCCGGGGACCCGGAACGGCATCTGATCGACATCTCGCTGCAGCCGCACCCCGGCCCGCTGCGCCGGGAGATCCTGGCGTACCTGGCCGAGGTGGGTGCGGCGACAGTCAGCGACCTGCGCGTGTTCACGCTGACCGAGACGGTCTACCGGGCCGCTGACGCGAACCGGGTGCTGCATCTGATGCTCGAGGCCGGCGTGGTGGGCCGGAGTCCCGAGCACGGCCGCCTGGGTGGCGACGTGCTGATCACCGCGTCATGAGCGGGACTTGTCCTGCTTCCAGGACAGCGGGCCGGGCAGGTCGACGCGGTGCGCCCGGGTCCGGGAGTTCCAGGACCAGCGACCGACCTTGAGGCTCCACGACGAGAAACCGTTCTCGGTGAAGTTCAGGATCAGCGGGCCGAACTTCTTGCGGCTGCGGAAAACGAGGCCCATCGGAACGTCTCCTTCGGGGGAACAACTGTGCGATGACAGCACGGTTCCCGATCGGACCTTTCGACAAACGTCAGCGGCCGTGGGTGGGCCGCCCGGCGCCTGCCGCGGTGTCCACCGGCCTCTGCCGGATCGGCGCCGACAGCGTCACCGGGCCGGTCGAGGCCGGTGGACACCGCGCTAGCGTGGCTGCCAGGCGTCCGGCCGCGTCGTGAGCTTCCGGACGTGGGCCGGCATCCGGCCGCTGATCAGCTCGGCCAGGCTGACCTCGTCGACCACCTCGCGGACCGCGGCCCGCACCGCGACCCAGAGGTTCGGCAGGTTCTCCGCGGCTCCGGAATACTGCGTCTCCTCGGGGCGCAGGCCGCGCACACCGGCCAGCGGGCCGTCGACGGCCCGCAGGATCTGGCCGATCGTGACGTCCCGTGGTGGGTGGGACAGTGTGTACCCACCCTCGGCGCCGCGCTGGGCCCGCACCACTCCCGCGCGGCGCAGATCGGCGAGCACCGCTTCGAGGAACTTGCGAGGCATTTCCTGGTCTTGGGCGATGGCTTGGGCGGACATCAGCGACGGGTAGGCCTGCGCCAAACTCAGGGCCGCCCGGACCGCGTAGTCGCCGCGCGCGGAGATCTGCACCTGGCTATTCTGCCTCGTCCTCGCATGCCGGCTGCACATACCCCACGGCGATGTGGGAATTAACCGTCAGTCAGCGGGCGGTCGCGGTCCGGGAACGCCCCCGGGGCGGTCGGCGAACCCGGCACGGAAGTGCCCAGGGCTCAGTCCGGTCTCCCGGTGGAAGAACCGCCCGAAGTTCGTCGGCTCCGCGAAGCCCAGGGTGCGGCCCACCTCCGCCACCGACAGGCCGGTCGCGGCCAGCAGCCGGCGGGCCTGCAGGGCCACCCGGTCGTCGACCACCTGTTTGGCGGTCCGCCCGGCTACCGCCAGGCTGGCCCGGGTCAGGGTGCGCACCGAGCAGCCCAGCTCGGCCGCGTAGTCCTCGACCCGGCGGCTGGCCGGATAGCCCTCCTCCAGGCGGCGCCGGAAGCGCTCGAAGGTCCGGCTCTCCACGTTGCCCGGGTCGTGGCCGGTGCCGTCCAGCAGCCGGATCCGCAGCAGCAGCGCGGCGAGCTGGTGGCGCAGCAGTGCGGCGGCGACCCGGCCGGGCGGGCCGGTGGCGTCGGCCGCCAGGTGGTCCATCGCGGCGCGGAAGGCCGCCGGGTCATCGAGGGCCAGTGGTGTCCGGGCCGGCCCATCCGGATCGTCCGGGAAGAGACCGGGAAGTTCCTCCGGGCCGAACAGGCCCGGCCGGAAGACCACAGCGGCGGTGTCCGCCGGTGGGTCGCCGGGGTCGAAGCGGACGGCCTGGCCCGGCCGCAGCCAGAGGAGCGTCCCCGGTCCGGCCAGGTGGGAGGTGAAATCTACGTCGGCATGCAGAGGCCCCGTGGAGGTCAGCACGAGCGCGTGGCACTCGAGCAACCCGGTGGCGGATCCCGCCGCCACCGGCAGGGCGCATGCACCGACCCCCGCCCACTCGGGCGGTGTGCTGGCTGGCGCGCGCTCAGCGCGGTGAATGAGTGTCGGCATCGTGCCTGACGGTAACCGTCGATGGACGTCAACGCATCCCTTACTGCACCGACCGGGCTATTTGTCTGTTTCGTGCCTCGGTATTCGCTATACGTCCGATTCCGATTCCTTTTCGGAGATCCAGACTTTTCCCGGATATAGGACGACCCGCGCGGACCGGCAGTGTCCACGCGGGTCGTGGTGGAAAAGCGTCTGTCACCGACCGGCGAGCAGACGATTGACCGCCGCGTCTACGTCCAGGTGTTCCGATTCCCGCCCCCGCGGCACCACCACGTAGGTGCGCCGCAGGAACCGGACAAGGACGCTGCGCGGCACCTCGAACAGTGCGTTGCCGTCGGGCGACGACAGCGCCAGGGCGACGAAGTCCCCTCGCGGCGTGGCCCACGGCCACACCCGGACGTCGCCGATACCCGCTGGCTCATCGAGACCCGTGACCAGTAGTTCCCGCGCGAAGGACCAGCTCACGGCTTCCCCACCGGCTGATTCCGCGTGGAACAACACATGGACCGCGTACGGGTCCGCCGGGTCGTAGCGCAGACTGGCGCGCACCGGCAGTGCCGTCGCGTCTGGCGCTACGAGCCGCAGCGAGGTTTCGACCTCGACGGTCGTTGGACGAATGGTACTCATGGACGAACTCCCCCCGGCACCGCTGCGAGGCTGGTGAACCCCGCGTTTCCCATACTCAGGTGATCCCTGTCGTTACGCTCCGCCATACGCTGATCTCACCCAGTAGTGGGAAGACGGTTCCGAAAACCCCTCCGCCCAGGACGAAATTAGATATCTTGTCCTGTTCTGCCCATGTACTCGGCTCCGCCCGGCGTCGGGTGGTCCAGCAGTTGACTTACTCCGGTAACGTCCATTCGTCCCGGGTAGTGACGGGGCCGCAGGACACTGAGGGATGAAATGGGTGTAAAACCGGACGACAAGGTTTCCGACGTGCGTCTGCTCGACCGTATCCGTTCCAATCCCACCGGACGCCTCGCTCTGAAGATCGGCGTCGGCGTGCTGGGCACGCTGGTCGTGGCGGTCGGGATCGTGCTGATCCCGTTCCCCGGCCCCGGCTGGGCCATCGTCATCCTCGGCCTGGCCATCCTGGCCCTGGAGTTCGCCTGGGCGAAGAACCTGCTCGAATTCACCAAACGGCATGTCAAGGCGTGGACGCACTGGATCGGCCGGCAGAGCCTGGCGATGCGCGGCGTGATCGGCGTCGTCGGCATGGTGTTCGTGGCCGGGGTGGTGTACTTCGCGGTCCGGCTCAGCCTCGGCATCGACCTGATCCAGGAGGCGCAGGACTTCCTCGCCCACCGGTGACGACCCCGATTTTTGATCGGCGGGCGGGGTCCGGTAGAGTTCCATCTCGTTGAGGGCGATTAGCTCAGCGGGAGAGCGCTCCGTTCACACCGGAGAGGTCACTGGTTCGATCCCAGTATCGCCCACATAGTCTTCTAGCTGCAAAAACACCCGTCACGGAGATAATCTGTGACGGGTGTTTTGTCATGATTTTGGGAGCTAACGGGGAGCAGTGATCCCGGTCAGCTGGTGACCTCTCCCAAAACACGAATTGTCCGCTCCCCGCGTGAGCGCCACCATGTCGCCGAGGTGGTCACCGTTTGCCGGTGTCCTGCCAGCGTTTCTGCAGGCCGTCGACGAGTCGTTGTTCGACGGTCGGGCTGACGTGGCTGTAGATGCCGCGGACGCCGCCGCGTCACCGCCAAGGTGTCCACGAGGTCTCCGGCGGTCTCCGGTTTTGCTTGGTCGCTAAACCAACTACCGGTGACCTCGCTGTCTATCGATCAACGACGCGCGTGACCCTCATCGCTGCTGAACCGACTTCGATGCACGTTCTAGCGGACGCCGCCAACTGAGACAAGGTGGCTTACACCTCGACCCAGTTCATCAGCGGGGACAGTTTGCCATGCTCGCAGAAGTAGCGGAGCACGTCGATGGCCTCCACTATCGGCACCGCAGCCGATGGCGGGAACTCCGACAAGTGCCCGTAGTAATGGAACACCACGCCTTCACCATCTCGCGCCCGCGCTGCCCCTTGGCTGCTGAAGTACGGCGGCATCTTGGATGCGCCCACGTAACTCAACACTGAGATCTCGCGGCCCAACCCGATGGCCAGACAGCCGCCGTCGTCGAGAGTCACCTCGGCGATCAATGGTAGGTGGGCGGCGTCCTGTTCTGCCTCCGCGAATGCGTGCCGGAACTCATCTTCGCAGGTGACGAGATGACCATCATCGTCGCCTCGCTACTTGATCTTGGCACGCAACCTGCCTCCTCGGGTCAACGCGATGCTCGCCTCCATTCGAGATCGCTCACACAGTTCGCGCCAGAGCCCGAAACTCGCGGATACGAAATCCGCCGACGCGGGGCCGAGGGTCAGACGGACCAGACCGCGTGCGTGCGCTTCGAGCCGCGGTGGAACCACAACAAGGCGATGACTTGGCGCGCATCAACTGCGCCTAGCACTGCAACTCGACGCGTCCGCGTCGTAGCCGCTGACCGCCGACGGCGCCGAGTAGATCCGGATGACTAACCTGATCTTGTCCACGCGGACGTGGCACCACCGCAGCTCAGACGCTCACAGCGGACCAGCGAAGCACCTTGGCTCGTGCTGCCTGGATGCCGACGAAATAGTTTGCCCCGGGTGGACGGGTTGTGCAGGCTGTGGTGGTGCGTGATCCGGTATTGATTGTCGGTGCGGGCCCTGCGGGTTTGGTCACCGCGCTCGAGTTCACTCGTCGCGATATCGACGTCCGGATAATCGATCGGTCGTCAGCACCGGCCGGTGGTTCGCGCGCCAAGGGGATACAGCCCCGCACCTTGGAGATTCTCGAATCTCTCGGCGTCGTCGATGCGGTCCTGGAGGCCGGCGGTCCCTTCCCGCGGTGGCGCAGTTACCGCGCGGGTCAGGTGGCATGGGAAAAATCGATCTACGAGTTGCTCGGCATCGAGCAGCCAGCGCCGATTCCCGCCGTGCCCTACCCGGAGACCTGGATGATCCCTCAGTGGCGCACACAGGAAATCCTCACGGAGGCGTTGGCCCAACGCGGCGTTCGGGTTGAATACGGGTCGGCGCTTACCGGACTTGACGACGACGGTGCGGGAGTCACCGCGACGGTCCAGCAGGCGGGGCAGCCCGTCCAGATCAGGGCCTCCTACGTGGTCGCGGCGGATGGTGCGGCCAGCGTGACGAGAACGCTCCTAGGCGTGGCATTCGATGGGATAACCCGAGACGACGAGCGCTACCTCACCGCCGATGTGCGCACGTCCGATCTCGATCGCATGTACTGGCACAACTGGGCCAGCACCGACAATCCGGCGGCGCGGGTGTCGATCTGCCCGCTGCCGGGCACCGATGTGTTTCAGTTCGTCGCCCCGCTACTGCCTGGCGACGAGATCCCGGAATTGACGCTGGCGACAATTCAACGACTGTTCGATGAGCGCTGCGAACCGGCGAGCGTCACCTTCGACGAGGTCCTGTGGATCACTGCGCATCGGGCGAACGAGCGCCTGGCCGATCGGTTTCGGCAGGGTCGGGTGTTCCTGGTCGGCGACGCCGCGCACACCGTGCCTGCTGCCGGTGGCCAAGGAATGAACACCGCCATCGGCGACTCCCACAATTTGGTGTGGAAACTCGCGGCAGTGCTGCGGGGAGCGCCAGATCACCTTCTGGACAGCTACGAACTGGAACGTCGCCTCATCGCGGCGCGGCTCATGAACGGCCTAGGCGTCGCCGACGAGAACGGCGAGACGCCGGACATCTTCCAACTCCGCGACCACTACCGGGCCAGCCCGCTCAGCGTGGACGTGCGAGATATCCGCGATGGTGTCCGCGCGGGCGACAGGGCGCCGGACGGGTCGCTGACGACCGTGGAGGGCTCGTCGCTGCGCTTGTACGACATCACCCGCGACACGGACCTCACCGTCCTTGCCTTCGGAGGCACCGATGCGAGATACCGCGACTCCATCGCGGCAGGCATGCGTGTGATGGCAATTAGGATTATCGATGTCGATGGGGAGTTCCCCAGCAGCGCCACCGCACTGCGCGCCAGCTACGGCCTTCAGGACGGTGCTCGGGCACTGTTCGTCATTCGCCCCGACGGTCACATCGGACTCGCCGCAGACGACACACTCACTGAGCGGCTCGAAGAATATCTCCGCCAACTCTTTCACCGTGACGAGCTCGCCCTCGCCCCAATTGCCCCAGCCGGAATCTGATCCGCCGAGGCCTGCGCACTCTCATCGGCTACTTGTTTCAGTGCTCTAGGACTGCGGCCCGGCCAGCCTTCGGTCTAGACGTCCGGGCTGTCGCTCTCTTTTCGGCTGCTCACCTCGGTGTGGCTCTCTTTTGGCTTGCGCAGTCCCGGGCGTCGTCACAGGGCAGGGAGAGGCTCAAGAGAGTTTTGCCCGGCTCGCTAGGGCTCGGGTATTCGCGACTGGACAAGGCCGCAAGACCGATGCCACCGACGCGCATTCCATCGCGCTGGTCGGCACTCGTGTGGCCGGGCTGCGTCCGCTGGTCAACGATGAACAGCTGGCCGTGCTGCGGATCCTGGCCGTGGTGCCGCTGCCTCGGCGAGGACCACACTCGGATGGTTTCCCAGCTGCACCAACTGCTGTTGGAGCTGATCCCGCGACCGGAGCCAACCGGCCAGGACGGCGCTGGCCAGGGCGGCGTCGAGGCGGGTCAGCAGCCGCCACATCGTCGTGCAGGCGGGCACGCCACGGGTGAACCCGAGCCGGACCTGGGCCGTTTCGTCGAGGTCGTACAGCGAGCCGATGATCGCGACGAACGACGTGGCACCGGCCAGGACTGCACAGAAGGGCGACGGTGAGCAACGCCGCCACCATCATCACTTGAGGGCTTCACCCGCTTCATCCGCCTCCACAGAGGCCGCTCACCGCACGAAGACCCTGTTCAGCGCGTCGCTCCGCGATAACGCAACGGCCCTGTGCCCAAAGGCGGCCCGTCGGTTGTTGGCCTGGCATGCTGAATTGGTGGCTGAAGACCGCTTGACCGGAGGGCGCAATACCCGCGAAGTTGTCCGAATTGGTGAGACAGTGAGACACACGCGCGGGTCGGGGGCAGGGTTCGCCGCACGCGTGCTGACGTTCCTGGAGTCGATTGGATTTGCGCATGCGCCTCGCTACTTGGGTGTTGACGAGCGCGACCGGGACATCCTCACTTTCATTCCAGGATGCACGACGGATCACCCCAGCCAACGTGGTCACGGGGCGTATGGCATGGGCGGAAGGATCCTGCGCGAGTTGCATGATGCGACTGACGGCCACGCCCTCGCCGGCACGCAGGAGTGCGTGATACATGGCGACCCCGGTCCGTTCAACACCATCTTCCGGCAGGGTCAGCCGGTTGCCTTGATCGATTGGGACTCCTGCCGACCAGGACGGCGGCTCGAGGATCTCGCCTATATGAGTTGGACCTGGTGCATTCAGTCAGCTGGCAACGTTCCCATTGAGCACCAAGCGGAGCACCTGCGGGAGCTGCGAGATGGCTACGGTTCGGTGGAGACCGAGCTGCTGATCGACATGATGCTCCTGAGGCAAGCCGAGATTGCCGCGAGCGAAGCTGCCAACGCACGGAATCTCGCGTTGGATCGTGTCCGTCGACAGAGCGCCGAGGAGGCCGTCGCCTGGGCTGAGAACGACAGCGCTCTCGTCAGGGGAAACCGGACGACGCTCCTGGCCGCACTTTTGCGATGAACGTGAGGGAACTCGACGGGGCCACGGCTGAACACCGTGAGCTTGCGGCCCGGCGCCTTCGGGCGGCTATCTCGCGTGACACACCTTCAACAGCGCCCCGTTCACGGCTTTCCACTCTGTCGTTTGAGGTAGACCCTGACCGACACCAGCCACAAAGCCCCACTCACGGGTCACTGAGCCAGGGCCGCCTCCCGCCACGGATCAGGCCGGGTCGGCCGCCGGGATCGTGTTCGTGGTGGCGGACTGCGCCAGGCCGACATCGACGCCGGCGCCGAGCCCGGCGTGAGCCGCAATGATGCGGCCGCGGTGCCGGCCGTCGTCAATCGGCCAGCCGGAGCTACCGGGCGCGAAGGACCGCAGCGGCAACCCGGCCTCGGCGAGGAAAGACATGCTGGCCTTGGGTTGGTTCGGGCGCGGATCGCGGCAGAAAGTGATGTTGCCTCACCCGACCTCCCTCTTGGCTTCGATCAGGGTACGAGCGGAGTGGCTCACGAAGACGCCATGCTCGCGGATGTACGCGTCGAGTCGTTCCAGGGCTGTCCGGTAGCGGTCGATGGTGAAGTCGGGCACCCACCAGACACATTTGCGCAGGATGTAGACGACCGCGCCGATGTCGAAGAACTCCATCTGGCAGCGCGCGGTCCGCAAGTCGACGATCTGTAGCCCTGCGGATCGCGCCGCCGCGGCCTCACGCTCGGGGTCGCGGCTGAGCCGCTCGCGTGTCAGCGGACCACGGAACCACTCGATCAGCTCGAACGCGGACGCCGGTCCGACGTGCTGGGCCAGGTATGTGCCCTCCGGAGCCAGCACGCGAGCGATCTCGCGCCAGTCGGGATCTACCGGGTGGCGGCTACCTACCAGCTCGAAGGCGGCGTCCGCAAACGGCAGGGGCTGTCCTTGCTCCACGAAGACCACCTGCACCCCGCGAGGCGAGAGTAAGCGGTGCGCGCGTTCTGCGTTCGGGCGCCATCCCTCGGTGACGACCATCCGGGGCGGCAGCCGGGGTGCTTCAGCGATGATTTCGCCGCCTCCGGTGTCGATGTCCAGGCCCGAGGCGACACGGGCAAGGCGTGAGGCGAGTAGACGCGAGTACCCCCACGGTGGCCGGTCCTCGGTTGCTCGTCCGCGCAGCCAGTCGAAGTTCCATCCGGTCACGTCAACTCGGGCCGCTTCGTCGATGAGGTCTTCGAACGTACGCACATCAACATCCTGGCGATGCGGTCAACCGGATAAGGGCATAGCTAGGCATCCGCTCATCGGCTACTTGTTTCATGACCCTGCGCGCCGACTTCCGGCACCAGCGAATGAGTCGGTTCCTTCCCAGGCTCTTGATCTCAACCATAGTTGAAGTTGGATACTGCTCCGTGGCTGCGCCATTCGACATCGAGGGAGACCAGTATGACGACGCTTGAGCTGCCGGACGACGAACTCGCTGGTCAACCTGCCGCCTATTGGACGGGTGTGGCTTACGAGTCCCTTATCGCCTTCACCCGTGCCCGGCAAGCCGAATTCGGCTTCACCCAGCCCCAATTCTGGCTGCTACGCAATCTCTCTCCGAGCGACCTTCTGCCGCATGATGGCGGTATGACCGTTTCTGAACTGGAGCAGGCGATGAGCTCGTACCTCAGGGCGGAGGATGACCTCGACGTCGAGGCACAAGCACTGCTGGAGCGCGGGTGGGTGAGCCGCGACGAGAAAGGCGCACTGAGCATTACCGAGGCTGGGGAGGATGCTCGCCTGCGCTTCAAGCAGTACGCGCCGACTATCCGGGCACTCATCCATAAAGATATCGATGACGCGGACTACGTGGCGGCTTTGAAAGTTCTCCGACAGTTGATTCGGAATACCGGTGGCTCGGCGTAGCGACTTGGAGTCGCCCGCCTTCCTGATGTCGATGCCGAAGAAGCTGTGACACCCTCTCCTCGGCTACTTGTCCACTGGTCGTACGACCGCAGCCCGGCCGGGCTCGGTCGAGGCGCCGTGGTGCTCACCGAGTGCGGGGGACCGGAGAAACTGCGAGTCGCCGAGTTGCCGGAGCCCGCTGTCCTCCCAGGTGAGATCCAGATCAGGACGGTCGCTGCCGCGGTGGATCCGGTCGACCTGCGGACCCGCTCGGGGCTGCACGAGATCGCGGTGCCGATGCCGATGATCCTCGGCTGGGACATCTCCGGCACGGGCGTGGAGTCGAACGCCACCGCATTAACCCCGGGACGACCAGGTGGTGGCGACGTCCGCGCAGATGGCAGCCGGACGCGGCACGACAGCGGAGCTGGTCGCGCTGGACACTGCCATCGCGGCGTATGCCCCGAAGAGCATCCCCCTGCCGCATGCCGCCGCGCTTGCGCTGGCCGGTCTGATCGCGTACCAGGCGCACGACAAGCTTGACCCGCGGGTCGGTGCGTCGTGCCGGTGACCGGCGCCTGCGGCTCGGTCGGCATCGAGCCGACCGACCTCCCCGCCGGCTCGACGTACGGCTGCTCCTCTGAACGGCGACGGCCACCGGTGCTGGTCGCACCGGTGGCCGCCAGGTTCAGGTCGGATCAGGGGTAGGCCACGACCTGGCGCGGGGTGGTGTTGCCGGCCGGGTTGGGGACGGCGCCACCGGTGTCGTTGACGACATTGGTGATGGTGCCGACGTCACCGAGCGAGACGGTGAGGATGCTGCGGAGCCGGACGCCGGAGCGGTTGGGCACCTCGAAGGCCCGGTCCGCCCGGACACTGGGGTTGACATTGAAGAAGGCGTACGAGCCGCCGCCCCAGAGCTCGTGGTCGGTGACGGTGTCGGCGACCTTGTAGGCGGCGTAGCCGTTGCCGCGGGGCCCGATCCAGGCGGCCTGGTTCGGCACGTCGTACGGCTTCTCGTTCTGGAAGAAGATTGTCTTCCCGCGGTTGCCGTTCCAGATCACCTCGTACTTCTGGTAGTGCTCGACGAACAGACCGGTTGCCAGGACGTCGTCGCCGTTCACGATCAGGCCGGTGTCGCCGGTGTTGACCGTCCAGCCGGTGGGTGCGCCGCCGTGGTCGGCCCGCCAGGCCCAGATGTGGTCGACGATCGTGTCGTCGCTGTGCACCGCGAGGGTGGTGGTGGCCTTGCCCTGGACGCTGCTGCCGACCCGGAAGAAGACGTCCTGAACGCTGATCGGGTTCGCGGCGTGGTCGGTGTGGGCGCCGGCCCGGCCGACGCTCATCAGGGTCGGGCTGTTGGTCGTGCCGGCGTCGAAGGTCAGTCCGCTGACCTTGACCCCGTCGACGTCGGCGACGTTCAGGGCCTCGACCCCGTTGGCCGGGATCAGGGTCGGGAACCCGATGCCGGTCACCACGGTGTTCGGGCGGGTCACTCGGATCGTCTCGGCGAGCGAGTAGGTGCCTGGGGTGAAGAACAGGTTCAGGCCCTGAGCGAGAGCGGCGTTGATCCGCGCGGCGCTGTCACCGGGCTTGGCGACGTAGAACTCCCGCATCGGGATCGAGGCACCGGCCGCGTTCGGCCAGCTGGCGCCCGCGGAGTTGCGCCGCAGGGCGGGCACGAAGACGCGGTAGAGGCCGGCGCTGTCGACGTAGAGGTACGGCTTCTCCCGCGTGACCGGGGTGGTGGCCAGCGTGGTGTGCGGCGGGTTCGGGAACGCGTTGGCCGGGGCGCCCTGGACGCCGGAGTAGACCATGTTCCAGACGCCGCCGTCCCAGCGTGCGATCCGGCTGTCCCGGGTGTACCACTGCTGCTGGGAGCCGGAGGAGACGACGCCGTCGACGACGGAGTCGGCGAGGTAGCCGCCGCTGGAGTAGCCCTGCCCGTTGTCCTGGTTGGACGGGGCCAGGGTCAGGTTGCCCTTGATGTGCACCCGGCGCATCGGAGCGGCCTGCGAGACGGCCCACCGGTTGGTGCCGCCCTCGGGCACGATCGACAGGTTCTCCATGCTGCGCCAAAAGTTCTGGGTGGCGTTGGACTCGTCGCCGTAGTTCCAGCCGGAGTCGACGTTGACCGCGCCGTTGATCGTCACGTCGTCGGGGTTGAGCCCGAGGCCGGCGACCGTGGTGTAGAACCCGACGTTGGCCCACACCCGCCCGTAGGTTCCCGGTTTGAAGAGGAACACGTGGCGCTGCGATCCGAACTGCGCGGTCGGGCTGCGCAGCTGCGCGTTGAACGCCTGGTCCACCGCGGACTGGATGGTGGACGCCGGCGTGTTCGGCTCGAAGATCCGTACGTTCGGGCCGAAGTCGGGGGTGTCGGAGGTCGGCAGCGCCGGAGTGGTCGGGGACGGGTTCGCCCCGCCGCCGAAGACCTGGAACTCCCACAGCGAGTAGCCGTACGGGGTGGCCCGGGTGGTGCCGTTCATCCGCACGTACCGGCCGCTGCCGGTGACGTTCAGCGTCTGGACGCCGGCCTTGCCGGTGGTGACCGGGGTGATGTCCGTCCAGGTGGTGCCGTTGGGCGAGGTCTGGATGGTGAAGGCCGAGGCGTACGCGCCCTCCCAGTTGAGCACGACCTGGCTGATCGACTGGGCGCTGCCCAGGTCGACCTGCAGCCACTGCGGGTCGGCGAACGTGCTGGACCAGCGGGTGCCGGCGTCACCGTCGACCGCGGCGGACGGCGGGAAGGCGGCACTCTCGGCGGACGACGCGGTGGCCGCCTTGCCTTGCGACAGCGGGAGATCCGCGGCGTTCGCGGTGGCGGCGACCGACGCGACGGTGATGCCGAGGGCCGCGGTCAGGGTCGCGCTCAGCACGAGCCGCCCGCGGCGCGAACGTCTCGGCCGTGGGGAGGTCGGGGTGGGGGGTGTCATGTATCTGCCTATCGGACAGTGCCGCGTCCGTGGGGACGGAGGTGCGGCAGAGCGGGGGACCACGAGGCGCTGCCAGAGAGCGCTCTCTGCGCAATTGTTACTTCGATGTCTCAGCTCGTCAATATGCCGGCAACAAAGGGTCCGGTTCCGGAACGGGAAGCCCTCACCACCGAACCCGGCTTTACGGCGGTCGATGCTGCCAATCGGTTTCGCATCGGGGGAAGTCATTCCCCGAAAACTGTTATCGGCCGCGTTTTTCGCCGTCTCGCGCCCAGGGTCGTTGCGTGTTCGGATAGCCGCTGGTTACAGCCTGTACGAGTTCGGTTGGCCGACGGTAAGCGGCTCGGTTGGCGGGCGGTGTCGGTTTCGCCGCCATCCGGCCAGGGTCGCCGCGACCATGGCGGCGTCGAGGCGGGTCAGCAGCCGCCACACCGTGGTGCCGGCCGGCTCGCCACGATGGGACCCGAGGACGCGAGTGGTGGCGAGGTAGGCGCGGATCTGGCCGGGCGCCGTTGGATCCGGACCGGCAGCCGGTGGCCGCCACGATCGCGCCCGGCTAATCTGCCGGGAACGCGGGAGGATGGGATGAAGGCTGAAACAACCCGGCTGCGGGCCGACGCCCAGCGTAACCGCGACAACATCGTGGCCGTGGCTCGGGTCGTGTTCGCCGAGATCGGCCCGGGTGCGCCGATGGACGAGATCGCCCGCCGGGCCGGGGTCGGCGTCGGCACGCTCTACCGCCGCTTCCCCGACCGGGGGTCGCTGCTGCGCGCCGTGGCCCTGGAGAGCCTTTCGGCCCTCCTGGCCGACGCCCGCGCCGCAATCGATGAGGAGCCGGCCGCCTGGGACGCCCTCGCGCGGGTCGTCCGCCGGGCCGTCGACCTACGGTTCAGCACGCACGTGACCATGATGGACGAGCACACGCGGCAGGCCCTCAAAGCGGCACCCGACTTCCGGCACACCCGCGCCGCGGTGCTCGACCTGGTCGAGCACCTGGTCGAGCGGGCCCAGGCCGAGGGTTCGATGCGGTCCGACGTCGGCGCCGGTGACGTGTTGGCGGTGGTGTCGCTCCTGCTCAAACCGCCACCGAGCCGGTCCGCGGAGATGTCCGACCTGCTGATGCGCCGCTGCTTGAGCCTAGTCCTGGACGGCCTGCACTCGGGTGGGCGGACCATGCTTCCCGGCGAACCGATCAGCGTGACCGACCTCCATCTGGATTCCTGACGACCTTGCTGTCGACTCTGGACGAATGTCCGGATTCAAGGCTATTCTCGGCCAGGAATCGGAGGATTTTATTCCGCTTAGGTTCGACTGTAACCGATGGAGGTTCTCGGTGACCGCTCCCGCCTTGCAGACCACCCGCCGCTGCCCGTACGCGCCCCCGGACGAGCACACCCGCATCCGGGACACCGAATCCGGGATCTCCCAGGTCACCCTGCCCAGTGGCCAGGTCGCCTGGGCGCTGGGCCGACTCGAACACATCCGCGCCGTGCTCACCGATCCGCGCTTCAGCTCCGATCGCCAGCACCCGAACTTCCCCCGGCTCACCCGCGAGCAACCCACCTCCGACCTCATGCGCCCATCGATCATCCAGCTGGACCCGCCCGAGCACGGGCCCGCCCGCAAGGCCGTGGTTGGCGAGTTCACCGTGCGCCGCATGGCCGCCCTGCGCCCCCGCGTCCAGCAAATCGTCGACGACCACATCGACACCATGCTGGCCGGCCCGCGCCCCGCCGACCTCGTACGAGCTCTCTCCCTGCCGGTGCCATCCCTGGTGATCTGCGAACAACTCGGCGTGCCCTACCACGACCACGAGTTCTTCCAGAGCCGCAGCTCGGCCCTGCTCAGCCGCGCCGTCACCGCCGAGGAACGGCGGCAGGCAGCCACGGAGCTACGCGACTATCTCAAAAACCTGATCCTCGAGAAGGCCGCAGACCCGGCCGACGACCTGCTGGGCCGTCAGCTCGCCCAGGGCAACGACCCCGAGGACGTCCTGTCGCTGGCCTTCCTGCTGCTGATCGCCGGCCACGAGACCACCGCCAACATGATCTCGCTCGGCGTGGTGACCCTGCTCGAGCGCCCGGAGGAACTGACAGCGCTGCGCGACGACCCCACGCGTACGCCCCTCGCGATCGAGGAGTTGCTGCGGGTCTACACCATCGCCGAATTCGCCAACTCCCGCGTCGCCGTCGAGGATGTCGAGATCGGCGGCGTAACCATCCGGGCCGGCGACCCCGTCCTGGCACTGAGCAACGCCGCCAACCACGACCCGTCGGCCTTCGACGATCCGGAAGAGATCAAGCTCGACCGGGGCGCCCGTAACCACGTCGCCTTCGGCTTCGGCATCCACCAGTGCCTCGGCCAGAACCTGGCTCGCATGGAACTGCAGATCGTCTTCGACACCCTCTTCCGCCGCATCCCGACCCTGCGGCTCGCCACACCCGCCGACAGACTGCCCTACAAAGACGACGCCTTCATCTACGGCATCCACGAGGTGCCGGTGACCTGGGAGGACCCGGCATGACCAGGATCGTGGCGGACCTCGACCGCTGCGTCGGATCGGGCCAGTGCGTCCTGACCGACCCCGACGCGTTCGATCAAAGCGATGAGGACGGTACGGTCGTTCTCCTCCAGGACGCCCCGGCGGACGACGAAGCCTGGAAGCGGGCCCGGATCGCCGTCGAAATCTGCCCGAGCCGGGCTC
This sequence comes from Actinoplanes siamensis, assembly GCF_016862395.1. Taxonomy (GTDB): domain Bacteria; phylum Actinomycetota; class Actinomycetes; order Mycobacteriales; family Micromonosporaceae; genus Actinoplanes; species Actinoplanes siamensis. Next base: position 9,411 of record NZ_BOMW01000076.1, on the reverse strand, counting down.
TCTCCCTGACGGAGTAGCCGCCGGCACGCCGCGCGGCCACGGTGACCTCGGTCCGCGCCGCGGCCGCGACCACAGCCGGTTGAGGTCGGGGAATGTCAGTGACGGCCATGGTCGCGGCCTGGAAATGCGCTGCGGCCGGGCCGCCCTCGACGAGGAGAGCACGCGGATCGAGCACGACAGTAAGAGGGGCGCTTCGGCGTCGGCGCTCGTCCGCTTGCGCGACCACGGCCTCCGGGGCGATGGAGAGCGCGGTGGCAGCACGAGCTGACTCTCTGTTCCACGGCCACGCCCACGGCGATTTTCGGTCGGTTCGGCAGCGTTTTGAAACGTTCTGACCAGGCTCGACTCGGCCGGTGTTGTGGGAACCTGCTAGACCGGTGCCAGGTCTCGGCGAGAGGCAGACCGGTGACCGTAGGAGGAACCCATGCGCGTACGAGGGACCGCGGCGGCCACCGCCCTGCTAGCCGTCCTCGCCGGCGGCTGCGCCCGCGCCGACAGCGACATCGTCGGCCTGGCTCCCGCGCCCGTGCGTAGCGGCCCCGCGACGCCTGCCATCCACGACCGTTGGGAGTCTTGCGACAGTACGGCATACGGCTCGGCGCAGAACCGGATCAATGACGGCCAGGACGCTCTCACCCTGCCACTTCTCGACGACGGCTTTCAGCCGGTCTCCGCGATCATCTGCGGCGCCAGCATCCGGGAGCGCCCAGGCGGAGGAACCGAGTTGGTCGCCGAGGAAGCCCGCGCCGACGATCTGACCACGGTGCTGTCCACGCTGCGCCTGTCCGACGAGGGCCCCACCGCGGGGGTCTGCACCATGGAAATGCCGGCAGTGCCTTGGCTGGCCCTGCTCGACGATGACGGGCGCTGGATTCGCCCCGGTGTTCCGGTAGACGCCTGCGGCAAGCCGCGTAGAGAGTTCCGCACGGCGTTCGAGAAGCTGGCGACCACCACGGTGAAAAGCCGGGTGGTCCAGCAAGTCGTGTCCGACGAGGCGGCCAGCAGCGGCTGTTCCCAGTCCTGGGCGGACATGGCGTGGGCCATGGGCGGCGCCGAGAATCGTCACGGGACGGCGCTCGCGCCCTTGCCGGAGCGGGCGAATGTCCGTCGCTGCGTCTACGACGTCCCGGCCGCCGAACGCGGCAGCGCTAAACCGGCCGGTGACTTCCGATCAGGCGGCCCGCTGCCCGCGACCGGCTGGACCGCGATCCGGGCCGAGATCGAGGCATCCGCCCCCAGCACCGCCACCTGCAGCACCCCGGCCAGCAGCTTCGCCGTCCTGCACCTGGAACCCGGCGGCACGATCTACATCGAGGCCGACGGCTGCCGGCGTATCCTGCTCGAACCGGCCAACGGCCCCAGCGTCTACCGTCTCAGCAGCGCGCGCCTGACTTCCCTGGCGTTCGACAAGTAGCACAACGACATTCCCGCTGGCCGATCACGCGGGCGGACTCGTAGTGGCAGACGAATGCGCTTGTCGACGATTGCACCCGCTCGATATCACGACTCTTGTCGGCCAGACCTACGCGATGCACGGGCCCTGGGAGGGATCGTCGTCGCCGGTGGCGGTCGTCACCGGGCAATCGGCGTCCCTTCACCAAGCGCTGCCGTTGCCACCCAGGTCCGAGGGAGTGAGTGGTTGCGGTCAGGTCTGGTGCGGGACGGTCTTCGAGTGGTGCCCGCGCGGGGCGATCAGGCCGGGACTGTCGCGCAGTTCCAGGCCCGGAGCCGGGGCGGAGGTGGGCTGGCCAGCCGTCCTGGTCGGGCTCTCCGGTGGCGGGTGATGTGAGTGTCCGGCTCAGGCCGGGATGAGGCTGGCCATCTTGTCGGCGGACTTGAGCCCCGAACCGGTGAGCACGACGACGGTCGTCTGACCGGCAGTGATGGTGCCGGTGGAGATGAAGTGGTCGAGCGCGGCGGCCGCGACGGCGCTGGTCGGCTCGGCGTACAGGCCGCGGGCGGCCAGGGCGCGGACCGCACCGTGGATCTGCTCTTCCGGAACGGCGACGGCCGCGCCGCCGCAGCGACGTAGCGCCTCGACCGCCTCGGGCAGCCGTACCGGGGTGGCGATGGACGCCCCTTCGGCGACGGTAGGCACGCGCTCGCCGCGCCCGGCCCGGTCGACGCCGTTGAAGGTGTCGGCGATCGTGGCCCAGTGCTCGGGCTGCCCGATGAGCAGCCGGGGCAGCCGGTCGATCTGTCCGGCGGCGAGCAGCTCGGAGAAGGCGATGTCGCAGCCGAGGATCTGGCTGCCGGCTCCGGCGACGAGCACCACGTTGTCCGGGGCGGTGAAGCCGAGGCTTTCCCAGATCTCGTACGCGATCGTTTTGGTGCCCTGGACGAACATCGGGTGCCAGTTGTGGCTGGCGTACCGGATCTGCTCCGACTGCCGGACGGCCTCGGCGCCGACCTCGTCGCGGGTACCGCCGACGAGCTCGATCTCCGCGCCGAAGGCACGTGCTTGCAGGATCTTCGGCGCGCTCGTCGCCGCCGGCACGATGATCTTCGCGCGGATGCCGGCCGCGGCGGCGTAGGCAGCGACCGCGGCGCCGCCGTTGCCGGAGCTGTCCTCGAGCACCCGGTCAGCGCCCTGTGAACGCAGGTGCGACACCATCACCGACACGCCGCGATCCTTGAACGACGACGTGGGGTTGAACCATTCCAGCTTGAAGTGCACCCGGTGCTCACCCCACGCCAGCGCGACCAGCGGGGTGAGACCCTCGCCGAGACTCACGCGATAGTCCGGGTCGACGGGCAGGACGGCCCGGTAGCGCCACAGCGACCGCTCACCCTGGTCGATCTGCTCCGGCCGCAACCCGGACAGCGGCGACAGCGCGAGGGGGCTGCCGTCGTCGCCGCGCCAGCGCCGGTCGCTGAGCGGGTACGTGTTGCCGCTCCTGTCCAGCAGCACCGTTGCGGTGTAGTTCCCCATCACTTCTTCACCTTTCGCGCTACTCCGGCCACGCACGCAGCGCCGTGTCGACGATCTCGTCGAGTTCATCGGCCCCGAGCCCGTTCGCGGCCTGGACGGCGATACCGAACCCGGTCGTCATGATGAAGCGGGCGAGGCGCCCCGGGTCGGCGTCACGTGATAGATCACCCTCCTCGATGGCGCGCTGGAAGCGCTCCTCGAGTCGGACGCCCGCATCGTTGCGCCAGTCGACGAGCGCATCGTGCGCCGGCCGGCTCTGCTCGGTCAGGGTCAGCGCGCCCTGAACGGACAGGCACCCGGCGGGGCAGCCAGGTGACGTCGTGGTCCGGACGGCTCCACGCAGGAACGCCTCGGCCACCGCGCGCGCGGTCGGCTCTCGCAGGGCGCGTGTCGAGTAGGAGGCCGGCCCCTCGGCGTAGCGCTCCACGGCCTTGCGGAAGAGCTGCTCCTTGTTGCCGAACGCGGCATACATGCTCGACTTGGTAATTCCCATGGCGCCGGTCAAATCGGTGAGGCTCGTGCCGTCGTATCCCCGCGCCCAGAACACCCGCATGGCGCGTTCCAGCACCTCGTCGATGTCGAACTCGCGGGGACGGCCGAACGCGGTGCTCCGGGAACCACTCATGGCGGCATCCTCCTCGGTTCGGATCCGACAGGCGCGGCCAATGGGCGTGGCTAGCTGTCTCGCTGCTCACATCGACTTTACTACTGATCGGTCCAGATGTGCTAGCGTTCTGGACCGACCGGAACTTAAAGCGTTCGTGCTCGCATCAGGAAGAGGACCACCACGATGAAAACCACGTCGCTCGGCGGGCTGAGGATCTCCCGCATCGGACTCGGCGCCATGGGCATGTCGGCCTTCTACGGACGAGCCGGCCGGCTCGACGATCAGTCGATCCGGGCGATCCGGCGCGCCCTGGACCTCGGTGTCACCCACGTCGACACCGCTGAGGCCTACGGTCCCTACACCAACGAAGAGCTGGTGGGCCGCGCGGTGAAGGGCCGCCGGGACGAGGTCGTGCTGGCCACCAAGTTCGGCCTGGTCTCGCACACCGGCCGCCCAGGCTTGGACAGCACCCCGGCCAACATCCGGCTCGCGGTGGAGGGGTCGCTCCGGCGCCTCGGAACCGACTACCTCGACCTCTACTACCAGCATCGCGTGGACCAGGACACACCCATCGAGGAAACCGTCGGAGCACTGGCGGAACTGGTAGCCGAGGGAAAGATCCGCTACATCGGCCTATCGGAGGCGGGGCCCGCGACGATCCGGCGGGCGTACGCCGTCCACCCGATCGCCGCGGTGCAGTCCGAGTACTCGTTGTGGGCCCGCGACCCCGAGGCGGAGGTTCTGCCGGTACTGCGCGAACTCGGAGTGGGCCTCGTCTCTTACTCCCCGCTGGGCCGCGGATTCCTCACTGGTGACATCCGCTCGCTCGATGACCTCGAAAGCGACGACTGGCGCCGCACCAACCCACGCTTCGCCGGCGGCAATCTCGAACGCAACATGCGCATCGTCGACGAGGTCCGCGCCGTGGCCGCGGAAGCCGGAGCCACGCCCGCACAGATCGCCCTCGCCTGGCTGCTCGCCCAAGGCGACGACATCGCTCCCATCCCCGGCACCACGCGAGTTGACCGGTTGGAAGAGAATGCCGCCGCTGACCGCGTCAAACTCATCGACGAGCATGTGGCTCGGCTGAACAACCTGGCGTCGGCCTCCGGCGCCCGCTACGACGAAGACAACCTGGCCGCCATCGACCGTTGAGCCGATGGCGAACTCGGACCTCCCCCACCGGGACGGCGTTGACTGCGGCTGGCGCCCGCTGGAGGAGGACCCGGGCGCGTCCCCGGACACCGTTCGGCGTGCAGGCCGGGCGCGGCTAACGGTCGCAGCTACGCGGGCTCTTCGTAAATGTGGATCCTGATGTGGTTCCGGCGGGATCACGCCAGGACGTCGAGGAAGTCGCGATAGGCCTGCTCGATTTCGCCGGCCCGGGTGCGTACGACTTTCGTCGCGGGACGGGTTGCCACCAACGCCGTGAGGCGGTCGTACACCGCCTCCAATTCTGCGAGACCGCCCTGCCGTTCCAGCATTTCTCCGGCGTCCCGGTGGCCGGGCTCGGTGCTGCTCCTGCTCCGATCGACGAAACGCTGGATGGCATTCCGTTTGCTGTCGATGAGGACCACCTCATGGAACGCGCTGCCGAGCTCGTCGGCCAGCGCGGCGGCTTGCTCGATGAATGTGGGGCGAGCCAGCAGTTGCGGCACGACAACGTCGTGGCCTGCGCCGAGATGCACTCGAGCGCCGGCCAACGCGACAGAGCGGGCGAGAAGTCCCGCCGTCTCGATGTGCTCGCGCCATCCACCGATCAGATCCCGAATCCGATCGATGTCCATGTTCAGCGCAAGTGGATGCGTTGCTACGAACATGCGGGCCAAGGTCGACTTGCCACACCCCGGCGGGCCATTCAACAAGATCAGTCGTGGCACCGTGCCATTGTAGGAAGCGCCCTCGGCGCGGCATCTCACTCAGCGACACGAGCCGGCGCGCGCCGCTCTGACGCGTAACAGCCTCGGGCGACGAGCGGCAGGAAAGTGAGATGCGCGGCGTGCAACGGCGGGTCGAACCAGCGCTGGCATTTGATCTGGCTCAACGGCGGCGGCGTGCTGGCGAATGTCCAGGCTCCGCTGAGCACCACCAGCGGCGCCGGGCAGCGGCTTCTCACCAGGACCGATTCCTGTCTTGGCTGGTGAGCGGATCGGGCGAACAGACAGGAGATGACCGCTTCTCCTCGAGCGTGTCAGGCCGTGGGCGCGAGGACGACTGCTGACCAGCCAGGACCGGGCCGGCGAGGGGATCGTGTCAGGCCGTGGGCGCGAGGACGACTGTCTTGCCGGGCAGCTCGCCCGCACCGGCCTGGGCGTGCAGCGCGGGCAGGTCGGCCAACGGCACCCGCTGGGCGACCTCCACGCGCAACTCACCGGTGCTGACCCGGGCGGCCAGGTCGGCGAGCTGGTCGGCGTCGCTGCGGACGAACAGGTCGATGCCGCGCACGTTGCGCTCCTCGTCGGAGGGCGCGGGCATCCAGACGGTGGTGTTGACCAGGGCGCCGCCGTCCCGGATCAGCGTGACCAGCGCGGCCAGCTGCTCCGGGGTGACCGGCGCGAGGTTGAGTACCAGGTCGACCGGCCCGGTCACCGCCGCGGCCACGTCGGTGGTGGTGTGGTCGATGATCTCGTCGGCGCCCGCGGCCTTGACACGATCGGCGCTGCGCGGGCCGGCCGTGGCGATCACCTGGGCGCCGATCTCCTTGGCCAACTGCACGGCGTATCCGCCGACCGCTCCACCGGCACCGTTGATCAGCACGCGCTGACCAGCGGTCAGATTGCCGTGGTCGAACAGCGCCTGCCATGCGGTCAGGCCCACCAGCGGGAGCGCCGCGGCGTCGGCCAGCGGGATGTTCCTGGGCGCCCCCGTCAGGATCTCCGCCGGCGCGATCACGTACTCCGCCGCCGCTCCGGTCCCCGTCATCGGCAGGAAGCCGATGACCCGGTCGCCGACCGCGACGTCGTCCACGTCGTCACCGAGCGCGTCGACCGTGCCCGCGACGTCGATGCCGGGAGTGTGTGGCAGCTCGACCGGGATCGGGCCCTGCATGTACCCCGCGCGGATGTTGCCGTCGACGCCGTTGAACGACGTCGCGGCGACCCGGATCCGGACCTGGCCGGCGCCCGGGACGGGCTGCTCGACGTCCTCGTAGCGCAGCACCTCGGGACCGCCGAACTGGTGAAAACGTACTGCCTTCATCGCTGAACCTGCTTCCGTGAGCGCCGTCGATGTGCTTCGTGACGTGAGGCGATGGGTCATCGCTTCGAGTCATGAAGGCGTCCAGCCCCGTGTCACCAGGGCCGCCCGGAGGCGGCCGCTGGAACCGCGGCTGCTGGAGACGTCACTCAATCTCGCAGGATCCGGCGCGGTCAGCCTGGGCCAGACCGGCCCACCCTGATGATGGTCGGTTCCCCGGCGTCGCCGACGAGCTCAGCGAGACGCGCCGCGTCGGCCGAGCCGGGCGCCGCGGTGAGCATCAGAGCCGCCAGATCGTCGCCCGGGATGGCGAGCAGGCTGCCGACCAGCGTGACGGCGCCGCCGTCCGGATGGATGAACGCGGCACTGCTCTCGTAGGCCGCCACCGGTCGCGGCGTGCGCCACAAGGTGTCGAACAGACGGCTCCGGCTCCGCATCTCGTCGACCAGCGCGGCGAGCGACGCGTCGGCGGGGTAGCGCAACAGCGCGCTCCTCAGGCGGGTGACGAGGATCGCCTCATGATCGGTTGCGTCGACCGTGGACTGCCTGAAGCCACTGAACGGATCGCAGAACGTACGCCAGGCGATGTTCCACTCCCACGGGTCCCCGGTCAGATCCCAGTGCCCCAGAGCCAGGAACGCGCTGTTCACGGCGATCAGGTTCATCGCCGCGTCGGAGACGAACATCGGAGTGTCAGTGAACCGCTCCAGCAGCCGCATCGCACCTGGACCGACTTCGTTCGGCACCTGCCCGTCCGCGGCGGCGTACCCGGCCAGCGCGCAGAGCCGCTCGTAGTCCGCCCGCCCGACCCGCAACGCACGGGCGATGGCGTTCACCACCCCGGCCGACGGATGGCTGCGCCCCTGCTCCAACCGGCGTACGTAGTCGGGAGACATCCCCGCGAGCTCACCGAGCTCCTCCCGCCGCAGTCCCTGCACCCGTCGGCGGCCGGTCGGTAGCCCGGCAGCCGCAGGGGCCGTGCCCTCCCGCAACTGGCGCACCGCGGCGCCGAACTCCTGACGTTCCACGGCCCAAGTGTGCCCGGCCGGTCCAAACGGCGGGGTGACGGCGGCATCGACGTCCAGCGCACCGGTCCGGCCGGGGACCGGAATTCCGACAAGACGGTCGTGACGAATGGTCATGCCCGGAACGCGATGCCGGGTTCGTCCGGCGAACTGTTCCGGAGTCCTGACGTCAAACTGGGGATCGTGGGCGACAATGGTTTGATGGAGATTTCGCCGGAGGCGAGGCGTGTCCGTGAGGTGCTGCGGCGAACCCTTGAGGGAAGCTGGCCGTATCCGCCGGACTGCTGGGCATTTCTGCGCTCCCTGTCCGAGGGCGAATTGTACCGCGTCCTGGCCGATCCCGTCGTACGAGAATTGATAATCGGCCTCGGACCTCAATGGACCCGGGGAACGCGGGATCTTTTCGCGGCCGCAACCGACATCGCGGAGGACAAGAGAAATCCTGAGGCTGCCACGAAGGCCGCAGAGCGCGAAGCGCGTGCCCGGGAACTGTTCGCCGACGAGGAGATGCCGATGATTCTCCTCATGGAGGCGGCGGAACAGGTGATGAACGGAAAAACTGTGGCGGACGCCCTTCGTGCTGATGGAAACAGGAGGAGCTGAGCCTGCGGACGGAAGCGGAGATGGCGGCAGTGGTTACGCCATCCTGCCGACCTGGGTGAAATCCCGCGTGGTGCCGTCATCGGCTGATTAGGTTACAACCTATGAGGCGACATGCACCCAGAGCTGGAGCCGGCGCGGCGGAGGAGTTCATCTGGCGGGTCGATCTGGGCCCGGACGTCACCCTCGAGCACGTCACCACGGTTCTTGGAGACCTTGACGCCGCGATCCAGCTTGGCGAGCGTCTGGCTTGGCTGTCCGAGCGGCAGGCGCTGTATACCAGCAATCTGTCGAGCGCGGCGCAGGAGGGACCGGACTTCCTGCGCACCCGCGCGTCCGAGCTCGGCGTGGCTCTGCCCGAGGAGGAGAAGCTGCTTCACTATTGGCCCTGGGGCTACGTTCACGAGCAGATGGGGTTCACCTCGCTCCTGGACAAAGTGGTCGACTCGGAGATGACCGCACCTCCGGTTCCTTCGACGGTCATCGTCGGAATGCGATTCTCGAACCCCTTGGAGGTCGTCCTGTCCGCCCTGGCGAACAGGGTCCCCTACATTGTCCGGATTCTCCAGGTGATACGGGACTGGAACCCGGAAAGAAGGGCTTCCGCAGCGGAGGCGACCATCGCTGAGTCCCACGCCAGAATGGTGAGCGCGCAGGCCGATCTTTTTGAGTATCTGTGCAGGAAGGCCATGGAGGACCCGGAAACCGTCGCCGCATCAAGACTGTTCGAGAGCGCTACGCAGAGAGAACTCTCTTCCGTCATAGCGCTGTCGGAACTGGTGACCGAGCTGGCGGACGCGGCGGAGGTCCTGGCCGGCCCGAGCCCCAACGAGGACGACCGCTAAGCAGCTGATCGAGTACTTCATGAGCGGATATGGTTTGTGCTCTTCGCCAGAGTGCGGCGGGTACGAGCTTGAGCAGGCACACCACACCCTCGGTGATAAGAGATTCGGATGTCCGGGGCATCAGTCGCGCCCGGCGTACAAGTAGACGGTGACCGCGTCGGCCGTGTGCTGATCTCGTCAGGGAGTGTCAGGTTCTGTCCCGGCGAA
>NZ_BOMW01000075.1 GCF_016862395.1 Actinoplanes siamensis | reverse complement strand
TTTCCGAGCAGATCCTGTTCAACGAGCTGCGCCCCGGCCAGATCGTGGTCGTGGACTGCGAGGGCGACCCGGCCAACGTGGAGAAGTCCAAGCTGGTCTTCCGCGGCGCCGAGAAGGCGGGTGCGGTGCCCGACGCGGTGCCGGCCGACCTCGGCGCGGCCTCCAGCGAGGAGTGATCCGCTAAGCACGACGGAACGGCCTGGTCTCCTCTCGGAGGCCGGGCCGTTCCTTGTCATACCCGGGTACGACATGGGGTTGGCACCCCGGGGTGACGCCGGCCGCCTCGGGTGATCCATAGCTTGCGATGCATGAACGTGAATCGCATCGGACAGGCCGTTCTCTACTCCTCCGGGCTCGGGCTGGTCAGCGCCGCGAGCCTGGGACTGATCGTGGCCGGGCGGCCGGCCGCCGCGGCGCACCTGGCGACCGGCTGGCAGAGCCGGATCGGGCGGCCCCCGGCGCTGCCCGGCCGGTTCCTCCCCGCGGCCGGCAACGCCCTCCTGGGCCTGGTCCTCGGCATCCTGGCGGTGATCCCGCTGGGCTTCCAGGCGGCCTTCGTGGCGCGCGGCATCTGCTACGGGTGGGTCGACCCGGGGCCGTACGACACGTCCTGGGGCGGGCCGACCCGGGGCGGCGCCTGGCTCGTGCACTTCCTGGTGGGCGTCCCGCTCGCGGCGGCCGGGCTGGCCGCGCTGGTGGGGATCGCGGCGCTGCACCGGCGCTGGACGGCCCGGCTGGCGGGCGAGCCGGGCGGCGCCTGGGTGCTGCCGGTGGTGATGGTCGCCGCGGCCGCCGAGGTGGTCTTCTTTATTGCCTGGCTGCACCACATCTGACCGGCGATCATTTCCGGTATGCGTCAGATCCGGGCTCGCTTCGACCAGCACACGATCACCGTCTACCAGGCCTACTCGCCGGCCATCGCGGAGCCCGCGGTGCGGGCCGGCCGGTTCGTGGAACCGTTCAAACGGGACCGGATGACCTGGATCAAGCCGTCGTTCCTGTGGATGATGTACCGCTGCGGCTGGGCCACCAAGCAGGGCCAGGAGCGGGTGCTCGCGGTGTCGATCACCCGGGCCGGTTTCGAGTGGGCGCTGGAGCGGGCGGCTCTCAGCCACTACGTGCGCGGCGTGCACGTGGACCAGGCGGCCTGGCAGCGGGAGCTGCGGGCGGCGCCGACGCGGGTGCAGTGGGACCCGGAACGCGACCTGCGGCTGCGGGAGCTGCCGTATCGGTCGCTGCAGGTGGGGATCGGGGGTGCGGCGGTTCCGCGGTACGCCGACGAGTGGATCACCAGGATCGAGGACGTGACCGAGATGGTGCGGGAGATCCGCGGGCGGCTCGACGCGGGGGACGAGGCCGGGGCGGCGGGGCTGCTGCCGGACGAGCGGGTGTATCCACTGCCCGAGGCGATCGGGGCTCGTCTCGGCGCCACGCCGCCCGGCGCGGGGTGACGTCATCGCGGACGTCGGCCCGCGCCGGCGATGCCGGTACCCCTACAGCGTTTGCACCTCGCCCTTCGGAGCGTCTCCGGCCAGGATGAACTCCTCCGCGCCGAACGCCTCCACCAGGCCGTCCTCGACCAGGCCGGACAGGGCGCGGGCACGCTGCACCTCGTCGCTCCAGACCACGTCCAGGCGCTGGCGGGGCACCGGGCCGGTGGCGTGCCGGAGCACCTCCAACAGCAGGCCGCGGACCTGCCGGTCGGTGCCCGCGTAGCGCTGCGGCTTGCGGCTCGGGCCCTCCGGCAGCGGCTCGCCGGAGAGCCGCCAGGCACAGACGTCGCGGAACGGGCATTCCGCGCACTTCGGCGAGCGGGCCGTGCAGACGATCGCGCCGAGCTCCATGAACGCGATGCTGGCCCGGGCCGCGCAAGGCGGCTCCTCGGGCAGCAGCTCCTCCATGGCGACCAGGTCGGCGGCCGTGGTGGCCGGACCGGCGTCGGGCTTGCCCTCGACGACCCGGGAGACCACCCGGCGGACGTTGGTGTCCACGACCGGGTGCCGCTGGCCGTACGCGAACGTGGCGACCGCCCGCCCGGTGTACGTCCCCACCCCGGGCAGCGCGAGCAGCTGGTCGAGGTCGTCCGGCACCCGGCCGCCGTGCCGTTCCACGATCGCCAGCGCGCAGGCGTGCAGCCGCATCGCCCGCCGCGGGTAGCCGAGCCGCCCCCACATCCGGACCGCCTCGGACTGCGGGTCGGCGGCGAGCGCGGCCGGCGTGGGCCAGCGGGTCATCCAGGAGCGCCAGGCCGGCTCCACCCGGACCACCGGGGTCTGCTGCAGCATCACCTCGCTGACCAGGACACCCCAAGGAGTGGTTTCCGGCTGCCGCCACGGCAGATCGCGGGCGTGGAGGTCGTACCAGGTGATGGCTTCGTCGGCGAGAGTCATAACAGGACTTACTGTAAGCGGGTGCCTGAGCTCGCCATCACCGTCATCGGCCCGGACCGCACCGGCATCGTCGCCGACGTGGCCGAGGCGCTCGCCGCCGTCGGCGCGAATCTGACCGACTCGACGATGACCCGGCTGCGCGGGCACTTCACGATGACCCTGATCTGCACGGGCCCGCCGGCCGCGGACGCGGAGCGGGCGCTGGTCAGGCTCGGCGCGGAGCTGCTCACCACGGTGCGCGAGGTCGAGGCCTGCCCGGACCGGGAGACCGGCGAGCCGTACCTGGTGAGCGTGCACGGCGCCGACCGGCTCGGGATCGTCGCCGCGGTGACCCGGGTGGTGGCGGCCGCCGGCGGCAACATCACCGACCTCACCACCCGGCTCACCGGGCCGCTCTACCTGCTCGTCGCCGAGGTGGACCTGCCCCCGGGGCGGGAAGGGGAGCTGGCCGAGCAGCTCGCGGTGGCCGCCGCCGAGCTGGGCGTCGAGGTCACCCTGCGGCACGCCGAATCGGAACTGCTGTGAAGCTGGTCACCGCCCCCTCGGCCGTGCTGAGCACCCCGGCCGAGGAGGTGGACCCGACCGATCCGGCGGTGGTCCGGCTCGCCGAGGAGCTGATCGAGACCATGTGGGCCTCGCCGGGCTGCGTCGGGCTGGCCGCGCCGCAGATCGGAGTTTCCGCGCAGGTGTTCTGTGTGGACGTGACCGGGCATCCCAAGGCGATCACCACGCACGGCGCCTTCGTGCTCTGCAACGCCCGGATCGTCGAGGCCAGCCGGTGGCGGCCGGGGCGGGAGGGCTGCATGTCGGTGCCGGACCTGACCGGCGACGTGAAGCGGGCCGCCCGGATCGTGGTCGAAGGCCTGCGGCCGGGCACCGGGGAGCCGGTCACGCTCGAAACCGACGCGTTCGAGGCGCGCGCCCTGCAGCATGAGATCGATCACTGCGCGGGAAAGTTGTTCCTCGATCGGGTGGCCGGTGCGCACGCGATCTTTCCGCGCAAGGTCTATCTCTAACGAACGATCCGTGAGTTGGTGTCGCGTCTCCGGCGCGTCGCGTGCGATGGCCGCGGGTGTCCGGTTTACGGTTGGCCACATCATGCGTACGACGGTTGGTTCCCTCCCACCCGCGGTCTACTGGCGGCGACGCGCGGTCGTGCTCGGCGCCCTGCTGCTGGGCATCATCGCTCTGTTCGTCGCGTGCTCGCACGAGGACGACAGCAAACCGAGCACCAAGAGCGCCTCGACGCAGTACCCGACGCCGGCTCCGGGCTCTACCAGCGCCGCGGCGCCCAGCGGTTCGGCAGCGCCCGACGACGACCTGCTCGACGCGGCACCACCCGGCGGCCAGGTCTACCCGGACCCGGTGCAGTCGCAGCAGCCGGACGGTGACAGCGGCCTGTTGCCGAACAACAACCCGGCCACCGCCAACGGGACCAACACCAACGTCGGCGGGCAGGGTGGCAACGCCTGCGCGGACAACGAGATCTCGGTGACGCCGGTGCCGTCCGCCACCACTGTCAAGCGCGGCGGCGCCCTGGCGATCACTTTGCGGATCAAGAACATCGGATCCCGTACGTGTACGCGGGACGTCGGCGCGGATCCGCAGGAGCTGTACCTGGATCAGGGGGCCCAGAAGTACTGGTCGTCCGACAAGTGCAGCACCACCAAGGGCAGCGACGTGCAGACGTTCAAGCCCGGCGACCAGCGGGAGTACAACATCACCTGGAACGGCCGCCAGTCCACCGCGTGCAGCGGCGGCGCGGCGTCCGGGCCGGCTCTGCAGGCCGGAAAGTACGAGCTGCGCGGCCGGCTGGACACCATCCTCAGCAACCCGGTCACCGTGACCATCTCCTGAGGTTGGTCGCCGCCCTCGAGCTGTACCTGGACGTCGATGCCACGCGGCGGGTCCGGACACTGTGGCGTGCCCTCGAGTCGGAGGGCATCCCCACCCTCGGCTCGCTGCACCAGAAGCACCGGCCGCACGTCTCGCTCGCGGCGGCGCGGACGATCGATCCGCACGCCGCCGCGGCCGCCCTGGACGGTCTCGTCGTCGGGCGCGGCCTGACCCTGCGGATGGACTTCGCCGGCCAGTTCGTCGGGCGCGTCCTCTGGCTCGGTGTGACGATGACGCCCGAGTTGATGGACCACCATCGGGTGATCCACGAACGGCTGTCAGCGGGCGGCGTGGAGGTCTGGGAGCACTACCGGCCGGGGCTGTGGGTGCCGCACTGCACGGTGTCGCTGCGGGTGCCCAACCCGGTGATGGCCCCGGCGATCCGGCGGTGCCTGGAGATCCTGCCGCTCACCGCTACCGTGACCGGGGCGGCGATCGCCGATCACGCGAACGACATCATGCGCGCCCTCTGAGGCGGGGCGGACCCCGGAGTCACCGCCGTTGCCGGACCGGCGACCTCGCTCGCCCGGGACGTACCGCTCCGGGATCGGCGACACGCGCTCGCTCTAGACGTACCGCTCCAGGATCGATGCCTCGGCCAGCCGGGACAGGCCCTCGCGGACGCCGCGCGCCCGGGCGTCGCCCACCCCCTCGACCGCCTGCAGATCCTCCACGGTCGCGCCGAGCAGGCGCTGCAGGCTCCCGAAGTGGCCCACCAGCCGGTCGACGATCTGGCCCGGCAACCGCGGCACCTTGGCCAGCAGCCGGAACCCGCGCGGCGACACCGCCGCGTCCAGCGCATCGGAGGCGCCCTGATAACCGATCGCCTTGGCGACCGATACCAGATCGATCATCTCGGTGGCGGTGAGCAGGTCCAGCTCGACGAGCGCCTCGTCCAGCGTGCGGGCCTTGCGGCCGGAGGGCAGGTAGTCCCGGATGACCAGGGTGCGGTCCGAGTCGACGCCGGCCATCAACTCGTCCAGCTGCAGCGCGAGCAACCGGCCGTCGGTGCCGAGCTCCACCACGTAACCGGAGATCTCGTCGGCGATCCGGCGGACCATCTCCAGCCGCTGCACCACCGCCACCGCGTCCCGGACAGTGACCAGGTCCTCGATCTCCAATGCGGAGAGTGTGCCGGACACCTCGTCCAGCCGCAGCTTGTACCGCTCCAGGGTGGCCAGCGCCTGGTTGGCCCGGGACAGGATGGCGGCCGAGTCGTCCAGGACGTGGCGCTGCCCGTTCACGTAGAGCCCGATGATCCGCATGGACTGGCTCACGGAAATCACCGGGAAGCCTGACTGCTTGGCCACCCGCTCGGCGGTGCGGTGCCGGGTGCCGGACTCCTCGGACGGGATCGACGGGTCGGGCATCAGGTGCACGGCGGCCCGGACGATGCGGGTGCCGTCGCTGGAGAGCACCACCGCGCCGTCCATCTTGCACAGCTCACGCAGCCGGGTCGCGGAGAACTCCACGTCGAGCGGGAAACCGCCGGTGCAGATGGCCTCGACGACCGCGTCGTAGCCCAGCACGATGAGCGCGCCGGTGCGGCCGCGCAGAATGCGCTCCAGACCGTCGCGCAGGGCGGTGCCGGGAGCCATCAGCGCGAGGTTGGCGCGCAGCGGATCGCTGGCGCCACCGGTGAGACCCGGGCCGGTCGCCGGGCTCACCGCGCGGTGGCCCGCGCCGTTGACGCCGGGGCGCGGCGTTGAACTGGCGGCGGACTTGGAACCATCGCGGTCGAGCGGCACCGGTACAGTCTACGAACTGCCGCACGGAGCAACGAGGCATGGTTCGATGAATGCTCCGTAGCGTGATGATTCGTCACTCTTGGTTACCTTGAGCCGCGTTCGGCCGAGGCGCGGGCCGCGCTCTGCAACGCCGACCGCAGGTCGCCGACCTCGATCACCTCCATGCCCTTGGGCGCCACCCCCTCGCCGCTGTTCGTCGACCCCGGCGGCACCAGGGCCACCCGGAAGCCGAGCCGCGCCGCCTCGGCCAGCCGCCTGCCGATCGCGCTGACCCGACGGATCTCACCGGTCAGCCCGACCTCGCCGATCGCCACCAGGGTCGGCGCCATCGCCAGATCCAGCCCGCCGGACGCGACGGCCAGCGCCATCGCCAGGTCCGCGGAGGGCTCGACCAGGCGGATGCCGCCGACGGTGGCCGCGAAGACCTCCCGGTTGTAGAGCTTGAGCTGCTTGGTGCGCCGCTCCAACACAGCCAGCACCATCGCCAGCCGAGCGCTGTCGAGGCCGGACACCGTGCGCCGCGGCGAGCCCTGCACCTCGGCCCCGATCAGTGCCTGCACCTCGGTGACCAGTGCCCGCCGGCCCTCCATGGCGACCGTCACGCAGGTGCCCGGGACCGGCTCCTGATAGCGGGTGAGGAACAGCCCGGACGGGTCGGGCAGGCTGGTGATGCCGCCCTCGTGCATCTCGAAGCAGCCGACCTCGTCGGCCGCGCCGAACCGGTTCTTCACGCCGCGCACCAGGCGCAGCGAGGAGTGCTTGTCGCCCTCGAAGTGCAGCACCACGTCGACCAGGTGCTCCAGCACGCGGGGGCCGGCCACCTGACCGTCCTTGGTGACGTGACCGACCAGGACGGTGGCGATGCCGCGCTCCTTGGCGATCGAGACCAGCGCGGCGGTGACGGCGCGGACCTGGGTGACGCCGCCGGGGACGCCCTCGGTGCCGGGCGCCGAGACGGTCTGCACCGAGTCGAGCACCAGCAGGCCGGGCTTGACCGCGTCGAGGTGGCCGATGACCGTCCCCAGGTCGTTCTCCGCGGCCAGGAAAAGGCGCTCGTGCAACGCGCCGAGCCGCTCGGCCCGCAGGCGGACCTGGCTGACCGACTCCTCACCGCTGACCACCAGCGAGGGCGTGCCGGCGCCGGCAGCCCACTGCTGGGCGACGTCGAGCAGCAGCGTCGACTTGCCGACCCCGGGCTCGCCGGCGAGCAGCACCACCGCGCCGGGGACCAGGCCGCCGCCGAGCACCCGGTCGAGCTCACCGACCCCGGTCGGCACGGCCCGCGCGGCTGCGGCGCTGATCTGCGAGATCGGCCGGGCCGGCTCGGCCGGCATGCGTGAGCTGACCACCCGCCCGGAGACCCCGACGGTCACCGTGGACTCGATGATCGAGCCCCACTCGCCGCACTCCGGGCACCGGCCCAGCCATTTCGGCGGCTGGTGGCCGCAGGCGTCGCAGACGTAGGCCGGCCGGGCCGCCTTGGAACTTGTCCGAGAGGTCGTCACCCGGCCAAGTTAGCCGCCGGGTACGACAACGTCATTCCTCGGTGTTCTCGTGCTGCACGCCGGGAGCCCGGGGGGCCGGGCTCAGCGGGACCGCGACCGGCGCCTGGAGGACCAGGTCGGGCTCGCCGTTGCTGAAGTGGAACACCAGGTTCACCGACTCGCCCGGCTTGAGGTCGTCGGCGAGGTTGACGACCTGCAGCTGCCGTGCGTCTTCCGCCTTGAACAGCGCGGAGCCGAGCGCCTTGAGCTTGATCTCGGCCGCGGTGACCGTCTGGGCCGGAGCGCTCGCGCCGGCACCCGGTCGCGCGGACGCTCCCGGCTGCGCGGAGGCTCCCGGCTGAGCCGACGCTCCGGGCTGGGCGGACGCCCCCGGCCGCGCGGACGTTCCCGGCAGCGCGCCAGCGCCGGCCTGCGCGGACGTGGTCGCACCCGGCTGCGCCGAAGCGCCGGCCTGGGCGGCGGCGGGCTGGGTGACGAAGCCCACCTGCGCCGCGGAGGTGACCTGCGGCCGCTCCAGCGGAGTGCTGCTGATCGTGACCGTGACGTCTTTCTCGGACTGGTTGAAGAGGCCCAGTTCGAGCGGGGCGTTTCCGCCGCGGGCGTAGCCCTCGATGCCGTTGTACGCCACCTGGGCATTGCGCACGAACACGCTGCCGTGGGCGGAATCCGCGTTCACACCGGCGATCGGCGTGTCCAGGATGGCGGTCTCGGCGACCTGACCGGCCGAGCAACCGGCCAGCGCGACGACCGCGGCCGTGGCGACACCCGTGAGCAGGGCGGCGCGACGGGTTCCCAGCGTGCGCATCACGATCCTCCAAATAGCGACACCAAGGTGTGAGATCAGCCTAGTGGGCGGCAATCGGCCGCGTGCGCCGACCCATCCATCCGGTCGCTGTGGATCACACCACGGGCCCGCTCAGGATCAGCAGGACAACGTCGATCAGGGCGACGACGATCACCGCGCGGAACAGCGCGACCGGTCTGCCACGGGAGCGGGTCGCCGCGTACCACCCGATCGGCAGGACCACGACGGCGGTCGCGCCGGCCGCCCAGCCGGACCACGACGGCGCTCCGGGCGGCCCGAGCACCAGCGTGACCGTCGCGCCCAGCAGAAGCGCCGCGGCCGCGAGTCGGGAACCGCCGGCGCCGACCCGGTGCGGCAGGCCGTGCACCCCGGTCGCCGCGTCGTCGTCCAGGTCGGGCAGCACGTTGGCGAAGTGCGCGCCGGCACCCAGCAGGGCGCCCGCCGCGACCAACCAGAGCGGCGGCGCCGGATGCCCGGGCAGCGCGATCACCACGAACACCGGGAGCAGCCCGAAGGCCACCAGATAGGGCAGCACGGAGAACGGCGTGGACTTCAGTGGCCAGTCGTAGAGCAGGCCGAAGAGCGTGGCCACGGCGATGGTCACGGTGGCCGCCGGGCCCAGCGGGATCGCCGCCGCGGGAGCGGCCAGGGCCGCGATGAAGCCCGAGACCCCGACGGTACGCCGGGAGACCGCGCCCCGGGCGATCGGTTTGTCCCGCCGGCCGGTGCGGCTGTCGCGATCGGCGTCCAGCCAGTCGTTGACCCAGCCGACGGCGAGCTGGCTGAACGCCACCGCGAGGGCCACGCACAGCAGGCTCCGGCCACGGTGCCCGGCGCCGAGGGCGAGCAGGGTCATCGCCGCGGTGACGGCGGCGCCCGGCTCCGGATGGGACGAGCGGATCAGCGCTCGCACGGGTTCGCGGTGCATGGGACCAAGCTGCCAGATCGAGCCCGATGGGACAGCTGTCGTCCACAGGGGCGGCGGTTGCGGCCCGCCGGTTTTCCACAGGACGATCGTCTCCGGTGGTGGGCGGGCGGCAACCGTGCCAGGCTCGATCACATGGTGTCGATGCGGCGTAACGATCCGCGCCTGTACGACGAGCTGGCCGGCGAGTGGTGGCGGCCGGGCGGTGGCTTCGAGCTGCTGCACTGGCTGGCCGCGGCCCGCGCCGAGCTGGTGCCGCCGGCCTCCGCGCCCGGCCAGGTGCTGCTGGACGCGGGGTGCGGCGGCGGGCTGCTGGCGCCGCACGTGCGCGCGCTGGGTTATCGCCATGTCGGCGTCGACCTGCGGGTTTCCGGGCTGGTGCGGGCGGCGGAGCGGGGCGTGGCCCCGATCGCGGGGGATGTGACCGCGCTGCCGCTCGCCGACGACTCGGTCGACGTGGTGGTCGCCGGGGAGATCCTGGAGCACGTGACAGACCTCCGGGGCACGGTGGCCGAGCTGTGCCGGGTGCTGCGGCCGGGTGGGCGGGTGGTGCTCGACACGGTGAACGACAACGCGGTGAGCCGGTTCCTCACGGTGACGCTCGGCGAGCGGCTCGGTGTGGCGCCGATCGGCGTGCACGATCCGGCGCTGTTCGTGACGCCGGAGCGGCTGCGGGCCGAGTTCGGGCGGCACGGTGTGCGGCTGGCGGTGCGCGGCGTGCGGCCCAGCCTCCCCGGGATGGTGCGGTGGCTCGCCCTGAGGCGTGAGCCGGCCGGGCGTCCCCTCGGGCGGATGGTGCCCACCTTCTCCACAGCGGTTCTCTATCAGGGCGCCGGTCGCAAGGAAGTGCTGGTCTAGGTGGCTGCGGTGATCAGCGGGCTGGGCGTGGCGTTGCCGCCCTCCGCGGTACAGGACGAGCTCTGGGACGGCTTCTTCGCCCGGCACTACGCGGGCCGGCGGCGCGGCCTGGCCAAGCGGATCTTCGCGAACTCCGGGGTGGTCACCCGGCAGGCCGCGGTGAGCCCACTGGTGGAGGACGTGTCGGCGTGGTCCACCGAGCGGCGGATGCGCCGCTACCAGACCGAGGCGCCACCGCTGGGCCGGGCCGCTGTGGAGCGGGCGCTCGCCGGCGCCGGGCTGGCCGCGTCCGAGTTGGGACTTTTCGCGGTCTGCTCCTGCACCGGATACGCCACGCCCGGGCTGGACATCGTGCTCGCCCGGGATCTGGGCATGTCACCGAACGTGCAGCGGCTCTTCATCGGGCACATGGGCTGTTACGCCGCGTTGCCGGGCCTCGGCACGGTGAGTGACTTCGTGGTGGCCCGGGACCGGCCCGCGCTGCTGCTCTGCGCCGAGCTGACCAGCCTGCACATGCAGCCGGCCGACGCCACCGTGCCGGACGTGGAGCAGATCGTGTCGCACGCGCTCTTCTCCGACGCGGCGGCCGCCGCTGTGCTCACGCCCGCTTCGCGAGCCCTTCCGGGGTACGAGGTCCGCGATATCGCCGCGGTCACCGACAACACCACTGCCGGGCACATGACCTGGGAGGTCACCGATCTCGGATTCCGGATGGGGCTGTCGGCGGAGGTGCCCGCGGTGCTCTCGCTGCACGTCCGGGGGCTGGTCGAGGACCTGCTCAAGCGGAACCGGCTGAGCATCGGGGAGGTGGACGGCTGGGCGCTGCACCCCGGCGGGCCGAAGATCCTCGACGTGGTGCAGGAACGGCTCGGGCGCGACGATCAGGCGCTGGCGGCGTCACGGGGCGTGCTTTCGGCGTACGGGAACTGCTCGTCACCTACCGTGTTGCTGGTCCTGGACGCCCTGCGCCGCAGGCCGCGACCCCCGCGGTACGTCGTCGTGCTCGCGTTCGGTCCGGGGCTCACCCTCTACGGAGCGCTGCTCGAGTTCTCTACAGTCGCAGCGTGAGCGAAACAGTCGCGGCGTGAGCGAACGGGGACGCGGTGCGGTCCTGCACGGGCTGGCCGCCCTGCTCCTGCTGGTCGGCGGGGTCTGGTGGTGGCGGTCGGCGCCGCGTGACGACTCCGACCCGCGTCTGCTGGCCTGGCGGCTCGCGGCCGAGCAGCTCCTGCCGGAGAGCGGGGAGCAGGAGATGACCGACACCGTCGTGCTGCCGGCCCGGGGAGGCTACGACAAGGCGGCCGATCTGGACGGCGGCGCGTTCCAGGTGGCGGTGGTGTGCGCGGGGCCGGAGGGCAGCCGGGTGCGGGTCAGCTTCGGCGGCGGTGAGGACTCGGGGCGAGGGCTGCCGTGCTCCGGGTCCCGTACGCCGGAGATCTTCAGCGTCGGGGTGGGCACGCGGCTCCACCTGCGGGCCCTGGTGGAGGAGCAGGGGCCGGTGATCTTCCGCTTCACCCTGCAGCGATCCGTCTGACCGCCCTCATGCCGGCGGGGGTCGTATGCCCGCGGTGGCCGCGTGCCCGCGGTGGCCGTGGTGGCTGCGTGCCCCGGCTTCCTTGCTGCCGATTCTTTCCCGGCGCCCGCGCCGGCTCGGGCTGCCGGCCGTGGTCAGAGGCGTTCGAGATCGGGCAGGATGGCTTTGACGGCGACGTAGTGGGAGACCGTGCGGAGGATCTTGCCGCTCTGGTCGACCAGGATCGCGGCGGCGGTGCCGTCCTGCGCGGTCAGGCTGAGGTGCTCGCGGAGACTGCCGGCCGGATCACGCAGATAGTGCACGGTTCCGCCGTCGGCGCGCGGCGTCCGCGCGTTGGCCGGCGGGCCGGGGGCCGCTGGGGACGTTGCGTCGGCCGGCGGGCCGGGGGCGGCTGAGGAGGTTCCGTCGGCCGCCGGGCCGCCGGGGGCCGCTGAGGAGGGTCCGGTGGCCAGCGGACCACGGGGAGCCGCCGGGGACGGCGCGGACCTGGACACGGCCAGGACCGTCGTCTCCGCGTCGACCGCGGCGGCCGTCTCGGCGATCAGACCGGCGCAGTCGCAACCGTCGACGAGCAGGATGACCACCGGCATGTGGCCGGTGATCGGCACGGCCTGCCCCTCGGAGCCGATCAGCTCGAGCGCGGGCAGCGTCCGGACCGGCGCCGCGGTGCTGCCCGAGGTGCGCTGGGCGGCCGGCTGCCGGACCGGCCCGGGCCAGGCCGAGGCGAACAGGCTCGCCACCGTGACCAGGATCGCCATCGAGACGATCAGCACCGGCGCGCGCAGCAGCAGCGCGCCCGCCCGGCGCAGCCGGCGCATCCCGGGCCGGCGAAGGAAGCGCTGCCAGCGGTTGGGTGGCGGGGCCAGATGCAGCTCCGCGCGCACCGCCTCGACCTCGTCGGCCAGCTCGGACAGGTCGTCCGGGATGACGATGACACCCCACTCCTCAGGGAGGTCGGGCAGTTCGTCCGAGGAGCCGCCGTCGGGCGGCCAGCCGCCGTTGTCGCTCGCACCTGCCATGATCCACCTCCCCCCTGGCCGACCAGATCTTGCTTCGGTCGGGGAACTTCCGTCCAGCGTCTCGCACGCTACGCCGCATCGCCAGTGGTGGGGCGGCGCGGACCTCAGCGATACGCTTGATCTCGCAAAGCCATCAGGTCCGGAATTCCCGACTCATTAGCAGGCTGAGTGATGCCCTGGTCACTTTGCGTTACACAGGCAGCTTGCCGTCCTGCTGTCAAGCGGTAGAAAGCCCCGTCACAGGGCCTCTGAGCTGCACTAACAGTGACCGTCAGGGCGAGACACCGTCGCCTGAGCGTGTTACCCTAGACACAGCGAAAGGGGTTTCGAACCTATGGTTTTCAGTGTCGGCGAGACCGTTGTTTACCCCCACCACGGGGCCGCACTCATCGAGGCAATCGAGACTAGGGTCATCAAGGGCGTTGAAAGGCAGTATCTCGTTCTGCGTGTCGCCCAGGGCGATCTGACGGTTCGGGTGCCCGCTGAGAACGCCGAGGAAGTCGGCGTGCGCGAAGTGGTCGGCGAGGAAGGCCTGGGCAAGGTCTTCGACGTCCTCCGCGCTCCGCACACCGAGGAGCCGACCAACTGGTCACGGCGCTACAAGGCCAACCTGGAGAAGCTCGCTTCCGGTAACCCGCTCAAGGTTGCCGAGGTTGTTCGTGACCTCTGGCGTCGCGAGCGGGAGCGCGGTCTCTCGGCTGGCGAGAAGCGCATGCTGGCGAAGGCGCGCGACATCCTGGTCGGCGAGGTGGCCCTCGCTGAGAAGAGCACCAAGGACGAGGCTGAGGTCCTGCTCGACAAGGTCCTCACCGAGGCCTGATCCGACCGAAGCACCCTCACCGCCCCGTGAACGACGACCGCGACGTGACCGCGCAGCTCAATGCTCGCGGTGACGTCGCGGTCGTCGTTCCGGCCGCGGGCGCCGGTCTGCGGCTCGGCCCAGGCGCGCCGAAGGCGCTGCGCCTCCTCGAGGGCGAGCCGCTGCTCGTGCATGCGGTCCGCCGGCTCGCCGCGGCGCCCTCGGTTCGCATGATCGTCGTGGCCGCGCCGCGCGCTGACGTCGACGCGGTGCACGCCCTGCTCGCTCCAGTGGCGCCGGTCACCGTGGTGGCCGGCGGCGCCGAGCGCCAGCAGTCGGTGGCCGCCGCGCTCGCGGTAGTACCCGAGGAGGTCCCGATCGTGCTGGTGCACGACGCGGCCCGCTGTCTTACCCCACCGTCCGTGACCGAGCGGGTGGCCGCGGCCGTCCGGGCGGGCGCCGACGCGGTGATCCCGGTCCTTCCGGTGGTCGACACGATCAAGGAGGTCGACGCCGACGGCGCCGTGCTGGGCACGGTCGACCGTTCGGTGCTCAGGGCCGTCCAGACGCCACAGGGTTTCCGCGCCGCGGTGCTGCGGGCCGCCCATGAGGCCGCCGCCGACTCCCACACCGACGACGCCGGTGCGGTCGAGAAGCTCGGAATCCCGGTTCGCTGCGTCCCCGGTTCCGACCTGGCGCTGAAGATCACGCGCCCGCTCGATCTGGCCCTTGCCACGCATCTCCTCGCCCTCCCCGATCCGGAGCCTCCAACCGTCTGACGCTCGCTTTCCCTCACCTTCCCGGCTCCACCGCGGCCACCGGCGTGGCCACGAAGCACCGCCCAAGCCGGCGATGACATCGATGACGCTGCGCCGACCTTGGGTCCAGCCGGCTGGAAGCTGAGAGAAGTACGTGGATCGACCGCCTCCGAAACACTGATCTCCGCCGGCGGCCGTAAGGCCCGGTCACCCCTGAGGCAGCGTCCAGCTGGACACGAGGGGTCGTCTCTCGGGGCCCAGGAGACCCCTGGCGGCCAGCCATGGCAGCTCAGTTGGGGGTGGGGATCCGTCGCAGGTCCGAAGGGCCCGCTGGCGGCGGCCGATGCGGCTGAGCTGGAGGTGACGGTTCTGTCGCAGGTCCGAAGGCGCCTCTGGCGGCCGGTTGGGGCCGCTGGGCTGGGGGAGGGGAGCACGGGGCCGTCGATAGGGTGGCTGGGTGATCATTCCGCGGGTGGGTATCGGCACCGACGTGCACGCATTCGACGCTGGGCGGGCCTGCTGGGTGGCCGGGCTCGAGTGGCCCGGCGAGCCGGGACTGGCCGGTCACTCGGATGCCGACGTCGCCGCGCACGCCGCCTGTGACGCGCTGCTCTCGGCGGCCGGGCTCGGTGATCTGGGCAGCAACTTCGGTACCAGCCGGCCGGAGTGGGCCGGTGCGGCCGGCGTCACCCTGCTGGCGGAGTCGGCCCGGCTGGTGCGGGCGGCCGGGTATGCGATCGGGAACGTCTCGATACAGGTGATCGGCAACCACCCGAAGATCGGCAAACGGCGCGCGGAGGCGGAGAAGGTGCTGTCCGCCGCGGTCGGGGCGCCGGTCACGGTCTCCGGGACCACCGCGGACGGGCTGGGCCTCACGGGCCGGGGCGAGGGCTTGGCCGGCGTCGCGGTGGCCATGGTCTACAACGAGCCGCCCGACGCGGCGGAACGCCAGGTGAGCTGAGCTCTCCCGCAGAGCGGCGGCACGTGGGACGAGCCCGGACGCGCGCTGGTGCCGGGTGGGGCGAGCCCGGATGCGGAACGGTGCCGGGTGGGTGAACCAACATGTGCGGTGGCGCCGGGGTGGGATTGGCCCAAATGCGCGGTCGTGCCGGGTGCAACGGTGCCGGGTGCGGTGAGGCCCGCCACCGGGGAAGTCCGCTGAGCTGGGACGTTGTGCTTCGGGTGGGGACCGTCACGACGGGAGGAGGGCCGATCTTCCGGCATGATGACGATCATGACTGTCGTTCTGCCTGGTGCGGCCCGCATACTGATCGACAATCCCACCTACGCGGTGCTCAGCACGATCAACTCGAACGGCACCCCGCAGTCCACCGTCATCTGGGTCAAACGCGACGGCGACGACATCCTCTTCTCCACGGTCCGCGGCCGGCAGAAGGCCCGCAACATGGAGCGCGACCCCCGCGTGTCGATCTGCGCCTACGACCCGGCGCAGCCGTACTCCTACTGCACCGTCGAGGGCACCGTAGCGCTCAGCGACGACCAGGCCGATCTGATCGGCGAGCTCAGCTTCAAGTACGCGAACGAGCCATGGACCGGTGACGGCCCGGAGACCGTCCGGCTGGTCTGCCGTCTCACCCCGACCCATGTGATCTACAGGTAGACCGCCTACGCTCCGACTGTGCCCGCCCCCATGGAGCCCGACACCACGCCCGAGGAGCACCGCCAGCGCGCGCTGCTGCTGGCCGATCTCGGCCGCTATGACGAGGCGACCGAGGAGATAGCGGCCGGCCTGAGCGCCGCGGCCGGCGCAGAGCCGGACACCGGGGCCGGCGGAGGGCCCGACGCGGCCACCGGCGCCGAGCCCGGCGCGGCCGGCGGGACAGGCCCCGAGGAGTCCGCGCTCCTGACCACCCTGGCCAGGATCCACCTGGCCGCCGAGCAGCCGGCCGAGGCGCTGATCGCCGCCGACCGGGCCGCCGCGGCCCAGCCGGGCACGCTCCCGGCGCTGGTGGTGCGCGCCATGGCGCTGATCGACAGCCGCCGGTTCGCGGACGCCGCCGGGGTGGCCGGGCAGATCCTGCGGACCTGGCCCGGGGACGCGTACGCGCAACGCACCGGAGCCGCCCTGCTCAGTGAGTCGCGCAACGGCCAGGAGGCGCTGAACGCCGCGTGGAACGGCGTCCGGGTGGCGCCCGCCGAGGCGGAGGCGCACCTGGTCCTGGCCGTGGTCGCGGCCCGGCTGCGGCTGTTCGACCTGGCTCAGCGGGCGTATGCGGAAGCGCTGGACCTCGACCCGGCGATCGGCGACGCGGTCCAGGACGTGGGAGTGGTCCGGCTGGAGCGCCGCCGCTGGGCCCGCGCGCTGGAGGAACTGGCCGAGGAGGCGTCGCTGGGCGCGGTCCCGGCCGAGCCGCCATCCGCGGTGGATCCGGAACAGGCGGATCCGGAGCCGGAGAAGACGCCGGCGCCCCGCCCGAACTGGTCCGAGCCGCCCGCGGTCAGCCGCCCGCGCAAGCCGGTGCTGGACGTCTCCGCCGACTCCCTGGACGCGGTGCTGGAGACCATCCGCTACGGCGCCAACGGCACGCTCGTCGCGTCCGTGCTCACCGCCGCGATGACCCTGGTCAGCGCGGGCATCTCGCGGGTCTGGGCGGGCCTGATCGGCTTCCTGGTGTTCCTCGCGGTCGTCCTGTGGTTCCGCAGCCGTCTCGCCGAGCCGGCCGGGCTCGTGCTGTCGCGCCTGCGCGGCACCGGACGGGCGCTGCTGGCCGCGCTCTACCTGACCTTCGCCGCGCCGCTGTTCCTGCTGGCCTACGCGGTGGTCGGCGGCCTGCCGACGCTGATCGCCGGCATGGTCCTGGCCGCGGCCGCCGATCTGGTGGTGCTGACCCGCCGGCGCTGACCGGGAGATTCACGCCGCACCAGCGCCAGGGCCGGTGCGCGGCCAGCAGGGCCGCCGGCTCACGCCGTACCAGCGCAATCGGGCCGGGACCCGGGATGAGCGCGACCCGTGCAGCCGCATCGACAGGCGTCCCCGTATTTTGGCGCTCATGGCCGATCTCCTGATTGCCGCGCTCGCCCTGGCGGCCCTGGCCGTGGTGCTGGTCGTGCTGTTCCGGGCCGAGACTCTCGGGCGCACCTACTTCGCGGCCGGCCTGGTTGTCATGACGCTGGCCGCGGGTGTGACCGGCGTGTTGCTCTACCGGTCGCACCGGCCGGCGGAGAAGGCCCCGGTCACACCGTCGTTCTCGGCCCAGGCCGGGCTCGGCGCCGCGGCCCGGCGGCTGGCTCTCAAGCTGCCCAGGGGCGACAGGTATCCGCAGGCCGCGATCCTGCTGCTGGATCCGCCGCGGCCGGGCCCGGATCCGTGGACCGGTGACCTGTCGCTGATCTGCTCGACCCCGGGCAAGGGCGACGACGTGCAGCACTGCGCCGGCGAGGACGAGCGGGTGTGGAGCGCCGACCCGCTGGAGAGGCTGTCGGTGGTGGCCCGGGCCGCCGGTGACCCGTTCGCCGGGCCGCAGGCCTGCGCGGAGGCCAACGGTGTCAGCTACCAGTCGCAGTACCTGGAGCTGGAGGCCGGCCGGGCCTACTGCATGCGCCGGACCGCCGATCCGAGGCACGTGGTCGCCTTCCGGATCCCGGCCTTCCCGGTGGAGAAGCCGGTGCCCACGAGCCTCACGATCGAGACGGCGGTCTGGGCGGTCTGAGCCGCATGGTTGTCCGGCTCACACGTGGTCCGTTAGGTTCGGTTCGTGTCGACGATGGTGCCTCCGCTGTATGCCGGGCTGGTCGATGACGCGTCCCTGCTGCCGCCCAGCGCGACCGATCTGGCCGAGGCCGAGGCGAAGTTCCACGAGCACGCCGCGGCGTGGTATGCGGATCTGGTCGGGGCGCTGCTGGTGCCCGCCTCGGTGGTGGGTGCCGAGCCGGTGCCCAGGATCGCGCGGGCGGCGCTGATCGGCGACATCCCGGCCGGCGCGCTGCCGGCGACCGTGGAGAAGCTGCGCGCGGCCGGCATGACGATCGAGCACGTCGAGGCGGCGGTGGCCCGGCGCGGTGAGGATCCGCAGCCGGGTCTGGCGCTGCTGAGCGCGTTCGCGGCGCACGAGTCCACCCGGGTGTGGGCGGAGATCCCGCTCAGTTGGGGCCTGATCGGCGCGCTGGACACGGTCGCCGAGATCCGCCGGGAGGGTTTGCCGATCGCGCCCAAGTTCCGCGTCGGCGGGCTGGCCGCCGAGCTGTTCCCGACGCCTGTCGAGCTGGCCGCGGTGATCTGCGCGTGCCGCGACCGCGACCTGCCGTTCAAGCTGGCGGCAGGCCTGCGGCACGCCACCCGGCACACCGATCCGGAGACTGGTTTCACCCACCACGGTTTCCTCAACGTGCTGGTCGCCACGCTGCTCGCGGTGGACGGCGGCGAGGTGGCGGAGGTCGCCGAGGCGCTGGCGGCCACGCATCCGGTGCCGCTGGTCGAGCCGGCCCGGACGCACCGGGACGCTCCGCGCCCCCTCTTCGCCGGCTTCGGCGCGGCGAACGTGGTGGAGCCGCTGACCGAGTTGGTCCGCCTCGGCCTCGTCAACGGTGGGTACGAGTGATCGATCTGGACGGCACCTGAGATACTTCCGGCCGTGACGAGGGTGCTGCTGCGAGGGTCGGCGGCGGCGTTTTTGCTGTTGGCGACGGTTCTGGTCGGCTGGCGGATCCTCAAGCCCGCCGAGGTGCTGGCCACGTCGAAGACGCCGTACCCGCCGCTGGTGGTCTCCGCGCCCGGCGTGCTGGGGCGGATCAACGTGGCGCCGCTGATCATCGAGGACCGGTTGCGGGTCTACGCCGCCAAGCATCAGGTGCGCGCCGACGAGCCGGTCTACGGCAAGTCCGTCTACACCACGCGCTGGTCGCTGCGGCGCTGGCCGGAGCAGCTCAGCGGGGTGGTGGCGGCTGGCCCCACGGTGATCACCCGGTGGTCCGACGGCGCGCTGGTGGCGCTCGACGGCCGGACCGGCAGGATCGCCTGGCGGGCGGAGGCGGGTGCGGGGCCGGGCTATGCCGGGCACCGCACCGGCGCCGCGACGGTGTGGGATCCGCCGGGTCTGCGGATCGCCGCCGGCGCCGTGGTGGTCACCGTGGATCACCAGATCTGGGCGTACGACGTGAGCACCGGCGCCGAGCGCTGGCGTGTCACCGCCCCGGCCGGGTGCGCTGACGGTTTCACCACCGCGGGCGGCGCCTACGTCTGTGCCACCGGCGCCTACGACCTGGCCACCGGCAAGGCCGTGCCGGGCTGGCCGGCGGGTCCGTTCGTCCCGGCCGGCTGCGCGGTGGCCCGCTCCGGGTGCGCCGGTTTCCGGGACGGCGCGAGCCGTGGGTGGCTGGCCGATGCGCCGGCGCCCCGGCGTTCGCCCGCGCTGGACCGGCCGGAGTCGACGATCGCGGCCGGTCTGGTGGTGTCCGCGGGCAACGGGGTGGTGACCGCCTACCGGGAGGACGGCAGCACGCTGTGGACCTGGTCCGGGCAGGCGCGGCTGCTGGGCGGGGTGACCGGCCGGGTGTTGCTGCTCACGCCCGATCACTACCTGGTCGGGCTGGACGTCAGGGACGGCCGGGCGCGCTACCGGTTCCGCCTCGCCTACCGGAAGGAGGACGACCTGTGGGACCTCGGCGGTCTCATGGTCTCCGAGCACTACGTGGCGATCGAG
The DNA here is from genome assembly GCF_016862395.1 of Actinoplanes siamensis. Classification (GTDB taxonomy): domain Bacteria; phylum Actinomycetota; class Actinomycetes; order Mycobacteriales; family Micromonosporaceae; genus Actinoplanes; species Actinoplanes siamensis. The sequence goes on along the minus strand of NZ_BOMW01000075.1, from coordinate 23,139 downwards.
CGGCGGCGCAAGGGTGGCCCGGACGATCCGGACTCGCCGATCTACTACTACACCACGGACACCGTGCTGCTGGTCGCGCTGTAGGAGGCGGCCGGGCCGACGCCCTACGCGAGCCGGGGCAGCAGGGCGGACCAGGCCTCCTCGGCGGCGCCGGCGATCGGGCCGTGGTCGCCGAGCGCGGCCGGCACGATCGGCGGCGGTGACTCGCGGTGGATCGACATCAGGCCGTCCCGGTACGCGGCGCCGATCTCGGCGGGAACGGCGGCCAGCAGGTCGGCGCCGAGGCCGCCGAGCGTGACCAGGTCCGCGTCCAAGCCGTTGACCAGGCCGGCGATGCCCCGCCCCAGGGTCGCGGCGACCGTCCGGACGGCGCTGAGCTCGGGTTCCGCGGACCGCGCGGCGCTGGCCAGCACCCGGCGGGCGTAGCTGAACGAGTCCAGCGGGGCCGGCTCGTCGAGCAGGCGGGCCAGCGCCTGGCCGTCCACCGCGATGCCCCAGCAGCCCCGCGCGCCGCACGGGCAGCGGACCGCGGGGTCACCGAACGGCATGTGGCCGAACTCGCCGGCCGCTCCCCGGGCGCCGATCACCGGGCGGCCGTCCTCGACCACGGCGCCGCCCAGGCCGGACTCGATGCGCAGGTGCAGGGCGACCGAGGCGTCCGTGGCGGCGCCGCGGCGGGACTCGGCGGTGGCGGCCAGCGTGGCGTCGTTGCCGGCCACGAAGACGTCGGTGTCCGGGCAGAGCGTGGTCAGGTCGACGTCGTGCCAGCCGGCGCCGACGGCGTCCAGGCGCAGGTCCCGGGAGACCGTGCCGGGCACCGACACCCCGGTCGCGCGCAGGCGGGGTCCGTACTGGCGGCGAAGCTCCCCGATCGCGCCCCGCACCGCCGAGCGGACCTGGGGCCAGGCGGCGCCGGCGTGCCGGCCCTCCACCTCGGCCGCGCACGTGCCGCCCAGCTGGACGGCCTCCACCCGCCACGTCTCGTGGGTGATCGCGACGGCCAGTACGAGCGGGCCGTCCGGGTGCGGCAGCAGCACGGTGGTCGGGCGCCCGCGGGCGCCGCTCGGCGCGGCTGGACCCTGGATCAGCAGTTCCGCGCGGCTGAGCTTGGTGACCAGCTCGGTGGCCGCGCCGGTGCCGACGCCGAGCAGCCGCGCCGCGTCGGCACGGGTGACGCCGGGGCTGCGGTGCACCACGCGGAGCAGTTCGGTGGAGCGCGTCGTCACATCTGTCGCCCTTCTTTTGCTCTTGCTCAGAGCTTATTGTGCGGAGGTGAGCTTCAACCGTCCCGCGCTGGTCGTTCTCGGATCCTCCACGTTCTTCTATGTCACTGCCGAAACGCTGCCGGTCGGGCTGTTGCCGCAGATCTCGGCCGGGCTGCACGTGACCGAGGCCCAGGTGGGCCTGTTGCTGACCAGTTACGCAGTGGTGGCCGCGCTGAGCACGATCCCGCTCACCGCGCTCACCATGCGGGTCCCCCGGCACACCCTGATCGCCGCAACCGTAGCGATTTTCGCGGTCTCCCAGGCGGCCGCCACATTCGCCCCGACCTTTGCGGTGCTGGCCTCGGCCCGGCTGCTCTGCGCGCTGGCGCACGGCGTGTTCTGGTCGGTGATCGGGCCGATCATCGCCCGGCTGGCCCCGCCCGACCAGATCGGCCGGGCCACCGCTATGACGTTCCTGGGCAACTCGCTGGCCATCGTGCTCGGCGTGCCGATCGGTACCGCGCTGGGACAGTGGCTGGGCTGGCGGGTGGCGGTCGGCTCGATGGCGGTCGGCGGGGTGGTGTGCGTGGCGCTGCTGCTCGCGGTGCTGCCCGAGTTGCCGCCGCTGCCCCGGGACATGGCGACCCGCAGCGGGCAGCAGCTGCGCAACGCGGTGCGGATCATGCGGGACCCGCGGGTGGCGCGGCTGTGTGCGGTGACAGCGGTGCTGGTGATCGGGCACTTCGCGGCTTACACCTACATCGCGCCGCTGGTCCGCCGGGACGCCGGGCTGGACGGGGCGGCGCTGAGCGTGCTGCTGCTCGGGTACGGGGCGGTCGGCCTGCTGAGCAACTTCGTGGTGGGGCGGTACGTGGACCGGCATCCCGGGCCGGTGCTGCTGGTCCTGCTGTCCGTGCACGCGGCGTCGGTGGCGCTGCTGGCCCCCGTGCTGGGAGCCGTGCCGACCGTGCTGGCGGCGCTGCTGTGGGGTGGCGCCTTCACCGCGATCCCGGTGTTCCTGGGCGCGGCGCCGATGCGGGTGGCGCCGACCGCCCGGGATGCGGCTTCGGCGGTCTACGTGGTGGCCTTCCAGATCGGCATCGGTGGCGGGGCGTTCGTCGGGGAGCGGTTCGTGACGGCCGGCGGGCTGGGGGCGCTGCCACTGCTGGCGGCGCTGTTCGCGGTGGCGGCGGGGATCCTGGTGGCCACCTCGCGGACCGTGTTCCCGTTCCGGATCAGCGCGGACGACCATCACCGGGTCTCCGCGGAGGCCGCGGCGCCGCACTGACGCGACGCGGAGATCCGCGCTTGCCGGGCCGGGAACACCACCCGATAGTGGGCAATCCGCCCGGTGGGTGGCGAACCGGCTGGTGGTGGCGGCTAACGTCGAAGACGGCCGCAAGGAAAAGCCTGGCCGGCCCGCGGCGGATTCGCGGACCGGCCGGGCGACCTTCGTCGGGCGGATCAGAGGGTCGGGTGGGTCAGAGGGTCAGGGCGGCCTCGGCGGCGGCCAGGAACGCGTCGTTCTCCTCCGGGGTGCCGATGGTGACGCGAACGCCGTCCGGGTGGAAGGCGCGCACGATGACCCCGCGGTTCTCGCAGGCGGCGGCGAAGGCGGCCGTGCGGTCGCCGATCGGGAGCCAGACGAAGTTGGCCTGGCTCTCCGGGACGTCGACGGCCAGTTTCCGCAGGGCCTCGGTGACGCGCGCACGCTCCGCGGTGACCAGGGCGCAGCGCCGGACCACCTCCTGCTCCTGGGCCAGCGCGGCGAGCGCGGCGGCCTGGGCGACCAGGCTGGTGGAGAACGGCGTGAGGACCTTGCGCACCGCCGTGGCCACCTCGGGCTGGGCGACCAGGTAGCCCATCCGCAGGCCGGCCAGGCCCCAGGCCTTGCTCATGGTCCGCAGCACCACGATGTTGGGCCGGTCGCCGTAGGTGTCCAGGCCGTCCGGCACCGACGGGTCGGTGACCAGTTCCCGGTACGCCTCGTCGAGCACCACCAGCACGTCCGACGGCACCGCGGCGAGGAAGCGGTCCAGCTCCGGCTTGCGCAGCGCGGTGCCGGTGGGGTTGTTCGGGTTGCAGACGAAGACCAGGCGGGTGCGGTCGGTGATCGCCTCGGCCATCGCGGTGAGGTCGTGGGCGTGCCCCGGGGTGTTCGGCACCCGGACGCTGGTGGCGCCGGCGCCGGCCGCGACGATCGGGTACGCCTCGAACGAGCGCCACGCGTAGAGAACCTCGTCGCCGGGCAGGCAGGTGGCCTTGACCAGGATTTCGGCGAGCGCGACCGAGCCGCAGCCGGTGACCACGCGCTCGGCGGCCACCCCGAGCCGGGCGGCCAGCGCGTCGCGCAGCTTGAGCACGCCCATGTCCGGGTAGCGGTGCATCTCCCGGGCGGCCTCGGTGACCGCCTCCACCACGCCGGGGAGCGGACCGTACGGCACCTCGTTGCTGGCCAGCTTGATCGCCTCGGCGATGCCCAGCTCGCGGGCCAGGTCGGCGACGTTGCGACCGGGCACGTACGCGGGAAGCGCGTCCAGGTCGGCGCGGGTCAACCGGGTCATTCTCGTCCTCCTGGGTTGTCGCCGCGCGGCGCGGCCTCGACGGTCTGGACACCGTGCGGGACCGCGACGACGACAGTCCGTGCGGACTTGTCGTGCCAGGCCTGCCGCAGGCGCGGATCGAACGTGGGGGAGAGCGAGTCCAGGAACTGGACCACGAATCCCACCAGGCACCCCCAGAACAGCGTCCACATGCCGAGCTGTGCCCAGCGGCCGAACGCGCGGCGGAAACCGATCGGTGCGGTGCCCTCCACCCCGACCACCTTGATGCCCATCACCATCTTGCCGAGGGTCTGCCCGCGACCGGCGATCGCGGGAGCCTCGTAGAGCAGCCAGAGCAGGGTGGCGATCAGGATGATGGCGATCTGCAGCGACTGCATCCGGCCCGTGGGCTGGATCATGTCCGGCTCGGTGTTGGCCAGCATCTGGTCGACGTAGTGGTTGTAGATCGGGCGGAAGTCCTGCCACCACTGGTAGACGAACCAGCCGTTGACGATGACGTTGAGGACCAGCACGACGGCGATGTCGATCAGCCGGGCGACCAGGCGCTGGCCGAGGCCGGCCAGCGGGAAGCCGTGCGGACGGACCTCCGGCATCGGGTAGAGGTAGGCGTGCGGGGGCTGGGCCATCGGATACGGCTGCCAGCCCGGGGGTGGCGGCGGCGGAGGCTGCTGCCAGCCGGCCGGGGGCTGTGGGTGCTGGAAGTTCGCCGGCGGCTGCGGCCAGCCGGGCGGCGGTTGCTGCCAACCGGGCGGCGGTTGCTGCCAGCCGGGCGGTGGTTGCTGCCAGCCGGCCGGCGGTTGTTGCCAGCCGGGCGGGGGCTGGGCTCCCGGCGGAGCCCAGCCGGGCGGCGGCCCGGGAGGCGCGAGGGGCTGCGCCGGCGGAGCCGTCGCCGGCGGCGGAGTGGTGGGCGGCTCCGCCTCCACCGGCGGCGGCCCGTCCGGCGGGACCGCGTCGGCCGGGATGGCCTTGCCCAGCCAGCCCTCACCGTCCCAGTAGCGCTGGGTGCTGGTGTCGGCCGGGTCCTTGTACCAACCCGCGGGAAGGGAACTCATGCGCAAACCTTTACCACGAATGCCTGACGGTTCCCTGCGCGCAGGTCGGAAGCGTCACAGGTTGCCGCGCCGCTCCTGCTCCCGCTCGATGGCCTCGAAGAGCGCCTTGAAGTTGCCCTTGCCGAAACCGAGGGAGCCGTGCCGCTCGATCAACTCGAAGAATACGGTGGGCCGGTCCTGCACCGGGGCCGTGAAGATCTGCAGGAGATACCCGTCCTCGTCGCGGTCCACCAGGATCTTGCGCTTTTTCAGCTCCTCGATCGGGACGCGGACCTCGCCGATCCGGGCTCGCAGCTCCGGGTCGTCGTAGTACGAGTCCGGCGTGTTCAGGAACTCGACGCCCGCCCCGCGCATCGCGTCGACGGTGTTCAGGATGTCGTTGGTGGCCAGCGCGACGTGCTGGGCGCCCGGACCGCCGTAGAACTCGAGGTACTCGTCGATCTGCGACTTGCGCTGCGAGACGGCCGGCTCGTTGAGCGGGAACTTCACCTTGCGGGTGCCGTCCGCGACGACCTTGGACATCAGTGCCGAGTAGTCGGTCGCGATGTCGTCGCCGATGAACTCGGCCATGTTGGTGAAGCCCATGACGCGGCGGTAGAACTCCACCCACTCGTCCATCCGGCCCAGCTCGACGTTGCCGACCACGTGGTCGATCGCCTGGAAGAAACGCTTCGGGCGGACCGCGACGATCGGGTCCCGGGCCACGAAGCCGGGCAGGAACGGGCCGTCGTAGCCGGAGCGGTCGATCAGCGTGTGCACGGTGTCGCCGTAGGTGGCGATCGCCGCCATCCGTACGGTGCCGTGCTCGTCCTTGACGTCGTACGGCTCCGTCACCCCGCGCGCGCCGGTCGAGGTGGCGTGCAGGTACGCCGCGTCCACGTCCGGCACCTCGAGGGCGATGTCGGAGATGCCGTCGCTGTGCTTGGCGACGTGCCCGGCGGCCGGCGCGCCGGCGTGCACCGCGCCGGTCAGCACGAACCGGGCGCCTCCGCTGACCAGCACGTACTCGGCGTGATCACGGTAGCCCTGCTCCGGCCCGCGGTACGCCACGCAGCGCATCCCGAACGCGGTCGAGTAGAAGTGCGCGGCCTGCCGGGCGTTACCGACCAGGAAGCGCAGGTGGTCGACGCCTCGCACCGGGAAGACGTCGTTTTTCTCCGGCAGTTCACCGATTGTGTCGGCGCTCGCGGCCGAGCCGTCCTGAAGAGTCGTCATGAATCCGAGGTTGACCTAGGTCACACCGGTGGGCAACAGTGAGTATTCCGGCTGGTCATTCTGTGCAATCAGTATGGTGGGAGACGGGTTTGGCTGAACAGGCTGTCCAGCTCGACGAACTCGACGCGCGATTGATCGAATTGCTCGCCGCCGAGCCGCGGATCGGTGTGCTGGAGCTCTCCCGGCGCCTCGCGGTGGCGCGTGGCACGGTCCAGGCCCGGCTCGACAAGCTGACCGCCCGCGGTGCGATCAAGGGCTTCGGCCCCGACGTCACGCCGGCCGCGATCGGGTTCGGGGTGATGAGCTTCGTGACGCTGGAGATCAGCCAGCGGTACGGGCACGACGCCGTGACCGGCCACCTGGCGGAGATCCCCGAGGTCCTGGAGGCGCACACGATCACCGGCGGCGGTGACGTCATGTGCCGGATCGTGGCCCGCTCGAACGCCGACCTGCAGCGGGTGATCGACAAGATCGTCGGCTACGAGGGCATCAGGCGGGCGCATACGATCATCGCGTTGGCCGAGCTGATCCCGTACCGGACAGTGCCCCTGACAAAGGCCGCAATCCGGATGTAAGGCATCGACACGGGCTTTCTTCGCCTCTGCCGTGCTGTGGATCGAGGTCATTAGCCTGCCCGCATGGCCTCCTCGGGAACGTGGAAGGGATTCACGCTGGTCGCCGCCGTCACGGTCACCGTGCTGGCCACCACCGGGGTGTGGAATCCGTTCCCGAAGCTGTGGGAGTGGGTCAGCACGAGCGGGCCGGTCGCCCCCGGCACCCGCTGGCAGCAGCGGCTCGGCGGGACCCCGCAGAGCATCTCGGTGGTCGGCGAGTCGGTGGTGGTGGAGTACCGCACCTCGGTGGAGGCCTACAACCTGACCACCTCGGTCAAGATGTGGTCGAGCGACGCGGACTGGGCCTCGGTCGCGGGACAGGGCGACGACGCGGTGGTGGTCACCGGCCGCCTGCTCACCAAGGGCTACCAGGTGCTGGACCCGCGGACCGGGACCGTGCGGCGGGCGGACACCGGGGCGGGCGCGGTCTGGGCGTACCAGAACGGGATCGTCGATCTGCGCTGCTCCGGCGGCAACGACTGCCGCCTCACCGCCTGGGACCCGCGGTCCGGCTCGCGGCTCTGGTCGGTGGCCACCGGCGGGATCGGCTTCGTGCTGCACGCCGCCAACCCGGACCTGCCGGACGCCCGCCGGCTCGGCACCGGGGACGTGGACGACGACGCGGCCGGCCCGGCCGTGATGCCCGGGCTGCTCGGGCTCCCGGACGGCGGCCGGGTCCGGGTGATCGACACCGCGAACGGCCGCCTGGTGCGCACCGTGGAGGCCGGCGCCGACCAGCGGATCGCGGTGATCGGCGGGCGGGTGCTGACGATCACCGGCACGGCGCGGGACGGCACCTGCTACTACGGCGTGGTGGCGACGTCGCCGCCGGGCAACCGGACGGTGTGGAAGCGCGACGGGCTGAACCTGCGGACCGCGGAGAGCGACTGCAAGCAGGACCGGGACCCTGCCGGTGGGTACGACGTGGTGCTCGGCGTCGATCCGTACGGCCGGCAGGAGCTGATCAACGCCGCGGACGGGCGGATCCTCTGGTACGGCGACAAGGCCGCCGAGGTGCTGTCACTCGACGACCGGTACGCGGTGATCCGCACCGGCGACTCGTTGCGCGGCTGGTCGTTCAGCAGGGGCAAGGCGGTGTGGCGGCAGAACGGGCGGGCCAAGGCGGGCGCGGCGGTCACCCCGTACGCGGTGATCGTCGTCTCGTCCGGACGGGTGACGGCACTGAACCCGGCCAATGGGGCGGTACGTGCCGATGTGCGTACGGATGCGAAGGTCTTCGCCGCCGCGCAGCGCGGCCTGATTCTGGTCTCCGGGCGTGACATGGCCTATTTGCCCTACAGCTGACCGCCGATGCCCGCATCTGCCGGGGTGCGGGTGTGCGTCCCGGCTCACCGCTGGCCTAGGCTTGCCGCTCATGAGCAGAGGCGCCGCTTTCACCTACTCGCCGCTCTTGCCGACCGGCGACGACCTGACCGAGTATCGCCTGGTCACGGACGAGGGCGTGGATGTCGTGGAGGGGCCGGGCGGCCGCCGTTTCCTGACCGTCGAGCCGTCCGCGCTGACCCAGCTCACCGCCGAGGCGATGCACGACATCGCGCACTACCTGCGCCCGGCGCACCTCGCCCAGCTGCGCGCGATCATCGATGACCCGAAGGCCTCGCCGAACGACCGGTTCGTCGCCCTCGACCTGCTGCGCAACGCGAACATCGCGGCCGGCGGGGTGCTCCCGATGTGCCAGGACACCGGCACCGCGATCGTGCTGGGCAAGCGTGGCCGGCACGTGCTCACCGACGGCGCCGACGAGGCGGCCATCGCGCTCGGCGTCTACCAGGCGTACACCCGGCTCAATCTGCGGTATTCGCAGCTCGCTCCGTTGACCATGTGGGACGAGAGGAACACCGGGACGAACCTGCCGGCCCAGATCGAGCTCTACGCCGAGGACCCGAACGGGCAGCCCGACGCGTACAAGTTCCTGTTCATGGCCAAGGGTGGCGGCTCGGCCAACAAGTCGTTCCTCTACCAGGAGACGAAGGCGCTGCTCAACCCGCAGCGGATGATGCAGTTCCTGGACGAGAAACTGCGCCTGATCGGTACGTCCGCCTGCCCGCCCTACCACCTGGCGATCGTGATCGGTGGCACCAGCGCCGAGCACGCCCTCAAGACGGCGAAGCTGGCCAGCGCGAAGTACCTGGACAACCTGCCCACCGCGGGCACCATGGCCGCGCACGGTTTCCGCGATCTCGAGCTGGAGGCCGCGGTCCTCGAGCTGACCCGGGACTTCGGCATCGGGGCCCAGTTCGGCGGCCGCTACTTCTGCCACGACGTCCGGGTGGTCCGGCTGCCCCGGCACGGCGCGTCCTGCCCGGTGGCGATCGCCGTCTCGTGCTCCGCCGACCGCCAGGCGGTTGCCAAGATCACGCCGTCCGGTGTCTGGCTGGAGCGCCTGGAGACCGACCCGGCACGCTTCCTCCCGGACGTCGACCTCGGCGAGGAGCCGGTCGTCCGGATCGACCTGAACCGCCCGATGGCCGAGATCCGCGCCGAGCTCAGCCGGTACCCGGTCAAGACCCGCCTTTCGCTGACCGGCCCGCTGGTCGTCGCCCGGGACATCGCCCACGCCAAGATCGCCGAGCGGCTGGACGCGGGCGAGCCGATGCCGCAGTACCTGCGGGACCACGCCGTCTACTACGCCGGCCCGGCGAAGACCCCGGAGGGCTACGCGTCCGGCTCGTTCGGGCCCACCACGGCTGGCCGGATGGACTCCTACGTGGAGAAATTCCAGGCGGCCGGCGGCTCGATGGTGATGCTGGCCAAGGGGAACCGGTCGCAGCAGGTCACCAACGCGTGCCAGGCGCACGGTGGCTTCTACCTCGGCTCGATCGGCGGTCCGGCGGCCCGGCTCGCCCAGGACTGCATCCGGCACGTCGAGGTGCTGGAGTTCCCGGAGCTCGGCATGGAGGCGGTCTGGAAGATCGAGGTCGAGGACTTCCCGGCCTTCATCGTCGTCGACGACAAGGGCAACGACTTCTTCGCCGAGGTCACCAAGCCGGTCCTGAGCATCGGCCGGCGCTAGCCGTCCCCGGGGTCGACCTGATCCCTTTGCCGCGCCCCTGGGTGCCAGCTCGCTGTTCTCGGCCGGATGCCGGGGTGTCGGAGGGCGCCGGGCGCGATGATCAGGCGCAGTAGCCGGCGACCGGGCTCAGCCATTCGGCCAGCTGCGGCTTGAGGGTCTTGTCCAGGTCCGCCGTGGACTTGATCTTCTTGATGTACGCGCGGTCCTTCGCGCTCTTCTCCAGCTTCCGCGCCGAGGTCTCGCCGGCCGCCTTGAGCTCCGGGTCCTGCGCGGCGCTGGTCTCCTCGCGGATCCGGGCGCCCGCCGACTGCAGCTCGGCGGCGGCCGTCTTCTCCGCCTTGTCGGCGTTCTCGGTCTGCTTCGCCTCCTGGTAGGCGATCATCTTGCCGATCGCCGCGCCGAAGTCGTCCAGCTCGCCGGTGAAGACCTTGTCGAGTTCCCCGCAGACCTTGGCGGTGTCCTGGGAGTAGTCCGGCGGCGTGTACGCGTCCGCGCTGGCTGACGCGGCCGGGGCGCCGGTGTTGTAAACCTGCACATCGCTCTCGCAGGCGGCGCCGGTCAGCAGCACGCCGCCGGCGAGCACGGCCAGGATGGCGGGTCGCATCTGTGGATCCTCTTCGTCGGGGGGAGGTGCCGGGAAGCTCCGACCGACGGTACGTTCCGATCCGGCCGACGTCCAACCGAGAGTTACCGGCGAGATACGAACAGCCCGCCCACGGTGACCGTGAGCGGGCTGCGCGCCCCCGTGATTCCAAGCCGCGGCCGCACCCTCGCATTCTGGGGGCGATGTCCGAACATCAGCGACGGAGCGGCGCGAAGAAGACTCTGCGGGACAACACTCTCGTTCCGCTGTCGATCCGCTCTCACGTGTCGGCTAATCTCGATGCCCGGCACGGGGAACGGGGTGGCTACTGTGCGCTACCGCATCTTGGGGCCACTGTCCGTCACCGAGGCCGGACATGCGGTGGCGGTGACGGCCGGGCGTGACCGGACCGTGCTCGCGATGCTGCTCGTCAATCCGAACCGGATAGTCGGCGCGGGTGAGCTGATCGAGGCGATGTGGGACGGCGCTCCGCCGGCGACAGCGCGCGGGCAATTACAGTCATGTATATCGCGATTGCGGCGAATCCTACAACCCGGGGTGATCCTTACCGATCGGGCCGGTTATGGCATCCGGGTCGGACCGGACGAGTTGGACGCCGAGGTTTTCGCCCGTTCGGTGGAGCGGGCCCGCGCCGGCGGCGACCGGGCGGCGTTCCGGGCGGCGCTGGGGCTGTGGCGCGGCCCGGCGTGCGCGGAGCTGGACGCTCCGGCGATCCGGCAGGCGGCCGCGGTGCTGGACGAGCGGTTCGGGCTCGCGGTGGAGGACTGGGCCGAGTTGGAGCTGGCCGCCGGGAACGAGCGGGAGCTGGCCGGCGAGCTGAGCGCCTACGTCGAGCGGTTCCCGCTGCGGGAGCGGTTGCGCGGGCAGTTGATGCTGGCCCTGGCCCGGTCCGGGCGGCAGGCCGACGCGCTCGCCGAGTTCCGCAAGGCCCGCCGGCTGCTCGCCGACGAGCTGGGCATCGAGCCGGGTGAGGAGCTGCAGGGCCGGCACCGGGAGATCCTCAACAGGGAGATCTCGTCCGGTCCCGCGGCTGAGACGCGGGCCGAGGGCCCGGTGCGCTGCCTTCCGCGTACGGTCGGCGACTTCACCGGTCGCCGCGAGCAGATCGACCGGCTGCTCGACGAGATCACCGTGGCGGCCGACGCCGGCCCGGTGGTCGCCGTGATCGACGGGATGGCCGGCAGCGGCAAGACCACCCTGGCGCTGCACGTGGCCGGGCTGATCGGCGAGCGGTACCCGGACGCGCACCTCTTCATCGACCTGCAGGGGCACAGCGAGCAGGCCCCTGTCGAGCCGGCCGCCGCGCTGCTGGTTCTGCTGCGACAGCTGGGCCGGACCGCCGGCGAGATCCCGGCCGACCCGGTGGACCGGGTCGCGCTCTGGCGCACCGAGCTGTCCCGCCGCCGGTCGCTGGTGATCCTGGACAACGTCGCGTCCAGCGCCCAGGTGGCCGACCTGCTGCCGACCGCGCCGGGCAGCCTCGCCCTGGTCACCAGCCGCCGGCGGCTGGCCGGGCTGGACGGCGTGCACCTGGAGTCGATGCCGCTGCTCGCCCCGGACGACGCGGTCGCGCTGCTCGCCCGCATCGCCGGGGACCGGGTGCGGACCGAGCCGGAGGCGGCCGCCGAGGTGGTCCGGCGCTGCGGGCGGCTGCCCCTGGCGGTCCGGCTGGCCGGGTCGCGGCTGGCGCATCGCCCGCGCTGGCGGGTCGCCGACCTGGTGCGGCGGCTCGGCCAGACGGCGCTGCCCGAGCTGGCCGCCGAGGACCGGAGCGTGGCGGACGCGTTCACGCTCACCTTCCGGCTGCTGCCGGAGCCGTTGCGGCGGGCGTTCCGGCTGCTCGGCGTCCACCCCGGCAAGGCCTTCGACGCGCTCGCGGTGGCCGCGCTCACCGGGTTGCCGCTGGACGAGGCCGAGGACGCGCTGGACGACCTGCTCGACGTACACCTGGTGGAGGAACCGGAGCGCGGGGTGTTCCGGATGCACGACCTGCTCCGGGAGTACGCCGGAATGCTCGCCGCCGACCTGCCGCCCGCCGAGCGCCGGGACGCGCTGACCGGCCTGCTCGACTTCCAGTTGCACGCCGGCATCGCCGGGACCGCGGCCGGCTACCAGGAGCGCCTGCGCCGCGACCTGGGCTCGCCCAGCCCGCTGCGGCCCGACCTGCTGGCCGCGCTCGGCGACCCGACCGGCCGGCTGGAGTGGGACCGGCCGAACCTGGCCGCCCTGGTCGACGCGGCCGCCGGGATCGGCCGTACCGACTACGCCTGGGCCATTCCCCGGGCCGCCTGGTACCTGCTGTTCTTCCGCGGGTACACCGACGACCTCCGCGACCTGCTGCTGCGGGCGATGGCGGTGCTGGAGCGCGCCGCCGAGCCGGACCGCGCCGCGATCGCGAGCGTGGCGAACTACCTGGCCTCGGTGCACGCCCGGACCGCGGAGCACGCCGAGGCGGAGAAGTGTCTGTGGCGGTCGATCCGGCTGCGCGAGGAGCTCCGCGACTTCTCCGGGCTGGCCACCGCGTACAGCAATCTGGCGTCCGTCTACCAGGCGGTCGGCCGGTTCACCGAGTGCATCGACGCGGTCCTGCTGTTCCGCCTGCTCAGCATCCGGGCCGGCAGCACGGCCGGCTTCGCGACCAAGCTGCTCACCCTCGCCGAGACGCTCGGCACGCTGGGCCGGTACGAGGAGGCGCTGCGCTATGCGCGGATCCGGCTGCTCGCCGTGATCGACGACCGGGACGACAACCTGATCGCCACCTCGTTGCTGCTGATCCAGCGCCTGCGGACCGTCCAGGGGACGATGACCCCGGCCACCGCGCACCGCTACGTCGACGCGGCCGACCGGCTGGTCCGGCCGTCCGGCTACCGGTCGTCGGAGGCCGACGTGCACGGTTACCGGGCGGTGCTGTTCCAGGCCGAGGGCCGGTACGCCGAGGCGGTCGCCGAGCACCGGCGGGCCGTCGAGATCGCCCGGCCTCTGCTGGACTCCCGGCACGAGACCGAGTTCCGCTACGACTGGGCGACGACGTTGCGGCTCTCCGGCGACCTGCCCGCGGCCCGGGAGATGTACCGGCGGGTACTGGACCTGGCCCGGCGGGGCGGTCAGGCGTACGTGGTGGCGCAGGCCGAGGCCGGGCTGGCGGCCTGCCTGGACCCGGCGGATCCGGAGCGGGACCGGCTCCGGGCGCACGCCGCCGAGCTGTTCGAGCGGATGGGCGTGCCGGAGCGGACCGAGTTCCGGGCGCACGTCGCGGCATGATCGTCGAATATCGCTCGCGCGACCGGCCGTCGCCGGGGTGCGGGCGATGTACGAGCGTTCGCCGCGGGTGGCCCCGGCCAGCCGGCGCCGGCTGGCCGAGGCGCGCGGCCGGGCCGCCCTGCTCGACCTCGGTGGGAGGATCGGCATCACATCCGAAAAGCGGTGATCGGAGAGAGGATGGACCGGTGACGAACGATGTGAGTGGTTACCGGATCGAACGCGACACGATGGGCGAGGTGCGCGTGCCCGTCGACGCCCTGTGGCGGGCGCAGACCCAGCGCGCGGTGGAGAACTTCCCGATCTCCGGGCGCGGCCTGGAGGGGGCGCACATCCACGCGCTGGCCCGGATCAAGGGCGCCGCGGCGCTGGTCAACGCCGAGCTCGGAGTGTTGGACAAGGAGCTGGCCGAGGCGATCGCCACGGCCGCCGCGCATGTGGCCGACGGCGGTTACGACGACCAGTTCCCGGTCGACGTCTTCCAGACCGGTTCGGGCACCTCGTCGAACATGAACGCCAACGAGGTGATCGCCACGCTGGCGTCCCGCGCGCTGGACCGGCCGGTGCACCCGAACGACCACGTCAACGCGTCGCAGTCCAGCAACGACGTGTTCCCGTCCTCGATCCACCTGGCCGCCACCGAGGCGGTCGCCGCCGACCTGATCCCGGCCCTGGAGCACCTGGCCGGCGCCCTGCGGGAGAAGGCGGCGGCCTGGTCCGAGGTGGTCAAGAGCGGCCGCACCCACCTGATGGACGCCACCCCGGTCACCCTCGGGCAGGAGTTCTCCGGGTACGCCCAGCAGGTCGCCAACGGCGTCGAGCGGCTCACCGCCACCCTGCCGCGGCTGGGTGAGCTGCCGCTGGGCGGCACGGCGGTCGGCACCGGCGTGAACACCCCGCCCGGGTTCGCCCCGGCGGTGATCGCCCGGCTCAGGGAGCAGACCGGCCTGCCGGTGAGCGAGGCCCGCGACCACTTCGAGGCGCAGGGCGCCCGGGACGCGCTGGTCGAGGCGTCCGGCCAGCTCCGGGTCGTGGCGGTGGGCCTCTACAAGATCGCCAACGACATCCGCTGGATGGGCTCCGGCCCGCGCGCCGGGCTGCGCGAGCTGCGCCTGCCCGACCTGCAGCCGGGCTCCTCGATCATGCCGGGCAAGGTGAACCCGGTGGTGCCCGAGGCGGTCCGGCAGGTCGCCGCGCAGGTGATCGGCAATGACGCGGCGGTCGCCTTCGCCGGCTCCCAGGGCGACTTCGAGCTGAACGTGATGCTGCCGGTGATGGCGCGCAACCTGCTGGAGTCGATCCGGCTGCTGGCCGCGGCGGCCCGGCTGCTCGCCGACCGCTGCGTGGCCGGCCTGGAGGCGAACGAGGAGATCGCCAGGGGGTACGCCGAGGGCTCGCCGTCGATCGTCACCCCGCTGAACCGATTCCTGGGGTACGACGAGGCCGCCGCGATCGCGAAGCAGGCGCTCGCGACGAACCGGACGATCCGTGAGGTGGTCATCGAGCGCGGGCACGTGAGCGCGGGAACCCTGACCGAGGAGCAGCTCGACCAGGCGCTCGATGTTCTGAAGATGACAAGGCCGTGAAATAGGCGGTCCTCGACCTTGCGCTGAACGATCTTTCTCGATGTGATGCGGGGAACAACTCTTCTGAGGAGCGCATTCCATGAGAAGACGCCTCACTGTCGGAGCCGTCGTCACCGTGACGGGTCTGGCGTTCCTGACCACGGTCCCAGGCTCCGCCCAGGCGGAGCCGGCAGCCGCGACCGACTACACGGTCGTGGCCGCCGACGGGGTCTCCGCCGCGGACGCGACGGCGGCGATCAAAGCCGCCGGCGGCACTGTCGTGAGCGGTAACGACGCGGTCGGCGTGTACCGGGTCTCGTCGACCGACGCCCGGTTCGAGAGCAAGGCGACCGCCTCGGCGGAGCTGATCGGCGCGAGCGAGCGCAAGGCCATCGGGTACGCGCCGAACGGCGTGGAGAAGGTCGAGAAGGGCCTGAGGAGCAGGGGCGGCAAGGGCCACGGCCCGGCCAAGGCCGACCCGCTGGACGACAAGCTCTGGGGCCTGGCCATGGTGAAGGCGGACAAGGCCCGCAAGATCGAGTCGGGTGACAAGGGCGTCACGGTCGGGGTCCTGGACACCGGGCTGGACGCGTCGAACCCGGACCTCGCGGCGAACTTCAGCAGCCGGCTGTCCCGCAATTTCGCACCCGACCTGGTCGACATCGACGGCGAGTGCGAGGTGGCGGGCTGCCTCGACCCGGTCGGCACCGACGACGGCGGGCACGGCACGCACGTGGCCGGCACGATCGGCGCCGCGCTCAACGGGTCCGGGCTCTCCGGCGTCGCGCCGGGCGTCACCCTGGTCGAGCTCAAGGGCGGCCAGGACTCCGGATTCTTCTTCCTCGACCCGGTGGTCAACGCGCTGACCTACGCCGGCGACAAGGGCCTCGACGTGGTCAACATGTCGTTCTACGTCGACCCGTGGCTCTACAACTGCACGGCCAACCCGGCGGACAGCGCCGAGGAGCAGGCCGAGCAGCGGGCCATCATCACCGGCATGAAGCGGGCCCTGAACTACGCGCACGCCCGCGGCGTCACGCTCTTCGGCGCGCTCGGCAACAACCACGAGGACCTGGGCAAGCCGCGTACCGACGTCTCCAGCCCGGACTACGGCGGCACGCCGCACGACCGGCCGATCGACAACTCGTCCTGCCTCGACCTGCCGGTCGAGGGCCCGCACGTGATCGGCGTCTCCTCGCTCGGCCCGTCCGGCCGCAAGTCGGACTTTTCGAACTACGGCCGGGAGCAGATCTCGGTCGCCGCGCCGGGCGGCTGGTACCGCGACGGCTTCGGCACCGACACGTTCCAGACCGTGGGCAACGAGATCCTGTCCAGCTACCCCCTCAAGGTGCTGCAGGAGGAGGGCCTGGTCGACGCGGCCGGCGACATCACCGAGGCCGGTGCGGGCTCGGTGCTCAAGGACTGCACCAAGGCCGGCAAGTGCGGCTACTACACGTACCTGCAGGGCACCTCGATGGCCTCGCCGCACGCGGCCGGGGTCGGCGCCCTGATCGTCAGCCGGTACGGCCTTCCGGACCTCCGCCGTGGTGGCAAGACCCTGTCGCCGGACGTGGTCGAGCAGGTGCTCTACCGCACGGCCGACGAGCACGCCTGCCCGGCGCCGCGCCTGCAGAGCTACGCGCAGGAGGGCCGCCCGGCCGAGTTCGACGCGCTCTGCGAGGGCGGGACGGACTTCAACGGGTTCTACGGCCACGGCATCGTCGACGCCTACGCGGCGGTCGGCGGCCGCTGACGTGTCGGACGACCGGGGCGGTCGAACCGATCGCCCCGGTCGGTACCCTTGTACGGTGACTCTCCGCCTGTACGACACCGCGACCCGATCGGTCCGGGACTTCGTCCCGATGACGCCCGGTCAGGTGGGGATCTACCTGTGTGGCGTCACCGTGCAGTCCTCTCCGCACATCGGCCACCTCCGGTCCGCCGTCAACTACGACGTGCTGCGCCGCTGGCTGCTGCACACCGGCCTGGAGGTGACGTTCGTCCGCAACGTCACAGACGTGGACGACAAGATCCTGCAGAAGTCGCTGGAGCAGCGCCGGCCGTACTGGGCGATCGCCTACGAGAACCGGCTGCTGCTGGACCGCGACTACCGCAGCCTCAACGTGCTGCCGCCCACCTACGAGCCGCTGGCCACCGGTCACATCACCGAGATGCACGACCTGATCGCCGCGTTGATCGAGCGCGGCAACGCGTACCCCGCGGCCGCCGGCAACGGCGACGTCTACTTCGACGTCCGCTCCTTCCCGGAGTACGGCGCTCTCTCCGGTCAGCGGCCGGACGACATGCGCTCCGCCGAGGACGCGCCGGAGCGGGACAAACGCGACCCGCGCGACTTCGCGCTCTGGAAGGGTGTGAAGGCCGACGAGCCACAGGACGCGTACTGGCCGTCACCGTGGGGCCGGGGCCGGCCCGGCTGGCACATCGAGTGCTCGGCGATGGCCCGGCGCTACCTCGGCGACGAGTTCGACATCCACGGCGGCGGCCTGGACCTGACCTTTCCGCACCACGAGAACGAGCTGGCCCAGTCCAGGGCGGCCGGGCTCGGCTTCTCCCGGTTCTGGGTGCACCACGCCCTGCTCAACCTGGGTGACTCCAAGATGAGCAAGTCGCTGGGCAACGTCATCGACCTGGCCTCGGTGACCGGGTCCGGGATCCGCCCGGTCGAGCTGCGGTACTACCTGGGCAGCCCGCACTACCGCTCGCGGATCGACTACACCGACGACGCGCTGCGCGAGGCGGCGGTGGCGTACAAGCGGATCGAGGGCTTCGTGCAGCGGGCGGCCGAGGTGGTCGGCCCCGGCCGGCCCAAAGCCGTGCCGCCGGCCTTCGCCGAGGCGATGAACGACGACCTGAACACCTCGGCGGCGCTCGCGGTGGTGCACGACACCATCCGGGAGGGCAACACCGCCCTGGCCGCCGGTGACGAGCCGGCCATCCGCGGCGCGCTGACCGCGGTCCGGGCCATGCTCGGCGTGCTCGGCATCGACCCGCTCGACGAGGCGTGGGACGGCGGTCAGGGCGGCAACGATCTGAAGCCGGTGGTCGACGGGCTCGTCGCGCTGGCTCTGGAACAGCGGGCGCAGGCCCGTGCACGCAAGGACTGGGCGGCCGCCGACTCGGTGCGCGACCAGCTCAAGAACGCGGGTATTCAGGTGGAGGACACTCCGGCCGGGCCGCGCTGGACGGTAGGAGAGCAGCACTGATGCCGGGTAACTCACAGAACGCGAGCAAGCGGGCGACGTCCAAGAAGGGCGCCTCGATCGGGTCGGGTGGCAAGAACCGCGCCGGGCTCAAGGGCCGGGGCAAGACCCTGCCGGCCGACGAGCGGCCGTGGCACAAGGGTTACTCGGGCACCGAGAAGCTGCCCGACAAGACCGCCCGTAAGCAGGAGAAGGAGCGCCGGGCGGCGGCGTCCGAGGGGCGCGCCCCCAAGGTCGGCACTCCGGGCACGAAGGACACCACGTGGGGCCGTGGCGGCGGCCGCGCCCCGGGCATCACCCGCACCGCCGCGGCCCGCGGTGGCCGGGCCTCCGGTCCGCGCGGCCCGCGGGTCGCGCCCGGGCGTAAGTCCAACCCCACCAAGGAAGGGCCCGAGCTGCTGCTCGGCCGCAACCCGGTGGTCGAGGCGCTGCGCGCGCTGGTGCCGGCCACCGCGTTGTACGTGGCGCAGGGCATCGACATCGACGAGCGGGTCGCCGAGATCGTGCGCACCTCCGGCGACCGTGGCATCCCGATCCTGGAGATCAGCCGCAACGAGCTGGACCGGATGACCGGCGGGGTGCTGCACCAGGGCATCGGGCTGCAGGTGCCGCCGTTCGCCTACGAGGACTTCGACGACCTGGTGGCCGCGGCGCTGGAGCAGACCTCGCCGCTGCTGGTCGCGCTGGACGGCGTCACCGACCCGCGGAACGTGGGCGCGGTGATCCGATCGGTGGCCGCGTTCGGCGGGCACGGCGTGTTCATGACCGAGCGGCGGGCCGCCGGCATCACCGCCACCGCCTGGCGCACCAGCGCCGGCGCGGCCGCCCGGGTGCCTGTCTCCCAGGTGGTCAACCTGACCCGGGCGATCAAGTCGGCGCAGAAGCAGGGCTTCACCGCGATCGGCCTGGACGCCGACGGCGAGACGGACCTCTACCAGCTGGAGGCCGCGGTCGGCCCGCTGCTGGTGGTGGTCGGCTCCGAGGGCCGGGGCCTCTCCCGCCTGGTCGGCGAGACCTGTGACCTGCGGGTCAGCATCCCGATGGCGTCCGACGTGGAGTCCCTGAACGCGAGCGTCGCCGCCGCGGTCACCCTGGCCGAGGTGGCCCGCCGCCGAACCCACGGCTGAACCCCCGAGAAACCAACTGAACAAGACCAGACCAGGCGCTCCAAGCCAGGCCAAACCAAGCCGAGCCGATCGGGGGGTGCGAAGCCACCCCCCGACGAGTCGCTGTGAGCGCCTTGCGCAGCTCAGAGCAGGCCAAACCGAGCCGGCCGGGGGTGCGAAGCCATCCCCGAGTCGCTGTGAGCGCCTTGCGCAGCTCAGTGCAGGCCAAACCGAGCCGGCCGGGGGTGCGAAGCCATCCCCGAGTCGCCGTGAGCGCTTGCACAGCTCAGAGCAGGCCAAACCGAGCCGAGCGGGCGTGGCGAAGCCACCCCCGCAAAGGCACCCGCCGAACGCGAACCCGGAGCGTCCCACCCACAACGACCCCGTAACGCGGGGTCTGGGGGCTCGGCCCCCAGGAAGCAAAGCGACACGCCCCGGTCCGCGCCCTCCGCGGACAGGGACACCCCGAGTGGAGCCCCCGGTCGGGCTCGAACCGACGACCTCCCGTTTACAAGACGGGTGCTCTGGCCAACTGAGCTACAGGGGCGACCGGCTCAGCATAACGTCCCGAATTGTGTTCGCCATCTTGGCAGGACTGTTCAAAGCAAATACGGTTGCGGAGCTGTTCCTTCTACTCGGATCGTCCGGCACGTTCCTGCCGGTGGAAAGGAAGTTCGATTCACCATGGCTACCGTCACGTACGAGAAGGCCTCCCGGATCTACCCGGGCGCTGAGCGTCCCGCGGTCAACGAGCTGAACCTCGAGATCGGCGACGGCGAGTTCCTCGTCCTGGTCGGCCCCTCCGGTTGTGGCAAGTCCACCAGCCTGCGCATGCTCGCCGGCCTGGAGGATGTCGACCGCGGCCGCATCCTGATCAACGACAAGGACGTCACGCACCTCCCGCCGAAGTCCCGTGACATCGCGATGGTGTTCCAGAACTACGCGCTCTACCCGCACATGACGGTGTACGAGAACATGGCGTTCGCCCTGAAGCTGCGCAAGACCCCGAAGGCCGAGATCGACCGGGCGGTCAAGGAGGCGGCGTCGCTCCTCCAGCTCGAGGAGTACCTGACCCGCAAGCCGAAGGCGCTCTCCGGTGGTCAGCGCCAGCGTGTCGCGATGGGCCGCGCGATCGTCCGCCAGCCGCAGGTGTTCCTCATGGACGAGCCGCTGTCGAACCTCGACGCGAAGCTGCGCGTGCAGACCCGTTCGCAGATCGCCACGCTGCAGGCGAAGCTCGGCGTCACCACCGTCTACGTCACCCACGACCAGGTCGAGGCCATGACCATGGGGCACCGGGTCGCGGTCATGCTGGACGGCGTGCTGCAGCAGGTGGACACCCCGCGGGCGCTCTACGACACCCCCGGCAACGTCTTCGTCGCCGGCTTCATGGGCTCGCCGGCCATGAACATCAAGACCGTGCCGCTGACCGAGTCGGGCGCCACCTTCGGCCCGCTGACCGTGCCGCTGACCCGCGAGCAGGTCGAGGCGGCGAAGAACGGCGACGGCAAGGTCACCGTCGGTTTCCGCCCGGAGGCCGCGGACGTCGTGAACGAGTCGGTCGACGCGCTGCCGATCGTGGTGGACCTGGTCGAGGACCTCGGCTCGGACGCGAACGTCTACGGCCACGCCGACCTGGCGGGCGGCTCGGAGCGGTTCGTGGTGCGGACCGAGCGTCGCAACATGCCCAGCATGGGTGAGACGGTCTACATCAAGCCGCAGACGAACTCGCTGCACGTCTTCAACGCCACCACCGGCGTCCGTATCTGAACCGAGGCTTGAGGGAAGGGGCCGCCCGCCGGGCGGCCCCTTCTCCGTTCGCCGGACGGGGCGGCTCGGCGAGGTCGCGGTCGCTTTCAGCCGGCGAACCGGGCGATCACGAAGTCCTCCTCCCGTCTGCCAGGACTGTCCGTTTCCGGCGATTGAGTGCTGAAGCGTGACTTACCCATCGCTAGGGTGGCGCCATGCGCATCGAACGCGTGACCGACGCCGAGGAGGTCCACCGCGGGGCCGATCTCTTCGACGCGCCGCCGATTCCCGAGGCGACCCACCGGTTCCTCAGCGACCCGACCCACCACCTGCTCTTCGCCTACGACGACGCCGGCCGCCCGGTGGGGATGATCTCCGGGGTCGAGACCACCCACCCGGACAAGGGCACCGAGATGCTGATCTACGAGCTCGGGGTGGCGCCGGTGGCCCGGTTGCAGGGCATCGGGACCGCGCTGGTCAGCGCGATGGCCGACCTGGCCCGCAAGGCCGGCTGTTACGGCATGTGGGTGGCGACCGAGAACGACAACGCCGCGGCGCTGGCCACCTACCGCTCCGCCGGCGCCCTGGAGGAGACCACGTTCACGCTGCTCAGCTGGGATCTGCTGGTCGACTCGCCAGGCCAGACGTAAGGCAGATCGTCGGGCACGTCGCCGAAGAGCGGGCGGTAGAAGTCCGGGTCCTTGCGGATCAGCGCGGACTGGTGACTGCGGTGCAGCTCCGGGTCACCGAGCCAGGGCGGCAGGGCGACGATCCGGGCCAGCTGCGGCTGGCTGCGTACCGTCGTGATTCCCTTGCGTTCCCGCAGGTCGGCGACGAGCGTGCCGGCGCAGGTGTCGGCGCGGCCGGTGGCGGTCCAGATTTCGCACATCGCCAGGCCGTAGCGGACCAGCGCCTCCTCGTAGCCACGCCACATCAGCACCGCGGGGTGGTGCCGCCAGCCGTAGTCCGGAACGGTCAGGGCGCGCAGCACCTGGATCGTCTCGACCCGCTGCTTGCCGAGGCGCCTGGGATCCAGTGCCTTCGCGCTCGCCAGGAAGTCCGGGTACGGCAGGAAGGTCTGCATCACAGGACTTTTCCCTGATCAGGGCGGGTGAAACGGAAAGAGCGCGCACCCCCCTTGCCCGGGGTGCGCGCTCTTCGGCGAGCTCAGGTCAGCTCGACGGCATGCTCTCGATCGGCTCCTCCTTCAGTCGGGGGTCGTCGACGGCGTCCTTCTTGGTGTAGGGCGCCTCCGAGGCGCTCGGCGCGACCGAGGTCGGGGCGACCGAAGACGGCGCGACCGCGGTCGGGGCCACTGACGACGGCGCGACCGACGGCGCCGACGGCACAGTGGACGGTGCGATGGCGCCCGGGCGGGCCGGAGCGGAGCCGTACGGCGCGGCGGAGGCCGACGACGCCACCGTGGGGACCAGGCGTGCCGGGTCGACCGGCGCGCCGCCGACCGGGAGACCGCTCAGGGCCGAGGCGCTCTCCCGGGTCCGGCTGCCGTCCGGCAGGAGGCCGCTGATGACCGGGAGGCCGTTCCGCTTGAAGCCGACGGAGACGACATCCGCGTCGCGGCCGGCGGCCGACTCCTCGATCATGCCGGCGCTCTTGTGGCCGACGCCCTTGCCGCCCGCGCTCTTGTGGCCGGCGCTCTGGTGGCTCCCGCCGTGGAAAAACTGGTGGCTGTCGCCGACCGAGTCGTCCGACAGCGACTGCGGGCTGTTCAGCAGCGTCCCCGGCTGGTACACGTGCGGGTTGCTGTGGTTCACGAAGTGCCCGGGCATCTGCTGGCCGCTGCCGTGGCCGGCGTTCTGCTGGAACTGCTGGTGCCCGTTGCCGGCCATCTGGTCGTTCTGGCCGCGGTTCCACTGGTCGTTCTGGCTGAAGCTGCCGTGGCTCGTCTGGTCGTTCTGCCCGTGGTTCCACTGGTCGTTCTGCCCGAAGCC
>NZ_BOMW01000074.1 GCF_016862395.1 Actinoplanes siamensis | reverse complement strand
CCCGGAGCGTTCCCGGTTTTCACCGCGGTTGTTTCGCCGGACGGGGTGGAGTCGAGGGCCTGGCCGAGCAGGGCCCGTAGGGCTTGGGCATGTTGGTTCAGGGCGTTGCGGCCGGTGTCAGTCAGTCGCGCGGTGGCGCGGCGACCGGTACGGCGTACTTCGACATAGCCGGCGTCTTGCAGGGTTGCCAGTTGTTTGCTGAGGGCGGAGTCACTGAGCCCGGTGGCTTCGCGGAGGTAACTGAAGTCGGCGTGTGCGGCGGGAGCGAGCAGAGACACGAGCGAGAGCCGGACTGGGAAGTGCAGCAGTTCGTTGAAGCCGGCCGGGCGGGCGCTGGTCATGCCGGATTCCGGGGGGTGCTTGCGGCGGCTTGGGCGGGCTTTATGGCGGCGAGCCATACCAGGGCGGCGGCGATTCCTGCGAGGGTGCCGTCGGCGGGGACGTCGTACAGGCGCAGCAGTGTGCCGACGCCGATGAGCGTGGTGAGCACGACGATGCCGAATAGAACCGTTGGAGTCCAGCGCTGGGCGGACAGGCGTAGCCGCACGCCGGTGAAGCGTTCTAGCGCGAAGGCAAGGCTGATCAGGGCAACGAGGGCGGTCAGAGACATCCCGGTACCCATCCATCCAGCCACGTCGTGACTGGCCGAGGTCAGTACCAGGGCCGCCGCCGAACCGAAGTTGAACCAGGCCGGGAGTTGGCGAGGGGTGCCTTGGCGCAAGGTCTGCTGCTGGCGCTCGTTGATCTGGGTGAGGGCCTGCGCGGCCTCGGTGGCGTCCATGCGAACCATTCCTTCCTGACGGGCAAGTTTTGCCGATGAGGCAACTATTGCACAACCTTTCCTGCGAGGCAACAGTCGTCTCTCGAGCTGCCGCGCCGGACGGATTCGTCGTGCGGTAGCGCGAGGTACGTGGTCAGGGCGGAGGCGGCGTCGAAGACACCGTCGAGGCCGACGATGGCTGCCAGGCGCGGCTCATGGGCTGCCGCGCGGGGCGCGAGGTAGCCGCCGAGACCGACGCCGAGCAGCGCGATGCGGGCGGGATCGACGCCTGGGTCCTCGATGAGGAAGTCCAGGACGGGACCGATCGCGTTCTCCCGGTCCGGCCGAAAGGTCAGCCCGTCACGGTGGATGGTCGCACGGCCAGGCCGAGGTTGCGCAGGGTCTCGAACAAGAACTGTTGGTCGTCCTTGAACATCAGTTGCTCCATGGCGTCTCCTTCTGCAGGAGGGCGCGGAAGCTGCGCGGGGGGCCGGCCGGTGAGGCGCGGCGCAAGCAATTCCACCTCGGCCAACTGCCGGAGGAACGACGGGCCGCGCTCGAAGCAGATCGGCATGATCTGGCGCCGCGGCGGCCGGCGCAACCGGCCCGACCTGCAACCCTGACAGCGTGGCGCGGCCGCTCATCCACCATCGACCGGCGATTGTCCGGCGGTGTCCACAGTTACCGCTTACGCCTGGCTGAAGCTGCGGCCGGGAGTCAAGGCGTCCCGACCCGCCAGCCGATCCGGCGCCCAGTGCCCGTCGGATTTTTCGGGCAGCCACTGTCCGGTGTGGCTTGTCCGCAGTGTCGGCGCGGTGGCTCACTCTGATGACCATGGGCGTCACGACCATCCTCGGCCCCGTCCTGCCGCAGATGACGCCACGGTGAACCTGCCCGCCCGGCATTGAGGGCACGCCGGCACGCTGTCCGGAGGTGTGCCCTTCCGTACCTTTCGGCAGGGATCCCGAGCTGCTAGACAGGCAGGATGCCCGATCGAGTCCTGTCCACCCCGACCCGCACCGGCGTGGCAGCCCGCCCGACCCGACCCGAGCAGGAGCGACTGTCGTCCTCGGCGGCGCAGATCCTCGCGTTGCAGCGCAGCGCCGGCAACGCGGCGGTGAACGCCATGCTCCTCCAGCGGGCCCCGGCCACCGGTACCGTCGCGTTGAGCGCCCCGGTCGTGACCGCGGAGAACGAGGAGGGCTCCTGCGGTTACTTCTCGCGCGTACGAGAATGGGCGGTCGCCAACGCGCAGCAGGGCGTCATCGTGCAGCGGGTGACGCGGAGGTTCGACGTGGAGCGCTTCGACGGGCAGGGCTGGCAGGCTCTCAACGGGGCCGCACTGGACGCCTACGTCGCCGGCAGCGGAGGCAACGCGGACGCCACCGTGACCGAGTACTGGGAGTTGTGGCAGGTCGGGGCCGACGGGACGGTGTCCGACGGCGGCGCCGACACCTTCGGGCTGACCTCGATCATCCAGCAAGAGGGTGTCATCCCGGACACGACGAGGGGCACCTTCACCATCACCGGCGAGGCGCAGTTCTACCCGACGACCGATACCCCGACGAATCTCGGGTTCGTCCGAGGGGCGGTGGGAACCGCGGGTGGGTTGTACAGCAGTTTCACCGCTCCGACGCTGACCGGCGGTGTCTCGCCGGTCAACTACCGGGTCACCGCGTCCTGGGACAGCACCGACAAGCGGGCTCCGAGCAAGCGCACGGGGACCGAGTACCGACCGCGGGCCTCCTGGACCATCGTCACCGAGTCGTGAGGGTGACTGGCCGGGACGTCGCGGGCACGGTGTTCCCGCCGGCCGAGGCGAGCACGACCATGGCCCGCCGGCCCTGAACTGTTCTCGCCTCGCGACCTCGCCACACCGTTGACGGCACTTCTCACCAAAGGCACGCCAACGCAGCCGGTCCAACTCGGCCTGGCCCGTACGCTTTCCAGCGCCCCTCGGATAGGCAAGGCGGTCACGCAGCGGACCAGCAGCCAGGGCGCGGAGAGCGGCAACCGCTGCGGCAGACAAAGCGGATGCACGGCAAGAGGCGGGACGGTTGGATCAACGGGATGAGCCGACTGTATTCCGAGATCGAACCATTTGCGCGCGGCATGCTCGACGTTGGTGACGGTCACCTCGTCTACTGGGAGAGCTGCGGCAACCCGCACGGCAAGCCGGCCCTGGTGCTGCACGGCGGGCCCGGGTCGGGCGCCGTCCCCTACTGGCGGCGGTTCTTCGACCCGGCGGTGTACCGGGTGGTCCTGTTCGACCAGCGCGGGTGCGGGCGCAGTACACCGGACGCGGGCGACATCGGCACCGACCTGTCGACCAACACCATGCCGCACCTGCTGGCCGACATCGAGAAGCTGCGTACGCACCTGGGGATCGACCGGTGGTTGCTGCTCGGCGGGTCGTGGGGCAGCGCGCTCGCCTTGGGCTACGCGCAACGCCACCCCGACCGGGTCACCGAGATGGTGCTGTTCAGTGTCGTCACGAGCACCCCCGCCGAGCACCGCTGGATCACCCGCCACCTCGGCCGGATCTTCCCGGAGCAGTGGGAGCGGTTCCGCGACGCGGTGCCTGCGGCCGGACGCGACGGCAACCTGCCCGCCGCGTACGCCCGGCTGCTGGCCGACCCCGAGGAGAGCGTGCGGGACCGGGCCGCCCGCGCCTGGTGCGCCTGGGAGGACGCGCTGGTCTCCAATGTGCCCGGCAGCCGGCCCGACCCCCGGTACGAGGACCCGGCGTTCCGGATGACCTTCACCCGCCTCGTTACCCACTACTGGGCGCACGACGGCTGGTTCGCCGACGGCGAGCTGATGGCGGGTGCGGGCCGTCTCGCTGGCATACCCGGTGTGCTTGTGCACGGCCGGCTCGATCTCGGCAGCCCGGTCGACGTCCCGTGGCGACTGTCCAAGCTCTGGCCCGACGCGCGGCTGGAGCTGATCGACGAGGCCGGCCACGGCACCGGACGAGGCGTCGGCGACGTGGTCATCGACGCCCTGGACCGGTTCGGCGCCTCCTACCGCGCCGTCGATCGTCAATAACATCGGATCCTGTGTGCGAGTCCGGCAGCCGAGGCAGACAGCTCATTGACGGCACTGGGTGTGAGCAGACATTCCGCATCCCCGGGTGGGGCATACAACGCGCGGTCGGCTCCCGGTGGATCGTCGCCACTCGTGACGAGTCCACCGAGAGTGAGTCAGAGCCGATTCGATTTCATCGACGATCGGCGGTGATGCGGGAAGTACGGTGCTCGGCGGCGAGTTGAGCCAGGTGACCGGCCTTCTTTCGTAGCCGATCGGCGAGCGGCTCGGGCAGCGGCGGCGAGCTGGCTCGGGCGCGGAGCTCGGCTGCCGCGTCCTCGATCTGGGTGGCGTGCTCGTCGGTGCGGGCGATGTTGGCGCAGATGCTGCGGCAGCGTGGGGTGTGAGTGGGTCGTTAGGGTGGTGTGGGCGGTGTCCAAGTGGCGGGGTGCCCGGGGAGGCGGTAAGGCTCGTGCCGGTGGTGGAGGCGTCGGTGGTCGCCGGGATGGTGATCGCGTGGGCGGTGCGTAAGGCCCGCAAGGCTGCTGGCCGGGCGGATGAGACGGTGGACGCGGCGATCGACGCGGGCGCGGACCGGTTGCACGACCTTGTCCTGTCGCGGCTGGGTGGGCCGGTGCAGGACGATTTGGCCGAGGAAGCGGCGAGTGAGTCGGGGCAGGTCAGTGAGTTGACCCGGCAGCAGGTCGAGTTGGCGGTGGCTGCGGCGGCGCGCCGGGACGAGACGTTCGCCAAGACGGTGACTGATCTGCTGGAGCAGCTGCGGCAGGCGGAACGGACGGCCGGTACGCAGGTTTTGGCCGCGCCGGGGTCGGCGGTGTTCACCGGTGACGTGACCGCGACCGCGTACGACGACGCGACGGCGATCGGGCAGGCCGGCACCGTGAATATCGGCCGTCGGCAGCGGGAGGAGCCGGACCCTCGGCAGCCGGGTCGGTCTGGCCACTGACCGGACCCGGTGACGGCGGCGCTTCTGACGGGGTGCCGGGGTGGCAGGCCACGCCCGAGGCGGGGATGTTGGGGCATGGCGAGCGGGGCGGCGTCGGGATCGGCGCGGCCCGGACGGTGAACGTGTTCCTGTCCGGGGCAGGGCCGCTGGTAGCGGCTCGGTCGGCCTATCTGGCACAGGTCCGCCGGATCGCCCCGCCTCAGCTGCGGGACCGGGATACGGAGTTGGCCGAGTTGGCCGGGTTCTGCCTGCAGGAGCATCGGGGTCCGTACGTGTGGTGGCAGGCCGGCCCGTGGGCCGGTAAGTCGGCGTTGTTGTCGACGTTCGTGCTGCGTCCACCGGATGAGGTCCGTTCGCGGGTGCAGGTGGTGGCCTTCTTCATCACCGCCCGGCTGGCCGGGCAGGACACGAGGGCGGCGTTCGTCGCGGCGGTGACCGAGCAGCTGACCGCGTTGACCGGCGAGCAGCCGCCCGCGGTGACCGATGAGGGGTTGCGGGAGGCGTGGCTGCTGGACCTGCTCGCCCAGGCGGCCGAGGCCTGCCGGCAGCGGCACGTGCGGCTGGTGTTGCTGGTCGACGGCTTGGACGAGGATCGCAGCACGGCCAGCGGCGTCCACGCGCACAGTATCGCCGGGTTGCTCCCGGGTGACCCGCCGGCCGGGATGCGGGTGATCGTGGCGGGGCGGCCGAACCCGCCGATCCCCGATGACGTGCCGCACTGGCATCCGCTGCGTGATCCGGGCATCGTGCGCCGGCTGTCCGCGTCGGCATACGCGCAGGATTTGCAGCGTCGCGGCCAGGTCGAGCTCAAACGCCTGCTCAAAGGCAGCCCGGTCGAGCGGGACCTGCTCGGCCTGCTCACCGCCGCGCGTGGTGGCCTGTCCGGGCCTGATCTGCGGGAGCTGACCGGGGCTGAGCTGGTCGAGATCGAGGACGTGTTGCACACCGTGGTCGGGCGGACCTTCACCCGCCGCACCGCCGAATGGGATCCGGACAGCGGGCCCGAGGTGTATCTGCTCGGCCACGAGGACCTGCAGCAAGCCGCTACCGGCTACATCGGTGAACCCCGGCTGACCGGCTACCGCGCCAGCCTGCACGCCTGGGCCGGCACCTACCGCGCCCCCACCGACGGCCGCCCGCCGTGGCCGGAAGGCACCCCGGAGTATCTGCTGCGCGGCTACCCTCGCATGCTGGCCACCACCGGCGACGTGCCGAGGCTGGTCGAGTTGGCCACCGATCCGCAGCGCCACGACCGGATGCTGGATCTGTCCGGCGGCGACGTCGCCGCCCTCGCCGAGATCACCACCTGCCAAAACCTCGTCCTGGCCAGCCCGGAACCCGATCTGGAAGCGATGCTGCGGCTGTGCATCCGCCGCACCGACCTCACCGACCGCAACAGCCACATCCCCGCCGCCCTGCCCGCCGTCTGGGTCACCCTCGGACAACCCGCCCGAGCCGAAGCCCTCGCCCGCTCGATGATCACCCGGTACGGGCGGGTACAGGCGCTGGCCGCGGTGGCCAGGGCGCTCGCCGCCGCCGGCGACCAGGATGGGGCACGGCGCCTCGCCGAGCAGGCCGAGACCATGGCCCGCTCGACCACCATCCTGTACCAGCAGACAGAGACCTTGACCGCGGTGGCCGAGGCGCTCGCCGCCGCCGGCTACCACGACCGGGCGCAAGCCCTCGCCCGCTCGATCACCACCCCGTATCACCAGGTGCAGGCGCTAGCCGCAGCGTCCAGGGTGATCGTCGCCGCCGGCGACCACGACGGGGGCCGGCGCCTCGCCGAGCAGGCGGAGACCGTGGCCCGCTCGGTCACCGATCCGGACCGGCAGGCAGAAGCGCTGGCCGCAGCAGCCGAGGCGATTGCCGTTGCCGGCGACCAGGACGAGAGCCGGCGCCTCGCCGAGCAGGCCGAGACCGTGGCCCGCTCGGTCACCGACCCGGACCGGCAGGCATGGGCGCTGCTCGCGGTGGCCAGGGCGGTCATTGCCGCCGGCGACCACGACCGGGCCGAGACCGTGGCGCGCTCGATCAAGGACTGCTATCAACAGGCACAGGCATTGATCGCGGTGGCCGAGACGCTCGTCGCCGCCGGCGACCACGACCGGGCCGAGACGGTAGCCCGCTCGATCACGGACTCGTATCAGCAGGCACGGGCGCTGGCCGCGGTGGTCGGGGCGCTTGTGGCCGCCGGCGACCAGGATGGGGCCCGGCGCCTCGCCGAGCAGGCCGAGATCATGACCCGCTGGCTCACCGACTCATACTGGCAGGCACAGGCGTTGGCCGCGGCGGCCTGGGCGTTCGCCGTCGCCGGCGAATATGACCGGGCCGAGACCGTGGCCCGCTCGATCAAGGAGTGGTATCAACAGGCACAGGCATTGACCGCGGTGGCCGGGGTGCTCGCCATCGCCAGCGAATATGACCAGGCCGAGAGGGTAGCTCGCTCGATTGCCGTCCCGTATCAGCAGGCAGAGGCGCTGGCCGCGGCGGCCAAGGCGCTTGTCACCGCTGGCGACCACGACGGCGCCCGGCGCCTCGCCGAGCAGGCCGAGACCGTGGCCCGCTCGGTCATCGACCGGTATCAGCAGGCGCGGGCGCTGGCCGAGGTGGCCGGGGCGGTTGTCGCCGCCGGCGACGAGGATGGGGGTCGGCGCCTCGCCGAGCAGGCCGAGACCGCGGCCCGCTTGACCACCTTCTCGCATCAGCAGGCACAGGCGCTGGCCGCGGTGGCCGGGGCACTTGCCGCCGCCGACGACCACGACGGAGGTCGGCGCCTCGCCGAGCAGGCCGAGACCATGGCGCGCTCGGTCACCGACCCGGGCCGGCAAGCATGGGCGCTGCTCGCGGTGGCCAGGGGCGCCATTGCCGCCGGCGACCACGACCGCGCCGAGACCGTGGCCCGCTCGATCACCACTCCGAATCAGCGGGCACAGGCGCTGGCCGCGGTGGCCGGGGCGCTCGCCGCCGCCGGCGACCATGACCGGGCCCAGCATCTCGCCGAGCAGGCCGAGATCATCACCCGCTCGGTCACCAACCCGGACCAGCGGGCACGGGCGCTGG
>NZ_BOMW01000073.1 GCF_016862395.1 Actinoplanes siamensis | reverse complement strand
CCGCGGTGGCCGGGGCGCTTGTCGCCGCAGGCGATCGGGACGGGGGCCATGGCCTCGCCGAGCAAGCCGAGGCCATGGTCCGCTCGGTCACCACCCCGTCCGGGCGGGAGTCGACGCTGGTCGCGGTGGCCGGGGCGCTCGCCGCCGCCGGCGACCATGACCGAGCCGGTCAGCTTCTGGGTGGGGTGTTGGCGGCCGCGTCGTGGCGAATACCGCTGTCGGTATTGGCCGACTACTGGCCGCAGGTGGTGCTGCGGTGCGTGGATAAGCTGTCCGGTAACGAACGTTCGCGACACACCGAAGGAACGTAGGAGTTCGCGCAGCCGGGACAGGTAACGAAAACCGTGTCCGCGCCTTCGTAACGTCTTCGGGGGTTCGCGATACTTTCCTGGCATGCGGATCGGCTACGGACGGGTCTTCACCCGCGAGCAGATGCCCGAGCTCGACAAGGCGTCCGGCAAGTTGGCCCACCGGCCCGAGCTCGACAAGGCGCTGCTGGTCGCTCACCGCCGCGGCGACCAACTGGTGGTCACCAAACTGGACCGGCTCGGCCGCTCGGATCCGCGCCGGTGAGGTCGCGCTCCGGAGAGCTGGCCCTCCGTCATGGTCAGCTGCGGATCGGGGAACCGGGCGTGTACCCACCCGGGCAGCCGGTGCGGCCGGTCTGCTCCAGCTCGGCGACGCCGTGCACGAGCGGGGCGGTGACCGGGGTCGTGATCATGAGGGGTTCCCGGTGGGCCAGGAGTTGAGGAGGGCGTCGAGGGCCTGCACGGTCTTGTGCCAGGACAGCTCGGGGGAGGGCGCGCTGTGGTTGAAGCCGCCGCTCCGTTCGAGCGCGAGATAGCCGTTGATCGTGCTGCCGAGCACCCGGACGGCGTGCACGTGCTGGTCCTGCGGCACCGGGTAGCCGCGCAACACCGCCCTGGTCAGCGTGACCATCTGGCGGGCGCCGCCGGAGCGCACGGCGATCTCGCCGGCCCGCCGCTGCAGGGACTGCCACCGGCCGGGGGCCTGTAGGGCGAACTCCCGGTGGGCCGTGGCGAAGGCCTCCAGCGCGGGCCGGCCGGCGCGGCCGGCGATGGCCGCGGCGATGCGCTCGGCGAGCTCGCCCAGCGCCAGCGCGGTGATCCCGTCCAGCAGCGCCTCCCGGTCGCGGACGTGCGAATACAGGCTGGGGGCCCGCACGCCGAGCCGGCGGGCGACCGCCGAGAGCGTGACGGCGTCGAAGCCGGCCTGATCGGCGAGGGCCGCCGCGTCGGCGACGACGGCGGCCGTGGTGAGCGCGGCGCGTTCCATGCCGACAGCCTATGGCCATTAGGCATTCCCCTATGGCCAGTAGGGCATGTTACGGTGATCACCACACTGATCGATGGCTACGGGGGAACACCTTGCCGTCTCATATCCGGAAATGGGCGGCCGCCGGCGCGGCCGCCCTCCTCGCGCCCGCCCTCACCGTGACGATGACGTCCGGTCCTGCGCAGGCCGCCTGCACCACACCGATCACCATCCCGACCGGCGGCGGCACACCGCGCGCCGACCAGGCCGCGGTCCAGCTCGGCAACACCGGCACCGTCCACACCCCGGCCGCCGGCGCCATCGCCTGGTCGCCGGCGGCCATCGGTGCCGACGTCGTCAAGCGCGACGCCGGCACCGGGACGGACAGCTTCTCCCGGCAACTGCTGATGGTCTACTCGGCGATCCGGGACATCAGCCAGGGCGCCACCCCGACCTCGGCCGGGGCCCGGGTGTCGTCCGACTCCGGTGCCACCTTCACCGCGGCGCCGGACACCGTGCCCGCCCCGCAGCTGAGCCAGATCGGCCAGCTGCTCGACGGCCGGCTGCTCGGCGCCCAGTTCGTGATCAACGGCGGGGTGACCCGGGAGTCCAGCGGCGCCGAGGAGCGGATCAGCTTCCCGTTGATCCTGCGCATCTCCCAGGACAAGGGCAAGACCTGGTCGCCGGTGACCGCCCGCACCTCGTTCACCGACTCCGAGCTGCCGGCCGCGCTGCCGGTCCGCAAGGTCTCCGCGCTGCGCGGCGTGCGGGCCGCCGGCCGGCCGATCCAGATGACCACCGGCGCGATCGTGGCGCCGGTCTACTTCACCTTCTGGAACGGGCAGAAGGACAGCAAGGGCAACGAGCTGGTGCTCACGTTCGCCGCCACGTTCGTCGCCCACCCGTCCTTCACGGCCGGCGCGGTCGACGCCGGCGGCACGTGGGACTTCACGATGCGCACGCTGTCGGCCAACGCGACGATCAACTTCAACGAGACCGCGGTGATCGAGCGGCAGGACGGCCTGCTGCTCGCGGTGGTCCGTCAGGACGGCACGGTGTCGACGCTGTCCTGGCGGCTCTCCAGCAACGAGGGCGCCACCTGGACCGACTACAAGCAGGTGTCCTTCGCCGACCAGCCGGGCTGCGCCGTCTCCGGCGTCTCCCCGCAACTGGCCATGCTGCCCACCGGCCAGCTGGTGCTCGGCAGTG
The DNA here is from genome assembly GCF_016862395.1 of Actinoplanes siamensis. Taxonomy (GTDB): domain Bacteria; phylum Actinomycetota; class Actinomycetes; order Mycobacteriales; family Micromonosporaceae; genus Actinoplanes; species Actinoplanes siamensis. The sequence goes on along the minus strand of NZ_BOMW01000073.1, from coordinate 33,831 downwards.
GCCGGCCGGACAACTGGCTCGCGATCTCCACCGACACGTCCGGCACCAGCTGGACCCAGGAGCAGCAGACCTACTGGAACGCCCCGGTGAACGCCGGCACGAACTGGTGGTACGGCTCCTCCGGTTACACCGCGCTGGTGCCGACCGGCGGCAACCGGCTGCTGCAGTTCGCCGACAACTGCGCCGCCCCCAACGGTAGCGGGGTCAACGGCTGCGCCTCGGCGCTGACCTTCGAGAAGGACCGCAACTACCGGATCGTGGACCGGCAGGTGGCCGTGCTGCCGCCAGGCCTCGGCAAGATCGACATCGCGGGCAAGCTGCGGCACGGCACCGCCACGCTGACCACTGACCTGACCGGTGTGCCGCCCGCCGGGGCGGTCACCCCGCCGACGCCGTACGGCAGCGCGCCGTCCGCCGCGGACGCCACCAGCACGGGCTACTGGTCCGGCGCGGAGGGCGCCACCGACGGCAGCAACGCGTACTGGTCGGGCGCGCTGTCCAGCAACGCCGCGGGCACCGGCTCCTACGAGCTGAAGCTGGACCGGAGGTACCACCTCACCAAGCTCGGCCTGGGGCTGCTGCCCGGCGCGGCGGCCGGCGCCCGCATCGCCACCTCGGCCGACGGCGTCACCTGGACCCCGGCCACGCTGGGCTACCCCAGCGGGGTGGTCGCCCAGGCGGAGACCGGACTGATCCGTACGCCAGGGGACCGCGCCATGCGGTACTACACGCTCGACGCGACCGCCCGCTATCTGCGGATCACCACCGAGGCGTCGACCTGCGCCACGGTCGGCGGTCCGGCCGCGTGCAGCATGATCAACGAGTTGGAGCTGTACTCGACCGTCAACTCGTTCGAGAACGAGCTGGCCGTCCCGCACGGACTCGCCGACGTCGCCTGCACCCGGGTGACCTCGCCGGCGGGCAACGGCGACCCGGACCACGACAGCGCCACCGCGATCCGGCTGATCGACGGCGACAACGCGACCTACTGCGACGGCAGCGGCACGCTGGCCCGGTTCTCGTACCCGGGTCCGGGCGTGAACCTGCCCGCCGCCTCGGCCCGCACCCTGCAGGCCGGCATCTATCCGGTGAGCAACACCAACGGCCTGCTGTTCGACATCGACGGGGTACGCGGCTCGGACCACACGGCCGCGGCGGTCTACCACTTCGGGATCAACAGCGGCAACCGCTGGATGGCCTGGACCAGCGCGGGCGGCTGGGTCGGCCTGGGCGGGGCGCCCGTCCCGCTGAACACCTGGACCACGTTCAAGGTGGTCGCCAGCACCACCGGCGCGACCCTCTACACGGTCGACGCCGCCGGCCAGCAGACGCTGATCGGCACGTTGCCGCAGGCCGACGCGGGCGGGGTGGACTCGATCACCGGCTACACGTTCACCAGCGGCAGCACCGAGAAGGTCGGTGACCAGGCCGTCTACGACGACATCAGTTTCGAGTAGCGCCACCGTCGCGGTCCCGGCGAGTCGCCGCCGGGACCGCGACCGGGCGGGTCATGCCGCACCGTACGCGGCGAACTGGTCGACCAGGCTCCGCGGCGCGTCGTCGCCGAAGCAGAGCGCCAGGTTCCGGGCCGCCTCCGCGGCCGCCTCGGCGCTGCGGGGGAAGAGCTCCCGCTCGTACGCCGCCAGCGCCTCCTCGACGTCCCCCGGATGCGCCGCGATCGCCTTGCCCAGCTCGGCTGCGTCGTACATGGCCAGGTTCGCCCCCTCCCCGGCGAACGGTGACATCAGGTGTGCCGCGTCCCCGAGCAGCGTCACCCCCGGCACCCGCTCCCAGCGGTGGTCCACCGGCAGCGCGTGGATCGCCCGCGGCACCAGCGGTCCGTCCGCCTCGGTGATCAGCGTCCGCATCGGCGGCGCCCAGCCGGCGAACTCCCCGGCCAGCGCGGCCTTGCCCCGCTCGGGATCCGACCAGTCGACGCTGTCCAGCCACTGCCGCGGCTTGCGCACCGCGATGTAGACGTGCAGGCTGCCGTCCGGCTCCCGGTGCGCCAGGAAACCCTGTCCGGGCGCGAGCGCGAACAGCATCCCGCCGCCGACGATCGAGGCCGGCACCGGGTGACGCGCATCGGCGTCGTGGTGGTCGGCCTCGACGAACGAGACCCCGGTGTACGCCGGTGCGGCCCCGGAGACCAGCGGCCGGATCCGGGACCACGCGCCGTCCGCCCCGACCAGCAGCCCGGTGGTGGCCGTCTCGCCGCCGGCGAACGTCACCTCGTGCCGGCCGCCGCCGAGCGCCCGCACCGCTGTCACCTTCCGTCCCCACCGGACCGTGCCCTCGGGCAGCGAGTCCAGCAGGATCTGCCGCAGCCGCCCGCGGTCCACCTCCGGACGGCCGCCGTCGCCCTGCTCGTCCGCCTCGTCCAGCAGCACGGTGCGGTGCCGGTCGAGGACGCGCACGGCCTGCCCGCCGGGGTGGATGATCGCCTGGAACTGCTCGGACAGGCCGGCGTCGCGCAGGGCGAGCTGTCCGTTGTAGTCGTGGATGTCGAGCATTCCGCCCTGGGGCCGGGCGGCCGGCGAAGCGTCCAGCTCGTAGACGGTGGCCGCGATCCCGTGGACGTGCAGGACCCGGGCCAGGGTCAGCCCGCCGAGCCCGGCTCCGATGATGGTGACCTCGGTGTTCATGGTGCCTCCAGGGGGTGGCGAACATGTTCGCCACGAACATGTTCTCAATGGGTGTGCGTAGGCCCGGTGCGGGCGTACCAGCCCTCAGGAAAGTCCGTCGATGATCGTGCCGAAGGACCACCGCATCCGCTCCTCGCCGGTCCCGGCGAACAGCTCGTCGCGGACCCGGACCAGGTGCGGATAGGCGCCGGCGCCCGCCTCGGCGACGGCCAGCGCGAGATCCGCCTCCTCGCCGGCGGCCTCCGCGGCCTCGGCCCGGCTGCCCTGTTCGGCGGCGGTGGCGGTGGCGTGCTGCAGCAGGATGTCCACGCCCCAGGCGGCCTGCCGGTCCGGCATGCCGCCGGCCAGCAGCAGCCCGAGGACCGTGTCGATCAGCCGCAGGTAGTGCGGGCCGCAGGGGCGCAGGGTGAGGACCGACCGGGCCAGGCCCGGACGGGCGAAGAGCATCCAGGTGTACGACGTGAGCAGGCCGATCAGCCGCTCCCGCCAGTCGCCGGCGGCCGGCTCCGGCGGCTCCAAGCCGGCGACCAGCTCGTCCAGCATCGCGCCGTGCAGCTCCGCGGTGTTGCGGACGTAGACGTAGAGCGACGCCGGCCCGGTGTCGAGCTCCGCGGCGAGCCGCCGCATGGTCGCCTTCTCCAGGCCCTCCTCGCGCATGATCCGCAACGCCACCGCGACCAGGGCGGCCCGGCTCAGCGGTGGTTTGGCCGGCCGGTCGCGGCGGCTCACGGGCTCCCGTCGTGGACTCATGAACACGATCGTAGCGAACATGTTCGTCAGCGCCGACGGCATCCCCGGTTCGGCCCCTCGAACCCCTGGGACCCGCCGGCGCGCCGCGGAGCCGCGTCGCTTGCATCCGAGTAGGCAGCGCCGCTGAGCTCGCAGCCGGCCCGCGCTGATCCGCACGCCGCCAGCGCCGGCGTCTTGCCGCGCCGCACCGGCCCGCCCTGTCCCGCTGGCCCCCTGCCGCAGGCCCGCTGCGTCTCGCTGGCGCGTGCGCCGGTCCGGCAGGACGTCGCGGCGGCGTCAGCGGCTGATCTTCGCCTTCTCCCAGATGAGGCGGACGGCCGGCAGGACCTCCGAGACCGCCGGGATGCTCGGCCCCGGCTCGCGGACGCCGACGGTCAGGGCCGGCGCGGAGCGCTCCAGCGAGCCGGCCATCCGGTCGATGTCGGTGATGATCGAGCCGGTCAGGACGAGCACGCCGGTGTCGTCGATCTCGGTACGGACCTTGTGCAGCGTCTGCCGGCGGGCTTTGCGCAGCGTCTGCAGCAGGTACTCCAGGTTCGCGGTCTCCCGGCTGGTGTCCGCCAGCGGGTCGGCGACCAGGGTGGCGTGCGCCGCGAACGCCTCCGCCGCGGCCGAGAGGACCTCGCCGATCTGCTCCGGGACGACCGGCGAGTGCGGCGTCGCGGTGGCGTCGAACATCGAGCGGGCCACCGAGTTGACCTGGTGCACACCGTGTTCCAGGGCGCGCAGCGTCTCGTGCAGCGGGGTCACCCGGGTCACCGGGGTGGTCAGCGACCAGCGGGCCTGCCGGACCAGGTCGTCGACCGCGGCGCGGGCGTCCTCCAGGTCGTCGCTGAGCTCGCGGGACCGGGCCAGCCACTGGGCGGCCTGCTCCCGGTCGTACCCCTGCCGCACCCCGGCGCCGAGCCGGCCGAGCAGGCCGGAGATCTCGGTCGACAGCCGGGCCAGCTCCCGGCGGGCCCGCTCCAGCGGTGTCATGCCGCCCACCAGCGGCGACAGGATCGCGCCGACGACGATGCCGAGCGCGGTCGCGGCGATCCGCTGCCAGACGAAGGTCTCCGTGACGGTGCCGCCGGCGACCAGGATGCCGAGCGAGGTCAGCGGCACGGTGACCGAGCTGTCGCCGAGCCGCAGCAATCGGCCCGCGGCCAGCCCGCAGCCGGTGATGGCCGCCACCGACCACGGGGTGAGGCCGAACGTGTGCCACACCGCGACCGTGACGCCGATGCCGGCGAGCGTGCCGATCAGCCGCTGCGCGCCCTCCCGCACCGAGGCGTGCGAGCTCATCTGCACCGACAGCGTCGCCGAGACCGCCGCGGTGGCGGGACCGGGCAGGTGCAGCGTGCCGGCCGCGGCCCAGGCGATCGCCGCCGCCACCGCGGTGACCAGCGCGGACCGGACCACCGCGGGATCGGCCCGGTGCCGGCATCCGCGGGCCAGCCGCCGCACCCGGGCCGGCAGGTGCGGCCGCAGCCGGACGAGCAGGCCCTGACAGGCGGACTCCACGGCGGGCCGCACCTTGCGGCGCAGCAACGCCGCGCCGGCCGCGCAGAGGAGAAGGCTGAGGGAGACGACGGTGATCGGATTCAAAACGGCTTTCTCTCCGATGAGGGGCGACGGCATCCCGGAAAACGCTATCGCTCGTCTAATCAGATATGGACGATATGAGACAAGTGTGATGCGCGTCGCCGCCGATCCGGTTCAAGATCTCGGTCAGGACCTCGGGGCTGGTGGCGAAGTTGATCCGGACGAACGAGCCGGTGTGCTCGCTGAACTCGGCGCCCCGAGCCGGACGCGTGCGTGACTCTCCAGATGGGACGCCGGGTCCGGGCCGAATCGGCTGCCGGCACAGTTCAGCCAGGCCAGATGCGTCCCGTCGGGGGAGCGGTAGCCGGTGTCCCAGCGCAGCGCGCCGGCCCATCGCCAGATCAGCTCCCGCCCTGGAACGCGGCGGGTGGCTCGGCGTGCAGCGGGGCTGCCGGGTCGGCCGCGCGCACGTCGGCCGCCAGGCGCTCGCGGACCGCGGCGACCTCCCGCGGCAGCGGGGCGGCGACCGGGCCGGCGGCGGTGAACTCGGCGGCCCGGTCGCGGGTCACCGAACGGCCGGCCACCAGCGCGCCCGACCAGTAGCCGAGCACCGAAAGGCGGTGGGTGAGCAGCGCGAACGGCGAATTCGCCCCGGGCAGTGCACCCGCCTGTTCATCGACCGCTCGCGCGGCGGCACGCGCACCTGGTGCGGCATGGCCGAGTGCGGCAACCGGATCAAGGCCCGTCAGTGCCGGGCCAGGAAAGCGGCCGGATGCTAACTTTTACATCGATGTAGAAGTTGGTGACGGCCATGACGACGACACTCGGTGACACTCTGCTGGTGTTCCTCGCCGACCGCCCCGGGACCGCCTACGACCTGCGCCAGCGGCACGCCCAGACGTTCGGCGAGCGCGGCGCCGTCGACGTGCTGCGGGTGGTGGCGGCCCTGAAACGGCTGGAGCGCCTGGGCCACGTCCGCACCGGCGGCAGCAAGACCTTCACGCTGACCGATACCGGTCATCGACGGCAGCGGTCGTGGATTCTCGACGTCTCCCGGGACGCCAGTGGGCAGGACATTCTCGACCGGGTGCTGCTCGCCATGGCCGCGACGGAGCGGGAGACGTTCGACGCGGTCGTCGCGTCCTGCCTGGCGGTGCTGGAGTCGCGGCGGCCGCGCGGCGGTCCCCGCGGGCCGGAGCCGCTGGTCTCCGCGCCACGGGCCCGCGCCGAGCTCGACGCCGTCATGGCGGCGTCGGCTCTCAAGTGGGTGCGCCACCTGGCCGGTCGCCCGCGCGAACGGGATGCCGCAGCCTGACCCGACCGGGCGCGGCGATCGGGCAGCGCGGCCGCTCGAGGCGGCCCGGGTCGAGGCGGCCCGGGTCGAGGTGGCCCGGGTCGAGGCGGCCCCGGGCGAGGTGGCCCGGGTCGAGGCCGCCCGGACCGAGTGGCCCGCTCAAGGCGGCCCGGCGAAGCGGGCCAACAGGGCGGCCCGGCGAGAGCAGCAGAAGATCGCCGCGGTCCGCGCGGGCCGGAGCCACCGGTCGCCGCACTCGAATCCCGGACCGACGCTAGACCGGGAGACGGTACGGAGTGGTGGTGCCGAGCGCGGCGAACCCGAGCCGCCGCAGGATCGGGCGACTCTGGTCCGACGCGTCCACCTGCAGATACTCGTAGCCCAGGTCGGCGGCGACGCGCCCGCGGAGCGCGACCAGCGCACGGTAGATGCCGCGGCCCCGCCACGCGCGCACCGTGCCGCCGCCCCACAGACCGGCGAACGCGGTGCCCTCGTTGAGCTCCATCCGCGCCGCGCACACCGGCTGGTCCCCGGCCATCGCGACGAACAGGCGCACGCTCTGCGGGCTGTCCCGCAGCAGCGCCACCAACTGGTGACGCAGCGAACCGCTCGGTTGCCCGAACGCCTCCTCACCGGCCCGGATCATCAGGTCCACGCCGGCCGCGTCGGTCACCCGGACCAGATCGACACCGGCCGGCGGCTCCGCGTCCAGGTCGAGGTCGCTGATGCGGGCCACCATCAGGGTCTCCGGATCGTCCGGGACCAGCCCGGCCGCCCGCAGCCGCTCGCCCAGGTCGGCGGGCCGGTCGTGGCTGTACAGCTTCCACTCGAACTCGACGCCGAGCGACCGGAAGTAGCGCACCTGCTCGGCGATGACCCGATCGGCTGTCGACTCGTCGAGATCCGACCACAGCACGGCGTTCCAGTCGTGTTCCGCGCCCACCTGCCGGACGATCGTGTCGTCCCGGTCGACGCGGGACGACGGCCCACCGGGCGGCGCCTCCCGGCGCAGCTGCCGGTCGAAGAGCGCGAGCACCTGTTGCTGATTCACCGCAACACCTCAGCACCGCCGGTCCCGCCGGGCAACCCGTTTTCGCCGTCCCGGGGCGAGCGGGCCTCCGGCGAAGAGCCGGCACCAGGCGGGGAAGGGGCGTCCCCGACAGCGGCAGCGTCCGGCGGAGCAAGGACGGCCGGGGAAGAGGGGGCGTCCGCGACAGCGGCAGCGTCCGGCGGAGCAAGGACGGCCGGGGAAGAGGCGGCGTCCGGGGAAGACGAGGCGGACGCGCTCCAGGGAAGCAGCAGCGGAGTGGCCAGGATGAGAACACCGGCGGCCGCGATCGCGACCCGCGGGCTGGTGACGGTGGCCAGCAGCCCCCACGACGCGGTCATCGCGGCGATCACCGCGTTGCTGGTGATCGACCAGGCGGACAGCGTGCGGGCCACCCGATCGGACGCGGTCTGCCGCAGCCGGTAGGTGGCGAACACCGGATTGAACACGCCCATGCACGTCACCAGGCCGAACTGGACGGTGAGCACCAGAGCCAGGCCGCCGGCGCCGGGGCCGGTGAAAGCCAGCCCGAGCGGCCAGCACACCCGCAGCGCCCCCGAGATGAGCAGCACGCGGCGTTCCCCGAACCGGGTGACCAGCCGCCCGGCCAGCCGCGACCCGATCAGCCCGCCCAGGCACGGCGCGCCGAAGGCCAGCCCGTACTGCCAGGGCGCGAAGCCGAGCCGGCCGAGCATGAGCACGGCGAGCAGCGGCGCGCTCGCCAGGATCAGGCCGTTGACCAGGACGGTGTTGAAGAACAGCGGCCGCAGCGCCGGATGCGCCAGGATGTGGCGCCACCCGTCGAGCAGGTCACCGGCCCGCGTCGGGCTCGCCGTCCGGCCGTCGGCAGCCGGGTGCGCCTGCCGGCGGCCGGCAGCCGGGGCCGGGTGCGCCTCCCGGCCGCCGATCGCCCGGATCGCCGCCGCCGAGAGCAGGTAGCTGACCGCGTCGGCCAGCACGGTGGTGACCGGGCCGATCAGCCCGATGGCCGCGTTGCCGAGCGGCGGGCCCACAATGGTGGCGGTCCAGGTGGTGGCCTCGAACCGCCCGTTGGCGGCGAGCAGGTCGGCCCGCGGCACCAGGGCCTTGAGGACGGCGCCGCCGGCCGCCCGGAACGTGATGTCGGCCGCCGCGGTCACCACGGACACGACCACGAGCTGGGCGAAGGTGAGCCGGCCGAGCGCGTACGCGGCCGGGATGCTGATCAGTGCGGCGAACCGGACCAGGTCCATCGCGATCATCACCGGTCGTTTGCGCCGGAACTCCACCCAGGGGCCGAGCGGCACCGCGATCAGCGCGCCGACGGCCAGCCCGGCCGCGGACAGCAGCGACACGGCGACCGGCCCGGCGTGCAGGACCAGGATCGCGATCAGCGGGAACGCGTCGAAGCCGAGCCACGTGCCGACCGTGCTGACCGCGTACGACGTCCAGAGCCATCGGAACTGCCGTCCCACGATTCCCCCTCGAATTCTCCACCGGACAACCCGACGTTGACCGAAGGGATCCAAGCAGGAGTCTCCGAGGCTGATCAAACAACCGCCACGCCGATGAAAGACAACCGATGGTGGTACGGGTAGGGTCCGGCGGCATGGACTTCGACGCCGTGCGCACGTTCGTCGCCGCCGCCCGGGCCGGCCGGTTCCAGGACGTGTCGGCCGAGCTGGCGATCACCCAGCAGGCCGTCTCCAAGCGGATCGCCGCCCTGGAGCGCACCCTGGGCGTGCGGCTGTTCCACCGCACGCCGCGCGGGGCCGAGCTGACCATCGACGGGCAGGCGTTCCTACCGCACGCCCGGGAGCTGCTGCGCGTCGCCGAGCGCGCGGCGGCGTCGGTGGGCGCCGGCCGCCGTCCGCTGCGGGTCGACGTGATCGCCTCCCGGCTGGCGACGAACGGGCTGATCCGGGACTTCCACCGGGCGTACCCAAAAATCGATCTTGATGTGGTGAAGTTGTTCGACGTCGAGACGGCGGTCGCCGCGATCCGGTCCGGCGCGATCGACGCGTCGTTCCGCGCCGTCGCGATGCCCGGCCGGCCGCTCCCCGAGGACGTCCGGGCGGTCCGCGTGCTCGACGAGCCGCTGCACCTGCTCACCGGCCCCGGCCACGTGCTCGCGACGGCCCGCTCGGTGACCGTCGCCGAGCTCGCCGGACACCGGATCTGGATGCCCGGCATCGCCCCCGGCACCGAGTGGGGCGCCTACTACGACGAGCTGGCCGGTGAGTTCGGCCTCGCCATCGAGGCGACCGGCCCCAACCTCGGCTCGGACGCGCTGCTCGACACCGTCGCGGACACCCCGGCGCTGGCCACCTTCATCGGGGAGCGGACCCGCCTGGTCTGGCCCGCCGGCCACGGCCTGCGGCGCATCCCGGTGACCGATCCGGTGCCGGTCTACCCGCACGCGCTGATCTGGCACCGGGACAATCCGCACCCGGCGCTCGCCGCTCTCCGCGCGCACCTGGCCGGGGTGGCGGCCGGTCCGGACGCGGCCGGGACGTGGACGCCGGGCTGGGTGCTGCGGTAGGGCGTCAGGCCAGGAAGTCGCGCAGTGCCCCGGAGCGGGCCGGGTGGCGCAGCTTGGACATCGTCTTCATCTCGATCTGCCGGATCCGCTCGCGGGTCACCCCGTACACCCGGCCGATCTCGTCGAGGGTGCGCGGCACGCCGTCGCTCAGTCCGAAGCGGAGCCGCACCACGCCGGCCTCCCGCTCGGTGAGCGTCGCGAGGATCGACTCCAACTGGTCGCGCAGCAGCCCGGAGCTGACCGCGTCCAGCGCCACCACCGCGTCGGTGTCCTCGATGAAGTCGCCGAACTGGGCGTCGCCTCCGGCGCCGATCCCCTGGTCCAGCGAGATCGGCTCGCGCGCGTACTGCTGGATCTCCACGATCCGGGCCGGGGCCAGCTCCATCTCGCGGGCCAGTTCGGCCGGGGTGGCCTCGCGGCCCAGCCGGTGCAGCATCTCCCGCTGCAGGCGGGTCAGCTTGTTGATCATTTCCATCATGTGCACCGGGATGCGGATCGTGCGGCCCTGATCGGCCACGGCCCGGGAAATCGCCTGCCGGATCCACCAGGTGGCATAGGTGGAGAATTTGAAGCCCTTGGTGTAATCGAATTTCTCGGCCGCCCGGATCAGCCCGACATTCCCCTCCTGGATCAGGTCCAGGAACGGCATGCTGCGGCCGCTGTAGCGTTTCGCGATGCTGACCACCAGCCGCAGGTTGGCCTCCAGGAGATGACCTTTCGCGCGTTCCCCGTCGCGGGCCACCAAACGCAGGTCGCGCAGCCGGTCGGCGGGTACCTGCCGGTCCCGCTCGTCGTGGGCGCGCAGCAGCTCGGCCGCGTACAGCCCGGCCTCGATCCGCTTGGCGATCTCGACCTCCTGCTCGGCGGTCAGCAGCGGGACGCGGCCGATCTCGCGCAGGTACGCCTTGACGGTGTCGACGTCCACCGGGGCCGGTGCGATCGTGGCGGGGCCCGGCTGGTCGTCGTCCTGGTCCTCGGCCGTGCGGACGGGGTCGATCGTTGCGGTCACGGGCTCAGCTCCGGCTGGTCACGCCAGGCATCGCGGGCAGGAGGGAAGCGCTGCCGGCAGGCCACTGGCTCACGGGGTGTAGCGCGAAGAAGCTCGTCCCGGCGAGAGGCGAGGAAAGATCGAGCGGAACGTGCGGCCGGCGCGAACCGAATCCCATTATAGCCCCGCCTGCGCCGAGTTCCGCGCGCTGCGCGTCCTGCCGGTTTCGGAGCACGCCGGGTCGTGCGGGAGCTCCGGACGCCGTACCCGGGAAGGTCTCAATCGCGGCGTGATCTTGGCGATACATCAGACGAGGGGCCGCGCGCCTCCATCGGATCGGGAGGCATGTGGTGGGGATGAGCGGGTCGGACCCGAAGACGGAAACGACAGCGCCGCGAGGCGGCCTGATCGGCCGGCTGGCCGATCTGCGCGTCGGGACCAAGGTGTACGCGGCGGTGCTGTGCAGTGCCGTGGTCGCCGCGGTGATCGGGACGTTGGGGATCAGCCGGTTGAGCATCCTCAACGACGACATCGCGGCGATGAAGGAGCGCCACGTCGACAGCAGCCTGCAGCTGAGCACGCTGCGGGGCGCCCTGGGCGACGGCCAGGAGGCGCTGTTCGGCTGGGCGGTGGTGCCCGCGGCGCAGAAGGCCGCGCAGCGCGACGCCGTGACCACCGCCGACAAGCAGACGCTCGCCGCCATCGCGGCCTACCAGAAGCTGGCCCGGGGGTCGGCGGCCCGGGAGGCGGCGGCCCAGCAGGTGGCCGACTCGTTCAAGTACTTCCAGGGGCTGCGCGACTACGCGCTGTTCCAGGAGCCGGCGCCGGCCGGCGCCCAGATGCCGACCGGCGACGAGGTTTCGGCGGCCTGGATCAAGACCCAGAATCAGCTCAAGTCCTCGGTGGTCGAGCTGCAGCAGACCGAGGACAAGGAGTCGTCGGCGATGGCCGCGGCCGCCGAGTCCGCGTACCACAGCGCCCGGAACCAGATGATCATCTACTTGATCGCCGGCCTGGCGCTGGCGATCGCGCTGGCCACGATCGTCACCCGGCTGATCACCCGGCAGCTCGGCAGCGTCTCGTCGGCGCTGGCCGCGGTGGCCCAGGGCGACCTGACCGTCGCGGCGCGGGTGCACGCCCGCGACGAGCTGGGCGGCATGGCGGTGGCGGTCAACACCGCCCGCGACGGGCTGCGCGCCATGGTGGGCCGGGTGGCCGGCAGCTCGCAGACGCTCGGGGCCAGCACCGAGCGGCTCAGCCGGGCCGCCGAGCTGATCGCGCACTCGGCCCAGGACGCCGCGGCGCAGGCCGACGTGGTGGCGGTGACGGCCGGCGACGTGTCCACCAACGTGCAGACCGTGGCAGCCGGCAGCGAGGAGATGGGCGCGTCGATCCGGGAGATCGCGTCCAACGCGTCCGAGGCGGCACGGGTCGCCAACGAGGCGGTCGGCGTCGCGGAGACCGCCAACTCGACAGTCTCCAAGCTGGGCGACTCCAGCGCGGAGATCGGCAACGTGGTCAAGGTGATCACCGCGATCGCCGAGCAGACGAACCTGCTCGCGCTGAACGCGACGATCGAGGCGGCGCGTGCCGGGGAGATGGGCAAGGGGTTCGCCGTGGTCGCCAGCGAGGTCAAGGACCTGGCTCAGGAGACCGCCCGGGCCACCGAGGACATCTCCCGGCGGGTGGAGGCGATCCAGGCGGACACCACCAACGCGGTGGCCGCGATCGCCGAGATCGCCAACATCATCGCGCGGATCAACGACTACCAGACCACCATCGCGTCCGCGGTGGAGGAGCAGACCGCGACCACCGGGGAGATGAGCCGCAGCGTCGGGGACGCGGCGCAGGGCACCACGCAGATCGCCGGCAACATCGGCGGGGTGGCGTCGGCGGCGCAGAGCACGACCGCGGCGCTGACCGAGGCCACCGACACCGCCAACGAGCTGTCCGGGATCGCCGCCGAACTGCGGACCGTGGTCGGTCAGTTCCGCGTCTGAGACGCCCGGACCACCCGGAACGTGTGCAGCCGCGGGTCGCCGGCGTCCGCTACCGGCAGGCCCGCGGCGACGTGCTGGCGCAGGTGCAGCACCACGTCGGCGGTGAACAGCTCGCCCGGCAGGATCACCGGAGCGCCGGGCGGGCAGGGGCTGATCATCTCCGCGGAGATCCGGCCCATCGGATCGGTCACCGGCTCGGAGTCGGCGAAGTAGGCGTCCCGCAGGGACATCGCGCGCCGGGTCGGCAGCGGCCGCGCCGGCTGGGCGTTCGGGGCGTGCGCGGGGTCCCCGTTCGTCGTGGGCGGCTGCTCGGCGAGGGCGCGCAGCGCCTCGAGGACACGGTCGACAGCCGCGTCGTCGCCGCTCGGCGAGACCGGGAACACCACGCGCCGGGCATCGGCGAACCCGGCGGTGACCTGGTGCTGCCGGGCCAGCCACGCCTGGGCCTGGTAGCCGGTGATCGCCAGCGCGGAGACGTCGACGACGACCTTGAGCGGATCCCACTCGACGACCCGGTCCGGCGGGCACACCGACTCGCCGACCACGGTGAGCCCGGGGATCCGCTCCAGACGGGCCCGCAGCCGGGCCACCCGGTCCAAGGCCTCGCCGAGCACCCGGCGCCCGTCCGCGACCATGTGCCGACGATGGCCGTCGATCGCCGCGTACGCCGCCGGGTTCCGGTTCTCCGCGGTGATCAGATCCAGTCGCCGCCGCAGCTCGGCCGGATCGACCAGGCCACCGTCGGCCAGCACCACCGACGCCGGGCAGGCGCCGCCGTCGGGGACGGTGTTGACGACCAGGTCGGCGCGGGCCTGGACAGCCGGGGTGGGCAGGTCCGGGTGGAACGGGAAGTACGTGCCGTCCGGCTCGTCCACGACCAGGGCGACGCCTTCGCGGTGGCAGGTCCGCGCGATGGTCCGGACGTCGGCGCCGATGCCGTACACGGTCGGGGTGCGCACCAGGACCGCGGAGACGCCGGGGTTCGCGGCGAGCACCGCGGCGACGTCGGCCGGACCGGCCGGGCGGTTGATCTGATGGACCGGGTCCCAGCCCGGCCGCAGCCAGACCGGCTCGGCGCCGGCCAGGATCAGCCCCGAGACGACCGACCGGTGCATGCTGTGGTCGACCGCCACCCGTGTGCCCGGCCGGGCCACCGCCAGGACCGCGGCGTGCATCGCGACGTGGCAGCCGCAGCCGGCGAACACGGTCTGCCGGGCGCCGGTCGCGTCGGCCAGCAGCGCCTCCGCGTGCACCACCGCCTGCTCGACGGTCGGCGCGGCTCCGCCGAAGTCCGGCGTGGCGCTGACGGCGTCCAGCACGGGAGTCGTTCGCTGATCCATGGCGGTCGGGCTACCACACTGTCACCTGGGCAAACCTCAAACTTTTCCGTGGTCCGGGGCGAACACCAGGCTGCCGTTGTGACCACCGAAGCCGAAGCTGTTGGACAGCACCGGGCCGGGCGTCCAGGGCGCCGGCTCGCGTGGGATGTCCAGGTCGATGGCCGGGTCCTGATTGGTCAGACCGGCCGTCGGCGGGATCAGCCGTTCCCGCATGGTCAGCGCCACGGCGACCGCCTCCACCGCCCCGCCGGCGCCGAACGAGTGCCCGGTGACCCCCTTGACGCTGGTCACCGGCGGCCGGGAGGGGCCCAGCACCCGGCGGATCGCGGCCGCCTCGGCGACGTCGTTGAGCTGCGTGGACGTGCCGTGCGCGTTGATGTGCGCGATCTGCCCGGAGGTCAGGCCGGCGTCGTCGAGGGCCAGCCGCATGCAGCGCTCCGCGCCGTCGCCGCCGGGCGACGGAGCGGTCACGTGGTAGGCGTCCGCGGTCGAGGCGGCGCCGGCGACCAGCATGTAGACGTACGCCCCGCGGCGGCGGGCCGATTCCAGCGTCTCCAGCACGACGACGCCGGCGGCCTCCGCAGCGGCCAGCCCGTCCCGGTCCCGGTCGAACGGCCGGCTCACCCCGGTCGGGCTCAGCGCGCGCATGTTCGCGAAGCCGGCCAGGCAGGTCGGGGTCAGACTGCAGTCGGAGCCGCCGGCCAGCACCACGTCCGCCGCGCCGGAGGCGACCAGCCGGGCCCCGGCCGCGATGGCGTCGGTGCCGGCCGCGCACGCGGTGGTGATCGTCGCGGCGCCGCCCCGCAGGCCGTACCGGATGCTCAGCGCGGCGGCCGCCGCGTTCGGCATGGTCATCGGGACGACGTGCGGGGACACCCGGCGCTCGCCGTGCTCCCGGAGCACCCCGGACTGCGCCTCCAGGGTGGACACCCCGCCGATCCCGGTGCCCAGGCAGACCGCGGCCCGGTGCGGCGCGGCGACGTCCGCGAGTCCCGCGTCCGCCAGGGCCTCGTCCGCGGCGGCGACCGCCATCTGGGTCACCAGGTCGGAGTTGCGGGCCTCCTTGTGCGACATCCAGCGCCGCGGGTCGAACCCCTGGACGCGGCGGACACGCCCGTCGGCCGCGGGGGCGAGCAGGCCGCGCCAGAAGGCCGCGGCGCCGATGCCGGCCGGTGACACCACGCCGAGGCCGGTGACGGCGACGGTCCGGTTCAGGGACGGCTTCACCGCGCCGGCTCCGTTGCGTCCGGCCAGGCGATCGAGGCGACCGCCTCGGCCGCCGGCACGACGTGGCCGGCGGCGCAGCGCACCTGCGGGACGATCGGCTCCCCGCACCCGGCGTGGGTCAGGGCGAGGTGCGTCTCGTGCTCGCGGGGCAGCTCGTCGCCGAAGCGGAGCAGCGCCACGAGGATCGGGAAGAGCGCGTGGCCCTTCGGGGTCAGCGCGTACCCGTGCCGGGTCCGGTGGCCCGGCTCACGGTAGGGCCGGCGCTCCAGCAGGCCGCCGTCGACGAGCTGCCGCAGCCGCTGGGCGGCGACAGCGGGCGTCACCCCGGCCCGGCGGGCGAGGTCGTCGAAGCGGCTCCCGCCGTAGAAGACCTCGCGCAGCAGGGTCATCGCCGAGCGGGTGCCGATCAGGTCGAGCGTGCGCTCCAGCGGGCACCAGCCGGCGGCCGTCCACCGGTCCCGGTCGGCCAGCGGCGAGGACAGCGTGATAGTCATGACGACTCCTGGCTTCGGTTTCGCATAGTCAGGGACTGTAGATGCTGGCTTCGTTTTGCTCAACCCAGGGGGTGGGCAGTGTGACGAAAGCCGATCCGGGGTAGCCGGGCCGCACCCGTGAAGCCGAGGAGGGGAATGGCGATGACCCCGGTCGTCGAGGAACCCGGACGTCCGCACAGCGCGCCCGAGGAGAACGCCGCGCACGGGCGGTTGAACGTACGACCGCAGCCGCCCCTGCAACCGGCCACCCGCACCGGGCTGGTCTCGGTCGCCGGGCCGGACGGCGACCTGCAGGCGCTGATCCTCGTGCCCGAGCCGGTGACCGCCGGGCCGTACCACCTGATCGTGGTGTTCCACGGCGCCGGCGGCTCCGCCCAGCAGGGCGTCGGCCTGCTCCGCGAGCACGCCGCGGAGCACCGGCTCCTGCTGGTGGCGCCGCAGTCCAGCGGGGCGACCTGGGACTTCATCGGCGGCGGATTCGGGCCGGACGTACGGCGGCTGGACCGGGTGCTGGCCGAGGTGTTCGCCGGCTACCCGGTCGACCGGATCAGCGTCGGCGGGTTCTCCGACGGGGCGTCCTACGCGCTGACCCTGGGCCTGGCCAACGGCGACGTGTTCGGCGACATCCTGGCGTTCTCGCCCGGCTTCGCGGCGCCGCTGGTGTCGCACGGCGAGCCGCGGGTGTTCATCTCGCACGGCGCCGGCGACCAGGTGCTCCCGGTCGACCGGTGCGGCCGGTACCTGGTGGAGTGGCTGCGCCAGCCCGGGTACGACGTCACCTACGAGGAGTTCCCGGGCGGCCACGACGTGCCGGCCGGGATCGTCGCCCGCGCGCTGGACTGGCTCGGCAAGGGGGAGGCCCGGCATCCTTAGCGGCCGCGGTGGTCATCTCCTGGCGGGGCACGTCCCCGCCGACGCGGCGGCGGCTGCGACCAGGGCAAGATCACACCGTGGGTCGGCGCCGCCGATCCACAGTAGTGGGCGTGCGCGTGTAGAAGGGTGGTGGAGCGGCCCCCCGCTTCGCGCCGGAGGTGCGCCCGTGCCCGACGAGGACGCCGGCAGCCGGGCGCTGCTCGCCCTGCTCGCCGTGGTCCTGTTCCTGATCGCGCCGGCGACCTGTCCGCCCACCGGCGGTGATCGGCACCGCGGCGGTGGTGATGGTGCAACTGTGGCTGGACCGCCCGGCGTGAGAACCGCGAATCCCGGGTAGCCGCCTGCCATGGCGAACGACGAGATCGGCGAGTTCCTCGCCGGGCACACCGAGGACCTGGTCCGGGAGCTGACCGAGTGGGTCCGCATCCCGTCCGTGGCCGGGGTGCCCGAACGCGAGCAGGACCTGCTGCGATCGGCGAACTGGCTGGCCGGGGCGCTGCGCGCGTCAGGCTTCCCGGTGACCGAGGTGTGGAAGGCGGACGGCGCCCCGGCGGTCTACGCCGAGTGGTGCGCGGCGCCGGGCGCGCCGACCGTGCTGATCTACAGCCACCACGACGTGCGGGTCGCCGAGGACGGGCAGTGGGCGGAGACCGCGCCGTTCGTCCCGGTGATCCGGGACGGCTACGTGTACGGCCGGGGCGCCTCCGACGCCAAGGGTCAGGTGCTCGCCCACCTCTGGGGGATCCGCGCCCATCTGGCCGCCACCGGCCGCGACACGCCCGCGGTCAACCTGAAGCTGCTCGTCGAGGGCGAGGAGGAGACCGGGTCCGCACAGCTCACCGATCTGCTCGACGAGCACCTGGACCGGCTCGGCGCCGACCTCATCGTGTTCAGCGACACCCAGACCTGGCGGTCCGACCATCCGGCGGTCTGCACCAGCCTGCGCGGCATGGTCAGCGCCACGCTGGAGGTTCTCGGCCCGAGGCGGGACGTGCACAGCGGCGGCGTCTCCGGCCCCGCCCCGAACCCGGCCGTCGAACTGGCCCGGCTGATCGCGGCGCTCTTCGACGACGAGGGCCGGATCACGCTGCCCGGCTTCTACGACACCGTGGCCGGTCCGTCGCCGGCGCGGCGCGCGGAGCTGGCCGCGCTGCCCTACTCCGACGAGGACTGGCTGCACCGCTCGGAGACCCGCAGCGTCGGTGGCGAGGCCGGCTACTCGGTCCTGGAACGGCTGTACGCCCGCCCGGCCCTCGAGGTGATCACCCTGGTGGCCGGGGACCCGACCGGCCCGTCGCGCGGGGCGGTCCCGTCGGTCGCCACCGCCGCGCTGAGTTTCCGGCTCGCGCCCGGCCAGGAGTCCGGCGAGGTCGCCGAGCAGCTGCGGCGCTGGCTGGGGGAGAGGAAGAACGACCGATTCGAGTACGACCTGAGCATCGCCGACACCATCTCCCAGGAACCCTACGAGACGCCCGGCGACCTGCCCGCGCTCACCGCCCTCTCGGACGCCGTGCGCGACGGGTTCGGCGTCGAGCCGGGCCGGATGGGCAACTCCGGCAGCGGCCCCGCCGAGCTGCTGTCCCGCAAGGTCGGCGCCCCGGTGGTGTTCTTCGGCACCGGCCTGCCCCAGGACCGCTGGCACGACAGCGACGAACGCGTCGCGATCTCGATGCTCACCCGCGGCGCGGCGACCATGGCCCACTACTGGCCGCGATTGGATCGGAGGTGAGCTGAATGCTCACCCTGGGCGTGGAGGAGGAGTTCCTCCTGCTCGACCCGGTCACCGGATGCAACGTCCCGGTGGCCGCGCAGGTGCTGGACGCGCTGCCACCGTGGGCGCGCGGCCAAGGCCGCCTGGAGCTGCGCCGCAGCATGCTGGAGCTGGTCACCGGGATCTGCACCGGGCTGGACGACCTGCGGCGCGAGCTGACCGGCCTGCGCCGCGCCGCCACCGAGACCGCCACCCGCTTCGGCGCGCGCCTGGTCGCGATCGGCGCCACGCCGGTCGGCGAGCAGTCGCCCACGGTCGCCGACAAGCCGCGCTACCGGGCGATCGCGCGGCAGTACGGCCCGATCGCCGAGGACGAGGCGTGCTGCGGCTGCCACGTCCACGTCGGGGTCGCCGACCACGGACTGGCCGTGCAGGTCTGCAACCAGGTGCGCGTCTGGTTGCCGGTGCTGCAGGCGCTGGCCGCCAACTCGCCGTTCTACGCGGGCGCCGACACCGGCTACGCCAGCTGGCGCTGCGCCCAGCTGCAGCGGTGGCCGAGCGTCGGCCCGACGCCGTACTTCGACACCCCCGACGAGTACGACCGCACGGTGGACACGCTGATCGCCACCGGGGTCATCCTGGACCGCGCGATGGTCTACTGGTACGCCCGTCCGTCCGCGCGATACCCCACCGTGGAGATCCGGGTGGCGGACGTGTGCCTCACCGTCGCCGACACCGTGCTGGTCGCCGCCCTGGCCCGGGCGCTGGTCGCCGCGGCCGTCGAGCGGGTGGTGGTCGGCGATGCCGCTCCGCGGGTGCGCGACTGCCTGCTGACGGCCGCGCACTGGCACGCCGCGCACGAGGGCCTCAGGGGGACGCTGATCGACCCGCGGTCGGGCGCCGCATGCCCGGCGTGGGACCTGGTCGAGGAGTTGTTCGGCCTGGTCGCGCCGGCCCTCGAACGGCACCGGGACCGGCTGCGTACCCAGGCCGGCCTGATCCGGCTGCGGCACCAGGGCACCGGCGCGGACCGCCAGCGCCGCATGCTCGGGCAAGCCGCCGGCCTGCCCGAATTCCTCGGCGAGCTGGCCGCGCAGACCGCCGGCGGCGCCAGTGGACCGGCCGCGCCGGCCGGCGGCGACGAAAGCCAACCGGTCGCCCCGTGCGGTGTCACCCGGGGCGGGTGAGGCCAGCCGGCGGCAGCGCGACCGCCGGCACGGGGTCGTGCGAGCGCTTACCCGGCCGCCACGCTGCGTGCGGCCGGCGGCCCGGGGTCCCTCGGGCCGCCGGGTCAGTCCGGCCGGTACATTCCGGTGTCGCCGGAGACGGCGTTCTCGTCGTAGCCGGCACCCGTCGCCGCCTCCCCGGCCTCCGGCTCCTCCGGTTCCGCGCCGGTTACCGACTGGCCGGGGCGGCGCAGGGACGCGGCGTGGGCGGGCGTGCCGTCGGGCTCGTCGGTCGGGTGCCGGTCGGTGCGTTCTCGATCGTCGCTCATGACCCGCGACTTCCCGGTGAGCGGGCCCGCAAACGTCCGGACCTTCGCGGGCGTGGAGGCGGGCCCGCGGGGCGCATCCTGGCGCGGGTGTATCGACCCGTGGGTGTATGGGCCCGCGGGTGTATCCGGGCGCTGGTGCATCCGCCCGCGGGTGTATCCGGCCGCTCGATGGGAATGCGCTCGCGCATGGCGAGAACACGTACCGCCTCGGTGGCGGCCTCGAGTGAATGGATCGGCGACGACGGCGTCCGGCAGCCGGGCGGCGAGGTGCACGCCTGGACGCCCGGGCTCAACCAGACCCTGTGCGGGCTGCAGCTGAGCCGGACCCGGCTGCGGCGCTTCCCGCACGTGCCGTTCGACTTCCGGGCCACCGATGTGATCACCGCCGAGGACCGGGTGCGGCACATCTGCCCGCGCTGCGTGGCGGCGACCTCCCGGCGTGGCGAGCGGTCCTGGACCCGGACGGCGCCCCGGCCCTGACCGGCAGCCGTGGCGGCCGCCCGGAAAGGACCAGCGCGGACGCGGGCGCTGGCCCGCCCCGTGCCGCGTCGGATGTAGGCGCCCGCCGGGGAGGAGGCCGGTCAGCGGGGTACGCGGATCTGCCAGGAGAGGATGTCCTGGACCGAGGTGACCCCGCCGGTGGCTCCGGTGAAGCCGATCCAGGCGAGGTTCGTGCCCAGGCGCGCGCGCAGGTCGACGGTCTGGTCGAAGACCAGTCCGGGCTCCCCGCCCTGGCCGAGCGGACTGGCGTAGACCCGCAGACGACCGGCCGGCGCGTCCCAGACGACCCGGGCGACGAACGGTGTCCGGAACAGCGGGAACGGCGGCTCGACGGACGTCAGGTGGAAGTCCGGATTGTTGTTCACCACCAGGGCGATGTGATTGTCGTTGGGATCCGTGCCGTTCCGGAAATCGTCGAATTCGACGGCCACGCTCCGTTTGAGGCCGCGATAGCCCAGGCCGCCGCCCCACCCGCCGAGCGCCCGCGGACCGGAGGCCTGGAGAATGAAGGCGACGCCGTCCGCACCCGATCGGCCGTGGTGCAGATAGACCACGAACGTACTTTCAAATGATTTATTTATGTCGATCTGGCGGTTCGCCCAGGCCGAGCCCATCTGCTCGTAGCCGCCGTTGGTCAGCCGAAGCACGCGAATCCCCGGCCCGAAGCGGGCGATGGTCGCGCTGCCATTGAGGCTGAGCGAGTCCACAGGCGTCCCGGCATTCGCCGGAGCGGGTGTGGACAGCAGGCCGGCGGTGACGGCCACCGCGGTCCACCGCAATTTTCTCGCCGTGCTCATATGACCCTCCCGGAATAGGTGTCGTCCGGTCGAGTACAACACGCGAGGCGGCGGCGGAAACCATTTTTGCCGGTGCGCGGCAACTCCGGATAAGGTCATTCATCGCCGGGTAAGCAGCCCGATCGGCGGCCGGTTCGGTCCGATGATTAGGTTCGCCCGGACGGGGAATGCCGCGGGCCATGACGACGACCGAAACGGCCCAGGTGGTTTCTTCCGGCTCCCGCGACGAGGCGGCCGGCGAGGCGCTGCTGCGGCTCGGGCTCGCCCTGCGCGACAGCGGCTATCACTTCACGACCGGCACCCCGGCGACCCACCAGCGGGTCAACCGGCGGCCGACCAACGGTGTGGCGCGCGACCTGCGGGACGTGTTCGGCTGGAGTCGCCCGTTCTCCGCGGACGTCCTGCCGGCCGGCTTCCTGGAGCTGCTGATGGCCGCCGGCGCGGTCGAGCCCTGCGGCGACCTGTGGCGCAGCCGGGTGCGCTACTCCAGCTACGACGGCGAGATCTTCGTCCACTCGGCGTTCCCCACCGACGCGCCGGACTCGGTCTTCTTCGGCCCGGACACCTACCGGATGGCCGACGCCGCCGCGGCGCACGTGAGCAGCCGCGCCGAGCCGGTCACCCGGGCCGTCGACATCGGCTGCGGCACCGGCGCGGGCGCGATCGCGGTGGCCAAGCGGGCGACGTCCGCCGAGGTCTTCGCCGCCGACATCAACGACCAGGCGCTGCGCTACACCCGGGTGAACGCCGCGCTGGCCGGGGTGCGGCGGGTGCACCCGGTCCACAGTGACCTGCTCAGCGGCATCGACGGGGAGTTCGACCTGATCATCTCGAACCCGCCGTTCATGATCGATCCGGCCGGCCGGGCGTACCGGGACGGCGGTGGCGCCGACGGCAACGACCTGTCCCTGCGGATCATCGACACCGCGGCCGAGCGGCTGGCGCCCGGCGGCAGCCTGGTGCTGTTCAGCGGCACCGGGATCACCGGCGGGCAGGACCCGCTGCGGGAGGCGGCCGAGCGGCGGCTGGCCGGCACCGGGCTGGCCTGGTCGTACCGGGAGGTCGACCCGGACGTCTACGGCGAGGAGCTGGACGGGCCGGCGTACGCCTGGGCCGAGCGCATCGCCGTGGTGCTGCTGACCGCCCAGCGCCCGCGGTGACCACAGTCCTTCCCGACCGGCTGACCGTCGGCGCCGAGGAGGAGTTCCTGCTGCTCGATCCGGGCAGCGGGGGCAACGCGCCGGTAGCCGAGAGGGTCCTGGCCGGGCTGGCCGAGCCGCTGCGCCGGCGCAGCCGCCGCGAGTTCCGGCCCAGCATGGTGGAGATGGTCTCGGACGTCTGCACCGAGACCGCCGAGCTCGCCGAGCAGCTCCGCGCCGGGCGCCGGGCGGTGGCGGCCGCCGCCCTCACCGCCGGGGCCGCGCTGGTGCCGGTCGGCGCCACCCCGCTGGCCGAGCGGTTCCCGGAGCCGGCCGACGACGCGCGGTTCCGGGCGATCGCCGCCCACTACGGGCCGATCGCCCGGGATCCCTCGGTCTGCGGCTGCCACGTGCACGTCGGCGTGCCGGGGGAGGAGCTGGCGGTGGAGGTGTGCACCCGGTTGCGCGGGATGCTGCCGGTGATCCAGGCGCTGGCCGCGAACTCACCGGTCTGCTGCGGCGCCGACACCGGGTTCGCCAGCTGGCGGTCGGCGCAGCTGGAGCGGTGGCCCAGCCTCGGCCCGTGGCCGCATCTGCGGTCGGTGGCGGACTACCGGCGTACCGTCGCATCGTTGATCTTCTCCGGCGCCATGATGGACGCCACCATGGTGCTGTGGTGGGCGCGGCCGTCGGCGGCGTTCCCCACCGTGGAGATCCGGGTGGCGGACGTCCTGCCCGAGGCGGGCGACACCGCGCTGATCGCCGCGCTGGTCCGCGGCCTGGTGGACACGGTGGCCCGGGACGCGGTCGCCGGCCGGCCCGCGCCCGAGCTGCCCGACGTGCTGGTCCGGGCGGCACACTGGAACGCGGCCCGCTCCGGGATGGACGGCCAGCTGCTGGACCCGGGCACCGGCACGGCGCGGCCGGCCTGGGACGTGCTCGGCGACCTGCTCGACCGGATCACCCCGGCGCTGCGGCGGCACGACGACCTGGACCTGGTCACCGCGGGACTGGACCGGATGCGCCGCGACGGCACCGGCGCGACCCGGCAGCGCCGGATGCTGGAATCGATGGACCTGCCGAGGATGCTGGACCGGCTGGCGGCGTCAGCCGGCCAGTGACTCGGTCAACCTGGTGATCTCGGTCCGCACCGTGTCCGCGGAGCCGCCCGGGATCACCTGCACGTTCGCGGCCGCCGTGCCGCCTCCGACCGTGGCGAAGCGCACCGCCGGATAGGTCCGGGCCACGTCCGGGACGGCGGCCACCTGCGCGGCGCCGACCGCGACGACCACCCCGCACTTGCTGTTGGCAAGTGAGTTGAGATACGTGGTCGCGTTCCCGGCGGTCTGCGGCCCGGCCACCGCGAGGTACTGCACCCGCACCAGGCTGCTCGCCGACGCGCCGCTCATCGCGGTCCACACCGGAGCGGCCTCCGGGCCGGCGATCCCCTTCTCGTCGGTGAGCAGGCATGCCGTCGCATCCCGGTACTCCCGCTGACGAGGCTCCGGGTCGGGCCAGAAAACCCAGGCCAGGACGCCTGCGACGGCGATCACTGCGAGGGCGCCGGCACCGATCAGGCCAACACGTTTCGTGGCAAGGCGTTGCCGGAGCGTTGTGGACACGGGCGGAGCGTAGGTGCTCCACCGGGCAAAATCAAGATCTTGCCTACTTCGATGATCTTGAACCATGCTGTCCGCTCACTGTGAAGATTCTGAGAGCGGGGGCTCGGATGAGGCAGCGGATCGCTGTCGTCACCGCGGTTGCGGTGATGCTGGCCATGGGACTACCGGCCGGGGCGGTCCCGGAAGGCGGCGGCTTCCCGCTGTCCGGACTCCTCTCCTGGCTGCGCCAGGCGCCGGCGTTGGCCGGGGTGGCCGGCGGGCCCCGCCAGGACCCGGGCGACGGCGCCGGTGAGGTCGACCACTACGTGTCCGCGGAAAAGACCCGCGCCGACGGGGGCCGCGGCTCGAAGCCCGGCAAGGGGACCGGCGCGGTGGACGCCGACCTGCCCGATCCCGAGTCGAAGAAGCGGTTCACCGCCTCCCGGAACGGCGGCGAGAACAGCTTCGACCACAAGACCAGCAAGCGGCTGCCGAAGACGTCGACGGCGAAGGTCGACGAGTTCGAGAACGCCGACGGGTCGATCACCCGGCAGGTACACGACACGCGGATCAACTACCGGGCCGCGGACGGGTCGTACCTGCCGATCGACACCAAGCTGATGCGGCGCGGCGACCGGCTGGCGATGACCGCCAACTCGATAGACGTGACGCTGGGCCGGACGGGCACCGGCGACGCCACGACGCCCGGCGAGGCGGGCATCGCGGCGAGCACGGAGCCCTCGGACGCGCCGACCCCCACCGCCCCGGAGCCGGCCGCGCCCGCCTCCGTCGACGAGGCGCTGGCCGCGATCACCACGGGCTCGGGCTACACCATCGCCTACGACCTGCTGGGCGCGGCGGACGTGCCGGCGGTCGTGACCGACTCCACCGCCATGTACCCCGAGGTGCTGCCGAACACCGACCTGGAGCTGCGGACCGTCAACGACGGCCTGAAAGAGACGATCGTCCTGAAGGCGCCGACGAACGTCAACGAGTGGACCTTCGCGCTGCACCTGGACGGGTTGACGATCCAGCCGCAGCAGGACGGCTCGCTGGCGATGGTCGACCCGCACGGGCAGGTCGCTCTGCGAGCGCCACCGGGCTACATGACCGACTCCAAGGTCGACCCGGCGTCGGGCGCCCCCGCCCAGTCGTCGGGCGTCAAGTACCAGCTGATCACCCTCGACGGCAAGCCCGCTCTGCGGGTCACCGCGGACGCCGCGTGGCTGAACGACCCGGCCCGGCAGTACCCGGTGCGCATCGACCCGACGACGGTGGAGACCTACGACACCGGCGACACGTACGTCGACAACGACACGAGCACCAACAACCACGCCGGCGACGACAACCTTCCCGTCGGCACCTGGAACGGCACTACCGTCTCCCGGTCGATCATGGCGTTCTCGGACTTCGACAAGGATTTCAAGGGCAGCCAGATCAAGGCGGCCAAGCTCTTCCTGTACCACACCTGGTCGTACGACTGCACGACCTTGAACCCGGTGTACGTCCGGCGGATCACCGAGAACTGGCGTGCCGCCGACATCGGCAACGGCACGTTGAGCGCCACCCCCGCCTACTCGGCGCCGATCGGCACGCTGAACATCACGAACAACTCCCCGGCCTGCACGAACACCGGCGCGGACCGGTCGAAGGGCGCCTGGCGGTCGGTGTCGCTGGACACGCAGGCGATGAACATGTGGTCGATCGGCACCGCGCCCAACTACGGCCTGGCCCTGACCGCCTCGGAGAACCACGCCGCCGCGTTCAAGCGGTTCACCTCTCGCGACACCAGCTACAACCTGGGCCCTTATCTCGAGATCACCTACGACTACAACGAGATGCCCCAGGTCGACGACCAGTACCCGTCCTACGGGGCGTCGGCCGCGTCGCTGACCCCGGAGCTGCTGGCCGCGGCGCACGACGCGGACAACTGGCCGAAGTCGTTGAAGTACGAGTTCCTCGTCTACGGCAAGGACGCCAAGACACAGATCGCCACCTCCGGCAAGATCAGCAAGAACCGCTGGGTCGTGCCGTCCGGCGTGCTCAAGTGGGGCGAGACCTACTACTGGTCGGTGGTGGTCTCCGACGGGCTGCTGGACACCGCGAAGTATCAGACGAAGCACCTGCTCAACGCGCTGGTTCCGCAGCCGCTGGTCACCTCGGGACTGGCGCAGAACCCGGACAAGGGCTTCGACCAGGTGTCCGGCAACTACACCACGTCGGCGCGGGACGCGATGGTGAACACCGTCGGGCCACCGCTGGAGATCATCCGGTCGTACAACAGCATCGATCCCCGCTCGGATCAGGCCTTCGGCGCCGGCTGGTCCAGCGTCGCGGACGCCCAGGCCGTGGAGCGGTACATCTCCCGCCCCCAGCAGGTGCCCGTGGTCAACACCGTGACCGTGACCTATCCGAACGGCAGGGACCTCACCTTCGGTCGTAACAGCGACGGCACGTTCACCTCGCCGGCCGGCCGCGCCGCCGACTTCGCGGAGTTGCCCGGCGGGGGCTACCGGCTGACCGAGAAGGACGGCACCACCTACGAGTTCGCCCGCAGGACCACGTCCGGGGCCGTAGGAACTCCCGGACCCTTCCTGCTCTCGGCGATCAAGGACGGCTCCGGCCGTACGCAGACCTTCGGCTACAACGACAACGGCCGCCTGGCAAAGATCACCTCGGCGTCCGGCCGGTCCCTCGGTCTCACCTGGACCGGTACGAATCCGCCTCGGGTGGCGACCGTCTCCACCGACGCGGTGGTTCCCGGCGACCAGAATTCGGTCAACACGTGGCGGTACGAGTACAGCGGCAACACCCTCACCAAGGTGTGCCCGCCGACCGGTGACGGGGCCTGCCACACCTACGAGTACGGCACCGGGTCGCGCTACCAGACCGCGGTGACCAACTCCCGCCCCCAGTCGTACTGGCGGCTGAACGAGACCAGCGGCACCGACGCGCCCAGCTCGGTCATCGAGAACGCGGGCACCGACAAGGGCACGTACGCCAACGTGACCCTGGGACTGCCCGGCCCGCTGGCCGGTTCCCAGGCGACCGCGGCCGGCTTCAACGGCACGTCGTCGTCGGTCAAGGTGCCGGCGAACCTGGACGGCGACGCCTCCAACCAGGCGATCAGCATGTGGTTCAACGTGCCCGCCGGCAGCGGCGACGGCGTGTTGTACGGGCAGTCCTGGGATGCGGCGGCATCGGCCACGTCGACCACCCGGGGCGCCTACAACCCGACGCTCTACATCGGCTCCGACGGCTACCTGATGGGCGGCTTCCCCAAGGCGCCGCGGCCGGGCACGTCGCTGGGCACGCTGGTCGCCTACGGCAACGGGCAGTGCCTCGAGGTCAAGGACAACTCGACGGACAACAACACCCCGATCCGGCTCGGCACCTGCGGCGTTCTGGGTCACCAGAGATTCACCTGGACCGCCGCCCGCGAGCTGAGGGTCGCCACCGGCGCTGCCGGCAGCACCGTGGAGAAGTGCGTGACCGCCGCGGACGGGGGACTGGAGAACGGGCTGTCCGTGGTCACGTTCAGCTGCAACGGCGCCGCGAACCAGAAGTGGGACGTGCAGGCCAACGGCCGGATCGTCAACGACGCGGCAGGTCTGTGCCTCGACTCCGAGGGCAACGGGACGGCGGCCGGCGCGGCGATCTTCATCTGGGCGTGCGGCAAGCCGCGCCAGGCGGACCAGTCCTACCTGACGCGGACGCACACCGCGCTGAAGTCCGAGACCGTCGTGGCCGACGGCAAGTGGCACCACGTGGTGCTCAGCGCCAACGGCAACGGGCAGCAGCTGTACGTCGACGGCGACACGACGCCCGTCGCCGAGACCGGCGTGACCGTCGAGGACATGAGCGCCTCCTACTCGTACCTCGGCACCGGTTTCCTCGGTGGCGGCTGGCCGAACCAGTCGCACATCAACAACTCCAGCAATCTCGGCACGGCTGACTTCTTCAAGGGGTCGATCGCCGAGGCGGCGTACTACGACACCGAGATCGACGGCCAGCTCGCCGGTGACCTCTGGCGGGCCAGGGGCGAGTTCAAGCCGCTGACCCGGGTGACCCGCCCGTCGGGGCAGGTGGCCGCTTCGGTGGTGTACGACGGGGTGACCGGCCGGGTCGGCAAGCTGACCGACGGCAACGGCTCGGTGTGGACGCCCAAGGCGCCGGAGATCAACGGCTCGTCGAAGGTGCACCAGAGCGCGGTCCTCGGTGGCGCTCCGACCAACTACTGGCGGATGAACGACATCGGCGCCAAGGACGCGGTCAACGAGGTCAACGGCGGCACCGCGACGTACGACGGCGTCTATTTCGAGCCGGGTACCGGCCCGTTCGGCGGAACCGACTCCGCCGGCGAATTCACGCAGCTGTTCGGCACGCACGTCGACCTGCCCGCGGGCATCTTCCCAGTGACCAGCAGTTCGCCGGCCACCGCCACGTCCGTGTCGATGTGGTTCCGGGGCCCCACCGCGGACCAACCCGGCGGCCTCGATCAGGACGGCGTGCTGCTGGGCGAGACGGGACCCAGTCCTCGTAGTTCCACCCTGCCCACGCTCTGGATCAGTTCGACCGGCGACCTGCGCGCGCTGGCGCCGTCGAGCAACCCGACGGGTCCGATCAACTCGCTCTACCGCGGCAAGTGCCTCGACGTGCAAGACGGCGCCACCGCGAACGCCACACCGGTTCAGGTGTACACGTGCAACGGCACGGCCGCGCAGAACTGGTCGGTCGATCCCGGCGGCAGCGTGAGTGCCCTCGGCAAGTGCCTGGAGGTGAAGTCCGCGGGCAAGACCGACAACACCCCCGTGCAGATCAACACCTGCAACGCCTCCGCCGGTCAGGTCTGGCAGCCGTACCAGGGCGGGCTGCGGAACCCGAACTCGGGCAAGTGCCTGACGATCTCGGGCACCCGGGCGGATCCGGTCAAGAACCCGGACGCCGTCAACGGGCTCAACATGGTGATCTTCACCTGCACCGCCGGCAGTTTCCAGCAGAACTGGTGGATCGGCCTGAGCGGCCGGACCAAGGTGACCGACGGCAAGTGGCACCACGTCGCGCTGACCGTCAGCGGCACCACCCAGACGCTGTACCTGGACGGAACCAAGGTGCAGTGGGCGGGCGGAACCCCGTTCACCGTCCGGGAGAACGTCGCCGAGTCCGACTACTACCTCGGTGCCGGCTACACCAGCAACAACCTGCCCGGTTTCACGGTCAACTCCGCGGACGTGCACTACTTCACCGGCGCGATGGCCGAGGTCGCCTTCTACCGCTCCGAACTGGACGCCAGCCAGGTGTCCAGCCAGTTCAAGGCGCGGGAGAAGGCGAAGTCGGCGCCGGCCGGCGAGGTCCGCTACCCGCTCGGCGGGCCGGACAACTCCGAGACGTCTGTCGTGAACGACATGATGTTCGGCCGCAAAGCCGCCGACATCGACGCGCGCGGGCAGGTCACCCGGTACGGCTACAGCGGCAAGGGTCACCTGCGGACGGTCACCGATCCCAACGGGAACATGACCATCAACGAGCACGACGTGCGCGGCAACGTCGTGTCGGCCACGACCTGTCAGGATCGCTCGGCGAACCGGTGCTCGACCACGTACAACACCTATTTCCCGGACGCGACGACGGAGAACCCGGCGTTCAGCGTCCTCAACGACCGGCCGCTGACCCAGCGTGGTCCGGGCTCGTCGTCGGCCACCGACGACACCTACCTGACGACGTACGCGTACGACGCCGCCGGCAACCGGACGAGCATGGTCGACCCGCTCAAGCGGAAGACGTCGATCTCCTACACCGACGGCACGACTGTCGCGGCGTACGACGGCGGGTTCGCTCCTCCCGGCCTGCCGTGGAAGATCGTCAAGCCGGGTGGTGGCGTCCAGACGATCCGGTACTACAAGTCCGGTGACATCGCCGAGGTCACCGACCCGGCGGGTGAGGTCACGCGGTACGAGTACGACGGGATCGGCCGCACGGTCAAGGAGATCGAGGGCGGCGCGGTCACGACGTTCACCCACGACCGGATGGACCGGGTGATCACTCGTACCGATCCGGGTGTCACGAACCGGGTCACCGGCGCCGTGCACACGGCGGTCACCACGCTCGGCTACACCATCGACGGGCTGCTCGCCTCGGAGACGGTTTCCGACGCGACAGGTGGCGACGCCTCCCGCACGGTCACCTACGGCTACGACGACCACGGTCGCAAGACGAGTGAGACCGACGAGCTCGGCAACACCGTGACCCTGGAATACGACGCGTTCGGGCGGGTCACCTCGCAGACGCACGCGGACGGCAGCACGGTGCTCACCACGTTCGACGCGGTCGGCAACGAGCTGCAGACCGTGGTCGAGGACTACGAGAACGACAAGGGCGAGGTCGGCGACGTCGCGCTCCGCAAGCTGACGTACGACCCGGCGGGGCGCCTGGCGTCCGAAATCGACGGCAGGGACAACGTCACCGAGTACACGTACACCGACAACAACCTGCTGGTCTCGGTGACCCACCGTGATCCGAAGTCGGGCCAGTCGTATGTCGAGGAGCGCAACGAGTACGACGCCGCCGGGAACCTGGTCAAGCAGGTCACCAACAACGGGCTGACGACCACGCGGCGGGTGTACGACAACGCCGGCCGCAACTACGCGACGACGCTGGACCCCTCGGGGCTGAACCGCACCACCACCTACGGCCTCTCACCCGAGGACGAGGTGGTCAGCACGACACTGACGCAGGGCGGCACGGTACTGACCTCGTCCGAGACGGCGTACGACCGGCTGGGCCGCGCCCAGTCGCAGACCACCTACCTCACGACCGGCCTCACGCCGACCCTGCGCTGGCAGCTGAACCAGTCGTCCGGCGCGTCGACCGCGGACACCGCCGGCAACACCATCGGCGCGGTCTCCGGGGCGGTGTCCTGGTCGACCGAGCGTGGCGGGGCGGCGTCGTTCAACGGCACGAAGGCGGGGATCACCGGGCAGCCGCCGGTGGACACGTTACGGTCGTACACCCTCAGCAGTTGGGTGAAGCTGAGCTCCAAGGACGCTGATCGCTACGTGGCGACGCTTCCCGGCGACAGCGGCGGCCCGGCGGTCTCACTGCTCTACAACAAGACGGCCGACGCCTGGCAGGTGTCGACGGCGGTGCGCGGGCCGGACGGCACGACCGAGTCGCTCAGCGCGACCTCGTCGGTGAAGGCGACCGCCGGGGCGTGGACGCACCTGGCGGTGACCGTCGACGCGTCGGGCGCCAAGCTCTACGTGGGCGGCACCCAGCAGGCGACCGTCACCAGCACGAACGGCTTCACCAACCGGGCGACCGGACTGCTGGTCGGCGCGCGGACCGGGGACAGCGGGTTCTTCTCCGGGCTGATCGACGACGTGCAGACGTACCAGAAATCCCTCAGCTCGACCGAGATCGGTCAGATCGTGGCGGGGACCGCGCCGGCCGCGGACGCGAAGGTGATCCGGAGCTCGGCGAGCCTGGACGCCGACGGGTCGGTCACCGCGACCGTCGACGCGGCGGGCAACGTCACCGACGTCGACAACGACGAGGCGGGCCGGGCCGTGGTGACCACCGCGCCCGCGGTGCCGACAGTGACCGGGACCGGGAATCCGGTGACGCTGCGGCCGTACACCATCGTCGGTTTCAACACGTTCGGGGAGCCGACCGAGGAGAAGGACGCCAACGGCTCGGTCACCGTGGCGAAGTACGACGGTGGCGGTCAGCTGATCGAAACCAGGCTGCCGGCGTACACGCCGCCGGGTTCGACGACGCCGATCACGCCGGTGGCGACCACCGAGTACAACACCGTGGGCCAGCCGGTCTCGGCCACCGACACGCTGGGCAACACCACGTCGTACGCCTACGACCAGCTCGGCCGCACCGTGCGGGTGACCGCTCCCGACGGCGGGGTCAGCAAGTACGCCTACGACATCGAGGGCAACCTGCTGTCGGAGACCGACCCGACCGGGGCGGTCGGCAGCGCCACCTACGACTACCTGGACCGGACGCTGACCTCCACCCAGCAGGTCCGGCAGACCGACCGGAACTACACCACCGAGTACACCTACGGCACCGGCCCCTGGCCGACGACCGTCACGTCGCCGGGCGGCGTGACCGCCGGGTTCGCCTACAACAGCGCCGGTGAACAGACGCTGACCACCGACGGCGCCGGCAAGATCACCGAGACGCAGTACGACGGGCTCGGCCGGCCGGTGAAGGTGGTCGCGCCGGACAAGACGTACTCCACTGTCACCTACGACCTGGCCGGACGCGCCACCAGCACTTCCGACCACTCCGCGGCGGGCGTGAAACTGCGCACCCGGTCGCAGGAGTACGACGTGCTCGGCAACCCGAAGTCGTCGACCGACGCGCTCGGGGTGACCAAGACGTTCGAGTACGACGTGCTCGGCCGGCTGACCAGCCAGCGGGAGCCGATCAGCAACGCCGACGCGATCGTGACCAGCTTCGGTTACGACGCGGCGGGGCAGCAGACCCGGTTCGTCGACGGGCGCGGAAACCCGTTCATCACGACGTACAACCCGTGGGGCCTGGTCGAGTCGCAGATCGAGCCGGCGACCGGCACCACGGCCAGCCTGGAGAGCCGCACGTTCACCATGGCGTACGACGCCGGCGGTCAGCTGACCAAGCTGGTCTCACCGGGAGACGTCACCGTGACGTCCGAATACGACACCATGGGGCGGCTCAAGCGCAGCTCCGGCACCGGCGCGCAGGTCACGACCAAGGACAAGACCTTCGAGTACGACGCGGTCGGGCGGATGACGTCGCTGACCGGTTCCGCGGGTGTGACCACCGTGGCGTACGACGACCGGGGCCTGGTCACCTCGATCGGTGGGGTGTCGGGTGCCTCGTCGTACCAGTACGACGAGGACGGGCGGCTCAAGACCCGGGTGGACGCGGCCGGGACGACGTCGTACGCGTACGACACCGCCGGGCGGCTCGCCACTCTGGCCAACTCGGGCGCCGGGCTGACGCAGAGTTACAAGTACGACGACCTGTCGCAGGTCTCGTCGGTCACCTACGGCGGCGGGAACACGCGGACGTTCGAGTACACCGATCTGCACCAGCTCAAGACGGACAGCCTGCGCACCTCCGCGGGCGCGAGCGTCGCGAAGATCGCGTACGAGTGGGATCTCAACGACAACCTCACGAAGAAGACGACCAGCGGCTTCAACGGGTCGTCGGCCAACAGCTACACGTACGACCAGGCCGGGCGGCTGACGCAGTGGGACAACGGGGTCACGCCTGTCGTCTACGCCTACGACAAGTCGGGCAACCGGGTCCAGGCCGGGACCAAGACCTTCGCGTACGACCAGCGCAACCAGCTGGTCTCCGACTCGGACGGCACCGCCTACCAGTACACGGCGCGTGGCACGTTGCGGTCGACGGTCAAGGGCGGTGTGCAGACCGACACGGTCACCGACGCGTTCAACCAGGTTGTCTCGCAGGGCGCGGCGCGTTACACCTATGACGGTCTGGGCCGGGTGATCCAGCCGGACCTGACCTACACGGGCCTGGCCAACACGGTCGCGTCCGACGGCACGACCACCTACGTCCGGGATCCGGGCGACGGCCTGGTCGGTGTCGCCTCCGGTGGCACGGGTCGCTACGCGTGGACCGACATCCACACCGACGTGGTCGGCGAGTTCACCGCGACCGGCACGACGTTGCCGGGCTCGGTCTCCTACGATCCGTGGGGCAAGATCCTCGCCTCCGGCGGGATGCTCGGGAAGCTGGGCTACCAGTCGGAGTGGACCGACGCCGGAACCGGCAAGGTCAACATGATGGCCCGCTGGTACGATCCGGAGACCGGCGCGTTCGACACCCGGGACACGCAGACGAACAGTGCGACGCCGTC
>NZ_BOMW01000072.1 GCF_016862395.1 Actinoplanes siamensis | reverse complement strand
GACGAGCGCGCCGGCACCCGACGAGCCGTCACGCTGCATGTACCCCGCTCCGCGCTGAGCGACGCACCACCATGCCGAGTTGCGCGCGTCGGGGCGGCCCGCCCGGGGCGAGTTCGTTCGACAGCGCGAGAATGTCGCCTGTGACGGTGATCTTGTCCGCGCCGGGCCCCGGATCCGCTCTGCTGCTCAGGCCGTGGCGGTTCGAAGACCTGCCGACGCTGGTCGCGGCGCATCAGGATTCAGGGCTGCGCCGCTGGCTGTCCACCACACTGGCTGACGAGGCCCGAGCTCAACAGTGGCTCGGCGAACAGGCCGCCGGCTGGGCCGCGGCAACGCGGTTCAGTTTCGCCGTGGTGACCGACGTGGATGACCATTCGCCGCTCGGTCACGTGGCGGTGACGGTAGGGGCCGCCGACGTGGCGGAGGTCGGCTACTGGACTGCGGCCCACGCCCGGGGGCAAGGTGTGGCCCCGCGCGCCCTGCAGACCGTGTCCCGATGGGCGCTCAGGACGCAGGAGATCGTCCCGCTCACCCGCTTGGACTTGTTCCACGCGGACGACAACCAGGCATCCTGCCGGGTGGCGATCAAGTGCGGCTACCTCTTGCACGATCTACTCCCGGCCGCACCGCCCGCGTTCCCGAACAGCGGGCACCTACACGTGCACACAGCGGCCGGTCAGGCAATCTGATCCGCGTACAGCAACAGTCGAACCCAGGACAGGGCCATCACTGACGTCACCCTTTGGCCTCCGTCATCGCGGCCAGCATCCGGATCTGCCGCCGATAGCGCGCGTATGGCCCGGTCTCTACCGCGCCCCCGCGGGTGGCCGACACTCGCTGTAGTCGCCGCTGACGACCCAGTGGGCTGCTCCGCCGTGGGGCCAGGTGGGGGTCGGAGGTTAAACGGCAAGTTAACGCCGCAGCCGCTCGGTGAACGAGGTGTGCGGGCGTTCGAGCCGTTCGCCGTCGACCGTGATGTCAGCGACCTCGTTGTAAAAGGCGATGTGCCCGGCGATCGCCCCGACCGCCGGGAGCGGATCCGGATAGCTCCAGGCGATGTTCGGTGGCACCTGATCCGCGTCGTTCAGGGACCAATACCCGGCGGTGCCTTTGTACGGACACCCCGTGCTCAGATCAGTGGGGGTGAGCAGGTCCAGCCGTACGTCGTCGCGTGGCAGGTAGTAGCGGGTCGGCAGACGGGTCTCGAAGACCAGCACCGGCCGGCGCGATTCGGCGACGACGCGGCCACCGATCTCCACCGTCACATGCCGGGAGCTGTGGATCGCGTCGACCCGCTTGTACGGGTCACGCGGGTGCACGAAGATCTCCTCGTCCTCCTCGTACCAATGGTCAAGCCCACGGCCGGTGCGCTCGAACCACTCGAAGGCGAGAAACGCGGCCAGTTGCGGTTCGGCGAACCGCCACGCCGCCGCCTCGCGTACTTCCGGACCCAGAACGAGGTCGTACGAGGTGGCACCCGCCGGACGCAGCAGATCGACGCGCACGTCCTGCTCGGGAAAGGCGTACAGCGGCACAGCTTGACCGGGTAGCCAGATCAGGATCGGACGCCGGCTGTCCACGATCGTCTCGTCGCCGGCCAGGCCCCGGACCCGGCGCTCACTGGGCTCCCAGGTGATGACTCCGTCCGCAACCGGGTGCCGGCGCTTCACAACCGCGGTCACGACTCGTTCACCGCGGCCACATACGGCCGGCCCTGGCGCCACGCGGCCACCTGCTCGGGACGGCCGAACACGGTCAGGTAGTCCTCGACCGCTCGCAGAGCCTCTCCACCGACGTCGTACGGCTCGAACTCGGGGCCGTCCTCGCCGACGAACGCCGGTATCGGCTCGACCACCGTGTCGAGGCTCGGATAGACGAACACGGCCGAGGAACGTCGAGTCACCGTGCCTCCGGCCGCGACCCGGTGCCGCCCTGGGCTGAGTCGGCCGTTGGTCCAGCGGGCGAACAGCGACCCGGTGAAAATCTGCAGGGCGCCGGGAACGATCGGGACCGGGCCCCAGGATCCGTCCGGCCGCTGGGCCTGCAGGCCGGCGTAGTCACCCTCCTGGTGCAGCACGGTCAGCACCGAGTTGTCGGCGTGCTCGAGCAGCAGGAGCTTGTCAGCGGGGTCGTCGTCGTAGGTCCAGGTCGGATAGTTGTTGATCACAAACGTGGTGTACTGCGGGTCCCCGATCGGGAACGTCGAGGCGGGCACCCCGAGCAGCCGGGCGTAGAGGCCGAACACCCGCAGGGCCAGCCCGTGCAGCGCCTCCTGATAGGCGAACGCGACCTCCCGCAGGCCGGGTTCCTGGGACGGCCACACGTTGCCGTGGGCGAAGACCTCGGCGTACCGCTCGGGGACCCCGGCTGCGCGGGCATCCCCGGCGTTGTCGAACTGGCCGATGCTGAAGCGCTCGAGCTCGAGCCGGCCGAAGTCGTCCGGCCATTGCCGCCAGCCCCGGTACGGGTGGCCGGTCGGGCTGGCCAGCGTGGCCTTCTCGGCCCGGGGCAGGTCGAGGACGCGGCCGATACGCCGGTGGAAGTCGGCGATCAGCTCGCCCGGAACGCCGTGGTTGACGACCTGGACGATGCCGATCTGCTCGATGGTCCGGAGCAACTCGGCGGACTCGGCCGAGGGGGCGTCGTCGCGCAGGAGTGCGTCGAGGTCGAACGTGGTCATGAGCTGGCCTCCTGGTCGGTGAGCGCCGCGGCGATCGCGGCCGCCGGCGCCTCGGTTCGTTCGGTGGCGATGTCGTTGATGCGGCCGGCCGGGACCTGCTGCCGGAATCGGGCGAGCGCGTCCTCGCCGACCACGCCAAGGCGGGCCAGGATGAGCAGAGGTGGTTCGGAGAGCGCGGCCAGCGCGGCCCAGTGCCGGTCGTCGGCCGATGCGTCCGGAAGCGTGTCGATCAGTACGAGCCGATGGACGGCGGCCGGGGCCCGTTCGGCCGCGGCCAAGGCGACGAGAGCGCCGAGCCCCTGCCCGGCGATCACGCGATGGTTCGGCGCGAAGGATCGGATGGCCTCGATCACCGGGCGGGCGGCCCGTGCCGGGCGGTCGTCGCCGGCCGGGCCACTGTTTGACCGGCCGTGGCCGGGCAGGTCGATGGCGACCGCCGGAAGGTCGAGGCGCGACAACACGGCATCCCACGAGCGCGCGCTGCCGCCGGCGTCATGGAGCAGGACGACCTCCGGGGCGCCACGGCCCCAGAAGACGCCGCTGAGGTGGCCGCCGGTGACCACGTTCACCCAGCGCCGGTGGACGGCACGGCCGGGCGGCAGGCCGGCGAACTCGTTCTCGATCTGCGTGGGCAGGGTCATGCATACCTCCGGGTGCGGCGCGGAAGGAGGGACGGTTCGAGATGGCAGCGGACGGTGTGGCCGGCGCCGAGGCTGACGACCGGCGGCGGGGTGTTCTCGCACAGGCCGGGAACACGTTGAGGGCAGGCCGCGACGAATCGGCAGCCGCCGGCCACCGGGACGGTTCGGGTCGCGCCTCCCGGCGCCGCCAGCAGCGTCTGGGTGTAGGGGTGGTGCGGACCCTCGAGCACGTCGGCGGTGGTTCCTTGCTCGACGATCTGCCCCCGGTACATCACGGCGACACGGTCGGCGAGATAGTCGACGACCGCGAGGTCGTGCGAGACGAACAGCAAGGACGTGCCGTTGCGGTCACGCTCGGCGGCGAGAAGCTCCAGCACTCCCGCCTGCACACTGAGGTCGAGAGCCGAGACCGGCTCGTCGCAGACGATCACCGACGGATCGCCGGCCAGGCTCCGGGCGATCGCGACGCGCTGCTTCTGCCCGCCGGAGAGCCGCTCCGGGCGCCGATCGAGAAGGCTGGGGTCGATCTGCGTCCGGTCGGTGAGCAGCCGCAGGTCGCGGTCGCCGTGCAGGGTGCGGATCGCCCGCTCGAGGATGTGGCGGATCCGGTGGGCCGGGTTGAGCGCGGCGTCGAAGTTCTGGAACACCATCTGCACCCGCCGGCGCACGGCGACCGGACGCCGGGACAGCCGGGCCGGCAGGGGCACACCGTCGAGCAGCAGTTCGCCGTCGCCGTCCGGGGCCAACCCGGTGATCGCCCGGGCCAGCGTGGTCTTGCCGCTGCCCGACTCGCCGACCAGGCCGAGGATCTCGCCCGCGCCGATGGTCAGATCGACGTGGTCGACCGCCACCGTGCGTCCATACCGGCGGACCAGACCACGAATTTCCAGGAGCGGTTTCGGTTCGGCGGCTTCGGCCGGCGCCGGCTCATCGCCGACCGGTGATGCGCCCGTACGCGGTGAGCTACCCGGACGAATGCAGCGAACTGCCCGCCCGGCCACGGCAGCCTCGTCGAGCACCGGTTCGGCCGCGGTGCACCGGTCGTCTGCCACCGGACAGCGCGCCGCGAACGCGCAGCCGGCGATCGGTTCGCCCGGCGCGGGTGGGCTCCCGCCGATCGGCCGCAGCCTCCGAACCGTCCGCGGGACACCGATGCGGGGCACGCCGTCGAGCAGCCCGGCGGTGTACGGATGGGCCGGCTCGCGCAGCACGTCGGACGCCGCTCCGACCTCGACCAGCCGGCCCGCGTAGAGCACGCCGACCCGGTCGCACACCTGCCCCACCAGCTCGACGTCGTGACTGATCAGCACCACCGCCGCGGACAGGTCGGCAACCAGCTCGACCAGCAGCGCCAGCACCTCACGCTGCACCGACGCGTCCAACCCGGTGGTCGGTTCGTCGAGCACGAGCAGCCGGGGGCGCCCGGCCAGCGCGCAGGCGATGACCACCCGCTGCTGCTGACCGCCGGAAAGCTGATGCGGATAGCGGCGGGCGAGCGCGGCGGCGTCCGGCAGCCGCACCTGCCGCAGCAGCTCGAGCGCCCGCGCCGCGGCCTCCCGGCGGCCGAGCCCGTGCGCGCGGAGCACCTCTTCGACCTGTCGTCCGACCCGCATCGTCGGATCCAGGGAACTGGACGCCTCCTGGTGCACGAACGCGATGCCGGTCGATCGCCAGCGGCTCAGGGCGGCTCCACGCAGCGACAGCACATCGACGCCGTCGACCTCGATCCGGCCGCCGAGTACCCGGGCGCCCGGGTGCAGGTGGCCGCCGAGCAGGTAGCCGAGTGTCGACTTGCCGCAGCCGGACTCGCCGACCAGCCCGAACATCTCCCCCGGCGCCACTGTGAACGACACCTCGTGCAGCGCCGGCGCGTCGCCGTACGCCATCGACAGCCCGTCGACCCGCAACCCGCTCATCGTCCGTCCCATCGCTGACGAAGCACGTCGGCCAGCAGCGCGACGGCGATGACCAGCGAGCCGATGGCCAGCGCGGGGGCCAGCACGGTCCAGGGGGCCAGTTGCAGCCAGACCCGGTTCTCCGACACCGAGGCACCCCATTCCGGCGACCCGGGCCCTTGTCCCAGTCCGAGGAATGACAGGGTCGCGGCGGCGAAGATGGCGTCGCCGAGCCGGGATGTCGCCTCGACCAGCAACGTGCCCCGGATGTTGGGCAGGATCTCCCGCAGCATCAGCGACGCGCGCGGCTCGCCCCGCAGCAGCGCCGCCTCGACGTAGGGCCGCTCCCGCTCGACCAGGGTGGCAGCGCGTACGCTGCGGGCCACGATGGGCACGAACGCCGCCCCGATGACCAGCACCAGGACCACCGTCGAGTGGCCGAGCAGGGCGACGAACAAGACCGCGGCGATCACCGCCGGGAAAACCACGGCCGCATCCAGGACCCGCATGACGATGTCGTCGACCCAGCCGCGCAGCGTACCGGTCGTCAGGCCGATCGCGGCGCCGGCGGCGACGCCGAGCGCCGTCGCCAGCGGCGCCACCGTCAGCACCGGGCGCGAACCGGCCAGCATCCGGGCGAAGACGTCCCGGCCGAACTGGTCGGTGCCCAGCCAGTGGGCCGCGCTCGGCGACCGGAACCGTTCGGCCGGCACCTGCAGAGCCGGGTCCTGGGGCACGAGGTGCGGCCAGAACAGCGCGGCGCCGACCCACAGCAGCAGGACCAGCGCGGCGAGCGCCGCCGCCGGCTGCCCGCGGAGGCGCAGCCGGGCGGACGCGGCGGCCGTCAGGGCGGTCATGCAGCGGCCACCCGCACCCGCGGGTCGAGCAGGCGGTAGGCGAGGTCGGCCACCAGGACCACCGCCATGTAGAGGGCACCGAGAATCATCGCGGTCGCCTGGAGCGTCGGCAGATCCTTGTCGATCGCCGCCTGCAGCAGCAGGGCGCCGACCCCGGGATAGTTGAAGAGCAGCTCGACCACCACGAGGCCGCCGAGAAGGAACTGCAGCTGCACCCCGAGCGCGCTGGTGGCCGGCACGGTCGCGTTGCGCAGCACATGGCGCAGCACCACCTTGGCCGGCGAGGTGCCGCGCAGCCGGGCGGCGCGTACGTACGGTCCCTCGACCACCGCGACCGTGCTCGCCCGCACGTGCCGGGCGACGTAGCCGGTACACAGCACGACCAGCGAGACCGCCGGCAGCGTCAAATGCCAGAGCACCAGCAGCGGCCCGTCACCCGGGGCCGGGAGCGCCGACGCGGGGAACCATTTGAGGTCGACGGCGAAGACGACCAGCAGGACGACGCCGGTGACGAACTCGGGGGTCGCGCCGAACGCCAGGCTCAGCCCGCTGACCAGGCGGTCCAGTAGGGTGTCGTGCCGCACGCCGGCGGCCAGACCGAGCGTCAACGCGACCGGGAGCAACAGGACGAAGGTATAGACGGCCAGCGTGGCGGAATTCTCGAGCCGGGTCGCCACCAGGCCGGTGACCGGCTGGTGCAGGGTGTACGAGTCGCCCCAGTCACCGGTGAGGAAGCGGCCGAGCCACCGCAGGTACCGGACCGTCACCGGCTGATCGAGCCCGAGTTGATGGTCGAGGGCGGCGACCGAGGCGTCGGACGCTTCGCGACCCAGAATGGTCCGGCCGACGTCGCCCGGCAGCACGGTGGTGGCCAGAAAGACCAGCACCGACACACCCAGCAGGGTCAGCGGGATCGCGGTGAGCCGGCGCACCAGGAAGGACCGCATCGGCCGACTACTTCTGTGAGACGGTGCTGAAGTCGACGAACGAGGACGGATGCGCCTGGATCCCGTCGAATTTCTTGCCGTTGTACGCCCGGACCGCCCCGGACCAGTAGGCGATCACGATCGGAACGTCCTCGTGGAGGATCGTGGCGATCGTCTCGGCCTGCGCCTTACGGTCGGCGTCGGTCGAGGCCCGATCGTACGCATCGGCCGCGGCGTCCAGCGCCGGGCTGGCGTACTTCGACCCGTTCCACACGGCCTTCGACTTCACCATCGGGGTGATGAACTGGCTCGGCACCGGGCGTCCCGCCCAGCCGACCAGGTTGGCCGGGGTGAACAGCCACGGGGTGTCCTTGGCCTGGTCACCGCCGTAGAAGTCGGTCGACGAGCGCTGATCGAGGTGGACGGTGATGCCGACCTGTTCGAGCTGGTTCTGGATGGTGACCGCGTAGTCCTTGCTCGGCGGATCGAACGTAAGAGTGAAGCTGAGCTGCGGCACGCCGGCCGCCTGCAGCAGCTGGGCCACCTTCTGTTTGTCCTGGGCGCGCTGCGGGATGCCGGCCGGCGCGGCCGGGAACAGCGGTGCGAGAAGGTGGTCGTTGCCCAGGTCGCCGATGCCGGTGCCGATCGCCTGGAGGATGTCGGGCCGGGCCAGGCCGTACGCGACGGCCTGGCGCACCTCTTTCTTGTCGAACGGCGCCTGGTCGACCCGCAGGCTCAGCACGGTCACCCCCGTACCCTTGACCGTGTCGACGGTGACCACGCCACTCGCCCCCAGTGGCTCGACCAGGGCGGCCCGGCTGAGGATCTGGGTGTCGATGTCGCCGCTCTGCAGGGCGAGCAGATCGGCCTGGTCGTCGGCGTAGAACTTGATCTCTACGCCGTCGAGGTAGGGCTTTCCGCCGTCCCAATACTTCTCGTTCCGCGTCAGCGACGCGCCGGTCGCCGAGTCGTACGACTTGAGGATGAAGGGGCCGGTGCCGATCGCGTTCTTGGTGAAGTCGCCGCCGTAGTCCGCCTTGAGGATGACGGCGTTGTAGTTGCCGGCCGAGACCAGGTAGGGAAAGTCGGAGAACGGCCGGTCGAGGGCGAAGGTCACCGTGGCAGTGCCATCGGTACTCACCCCGCCCGCGCTGAGGATCGACTCGAAGGCCGACAGAGCCGCCGACTTGCTCTTCGGATCCAGCAGCCGATCGAAGGACGCCTTGACGGCTGCCGCGTCCACCAGGGTGCCGTCCGAGAACGTGACGCCCGGCCGCAGCTTGAACGTCCACCGCTTGCCGCCCTGATCGGACGACCA
Source organism: Actinoplanes siamensis (assembly GCF_016862395.1). Classification (GTDB taxonomy): domain Bacteria; phylum Actinomycetota; class Actinomycetes; order Mycobacteriales; family Micromonosporaceae; genus Actinoplanes; species Actinoplanes siamensis. Next base: position 38,434 of record NZ_BOMW01000072.1, on the reverse strand, counting down.
CGACTCGGCCAGCTTCGGTACGAGCTTGAAGTCGCGGTCGAGCCAGATCAGATATTCGGCGACCAGCTGGACGATCGCGATCGCGCTGCCGTCGTACATGGTCACCGGGTCCACCGCGGTCGGCGGCGGCGGCGATCCGGCCCGGAGAACGCCGCCCCGCCGCCCGGGTGCACCGGAGGAGGCCGTGGTGGCGGGTGCGGAGCCGGCTGCGTTGCAGGCGGCCAGCACAGCCAGCAGCCCGGCCCCGGCGACCCCGGTGAGCAGACCACGCCTACTCAGCTCGGGCCGGCTCAGCTCAGGGCCCGCGCCCGGCTTAGGCCAGCCCTGACGCGAAGGCGAAACCATCTCGATCCCCCCGGGGTCGACGGGTCGGCGATCTGCTCGACCGGGCGACCATAACCCAGAAAGGCTATCGAATTAATATGCTATTGCGATTCTTATATTTCTACACACATGTATCGAAGATCAGCCGACGGCCGGGCGGGGCAGACCAAGGTTCTCGCGCAGCGTCCGTCCCCGGTACTCGGTACGGTAACGGCCACGCCGTTGCAGCAGGGGCACCACATGGTCGGTGAAGGCCTCGAGCTCGTACGGCAGCGTCGAACCCATGATCGTGAAGCCGTCGGCACCCCCGGCGTCCTGCCAGGTGATGATCTGTTCGGCCAGCTGTTCCGGCGTGCCGACGAAGTGCAGCTGCCCGGCACCGCCGTCGAGGCCCCGAAGGATCTCCCGCAACGGAGCCTCCGGACGCGCGTGGGCGGCCGCGAACAGCCGCTGGGCCCGGCTCGACGGCGCCTGTCCGTCGCGCAGCTCGGCCGGGAACGGCTTGTCCGGATCGAACCCGTCGGGGTCGAATCCGGCGGTGTAGAGAGCGTTCTGCCAGCGGAACTCGTCGCTCGCGAGCTCTTCCAACCGGCGCGCCTTCGCGGTTGCCTCGGCCTCGGTGCCACCCAGGGTGACCATGAGGGCCGGCAGCACCGAGACCTGCTCCGGGTCGCGGCCGGCCGCCGTCACCCGGGCGCGGAGGTCGGCGCGGAAAGCGACCCCGGCATCGAGCGATCCCGGACCGGAGAAGACGAGTTCGGCGTAGCGGGCGGCGAGCCCGAGGCCCGCCGGCGACTGTCCGGCCTGCACCAGCACCGGGTGGCCCTGCGGCGAGCGGGGGAAAGGCAGCACCCCCTCGACGTCATGGAACCGGCCGTGGAAGTGCGGGGCTCCCAGGCGTGCGCGGTCGGCCCAGACGCCCCGGTCACGGTCGCCGACCACGGCGTCGTCGGCCCAGCTGTCCCAGCACCGCTGGACGACCTCGACGAATTCGTGTGCTCGGGCATACCGGTCGTCGTGCCCGAGATGGCCGCGCTCGCCGAAGTTCCCGGCCGCCAGCGGCGTGACGGTGGTGACGATGTTCCAGCCCGCGCGGCCACCACTGAGATGGTCCAGCGTCGCGAACCGGCGGGCGAGGTCCCACGGCTTGCTGTACGTGGTCGACCCGGTCCCGATCAGCCCGATGCGGGACGTCACGGCGGCCAGCGCGGACAGCACCGCGATGGGATCGAACTGGGTTTGGGGCAGATACGTCACCCGGTATTCGGCGATGGCGATGTTGTCGGCCAGGAAGATCGCGTCCATCAGACCCCGCTCGGCGATACGCGCGATCTCGGCGTAGTAGTCGAGCCCGAGGACGCCGTGGACGTCATCGCCGACCACGCGCCAGGCGGACTCGTGATAGCCGTTCGGCCAGATGAAAGCGTTGAAACGCAGCGGACGTACGGTCATGACAGCTACTCCCCGGCGGATCGGCCATATCCCCATTTCCTATCCACATGGTAGGCTATCGGGTCCCCTCGAGCACGAACCGGATCGGATAGCGGTCGACGAACGGGTCCAGCCCGGCCTTATCCAGCGGCAGGAAGTAGTTGGGCTGGGCCCGCCGGGCGAGCGAGCTCGCGCAGTTCCGGCGGAGCCTGGTCGAGGCGCGCGTAGAGCGGTTCGCCGGCCGCCGCCCGCCGGGCCAGGCCCTCCCGGTCCGGCGGCAGCCGTTCGCCCGCCTCGTCGTAGTAGGTGGCGAACTGCATCATCAGGCCTTTGGTGTGGTTGCCGAAGGCCGGCGACAGCGCATAGGCGGCCGAGAACTCCATCCCGCTCAGCTCGGCGCCCACTCGCTCCGCGCGCCGGGGGCGATCCAGTCATCGATCGAGAAGTCCTTCTTCATGATCTTCTGGGCGACCAGGAAGTCCTTGGTGCCGTTGAGCAGTTTCACCCCGTTGTCGGTGAACGGCGTGTCCGGGAGTTGCTCCGGCAACACCGTCTTGGCGACCAGGCCGCGCGGAAACGCCCCGAGCGACGTGTTGAAGTCGAGGTAGTCGCCCCAGTTGGCCTTCGCCCGCTTGGTCGCCTCGTTCTGGGCGTGCTGCCACGCCTCAACGATGCCGGGCTGGTTCTTGAGTACCGCTTCGGTGACGATGGTCGCGCTGGTGCCGAGGTATTGCGGGCGGTTCCTGGACGCCAGTTCGAGCAGTGGGTATCCCTTGCCCTGAAAGAGAAGCGCGTAGTTGGCGGGCACCGCCGCCGCGTCCACGCTCCTCTTCTCCAGCGCCGCCTCGGTGTCGGTGCCGTAGACGTGCACAATCTGCTTCGGGGTGATCTTCAGGTCCTGCAGCGCGCCGAGCAGGTACCGGTGAATGTAGGAGCCGGTCTGGGTGGCGATCACCTTGCCCTGCAACTGCTGCAGCGAGACGACACCGCTCTTCACCGTGACGATGCCGGCGTCGTTGGCCACGTTGGCCTGGCTGATCAGCCGGGTCGGCTGGCCGGCACCCCGGGCGATCAACGCCGGGGTGTCGCCGTAGCTGGCGATGTCCAGCCGGTTGCCGACCAGCGCCTGATTGAGGTCGGGCCCGTTCGGGAAGGTGTAGACCTCGATCGCACCGACCTTGGCCGAGGCGAGCAGCGGTAGCAGCTGGTTCTTGGCGTGCAGGTAACCGGTCGGGCTGGTGAGCTGGTTCTTGCTGCCGATCGTGCCGATCCGCAGGGTCCAGTTGTCGCCGCTGCCGGCCTGCCCTGCGCGGTCCTTCGCCCCGCACGCCGCGGCCACGGCGGCGGCGCCGAGCACGCCGAGGGACAGGACGGACCGGCGGGTCAGGGAGGTCATTATCAGGGGCCTTTCGGTGTGGTTGCGGTCGGTCGGTGAAGGTCCGGCCCGACGGCCAGACGAGCTCCCGGCGTACGGCCATGGCCCCAGCCGATTTCGGCGCGGTAGCTGCCGAGGAGCCCGGCCGATTCCAGGTATTGCTCGTCGCGGAGCGGATCCCCCTCGGCCAGCGGGGCGACGTTCGGCGCGACGAACAGCGCGTCGGTCGGGCAGTACGCCTCACACATGAAGCAGGTCTGGCAGTCGGACTGGCGGGCCACGACCGGCACGCCGTCGGGGCCGCGGTCGAAGACGTTGGTCGGGCAGGCGGCGATGCACCGGTCGCAGGTGATGCACCGGCCCCGGCTGACCAGCTCGATCATCAGGCCACCGCCAGGTCGAGCGGGGTGTGCGGCCGGACCGGGTCGGGCGAGCTCCAGAGCTCGTCGAGGCCGCCGACGATCAGCCGGTGCCGGCGGCCGGGATCGGACTCGGGATGGTCGAGCCGCTTGTGCATGCCGCGCGACTCGGTGCGGGCCAGCGCAGCGGTGTACATCCAGCGGGCGTGGGCAAGCATGGCCGCGGCCTGCCGGGATGCGAGCCGGTCGGCGCCGCGCAGGTGCGCGCGGGCGTCCGCCCAGTGCTCGTTGAGGGTGGCCAGCGAGGCCGTCAGCACGTCGCCGCGCCGCAGGTAGTTCTTGTCGTAGGGGTGCGTCTCGGCCCGGACCGCGCGGACCAGCTCCGCGATCGTGTCGGCCGCCGCGCCGGTGGGCCGCAGCCCGGTGCGGCCGGCGGCGGTCAGCTTGCGGCGCCGGGCGTTCGGGCCGAGCGCGGTCGCGTGCCGGGCTGCCGCCTGTCCGGCCCAGGTGCCGGACGACATCGCCCAGGCCGAGTTGTGCGAGCCGCCGCCGGTGAAGCCGCCGCAGATCAGCTCGCGGGTCGCCACGTCACCGGCGACGTAGAGGCCGGGAATGCCGGTCGAGCAGTCCTCGCCGGCGATCCGGACGCCGCCGGTGCCGCGGACTGTGCCCTCCAGCAGCAGCGTGATCGGGAACCGGTCGGTGAACGGGTTGATGCGCATGCGGTCGAACGGCAGGAAGAAGTTGGGCTGCCCGAGCCGCATCGCGGCCTGCACGGCGGCGTCGGCCTTGTCCAGGCGGGCGAAGACGCGGGCGTGCAGCAGCTCGCGGGCGATGACCGAGCGGCCGCGCTGACTGCCGGCGCCGTCCAGGACCGTGCCGTCCTCGCGGTAGAAGCTGGCGTACGAGTAGTAGGCGGTCTTGGTCACCGTCGAGAATTCCGGCGCGATGGCGTACGCGTTGGAGAACTCCATGCCCGACAGGGCCGCGCCCACCTCGGCGGCGAAGAGCGCGCCGTCGCCGGTGTTCACGTCGCAGCCGAGGGCGCGGGAAAGGAACGCGCAGCCGCCGGTGGCCAGGACGACGGCCCCGGCCCGGACACGGTAGGGCTGGTCGATCTGCCGGCGGTGACCGGCCACCCCGGCCACCGCGCCGGTCGCGTCGGTCATCAGTTCGAGGACCGGGCTGTGATCGAGGATCCGTACGCCGGAACGCTTGAGCCAGGCTCGCATCCGCCGCATGTACTCCGGCCCCTGGACCCCCTTGCGCAGCTCGGCACCATCGGCGTCGCGCGGGAACGGGTAGCGGCCGGCCGCCGCGAGCTCGTTGATGTTGGCGTAGGTCTGGTCGAGAACGCGGGCCATCCACCGCCGGTCGGAGAGGTGGCCGTTGAGGTTCTCCCGGCTGGCCATCGCGGCCTCCCGGGCCTTGGCCTCCGGCTCGACGTACCAGACGCCGGTGCCGGCCGAGGCGGTCGCACCGCTCGTGCCCAGATAGCCCTTGTCCACCAGCAGCACATCGGCGCCGGCCTGGGCCGCCTTGAGTGCCGCCCAGGCACCGGCCGGGCCACCGCCGACCACCAGCACGTCGGCGGTCAGGTCCAGGATGTCGATCACAGTTTCTCCTCTGCGTCGGCGACGCCGAGGCCGGCCAGCAACTGGCGGCGCAGGGCGACGAACCGGGGGTGGCCGATCGACCTCGGCCGGGGAAGGTCCACGTCGAACGTCTCGGCGATGCGGCCGCCGTCGAGCAGCAGCACTCGGTCAGCGAGGAGCAATGCCTCCTCGACGTCGTGGGTGACCAGCAGTACGGCCGGGCGGTGCTCGGTCCACAGCCGCGCCACGAGGGCCTGGGCCTTGAGCCGGGTGAGGGCATCCAGAGCGCCGAAGGGTTCGTCGAGCAGCAGCAGCCCCGGAGTGCGGACCAAGGCCCGGGCGAGGGCCACACGCTGCGACTCGCCGCCGGAGAGCGTTCCGGGGTACGCGTTCGCCCGGGCGGCCAAGCCGACCTCGTCGAGGGCCCGGCGTGCCCGTTCCCGCAGGTTGGTCTCGTTCAGGCCCAGCGTGACGTTGCGCCAGACGCGGCTCCAGGGGAGCAGGCGGTGTTCTTGGAAGACGACGGCGTGCCGGTCGGGCACCTCGTACGCCCCCGTGGCATCGGGGTCCAACCCGGCTATCGCGCGCAGCAAAGTGCTCTTGCCCGAGCCGCTCTGCCCGATCAGCGCGACGAACTCCCCCGGCGCGATGTCCAGATCGACATCTCGGAGGACGGTGCGCGAGCCGAAGCGGCGGCCAGCCTGGCGAACCTTGACTCCCGTGGTCACGTCACACCCCCGCGTATCCGCGGCGCCAGGACAACAGGCGGCGCTCGAGGAGGCGAACGAGGGCGTCGGTGGCCAGCCCGAGCAGCGCGTAGACGACGACCACCACAAACATGACGTCGATCTGCAGGAACTCCTTGGCGTCGTTGATGATCACGCCGAGGCCGGAGGTCGTGGCGGTCTGCTCGGCGACGACCAGCACGATCCAGGCGACGCCGAGCGACTGCCGCAGGCCGACCAGGATCTGCGGCAGCGCGCCCGGCAGGATGACCCGCCGGATCAGTCCCCACGTGCCGACGCCGCAGGAGCGCGCCGACTCGATGAGGCGCTCGTCGACGCCGCGGATGCCGCCGAGCACGTTGAGATAGAGCGGGAACAGCGGGGCGAAGGCGATCAGGGCGACCTTGGACAGGTCGCCGAGGCCGAACCAGATCAGGAAGATGGGCGCCAGGGCGACCGCGGGCAGCATGCGCAGGGCCTGCACGGGGGCATCGACGAAGTCCTCGCCGGCCTTGCTGAAGCCCGCGACCAGTCCCAGCGCCAGGCCGGCGGAGAGCCCGATGGCCAGGCCTTTCGCCACCCGCACCACGCTGACGGCGAGGTTGTCGAGCAGGACGCCGCTGCGAATCAGGTCATAGGCGGCGACGAGCACCTGACCCGGCGTAGGCGTCTGGTTGCCGAGGTCGCCCCGGGCGGCCAGCAGCTGCCAGACGACGACGATGACGGCCAGCCCGACCAGTTTGCGCACGCTGCGCGCCAGTTTCCGCCAGCCCGGTGGGCCTTTCACGGCCGGGGCGTCGGCGGTATTGGCCGCGGTGAGCGGTTCGAGGGTGTGCGAGACCATCGCCGGACTCCTTGTGATCGAGCCGCGTTCGAGATTTCGGAGGGCGTGGCGGCCGACACGTCGTGCGGCGCCGTGAACCTGGTGCCATTGAAAGCAGAGGTCAGGACCCGAGTCAATATCCTTCCTACCCGATGGGATATAGAGACATTTGTTTACACGTGTGTCGATACCCTATCGGAGAACTAGGATCAGGCTCGGCGCCTGGACGAATGGACGCCCGGGAGAAGGCCCACCGCATCCACGCCGTCCTCTCCCAGGGACCCGGCGCCACCGACGACTACGTCGACCTCGGCGCCGACCTGATCTCCATCCGCGGCTACGACAACCTCGACGACCTCAGCTGTCCGGACGGGTCTCAGGATCTCCGCCGCGCTGAAGATCCGCCGATCCGCCAACACCCTCAACGACACCCTGCGCCGGGATCACACGGACGACGATGACGTCGCCGGCTGGCTACAGAGCCAGCAGCTCGGCGTCGCCCTGACGCGCCGATGAGCAACCCGACAGCCGCCTGCGCCGACAGCCGTGACCCATCACAGCGGCCGGAGCCGCTGCACGTGGTCCAACACTCTGGAGGGATCGGCAGTTGGGCCACCGCGATGCGCGTCAAGGCCGAACACGGCACCGACAACCTGATCCTGCTGGCCGCCGACACCAAAGCTGAAGATCCCGACCGGGCGTGTCCCGGGCGTGTGGTGCTGGTTATGGTGATCGCCTATGCAGATCCGTGTGATCGCGCGTCGCGGACCATGGCTAGGCTGGGGCCGGTGAGGCGCCGGCACGGTGGGAGGGCTGTGGAACCAAGTACGGTCCTCGCAGCCCGAGCCGACCGATGGTCGCGGGCGCGTCCACTGCTGGTGGATGGCCTTCTCACCGGTGTGATGTGGCTGGTGTTCGGCGTGTCCAGCGTGCTCGGCGGGCCCGCCGGACTTGTCGTGGGCACCGTGACTATTCTGCCGCTCGTTATGCGACGCCGTTGGCCGGCCGCTCTGCTGGCGTGGTCGGCTGCGATCTTCGTGGTCCAGCTCGTGGTGCTGCCTATTCCGCTGCCGGCCAACATCGCCCAAGCATTTGTGATCTACACGGTCGCCGCGCACGTCCCGTCGCTGCCGATCCGATTGTGTGCGCTCGGCGCAGGGCTGGCCGGCAGCCTCGCAGCCGGCTTCCGATGGAGCACCGAGCCGGACTACACCCGCAACGCCCTGGTCAGCGCCGTGTTTCTCGCCGTGTTCACCGGGTTGATCTGGCTGATCGGGAACGTCGTTCGGGGTCGCGAGACCAACATGAGAGCGCTGAGCGAGGCCTATGCGCGGCTGGAGGAGAACAGCCGGCAGCGCGAGCGGTTCCTGGCACAGCGGGAGCGGGTCGCGGCCGCCCGGGAGATCCACGATATTGTCGCCCACTCGCTCACCGTCGTCATCGTGCAGGCCGACGGGGCCGAGTACGCCGCCGAGCATGCGCAGCCGTGGGACCGTGACCAGGCCCGGACCGCCCTCGCCACGATCGCGCGGACCGCGCGGACCGCGCTGACCGAGGTACGCGGCGTCATCGACGTGCTCCGCGATCCCGAAGCGGCCGACGACCCGGCCGGGCCGCCGGTGGGCCTCGCCGACCTGGAGCAACTCGTTGCGGCGGTCCGGTCCGCCGGTCTGCCGGTCGAGGTCCACGTCGACCCCGCCGTGTTCGAACGCACGCCCGCCGCAGTGCGCTTCGCCGTGCTTCGGGTGGTCCGGGAGTCACTGACCAATGTCCTGAAGCATGCCGGGTCCCAGGCCGTGGCGCGGGTGGCCGTCGAGCGGGCACCGCAGGCCGTACGGGTGCGCATCGACGACGACGGCGTCGGCCGAGCCGTCGGCGTGGTGGCTGCCGCACCGGGTCACGGGCTCGATGGGATGCGGGAACGACTGCGTGCCCTCGACGGTGCTCTGATGGCCGGTCCGCGTCCGGGCGGCGGATTCGGTGTGCAGGCCACCATCCCGGTCGCCGTCCAGGACAGGCGATGATGAGCCGGCCAGAGCCGATCCGGGTCTTCCTCGTCGACGATCAGGACTTGGTCCGTGCCGGTTTCGCGATGCTGCTGGGCGCGACCCCGGACCTGCGGGTGGTCGGGTCGGTCGGTGACGGCCAGGCGGCACTCGACGCGCTTCGGCAACCGGAGCACCGCGCCGATGTCGTTCTGATGGACATACGGATGCCCGGCCTCGACGGGGTGGAGACGACCAGGCGGCTACTCGCCGCCGCGGATCCGCCGCGAGTCGTGATGTTGACGACATTCGACTCCGACGACCTGCTCGTTGCCGCGCTACGGGCGGGCGCGTCCGGATATCTGGTCAAGGACGCCGGCCCCGCGGAACTGCTGTCAGCGATCCGGGCCGCGGCGGCCGGCGAGTCACCTGTCTCGCCACGGCTAGTCCGTCGTCTGATCGACTCGTTCGTCCTCGTGGCGCCGGCCGGGTCCACCGAAGACCGGCCGACCGCCGCGCCGTCCACTCTGACGCGGCTCACCGCCCGCGAACGCGAGATTCTCGCGGCGATCGGGTTGGGGTTGACCAACGCAGAGATCGCCGCACGGCTGCACGTGGCGGAGTCGACCGTCAAGACGCACATCGGCTCGGTGCTGCGCAAGCTGGAGCTTCGTGACCGGGTGCAGGCCGTCATCCTCGCGCAGACGCTCGAAGTGACAGACGGGCCGCTTGCGCCCGGCTGACACCGATCGCGGCAGCGCACGCGGCGGTGCCAAGCATCACGAACAGCCCCGAGTCGCCGCTGAGGTATTCGTTGACCACCACCGGCTGCTCGGTGGCGATCGGGATGGTCAGGGCGGCGAATGTGGCGTTGTGCGTGAAGTGGGCCAGCACGGCTGGCCACACGCTGGCGGACATGGTCCGCAGGTGGCCGATCAGGAACGAGAACGCGATCACGGAGCCGCTGAACAGCGTGAGCACCACGACCCGGTTCCCGTCGCTGTGGTAGTTCGGCGTGGACAGGATGTACGGCAGATGCCAGCCGATCCAGACGACACCGACGGTGAGCATTGCCGCCCGTTCGCCCAGAAAGGCAAGTCTCGGCTGCAGGTAGCCGCGCCAGCCGATCTCCTCCGCGAACGCCAGGACTGGGCCGGCGGCGCACAGCGCGAGCACATCGGCCACCCACGGCTGCTGCGGGGCGGCGAACCGAGCAAAGCCGAACGCGACGACCCCCACGGTCGCGAGCAGGCAGACGCCTGCGGTGGTGGCGATCGTCAGCGGCCAGTAGCGCAGCCCGAGCCGGCCCATCCCGAGCCGACGCCAGCCGTCACGCGTGTAGCCCTCGCGGGTGACTAGAAGGAGCATCACCAATACCACGAGCAGCGGAGACAGGGCCAGGATCAGCCCTCCTGCGACGTCGGCGGTCCCCAGCGAGACCCCCAGAACCAACAGGACGAAGACGATCGACGCGGCGCGATCGGAAAGCCTGGCTAACACGGGCGGACCTGCTTTCAGTAAGGTCCGCCCAGTGTCGGCGAGCGTCCGCCCCCGGCCATCCACCTGCGATCGGAAACATCGAGGCACAGTGCATGCTGCCTCCGCCCAAGGTGCTAGCACCACCGTCGTACGACCCGGCGTCGGCGGACCGCCGAATGTGTGGCCGCCGATACACCGCTGAGAGTCGGCAGAGCCGATCACGCGCGACACGGAATGGGAACGACTCAAGTTCGCGCATGAAGTCACGCGAGCACGGACCGAGTAACGAGTCATTGAGCCGTTTCAGGCTCACGCTGGGGACAGTGGCTCACCCGCCGATCCAGAGACCTGATCGGTGAACAATAAATCGGGTCACGTGGCCAAGATCGGTTTAACTATCATGCCGCCGACCGTGCGAGCCGGCCAGCGGAGCGTCGGTCACGCGGTGTCGGCGCCGGTACGCGCTCGTGCCGAAGTGAGTACGTTCGATCAGCGAACCGGTCTGCGTATTGCTGGTCACACGGTGCTTGACCTGAAGCTTGGTTTACGTTCCACGATCTTGTCATGGACCCAACCATTGACCGTCAAGCCGACATCGCGGGGATCGAAAAAGTCGTCGCCACCGTCACTCATGTCCAGCGCAACGAACTGGTCGAGGAGTTCGTCGCCTTGTTCCGCGAGGACGCCATCTGGACCACGGGAGCCGGCCACTTTCTCGTGGGCAGGGACGCCATCGCCGCCTTCACCCAGCGGGTGCTGCCCGGCGCGATGAAGGATCTAATTCCTTCCTATGAGGTCGTGCATGTCCTTTTCATTCGGCCCGACGTGGCCGCGGTCAAAGTGCGCCAGCGGTACTTCTCGCCGACCGGCGAGCAGGTGACCGAGCTCGGCGAAGGTACTCCGATGTACGTGATGTCCAAGGAAGGCGGCCAGTGGCGACTGACCGCCAATCAAAATACCTTGGTAGCGACCCGCGCATGACATCGCCACGACAACGGGAAGTCCGCTTTCCGCGGCGGCCTGCATCTTGTGGTGTCCATTAAGCAAGAAATGAGTCAATGCCCAGTGCGTGTAGTAGTCGGGCCCCTGCTCGACGGCAGGTGACCCGCCCCCTTACTTTCCCCGTATCCGGCGACCTGCGGCGAAGAGAAGCTCTCCATGATCGAGTGCACTCATTTGCCGCTCTCCGAGTGCGGTCAGGTGATGACCGAACGTCAGGCTCGGTAGTCCTCGAACTCCCAGTAGCCCACCCTGCCGACGCGCTCCCCGATCTCCGCCCAGGTGTCGCCTTCAACCTCCCGCACCCTCGCTGCGAGCCACGCCCGCACCGCCCGAACGTCGAAGTCTTCGACGCTGACTACGAGATGGTGTCGGGGGTTGTAGATACCGCCAAGCTCACGGCAGGTCTTAGCCAGCCACTCCGGCGAGCACACGGTGAGGTCGAAGTACTCCTCGGCCGGTGTGTCCGGTTGGCCGACGATCATGCGAACGAGGAACGCGAACGCGGACGGATCGCCGGGCAGGGTCGATGGGTCGGGATCGAGTTCCAGGCGCTTGAGGACTGCTCGCACGCCCCTGATCCTGCCGTACGAAACGTCGCTCATGCTGGTAGACCTTTAGACTGACCGGCAGTAGGTCCAAGATCCGGACATGCGGGTGCCTGCGGGCAGCAAACAGGCACGGGTCCATTGATCATCAAAGTTCTCTACGCTCTGCAACCAATGGAGTCCCGTGCCTGCGCTGCCATCTTCGTTGTTCGAACCCGTCTGGGTCCAGTTCGCCGCGCTGTGGCCTGAACAACCCGAGTTCGATCCGGCCCACCCGCTGGGCTGCCACCGTCGACGGATCCCGGACCGGGTGTGTTCGAGCACGTCATCGCCGCTCTGATCCATGGATCCGGCTATGAACGCGTCGCGTCGGGTGACTGTTCGGATCGGACGATTTGACTGCGACCGGGTTCCGGCAGCACACGGTGCTCAAGCGGCGGCCGAGCAAGCCGGTCTCTATTACCGTGCCGATGCGATTCGCCGGGTTGACGGCGCGGACCGCGGCCGGTAACAGCACGGAGTTCATCGACACGGCTGGCAAGGTTGTCGGCGTCATGGCGGCTCCGTCCATGTGGGGCTCCGAGCTCGATGCGGTGTCCCAGCTGCCGTCCCGCACGGCGGGAGTGGCTTATACGCTCACGCCGCGCGATTACGGCGTGGATGTCACGCTCACGCCCGACATGGCGTTTCTGACCGATCCGGCCACGCAGTACCCGGTCACGATCGACCCGGACGTGAACTTCAAGGGCACGTTCGACACCTACGTGAAGCAGAACACGACCACCGACTTCTCCGCGAGTTCGGATCTCGCGGTTGGTGTGGACACGAGCGGGAATCCGGCGCGTGCTTTCCTCAACTGGGATCCCGCGCCGATTCGTGGCTCACGGATCGAAGAGGCGCACCTGGGTCTGTGGAACTCGTACTCGGCCACATGTGGGAACCGTGCGATCAATGTCTACTCGGCCGGCCTGGCGTCGGTAGCGACGCGTTGGGCATACAGCGGCAGCGGCAGCGGCACCACGGGACAGCCGTCGATCGCCGCGACGGCGTCCGGAGCGACCAACGGATCGAAGGGGCAGGCCAGCTGCGCCGCCGGCTATATCGCGACGAACCCGCATGACCTCGACCAGTTGGTGCAGGGTTGGGCGAACACCACGTCGGGCCAGATTGGCATGGCGCTCAAGGCACCGTCCGAGACCGATGTCAGCTACTTCAAGCGCATCCTGTCCGGCGACAACGTCAACTACAAGCCGTTCATGTACGTTACGTACAACCCGAACTCGTTCGCGGGAGCTCCTGCTAACGACTCTCGATTCACGGAAAATCTCGACCCCAAACGAACCAGCAACTCCTTCCCTGTCTCGGGTACCTTGAGAGACAAGGCCGGAAACCCAATTCCAAACCTCGATATCACGGTAAGCCTGGACCCCAGCCCGGCCATGCTCATCGCCTCGGAAACCGATCCAGATGCCGCTGTGGGGCTACAGCTCGCAGGCGCTCGCACCGACGCCGACGGTCATTACTCCGTGAAAGTCCCGGCGCTCAAGGACATCAACAAATACATCGACGAAGACGGAAACGTAACGCTGCTCATCACCGGCTTCGGGTCGGCGGACCTTGTGCAGCGACAGCTGGTCAAGCTGCCCACCGGCACACAAACACAGGCCACGTCGGCCATCGCGCTGCGCAAGACGTCCGACTCTGAGCCTGGAGCCGTGGAGCCGGAGCCGGAGCCGGAGCCCAGCTCTAGCGAAGCCGCAGCCCAGGTGACGGTTCGGCAGATGTCCGTGGCGGGTGACGGCAGCCCTGACCCCTCCGAAGAAGCGCAAACCCTGGACAACCTCGATCTGGCCGCCACAAAGAACCAGAGTGATTCCGGGAACATGTCCGCGTCAAGCGTGAATCCGGCCACTGAATGCAAGCGCGCCATGGGCAACGTGCCGTGGTCAAACTACAAGTGGCAACGCGAATTCAATCCCATTCGGCAGTGGGTGCCTGTTCAGCGGGTGCAGACCAAGGGCCGAACTACACTTTGTTCTGCCAAGTCTCTGGAGATGCCACCAAGTGGCGCTGGTCCGGCGTTCGTGAAATTCGCCCATACGCGTTCAAGGGTTTCACGCGGAAATCAACCTACAGTGGATCCTACAAGTGCACCAATGCAAATTTCAAGGGCGGCTTGAGTGATGAGCTGTGGGTAAGTAGAACGGCGACGACGGAGCTCAGCCTTAAGGCTGCCTTCGGTGGGGACTGGGACGGGATCGGGTCAAAAGCCACAGCCGAGGCCCAGCAAAAGAACAGCAGCTCTTATAAGAAGATCTATACCGCGACCGCCAGTGGCGCTAAGCTCTGCGGGCAGAACAACGACCCGACTCTCACCGAGAAGGTAATGGAAGTATACTAGGATAGTCGGACGCGCCGTTGACTGCAGGGGATCGTTTTTGCAGTCAACGGCGCTGTTGCAAACCATAAGAACAGTTAGTTCACTATAATTGCGGCGACCACACTGACCGTGACTCGCCTACCGCATCGGGCCAGAAATACATACGGAGCGAAAGTTGGCACCGAAACACAGGCGTGCGCTGGTAGTGATCCTCGTGGCGACTGTCGCCGTTGCTGGGACGATTGTCATTACGACGTGGAACCGTCAGAAGACTCAGCCCGCCCCAGCCGGTGACGAGTTGGAAACGGCGATAATGCAGCCGTATGGCTGGTCGGGATCGAAATCGATAGGTACGCGATTCACCGACGGGCTTATCCATCTGAGGATTTCGCCCAATAATGCGGAGCCTATTAAGATTATCTCGGTTACGCCGATAATGGACAACGATACAACCCTTCGGGTCGTCGGAGTGCTGGCCAGGGTTGTGCCAGATATGCTCCCCGCAGGTCATGAGGTGGGATGGTTTCAGCAAGATAAAGAGTTCCCGCCGGCGGACCATGATAATTCTGGTGGTATCGACCCTCGTGGCCTGCTGGTTCAGAACTCCGAACGCGGCGACGATTTTTCAGTCGAATTCCAGATCGGGTACGATGTCGTCGGCAATGGCAAGACGAGCAGAAGCGGTGTTGAAGTCGTCTACCAGTACCAAGGGAAGACGAGACGCTTCGTCATTCCAAGCCACTTGTCAATCTGCGCGCCCGCATCGGTGAAGTGCTCACCGGAGGACGACTAAGGATCAGATGCTTTCCACCCGCGGCGGCTGTCAGCAACAGGCTTCGGCGGCGGGGAACGCTGCCCACTGATCACCGATGACGAACCTGCCCGCCTGGTCCGGTAAAGCAGGGGTTTTCGGGGGACGGTTCAAAACCGAACGGGCAAAAGCAAAAGCCCTGACAGCAACAATGCTGGTCAGGGCTTTTCACTGGTCGGGCTGACAGGATTTGAACCCGCGACCCCTTGGCCACCGGTCAATGTGAAGACCGGGGGACGGCTTCCGACAACGCGGCGATCAGTTTGTCGAGGACGCCGGGGAACGGGGACGCGGTGATCTGCCGCAGATGCGGCCGGACCGCGGCGAGGTGCGGATAGTCCTCGTCCGGGAACGTGGCGTACACCTTGGCCAGCGCGCGTTTGTCCGCCTCCTCCTGCCCCGGCGCCAGCTCGGCGGCGTCCATCGCGGCCAGCGCGAGCACCGCGTCGATGAAGTCGCCGAAGTGCCGGACCGCGTCCGGCGCCGAGAACCCGGCGCTGAGCAGCAGCCCGATGCCGATGTCGTCGACCCGCAGCTCGTTGGGTCCGGCGGTGAACCGGATGGCGCGCAGCTGCGCGAGCCGCGGGTGCCGCAGCATCGAGTCGTGCACCCGCCGGGCCATGTCGCGCAGCGAGTCGGCCCAGTCGGGTCCGGGCACGAAGCCGGCGAGCGTCTCGCCGATCAGCCGGTCGGCGATCGCGATCAGCAGCGCGTCCAGGTCGCGGAAGTAACGGTAGATCGCCGAGGGGTCGGCGCCGAGCTCGACGCCGAGGCGACGCACAGTGAGCGCGTTGCCGCCGGGCGCCTCGATCAACCGCAGCGCGGCATCGATGATCATCTCAGGTTCGAGGATCACGCCGCTGCGTGTCGGCCGCCGCCGGACGCGGCCGGACCCGGCCCGGGTCGTCGCCATCGCGCAACTCCTTATGTCAACGCATTGACCTAAGCGTAGCGCATGACGTTTGCTGGGGCCCTGACCAGGGAGGATCAGCATGCGGGCGGACACACCGGCCTACGACCTCGACATCCGGACCGACGAGAAGCGCATCCGCGCGGCCCTCGCCGACGCGGCCCAGACCCCGTTCTGGCTCGAGGACTCCGGACGGCCCGTCCCTCGCCCGGCGCTGATCGGCAGCATCCAGACCGACCTGCTGATCGTCGGGGGCGGTTACTGTGGGTTGTGGACCGCGTTGCAGGCGAAGGAGAACGACCCGGGCCGCGACGTCGTGCTCGTCGAAGGCGAGGAGATCGGCTGGGCGGCGAGCGGCCGCAACGGCGGCTTCGTCGAGGAGAGCCTGACCCACGGCGCCCGGAACGGGCAGCGCCACTTCGCCGGTGACCTGGCCGTTCTCACCGCGCTCGGGGAGCAGAACTTCGCCGGGTTCCGGGACTCGCTGACCCGGCACGGCATCGACGCGCAGTGGGAGGAGGCCGGCACGCTCGATGTCGCCACCGAGCGCCACCAGATCGCGGAGCTGCGCGCCGAGCCGGGCCGC
Organism: Actinoplanes siamensis; assembly: GCF_016862395.1. GTDB lineage: Bacteria > Actinomycetota > Actinomycetes > Mycobacteriales > Micromonosporaceae > Actinoplanes > Actinoplanes siamensis. The sequence goes on along the minus strand of NZ_BOMW01000072.1, from coordinate 22,104 downwards.
TTCTACGACCGGGAGCAGCTGACCGAGCTGATCCGCTCGCCGCTCTTGCGGGCCGGGTCGTTCCGCGCGACCGGCTCCGCGCTGGTGCACCCCGCGAAACTGGCCTGGGGCCTGCGCCGGGCCTGCCTGGACCTGGGCGTGCGGATCTACGAGCACACCCCGGTGACCCGGCTCACCGAGCACGGGCACACCGTGCGGGCCACCACCCGGATGGGCCTGATCCGGGCCCGCGAGGTGGCGCTGGCCACCAACGGCTTCCCGTCGCTGCTGCGCCGCAACCGGATGCTGACGCTGCCGATCTACGACTACGTCCTGATGACCGAGCCGCTGACCGGCGCGCAGCTGGACGAGATCGGCTGGCACGGGCGGTTCGGGATCGGCGACTGCTCCCGGCAGTTCCACTACTACCGCAAGACCGCCGACAACCGGATCCTGTGGGGCGGTTACGACGCGGTCTACCACCGCGGCGGTGGCGTCCGGCCGGAGTTCGACCAGCGCCCGGAGACCTTCGCCCGGCTGGCCGACCACTTCCTGCGCACGTTCCCGCAGCTCGGCGACATCCGGTTCACCCACGCCTGGGGCGGCATGATCGACATGTCCACTCAGCTGACCGCGTTCCAGGGCCTGGCGATGGGCGGTAAGGTGGCCTACAGCAGCGGTTTCACCGGTCTCGGCGTGGCCGCGACACGGTTCGCCGGCGCCGTGATGCTGGATCTGCTGTCGGGAGCGGCCACCCCGCGTACCCGTCTGCGGATGGCGACCAAGCGGCCACTGCCCCTCCCACCGGAACCCCTCGCCTACCCCGCGGTTCAGGTGATCCGCCGGGCGATCGCCCGAGCCGACCGCAACGGCGGCCGCGACGGCCTGATCCTGCGGACGGCCAATCTCCTGGGGTTCTCCTTCGACTCCTGATGCATTGACCGCCGCAAATGCGACCCCCTAGGCTTCTGATCGTTTCGAGTCGATCCCGGGAAGGGACGAGGACACGATGCGGTTTGCCGAAACCCCACCCCACAAGGTGCTGGCGGTCATCCTGACAGCGGCCCTGACCCCGGCGCTGATCAGCGACGCGGCCGGGGCCACCCCCCAGCGGCCGGCCTGCGGCACCGCCGCGTCCGTGCACCTGAGCACGGTGCCGAGCCCGGAGACCTTCCTGGGATTCCCGCTCGGCACCGGCCAGCAGCGGGTGGTCACCAACACCGAGATCCGCGACTACCTGGACGCGGTGGACCGCGCGTCCGACCGGGTGACCACCGGCACGATGGGCTCCAGCGTGCTCGGCCGGCCGTTGCGCTACGCCGTGGTGACCAGCGAGCGGCAGGCCGGCCGCAAGGAGCTGGAGGAGATCGCCGGCGAGATCCGCGACCTGCGGGACCCCCGCCGGACCCGGGCGAACCAGGCGCGCCGCACCGCCGCCGGGAAACCGGCCATCGTGTGGATCGTCGGGAACGTGCACGGCGGCGAGACCAGCGGCGCCGACGCGTCCCTCAAGACGCTGTACGAGCTGGCCGCCGGCCTCTCCTGCGAGGTGCGGGCACGCACCGACAACCTGATCACGGTGATCCTGCCGACCCAGAACCCGGACGGCCGGGAGGCCGGCCGGCGGCAGAACGAGTTCGGCTTCGACCTCAACCGGGACTGGTTCGCGCGCACCCAGCCGGAGACCGACAGCAAGCTCGAACTGCTCCGGCGCCTCCCGCCGCAGGTCTTCGTCGACGCCCACGAGATGGGCGGGCAGCGGTACTTCTTCCCGCCCAACGCCGACCCGATCCACCACGAGATCGCCGGCGAGCCGGTCGACTGGATCAACCGGATCGGCGCGGCCAACAAGGCCGCGTTCGGCTACCACGGCGCCTGCACCGAGACGGTCACCGCCGAGTGCTACTTCAACTACGACGTGTACGACATGTTCTACATGGGATACGGCGACACGGTCCCGGCCACCGGGTTCGGCGCCGCCGGCATGACCTACGAGAAGGGCAGCGCGTCGGCCGTCCAGGACCGTGTGCAGCAGCAGTTCACCACCCAGTGGGCGACGCTGGGCTGGGCGGCCGCCAACAAACGCGAGGTGCTGGCCGGCTACTACCAGATCTGGACGGACGCGCTCGCCGAGGGCCGGGCCGGCCGGCTGGAGCCCAACGAGGTCGTCCAGCCGGCCAACCAGGTCCAGTTCCCGGTCCCGGATCTCCGGATCAGGTCCTACTTCCTGCTGCCCGGGCGCCAGCTCGCCGACGTGCGCCGGCTGGTCGAGCGCCTGCGGCGGATGGACGTCGAGGTGTACGAGGTGACGAAACCGGTCACCGTCCGCCACGCCCGGATCTTCGGCGGCCGCACCGGCAGGAACGTCACGGTGCCGTCCGGCGCCTACTGGATCCCGATGGACCAGCCGCAGAAGCACTGGATCCAGGCGATCATGGGCGAGGATCCGTACGTCCCGTTCCCCTACTTCTACGACGTGTCGTCGTGGAGCAATCCGCTACTGATGGGCGTCGACACGATCTACACCGGGGACGAGGTACGGCCCCGGGCCACCCCGGTCCGCCGGATCGCGGGCGGCCGCGCCGGCATCGCCCCGCGCACCGGCTCGTACACCTGGACCGCGGACTCCGCCTCCGCCGCCCAGCTGACCTTCCAGCTGCTCGGCCGGGGGGCCGCAGCGGTCCGCGACGCGGGCCTGGTGCGGGTCCCGGCCGCCGCCGTCACCCCGGCCGTCGACCGGCTTGCGCGATCGCTCGGCGTCACGCTCGCCCCGTCGAGCAGACCCGCCCGCGGTACGGCGATGCGGCGCCCCGACGTCGGGCTGTTCCAGGGCGCCGGGATCTCCACCACCGCAGGCTCCCACGGCGAGGCCCGGTACGTGCTCGGGCAGCGCTGGGGCCTCGACCTCACACCGGTGACCACCGCCGACATCAACGACAACACGCCCGCCTTCACCGGGCGCACGGTGCTGCTCGTGCCGGACGGCGGCGACCCGACCGGCGGGCTCACCGCCGCCGGCCGGGCCAACCTGCGGAACTGGGTCGCGCGCGGGCACACCTACGTGGGGCTGCGCAACGAGGGCACCCGCCTGGCCCGAGCCGCCGGCCTGACCTCGACCACCGAGAAGACCAGGCCGGACGACTACCTGGTGATCGGCTCGCACCTGCGGGTGGACGTGGACCACAGCAGCCCCGTCGCGGCGGGGCGGCCGGCCGAGGACTTCGAGTTCAACAACGGCGACCCGATCCTGACCCCGAGCACCACAGGCGTGAACGTCCTCACCTACCCGGCCGGCGACTCTTTCTGGCACAACGGGTACACCGTCCACGAGGACGTCCTCAAGGGCACGCCGGCGCTGGTGGACGAGCCGGCCGGGGCCGGGCGGGCGGTGCTGTTCGCCTTCAACCCGCTGTTCCGGGCGTACAACGAGAGCGGTCTGCAACTGCTCGCCAACGCACTGCTCCACCCGGGCGGCCCACCGGCGGCGCCGCGCGCCGAGAGCACGGACCGGGCCCGGGCGGCCGCGGCGGCCCAGCCGGCGCCGGCCGCCCTCGGTGGCGAGTGGCGGCCGGCCCGCATCCAGGTGGCTGCCGCCGACCTGAGCCGCGCCCGGGCCGTGGTGGCCCGTTACACCGGGGCCGCGACCGTCGCGACCGTGGGCGACTCCGCCTACCTGACCATCCCGAACCCGGACGGCCTGGCCGTCGACGAGCACCCGTTCCTGCGCGATCTGATCGCCGGGCTACGCACGGCAGGCGTCCCGCTCCGCTCGGTCGTGGCCTGAGTAGGCCTCGGCGACCGCGCGGAACGCCAGCTTCGGTGTCCAGTCGCGGTCGTCGAGGACCCGCACGATGCCGTAGCTGGCCAGATCGAGGTCGCCGGGGTAGTCGTGCAGCGCGAACGTGAAGACGAACGCGCTGTCCACACCGGCCGCCTCGAACTCGGCCAGGTTCTCCCGCAGGTACGCCGCCTGGCCCGGCTCGTCGCGTTCGTACTCGCCGGTGAGGCGTACCGGGGCGCGGTTCTCGTCGTACTCCACGATGTCCAGGCCCTCCGCGCCGCGGTCGGCGGCGCCGCGGAAGGTGGCGCAGCCGAATTCGGTGATCGCGACGGGTTTGCCCTGGGCGACCAGCTGGCGCAGGGCGGCGGCGAACTGGTCGGCGATCGCGGCCGAGCGGTAGAAATCGAGGGCGAGGATGTCGAAGGGCGTCCAGTCGACCTGCTCGAACGGGACCGCGGCGTAGGTGACCCGGCCGCCGAACCGCGCGCGGACGGCGGTGACGGCCCGGGCGAGGAACGCGTTGACCCGCGGGCCGACCGCGGCCGGGTTCTCCCGGAAGGCGGCGATCCGCTGGTGCACGTCGTCGCCGGGCAGGAAACCGCGGTTCATCAGGCTGAGCTCGGCGCCGGCCACGAAAACCACCTCGGCGCCGCGGCCACGGAGCCGTTCGGCGCGTTCGGCGCAGTCCTCGAAGAGCGTGAGCATCTCCTCCTCGGTGAGCTCCAGAGGGTACGGCGAGAACCACACCTCCAGGCCCAGGTCGGCGGCGACCGTGGCGGCGAGCTCGATCCGCTCCGGGTCGCCGCCCATCACGCGGACCGCGTCGCAGTGCAGCTCGTCGCGGATGACGCGGAGGTCCCGCGCACACGTCTCCGGTCCGAAGCCGGGCCGGCCGACCTGGTCGCCGACCACCCAGCCGGTGTCGTAGCTGATTCCGTTGGCGCGCATCCGGCACCACCTCCTTAAGGTACAAGCAGTACCTTAATCACCGTCGTTCCCGATCGGCAAGCGGTCCTCGGCTGTGGCTCCGGGCCGACTTCGGGGAAGGTACGATCGGTACCCATGGCGGAGGGGCAGACACGGCGGCGCGGGGCGGCGCTGGAGGAGGCGATCCTGCGCGCCGCGGCCGACCAGCTCACCGAGACCGGGTTCGCCGGCCTCACCATGGACGCGGTGGCCCGGCGCGCCGGCACGAACAAGAACGCCATCTACCGCCGCTGGCCGGACCGGTTGGCGCTGGGTATCGCGGCGTACCGCCAGATCGCCCGCACGGTCCAGCCGCCGGACACCGGCAGCCTCCGCGCGGACGCGCTGGAGATGTTGCGCCGGGCCAACCAGCACTGGAGCTCGCCGCTCGGCGCCATCCTGCGCGAGCTGCTGGCCGCCGCCGGCGGAACGCAGGAGCTGCTGACCCAGCTCGCCGACCAGTCGGCCGAGTCGGTGGCCGCACCCTGGTTGATCATCATCGGCCGGGCGGTGGCACGCGGGGAGGCCCCGCCGGAGGCGCTGCACCCGCGGGTGGCGACAGTGGCGATGGTCCTGCTCCGCAACGAGTTCGTCACCCGGGGCACGCCGACCGCGCCGGATGAGACGCTGGTCGAGATCGTCGACGAGGTCTACCTGCCGCTGATCCGCAACCGCGCCCCCTGACCCGGCCACCCCCGGCCGGCCGCTCGAGGCTGGCGCCAGAGGTCCCCCAAGGCCGGCGACCGGCCTCCCGCCGCCAGCCGGGCGGCCGGGGATCAGGAGTCGGTGGCGGACCAGCCGTGCCAGGACGTCACCTGGATGCGCAGGAACGGTCCGGGCGGCGGCTGCGCCGCATACTGCGGGTACCTGTCGATCAACGCCGCCGACGCGACGTCACCGACCGTGGCCACCCCGTCGGCCCGTACCCACCACAACCGCGACCAGTCGTCGTCGTAGAAGTCCGCGAGCACGCTCACCCTCGGCTCATGCGCGATGTTCGCCAGTCGCCGCAGGTTGCCGTGCCGCTTCGGCTTGCTGTCCACCGCGGTGTGGATCTCGTCCCCGACCAGCGCGAACACGATCGGGACCAGGTGCGGCGCACCGGACGGGGAGACCGTGGCCAGGCGCGCCACCCGTACCGTCGCGAATCTCTGAGCCGGCGTCATCGGCGCCCGAACTCACCGATCGCCCGCTCCCACTCCTCCAGCTCCTGCTCGATCACGCTCCACGGCCCGGACGGCAACCAGGTCGAGGCGCGATGCACTCCCGCCGCCTCCAGCTGTTCGAGCGCCTGCGGGTCGGCAGGCACCCCGAGCACCTGGATCTGCAGCGGCCGGGTGGCTTTGTCCCGCAGTTCGGCGATCCGCGCCAGCAGGTCCTGGTCGTTGTAGTTGGGGAACCACCCGTCCCCCCACGCCAGCACCCGATCGAAGACGGTCGGCCCGTACCCGCCCACGAGCACCGGCGGCCACGGCTTCTGGGCCGGCTTCGGCCACGACCAGATCCGCTCGAAGTTCACGAACTCGCCGGCGAACGAGGCCTCCTCCGAGGTCCAGATCGCCTGCATGGCCCGCATCCGCTCGCCGAACAGCCGCATCCGGGTCCGCGGGTCGGTCCCGTGGTTCGCCATCTCCTCCCGGTTCCACCCGGCGCCGACCCCCAACTCCAGCCGCCCGCCGGAGAGGTGGTCGACCGAGGCCACCTCCTTGGCCGTGATGATCGGGTCCCGCTCGACCACCAGGCACACCCCGCTGCCGACCCGCAGGCGCGAGGTGGCCGCGGCCGCATCGGTCAGCGCCACGAACAGGTCGTAGGTGTGCCAGTACTTACGGGGTAACCCCGGCCCGCCGTCCCACTGGCTCTCCCGGCTCGCCGGGATGTGCGTGTGCTCCGCGAAGAAGAGCGCGTCCTGACCGCGCTCCTCGACCCGCCGGGCCACCTCACCGGGCCGGGCGGCGTCGTGGGTAGGGAAATATCCGACACCGAACTCCATACCCACACCCTAGGTCCGCGGCCACCCTCCACCGGACGGAAACGGCGAAAAGCCGGGATGCCACCGACATCGGCGATCGACCGGATATGACCGGGCCTGCGGTCAGCCCGCCGGCTCCGGGCTGACCGGCTCGCGTAGCGCCCGCGGGCAGGCGTCGAGGGCGTTCGTCGCGCCGCCGGTCGTGCCCGCGACGGTCGGCCGTTCACTGCCGCGTTCCTGGCCCTGCCGCTACCGGGAAGAGATGGTATGCGTCGTGGTGGAGGTGTGCTCGCCGAACGCGGTGCTGTCGATTCTGGTCATGATCTCGTTTTACGCTGAGCACCGATCCGCTGACAACGAAAGGCTTCCCCGATGCGTGCGCTGGTCTTCACCGGTCCCGGCCGGGCCGAGGTGCTGGCCGTGCCCGAGCCGGTGGCCGCGGCGGGTCAGGTGATCGTCGAGGTGGAGCGGGTCGGGGTGTGCGGCACCGACGTGGAGCTGTTCACCGGCGAGATGAGCTACCTGCACACCGGCGCGGCCTCCTATCCGCTGCGGCCCGGCCACGAGTGGTCGGGCACGGTGCTCACCACCGGCCCCGGCGTGGATCCGGGCTGGGTGGGCCGGCGGGTCACCGGCGACACGATGATCGGGTGCGGGACGTGCGTGCGCTGCCGCGCCGGCCGCCACCACGTCTGCCCGGCCCGGCACGAGCTGGGCTGCCGCGACGGCCTGCCGGGCGCGCTCGCCGAACGGCTGGCGTTTCCCGCGGCCTACCTGCACGCGCTGCCCGACCCGGTGGACGCGACGCTCGGCGCGCTGGTCGAGCCGGGCGGGAACGCGCTGCGGGCGGTCCGGGCCGCGAACGTCGCGCCGGGCGAACGGCTGCTGATCCTGGGCACGGGGACGATCGGGTTGCTGGCGGCGAGGTTCGCCCGGGCGCTCGGCGCCGAGGTGCACCTGCTCGGGCTCGGCGACGAGCCGCTGGCGGGCGCGCCGGTGTGGACCCGTGCCACGCTACCCGGCCTGGCGTGGCACGGGGTGGTGGACGCCACGAACGCGGCCACGACGCCGGGGCTCGCGGTGGAGCTGGTGGAGCCGGGTCGCACGGTGGTCTACATCGGCCTGGCCGGCACGCCGAGCCTGGTGGACACCCGCGAGATCGTGCTCAAGGACGTGACCACGGTCGGCATCCTGGGGGCGTCGGCCGGTCTGGCCGGGGCGATCACCGCGTACGCGGACCGGAGCGCCGACCCGCGTCCGCTGGTCGCCGCCACGGTCAGCCTCGAGGAGATCGTCGACGTGCTGGCCGGGAAGCGCCCGGAGGGCGCGGGCCCCGGCCCCAAGTTCCACGCCGACCCACGCCGGTGAGGTGTCACCAGGTCGCCGGTGTGCAGCACGTCCAGGCGGGAGACGGCCCGGGCGTCCTGGCCAAGGAGAACTGGCGCCGGCTCAGCGCCGGGGAGTCCGCCGACTCGGTGCATCCGGCCGCGGCCGCCGCCGCGGATCGCGCCTTCGCCCAGTTACGCGGCGGGCTGGCGCTCCGGCCTCGCTGACACGCGTCCGGAAACCGTCCCGGCCACCCGGCCGGAACCGCCTCAGGAAGCCGTCCGGGCCGCCGACCGGAACACCTCGGCGGCCCGGACGGCGATCTCCTCGTCCGACCCGGCCCACACATTGTCCAGCCACGGCCCGGCGAAGAGCCCCACCAGCGTCGGCGTGCCGTCCGCCACCGTCGCGTCCAACCACTCGCTGATGCACCTCTCCGCGGGCCCGTGCACCCGGTAGTACCCGTGCTCGGGCCAGAACCGCTCGTCGAACCGCAGGATCACCTTCTCCACCCGTCCCGCGCCCAGGCGGCGCAGAGCGGCCCGGTGCCCGGCCGGCAGCGGCGGCTCGAACCCGATCGACCCGCCGGCGAGCACCGGCACCGGCACGGTCACGATCACCGCGTCGTACGTGACGTCGTCGCCGTCCAGGCGGACCCCACCGGCGCCGGCGCGGATCCGCCGGACCGGACGACCCAGGCGGATGTCGAGGCCGGCCGCCAGGTGCTCGGTGAGCAGCCGGTACCCGCCGACGATCCACCTGTCGCCCTCCCCCACGCCCGGCTCGAACCCGTGCCGCGCGCTGAGCCAGGACAGCGGCGCCCCGGCGTCCATCACGATCTCCGCGTCGACGAGCCGGTGGATCTGCTCCCGGGTCCACGGCGCCGGGTCCCGCAGCCACTCGTCGAGGGCGTCGGCCATGCCGGCCCCGGGCGCCGCCGCCGCCAGCCGCGTCCGCAGGTCCTCCTCGACGCCGTCCGGGATCGGCGCACCGCCGCCCAGCACGAGCGGATCGTTGAAATCGGTCACCACCATCGTGAGCCCGAGCCGTTCGGCGAGCCGCGCCAACACGTTCTCGTCGTACTGCTGCAGCCAGTTGGCTCCCAGGTCGAAATCGCCCCCGGCCACCTCGGCCCCGGCGGTCCGCCCGCCGATCCGGTCGCGCGCCTCCCGGACCCGCACGTCGGCGCCGTGCTCGGCGAGCGCCCGCGCCGCGCCGAGCCCGGCCATCCCGGCGCCGACCACCGCGACCCGCCGGTGGCCGAGCCCGATCGCCCAGTGCGCCGCGGCGACTCCCTGCTCGTACGCCCCGTGGGTCATCCCGGCCCGGACCGGATGCGTGCCCTCGCCGGCGATCCGCAGCCGCGTGCCCACCGGCGTGCCCAGCGTGATCCGGTCCTGCGGGGTGCCGTGCCGCCCGATCAGGCTCCACGATCCGAGCGCCCACGGATCGGCGCTCCACCGCGACACCGCGGACCCGAGCAGCCGCCCCTTGATCGACATGGCTCGCACGGTAACAGCAGTCCCACCCGCCCCCACGCGAGCAAGGCCCCCCGCCGGCACCGACAGTCCCCACCCAGCCGGTCAGCGGCACCGTCACCTACGTCTGGGGCGACCGTGCCGGCGAGTCCAACGGCTCGGTGGTCAACTTCGTGTCGGGTTCGAGCCTGGTCAAGGCGGCGGCGACGAGCTCCAGCATCTACTACATCCTGCGCTGGCTGGTGCCCGGGTACTGACCGCCCGGCCGCGCCACCACCACCGTGGGCCCCAGCTCGGCGGACCGGGCTGGGGCCGTGGTCTCTACCCGGGCACGATGGGGTGGACGGTGCGGGTCACGGTGTCGTAGCTGCGCGCCGCCACGAACTGGCCACGATCGCCGCCGGCGGGCAGCGCGGGCACGTCCGGCAGCGGAAACCGGAGCGCCAGGCTGACGTGCGGCACCCACTCCCCCGGCGGCGGCCACGCGTCGGGCAGCGCGGACCACACCCGGAAATGCAGCTCACGCAGCTCCGGGGTGGGCGTCACCTGGCGCACCAGGGCCCGCCCGAGTTTGCGTGCCGGCCCGAGCTCCGCGGCCAGCGGCACCGGCAGCGCGGGCAGGCCGGCCAGCGACGACGCCCGGACCACGGTCAGGTGCGGGCGGTTGGTGGGATGCGGATGGCCGGCCAGGCTCGGCAGTCCGGCTTCGAGCAGAAAATCCCATTGCCGGCGTACGGCGTCAGCAAGCTCGTCGTCCAGGAGCAGTTCGACGGTGTGCACGTCAGAACGCGTAGCGCACGCGGCGGTAGGGTGTCCGCGCGGCGATCGGGTCGAGCAGCGTGGCGACGTACCGCCGCCCCTCGGCGCCGGTCCGGTAACGCACCTTCCACGACCCGTTCTGGGAGCGTTCCGGCTGCTGGAGGTCGGGGCGCCGGATCAGCTCCTCGGCCTTGCGATGCCACCCGAGGTTGACCTCGTGCGGGTCCCGGTTGTGGGTCAGGAAGATCACCTCGGCGGCGGGTTGGGCCTTCGCGGCGGGCCCGATCGCGGCGTCGAGCTGGTCGAGCAGGCCAGCCGGGGCTCGACGTGGACGCGGCGGATGTCCAGCAGGTCAGCAGTCATGACATGTCCAGAATATCCGCCGCATCCGACGATGCCACTACGAGCGGTAGACGCCGAACTCGTAGAGCGAGTAGCCGTACGCCGTGGCTCTGGCGGTGTTGTTCACCCGGACATAACGCCCGGACCCGGAGATCGCCAGGTGGTCGAACCCGCCGTCACCGGCCGTCGTGGCGTAGGCGGTGGTCCAGGTGCTGCCGTCGTTCGACGTCTGGATCTGGTACGACCTGGCGTACGCCGCCTCCCACGCCAGCAGCACGTCGTCGAAGGACTGCACCGAACCGAGGTCCACCTGCAGCCAGGCCGAGTCCACCCACTCGCTGGCCCAGCGCGTGCCGTAGTCGCCGTCGACCGCGTACGACGGCAGCTGCGGCCCGTTCGTGCCGGTCGGCTGGTAGCTGGAAGCGGTCACCGTCCTGCCCCGCGCCAGGTTCGTGCCGGGCAGAGTGGGCGGCACCACCTTGAACGAGCGCTGCTCGATGCCCACGTTGCCCTGACCGTCGTAGGCGTAGACGTAGACCTTCCAGACTCCGAGGGTCTCCGGCGCCCGGACCGTGAACTGACCGTTCCCGGTCTGGGTGAAGGTCAGGTACCGCAGACCCTTGTTGCCGTTGAGGTGCTTGTCGCTGGCCATCAGGTTGTACCGGATCGCATCGCCCTGCGGGTCGGAGGCGGTCGCGCTGACCGTGAACGTCCCGCCCGCCGGCACCGCCGTCTGGTTGGACACCGTCATCGCGGAGATCTCCGGCGCGGTGTTCGGCGCCGGCTGCCCGGTGTACGCCTCGCGCAGCGCCGCATAGCCGAGCCGGCGCCAGCCACCGGTCGTGGTGTTCAGCCACACCCCGCCGAAGTCGTTCTCCAGGCCGTAGTGGAACTCGGTCGCCCCGAGCGCGACGCCCGGGTGCCCCTTGATCGCGTTCCAGCTGTACGTGTACCCGGCCTTCTTCTGCAGGTCGGACGGCTCCGTCGGCACCCCGTTCACGTCGTTGGGCACCTCCCACTCGCCGGCCGGGCCACCCTCGGTGAGGATGTACGGCTTGGTGTAGCCGCCCGCGATCCAGTCCCGCTTCACGGTGTCGATCGCCCCGTACGAGTTGACCGCGAGCAGGTCCAGCGCCGGCGAGTACTGCTTGTAGTAGGTCCACGCGTACGTGTACGCGTCCGTCGAGGTCACCGGGTGGTTCGGGTCCGCGCCGTGGATGGCCTCGGCGAGCTCGTCGACGAACTTGGCGTAGCCGACCCGCCGCGCCTCCACCTCGGCCGCGGAGAGCCCGTAGTTCTGCATCTCCAGAATCACCTCGTTGCCGACGTCCCAGAGCAGCACGCCCTGCCGGCCCTTGAGCTGGTTCACCCAGTTGAGCACATCCGCCTTGGCCGCGGTCTTGTAGGCGGTGTCGTTGACGTAGTCGGCGCCGTGGTTGAGCCAGAGCCCGACGATCACCTTGATGCCGAACCGGGCCGCGGTGTCGAGCAGGATCGGCGTGTTCGCGTCCGGTCCCCAGATCCGGATGGTGTTGACGCCCATGTTCTTCAGGTCGCGCAGGTATCCGTCCGCGGCGGCCTGCGGCGGCCCGTAGGTCATGCCCTTGACCTGCCACGGCGTGCCGTTGACGGTCAGCGTCCAGTTGCCCTGGGTCCCGGTGACCTTGACGACGCTGGGGCCGGCCGGCACGGCGGGATCGGTCATCGCGGCCGGGGTGGCTCCGGTCGCCCGGGACACCGTGACCGAGTCGACGCTGAGCACGCCGCCGGAGGTGGTGTCCGCGGCCGGCGTGGTGATCCCGGCGACCGCGTTCGGCAGCGAGCCGCCGATGGCCAGGTCGAGGCGCAGGTAGAAGCCGTGGTGCACGGCCGCGTTCCAGGCGGTGACGCCGACCTGCGACTCGCGGACCACCCAGGTCTGCCTGCCGTCGAGGTAGAAGCGGATCTCCTCATCGGTCTTGGTGCGGTCGACGACCTGCGCGTACTCGTGGTAGCCGGCCTGGCAGCCGACGCAGGACGCGAAGCCGGACGAGCGCCCGGTGTACTCGGCGCACGGGCCGTCCGGGGCGGTGCCGCAGTGCAGGGTCTGGGCGAGCTGGTCCCGGCCGTTGACGTCGGTCATGATGTCGGTCTCGCCGACCGATGGCCAGTTGTTGAAGTTTCCGCGGTACGCGGCGCCGGTCGCGCGGAAGCCGGGCCAGTAGCCGAGGCCGTTGGCGACGCCGGGCTGCTTGAGCACCGCGCTGAACTTGAGCATCTCACCCGGCTGCGGCGTGAAGTCGGCGCGCTGCGTCTCGATCCGGCCGGAGGTCCACTTGCCGGCGCCGTCGCGGATCGCCGTGATGCTCAGCCGGCCGGCGCCGTCGAGCGCGACGTTCGCCGTGGAGTCGCTGGCGGTCTCGACCGAACCGGTGCCCCAGTTGGCGGCGCCGCCCGGGTACTGGGTGCCGGTGCGCAGCAGCCAGTTCGCGCCGGACGGGGAGGTGCCCGCGGCGCCGTCGAAGTTCTCCTGCCAGACGGTGCTGAAGCCGGGGTCCGGCGGCGGGGTCGTGGTGCCGCCGCCGGTCGTGCCGTAGACCTTGAATTCCCAGAGCGAGTAGCCGTAGCCGGAGGACCGCGCGGTGCCGTAGAGGCGGACGTACCGCCCGGAGGCCGGGACGGTCAGCGTCTCGGTGCCGCCGGCGCCGCTGGTGGTGGAGTAGGCGGTGGTCCAGGTGGCGCCGTCCGCCGAGGTCTGGATCTGGTACGCCTTCGCGTACGCGGCCTCCCACTGCAGGACCACCCGGCTGATCGTGGCGGTGGCGCCCAGGTCCACCCGGATCCACTGCGGGTCGGCGAACTGGCTGGACCAGCGCGTCCCGTCGTTGCCGTCGAAGGCGTTGGCCGGCCCGACGTCGTTGCCCTCCTGCGACGACGCGGTGGCGGGTCTGCCCTGCGACAGCAGGGTCTCCGCGGCGCTGGCCGCGGTGGTGACGGCCACGGTGGTGACGGCCACGGTGGCGAGGCCGAGCAGCCACGCCAGGACGGCCGAGGTGAGGGTCGTTCTGCGGCGGGCGCGCAGTGTCTGACTCATGATCACACCCAATGGGGACTGTTGCCGGACGAAGGCCTGTTCCAGGAACAGGGAAAGCGCTCTCCAAGCGAAAGCGATTGTTTCGCTCATGTTGCCGGAGGTCAATAGTTCCCATTGACATGGCTGGTTCCGGAACTGCAAGCTCCGCTCGTGTTCACGAATCCCCGCATTCTCGCCGCATCCCTGCTGCTCGGGCTGGCCGCCTGCGCCGGCCCGGCCGATCCCCCGCCCGCGCAGCCATCGAAGTCCACCTTCGGCGGGACCGATCTGGCCTGGGTCGAAATCAACATCGCCATGAACGAGGAGCTGCTGCCGCTGCTGGACCTGGCCGGCACGAAGACCGCCGACCCCGGCCTGAAAGACCTGTCCGCGCAGGTCAGGACGTTCACCACGGAGGAGCTGGGCACGCTTCGGGAGCTGCACGACGAGGCCGGCCTGCCGTCGGAGAACCCGCACAAGGGGATGCCGATGCCCGGGATGGTCACACCGTCCCTGCTCGCCGAGGCGTCCCGCCAGCGCGGCGAGAATTTCGACGACCTGCTCGCCAAGAGCCTCCGGGAGCACCTGGAACAGGGACAGAAGCTGGCCACCGGCGAGCAGGCCAGCGGCGCGGAAACGCGCACGAAGGAGCTCGCCGCGCGCATTCTTCGAACGCGCGCGGCGACTCTGGAAAAACTACGGGAAGATTACTGAGAAAGCGTTATCGGCAGTGGCCGGGAACGTCAGGGCAGTTCGTAGTTCTCGTTGAGCGCGGCCCCGCGGTCCGGCTTGTACTGGTCGAAACCGCGCGGGTTGCACTGCAGGCCGCCGTTGATGCAGTGGCTGGTCAGCGCGGCCAGGACCCGGGTGTCCCAGGCGTTGTAGACGTCGTAGTGGAACGAGTACCCGCGTCCGCTGGAGAAGTGCACGTTCGCCATGTTCCCGCTGACCGGCCAGGCCATCTTGAACTCGATCATCGGCACGGCGACCGGGTGGTCGGCCGGGCAGACGCCGACGATCGGGTACGCCATGTGGCTCTTGTGGTCCGGCGTGTCCAGGTGGATGCCGTCCCAGCAGCTCGGCGCCTGGAAGCGGACGTTGAGCTGGGAGCCGGCCACGCAGTTGGCCGGGATGTCCCAGTTGCGCACGCTGTCACCGCACTCGAAGCCCTCCACCGCGCCCGGGTGGTTGCGGAACTCGTCGAGCGTCGAGGTCGGGTTGCCGACGACGTAGCGCAGGCCCGGCGGGAACGGCCGCACGCTGGTGTAGTCGATCACGCCGCTCTTGTAGTAGATGACCTGCGGCCCGTCCGGCTGCACCGCGGTGCTGCCGTTGAGCAGGGTCGGCATCCAGTAGCCGGTCCGGTCCCCCGGCGTGATACAGGACGTGGCCCCGGCCTGCAGCGACGCGAGGGTGGTGCCGGCGTTGGTGGTGCGGTTGCCCATGAAGGTGTGCGAGTGCGAGGCGCCCGGCAGGCCCGGGAAGACGATCGGGTCGTCGTTCAGGTTGGTCCGGCTCACCGAGCAGTTGGCCTGGAACTCGTGGTGGGTGACCGGCGGATTCTGCGCGGGCGGCACCTTGGTGGACGGGACGACGCCGGTGACCGGCGGGTTCGCGTACACGTAGCCGGGGCCGCCGCTGGGCGGCGGCGTGGCCGAGGACGTGCCGTAGACCTGGAACTCGTACAGCGAGTAGCCGTAGCCGGTGCCGCGCTGGGTGCCGTAGAGCCGGACGTAGCGGCCGGAGCCGTTCACCGCCAGCGTCTGGTTGCCGCCGGTCGCCGTGGTGGTGCTGTAGATGCTGGTCCAGGCGTTGCCGTCGGGCGAGGTCTGGATCTGGAAGGCCGTCGCGTACGCCGCCTCCCACTGCAGTTTGACCTGCGTGATGGTGGCGGTGGCGCCGAGGTCGACGCGGATCCACTGCGGGTCGGCCCACTGGCTGCCCCAGCGGGTGTCGGAGCGGCCGTCGAACGCGGCGATCGCCGGGGCCTCGCCGTTCTCCGTCGACGACGCGAGGGCGGGCCGGCCCTGCGAGAGCAGGGTGTCGGCGGCGTAGGCCGACTGGCCGGCGGCGGCCAGCAGGGCGCCGGCCAGGGCCAGGGCGCTCAGTGGCGCCACGAGCCGTCTCAACGTTCTTCTGTGCACGGGGATCTCCCAAGGCTTGGAGGACGGGACGCTTGGAGAGCGCTTTCCAGTGTTCGAGCCGCTCACGACATACGTCAATGGTTTGGGGTTCCGGAACATCGCGGACCGCCCAGCCGGCGGCAAACCGGCGGCTCTGATCGCACCCAGCGGAAAGCGCTCTCCGCCCGTGCTATAAAAGCGGCATGCAGAGCCACCGGCTACCGACGCTCGAGGACGTAGCCCGCGTGGCGGGCGTCTCGCGGGCCACCGTCTCGCGGGTCGTCAACGGCGTCCGCAACGTCGACCCGCAGCTGCACGAGCTGGTCTGGAGCGCCGTCGAGCAGACCGGTTACGTGCCCAACCAGGTGGCCCGCTCGCTGGTCACCCGGCGCAGCGGCACGGTGGCCCTGGTCGTCTCCGACTCCGAGACGCACGACGACGACCCGTTCATGAGCCGCTTCTTCGCCGATCCCTACTTCGGCCGGGTGGTCGGCGGGCTGATGAGCGTGCTGCGCCCGGCCGGGATCCAGCTGGCGCTGCAGATGGTCGGGGCACCGGGTCACAAGCGGCTGGTCGGCGACCTGCGCAACGGGCAGGCCGACGGCGCGGTGGTGCTGTCGCTGCCGGCCCGGGACCCGCTGCCCGGCCTGCTCGCCGAGGCCCGCATCCCGGCCGTGCTGATCGGCCGGCCCGCCGAGCCGGTCCCGGTCAGCTACGTGGACCTGGCCAACGAGGCCGGCGCCGCGCTGGCCGCGGACCGCCTGGTCGAGCGCGGCTGCCAGCGGATCGGCATGATCTCCGGACCCGCGGACGTGCCGGCCAGCCAGGACCGGATCACCGGCTTCCGGCGCGCGATGGCCCGGCACGGCCACGCCTGGGTCCCGTTGCGACAGGGCAACTTCACGCAGGACAGCGGCGAGCAGGCGATGCGCTCGCTGCTCGGCGAGCGGCTGGACGGGGTGTTCGTGGCGAACGACCTGATGGCGCTCGGCGTGCTGCTGGTACTGCGGGACGCCGGTAAGCGGGTGCCGGAGGACGTCGCGGTGGTCGGCTTCGACGACAGCAGCGCGGCGCTCGCCGCCCGGCCGGCGCTCACCACCGTGCGGCACCCGCTGGAGGATATGGCCGCCGAGGCGGCGAAACTGCTGCTCGCCCGGATAGCGGACCCGGACGCGCGGGTAAGTTCGGTCATCTACGAGCCGACCCTGGTGACCCGCCAGTCGGCGTGATCGACGCGGACTGTGACGTCCCTGATACTTCCGAAACCCTATAGGAACGCTATAGATTAGGGTCGGTCGTCGAGGGGAGGTCAGTGATGCGACCACTCGTCCTGCTGGTCCTGGGCCTGTGCGTCCTCCTCCGGCATCCCGGCCAACACCCGCTCGCTGCTGCGCAGCGACTCCGATCGGGGAGCCGGACACCGTCCGGTACGCCTGCTACCTCGCCATCGCCGCGATCTGGCTCGCCGCGTTCGCGTACACCGTGCACCAGTACCGGCTCCACCGGGACGAGGACCGTCTCGTCGTGGCCGAGGCCGCCACACGGGCCGCCTGACCCTCTCCGGTAGTGCCCGCCTCTCCGCCTGGTAAGGAAGACCCTGATGACCCTCTCGCAGACTCCGGCGACCTTCGTGACCAACCAGGACCTCGACCCGATCCGGCTCCGCCGCGCCTTCGGCGTCTTCCCCAGCGGCGTCGTGGCCGTGGCGGCAAGCGTCGACGGCCGGCTGGTCGGCCTCGCCGCCAGCTCGTTCACCTCGATCAGCCTCGACCCGCCGCTGGTGTCCTTCTCGATCGCCAACACCTCCAAGACCTGGCCCGACCTGCGCCGCGCCGACCACCTCGGGGTGACGGTGCTGGCCGCCCACCACGGCGCGATCTGCCGCCAGCTGGCCGGCCCGGTCGCACACCGCTTCGACGGCATCCCGGCGTCGGTCAGCGAGGACGGCGCGGTCACCATCGACGACGGGCTGGCCCGCTTCGACACCACCGTCTACCGCGAGGTGGAGGCCGGCGACCACACGATCGTCCTGCTCGAGCTGCACGCCGTCGACCATCCGGCGGACCAGGCGGACGAGCTGGGGCCGCTGGTGTTCCACCGGTCGACGTTCGGCCGCCTCAGCGCGGAATGACCACCCGGGCTGAGACGCGGTTGGGGACCACCAGCCCCCAGCCCGACCTGCCGAGCTGGCGCCCATGGTGGTGACAAGACACGACCGTGGCAAGCGTAGCCGTTTCGGGGAACGCCGCTGGATGGCGTAGCCGTCGCCAGCAGCGCGGCGGGGGCCTGGGACGAATCAGACCTTCTCCGCGGTGGGCATCCGCATCGTGGTCTCGCCGGCCGCCATCCGGCCCGCCGCCTCAGCGGTTGCCATCCGGCCGGTCCTGCGGACCAGCGTTTCCATGCCGGAGACGCCGGAGAGTCCGCAAGCGCCGGGCAGAGCCGAAGCACTCGACAGGACCGAAGCACTGGACACGACCGAAGCGCCGGCGAGCCGGGAGGTGTCGGAGACGCTGGAGGTCGCGGAGACGCTCATGGTGGCGGAGACACCGGCCGTGCCGGCGACCCATGGGATCAGGGGCCGGGAGCGGAACAGCGGCCGCAGGTCCATCGGCACCAGATGGGCCAGCTCGGCCGGCGACACGCCGCCCGCCCCCTCGTTCAGCTCCGAGAGGACCACCCGTACCAGGAACGCGGCGTCCCCGCCGTCGGCGTAGAGCCGGTCGGCGATCCGGGTGAGGAACCGCCGGCAGTCCACGATCTCCACGATCCGGCCGATCTCGGCAGCGGGCAGGCGCTGCCGCAGCTCTTCCGGCAGTGCCGCGGTGAGCCGGCGGTACGCCGACGCGGGCAGCAGCTCGCTCAGCGCGCCGAGCACCGTGGCGGTGATCCGGCGGCTCTCGTTGCGCCCGTGCAGGCGCCCGCTCTTCTGGATCCGGGTGAGCAGATCGTCCTGGTCCATGGGGTAGCGCCTCCTTGCGCCCCGGGCTACGGCGCGTCCGTGCCGGGGCGCACCCGGGTACCCCGCCCCTACCACTCCAAACCGGACTGTCAGCTACTTCACCGAAGGGTCTGGTTCCGCACGGCGAACCGACACGATGGGCTTCCCGCCTGTTCACCGAGCGTCAACATCACATCGGGCGGGAGCGCGGCGAGCCGCGCGAGGGCATCACGGTCGGCACCGTCAGCCCTCGACGCCGGTGGCGGTGTGCGGGGGAGCCGACCGGCTTCGACTGTGACGGCTCGCGCCGGCGCGGACAGATCCGCCAGGATCGCCCATTCTCGATCACCGCCCGCTCGCCGCATTCTCAATCGATGCTGAGCCCTTTTTCGCTGCCTTTCTTGATTTTCCGGTCGTCGCGCAGTTCCAGGAACGGCTCGTCGGCCGGATCGTGGCCGGCCGCGATCGCCCGGCCGCGTTCCAGTTCCGCGTCGAGCTCGGCGCCGAGCAGAACGGCGATATTGGTGATCCACATCCAGACCAGGAAGGCGATGACGCCGCCCAGCGTGCCGTACGTCTTGTTGTAGTTCGCGAAGTTCGCCAGGTAGATGGCGAAGGCCACCGAGGCCAGGATCCAGAGCACCACGGCGGACAGGCCGCCGGGACTGACCCAGCGGAACCCGCCGGTCCGGGCGTTCGGCGAGGCCCAGTACAGAATCGCGAACATGAGGCTGACCAGCACCAGCAGGACCGGCCACTTGGCGATGTTCCAGGTGGTCACGGCGGCGTCGCCGAGGCCGACCCGGTCACCGACCAGACGGGCCAGGTCACCCGTGAAGATCACGATGGCCGCGGAGACGATCAGCATCGCGCCGACGACAGCGGTGACGGCGACCCGGATGGGCAACGTCTTCCAGATCGGACGGCCCTCCGGCACGTCGTAGACCGCATTGGACGCGCGCATGAACGCGCCGACGTAGCCGGACGCCGACCAGAACGCGGCGAGCACACCGAAGATCGCCGCGAGACCGGCCGTGCCGGGGTCCCTGACCTGGGTGAGCACCGTGTCGACCAGGCTTCGTAGCTGCTCGTTGGGGGCCAGCTGGTGGGCGGCGTCCTGCACCACCTGCTGGCTGTTGTCGCTGAGCAGGCCCAGCAGCGAGACGATGACCAGGATGCCGGGGAAGATCGACAGCACCCCGTAGTAGGTGAGCGCGGCGGCCCAGTCACTGAGATTGTCGACGGAGAACTGCTTGACGGTACGGCGCAGCGCCGCGAACACTCCGCGACCGCGCAGCTCCGCCGGGCTGTCCGGCCCGGCCCCGGGCGGAACGGGGGACAGACGGGCAGGCACGTCCTCGCCGGTGCGGGTGGTCGCGGCCGCGTCGATGTCCGGCGCGTGGGGACGACGGCTCATGAGTTCTCCTCGCGGTAAGGGCGGTGGACGAAGCTGCCCGCCGGCGTCACCGGCGGGCAGCTGTCTCGCGGTTTCAGGAAGCGGCCTGCCGGGTCTGCTCCGTGGCGTGCCGAGCGGAGTCCTGCGCCTGCTCCCTGGTGGCCTGCACGGCCTCCTGCGCGGTGCCCTTGACCTCCTGGGCGGCGTGCTGCACGGTGCCGGTGAGCTCGTCCTTGACCTCGGCGGCGACGTCCTTGACCTTCTCGGTCAGCTCGCCGCTGTTCTCCTTGAGCTGCTGCCCGGCCCGGCGCTCCACCTCGGTGACCGGGAGCAGGCCGGCGGCCAGCATCCCGACGCCGAACGCGATGACGCCGGCGGCCAGCGGGCTGCCCTGGGTCTGCTGGGCCACCACGCGGGGCGCGCTCCGCACGGCCGCGGCCGCGTCGTGTGCCTTCTCCCCCACGCTGTCGCCGAGCTGCGACGCCTTGTCCTGCACGGCTCCGCCGAGCTGGGACGCCTTGTCACCGACGGTGCCCACCGCCGACGACGTGGTGTCCGTCGCCACCTGCTTGGCGTGATCCGCAGTTCCCATGACCTTCTCCTTCACCGCGGTCCACCGCCGCTTCGCGACTCTGCTCGGGCTGGTCTTCTCGGCGAGCAGATCGACGTCCCGGGTCAGTGACGCGCGGGTCTGCTCGATGTTCTGCCTCAGCCGGTCGGGTTCTTCAGCCATTGCGCGTCCTCCTTGATCGTGTCGACGGTGCGCCGCGGCATCGGGTCCACGGTCTTGAGCCTGTTCTTGCCTGTCACGTAGAGGACCGCGGCGACGATCCCCCAGACCGCGGCGACGATCAGCGCGGCCCAGCCGGCCGGCATGACCGCGTCCAGTCCGTAGACCGCCGCCAGGCTGAGCAGCAGCACGGCCAGGTAGCCGGCGAATCCGGCGCCGCCGAGCATCCCGGCGGCCTTGCCGGCCTTCGTGGCCTCCTGCTTGATCTCCGCCTTGGCCAGTTCGACCTCCTGGCGGAACAGCTGCGACAGGTCGTCGCTGATGTTGCCGATCAGCTCGCCGATCGAGGTCCGTTCGGCCCGATCGGAGTGATCCGGGGGGTACGGGGTGGTCACGGCCGCGGCTCCCGCGTCCCGACCGGGTACTCCTCCTGGACCGGCAGCGGGGTGCCGGTCCCGGTGCTCAGGTAGTCCGCGCCGGCACCGGTGCTCGGGTAGTCCGCGCCGGCGCCGGTGGTGGCCGCGTAGTCGGTGCCCGGGGCCGGCGACGGCGGCACCACCGGCGCCGCCGGGGCGGCGGGCGTCACGGGGACGCTGGGCGTCACCGGAGCGTACGGATCGGCGGCGGGACGGCCGGAGCCCGGGTCCGCCTTGGCCACTCCCTTGCCGAGGCGGCCGACCACGAACCCGGCCGCCAGCGCGGTGGCCAGGAACGCGCCCGGACGGCGCCGGGCGAAGTCCTGCACCTCGGCCAGCACGCCCTCGGGGCCGTTGCGGTCCAGGTAGTCGGCGAGCTGACGGCCACCGTCGGCGACCCGGGCGACCACCGCCGCCGCCGGGGTGCCGGCCCGATCGCCGCGCATCTCGTCGAGGTGGTCGGCGGTCTGGCGGATGCCGCTGACCACCTTGTCGCTCTGGGCGCGGGCCTGCTCGCCGAGCTTGTCGCGCACCTCGCCCGCCACGTTGCGGGCCTGGGCGCCGACCTCGGACGTGACGCGCTGCACCTGCTCGGCGGCGGTGTCCTTCACTTCGGACACCGCCTGGCCGGCCGCCTGCTTGCCTTCCGTGGCGACCTGCTTCGCCTTTGATGAGTTGTCACCGGAGAGATCGCCCGGCGCGTACGCACCGGTCGTTAGGTCACTCACGTTGCCTCCCTGTCAGCGGTCGTTCGACAATCCAGATGCCGGCGGATTCAGGCGGTCGTAGCATTTTGATCTTGGCGGATCGGCGGGACAGGATCCCCGCCGTGCGCAACATGCT
>NZ_BOMW01000071.1 GCF_016862395.1 Actinoplanes siamensis | reverse complement strand
CCCCCCTGCTCGCAGACCCATTCGTCGGAATACCACTGGTGGCTTCTCACGCCATCTTTACCCGCCGTGTTGCACGCTTTTTTGGTGTCGTACCATTTGAGAAGGATCTTCTCGCTGGTGGGCATAACGTGGCCTGCCGTGTCAGACCCGCTAAGCGGAGCGGCTGATGCAGCACCAACACCTAGACCCATGCTGGTGGCAACCGCCATGCCAGCGCCGATCGCCATACGGGTTATCGAAATCGTCATTACTCAGCCCTTTCGGATCGTAATTGCAGCGAACGGGTCAACATTGGAATCCGCGCGGTAAACCGTGTGTGAGTTCCCTCAAATTTATTCTTGGAGCCTATTGGGGGGGGTACTGTAGTATTAGAAAAAGACGGACAGTCCGACGAAGGGCTGGACAGTGTCAACAAAAGACTGACCGTGCCAGGAGTGGCAGCCACGCGCGTGCGCAAGAAAAGACATAACTTTGACGTGTTACGACTTGCTCGTGTCGCGTTGATATGGGTGTCGCAGCCTTGGCTCCGATCTCGAAAACAGTCCGAGTGGTCGAAGGCCGCACTGTGGGGGGCACCGGGGGCACCACACGCCGGTATACCTGGAGCCATCCGCGCGTACCGCAGCCGCCGACGCCGGTGACGGGTAACTCCGCAGCAGGGGCGTTCGGCTCAACGGCCAGGGCCTCGGCGGCCGGCTGCCTCTCGATCGGCGGGGGCACGCTCACCTCGGCTGCACCCCGCCGACCTGGTCGGCACTAGCGCGCAGAACGCCGGCGTTGCCCTCGAATTCCGTGTGCCCCAGCGGTAGCCCTGTTGAGCGACAGGATCGTGTCCTCAGCGACGACAAGATCGTGTCCGGGCTGTCAGTGGGATTCGCCGCAGCTGACAGCCGGGGCCTTGCCGAGCGCGGGAGCGGAATCATCGGGGCCGCGAAGCGAGGCGAGCGCCGTGGTGAGCCCGAGCGCGACGCCGATGCGGGTGAGGCATCCGAGGGCGAATCCGGCTATCGCATCGGTGGTCCAGTGGTAGCCGAGGTAGATCATGGAGGCGGCGCAGATGGTGCTGCTGGCGATTCCTACGGTCAGGAGCCGGGTGTGCCAGTGCGGCTGACCGGTCAGGGCGGTCAGCAGGGCACCGATGACGGCGGTGAAGACCATGATGTTCGCGATGTGGCCCGAGGGGTAGCTCATCGCGTCGCCCCATGCGGCGGTGCGGAGGTCCGGTTGGCCACTCCCCGGGGCTTGCCGGGCAGCCCAGACCTTCATGACCCCGGTGACGGCGGAATGGGCCAGCCACACCGCTGCCACGGCCAGCAATGGACGCCAGCTGCGTCGGCGGCGGGCAAGGATGACCGTCAGCACGGCGGAGACGGCTGGGAAGACCCACGTCTGGCCCAGGGAGAAACCGGCGTGTGCGGGCCAGGGGAACGCCGGGTCACGGTGGCGCGGGAAGACGTCGGTGACGGCAGTGTCCAGCCTGGTCAGGACATGCAGTTTGAGGCCGACGGTGATGGCGACCAGCATGATTGCCGCACTGGCTGCTCGCGCAGTCCTGCTGGTGAGCACAGCCGTCATGCCGTCGTGGCGTTCTGGGAACGTTCGAGGACCCGGTAGACGGTGGGCCGGGAGACCTCGAACAGCTCGGCCAGTTCGGCGATGGTGTGCTCGCCGGCGGCGTGCAGCTTGCGCAGGTGCGCCTGCCGGGGCGCGGACAGTTTCGGGGCCCGGCCCTTGAGTTTGCCCTTGGCCTTGGCGATCGCCATGCCCTCGCGGGTGCGCATGCGCAGCAGGTCGACCTCGAACTCGGCGAAGGTGGCGAGGATGTTGAAGAACATCTTGCCCATCGGGTCGGCCGGGTCGTAGACCATCGTGCTGAGCTGCAGCCGGATGTTGCGGGTGGCGAGGGAGTCGCCGATCTGCCGGGCGTCGGGTACGGACCGGGCGAGCCGGTCGAGTTTCGGTACGACGAGGGTGTCGCCGGGGCGGACGGCGGCGAGGGCCTGGTCGAGGCCGGGCCGGGCGCGGGTGGTGCCGGAGTATGCCCGGTCGAGGTAGATCCGGTCTTCGGGTACGCCGAGGTCGAGCAGGATCTGCCGGTTGGCTTCGAGGTCCTGTTTGTCGGTGGAACAGCGGGCGTAGCCGATCGAGATGCCGGGGGTCATGGCGCGGAGTGTAACGAATAACCCCCGCTCACCGTACAGATCACCGGACACCCTATGTGAGACGAGGCGGGGTGGGTCGAAGTGCTGGTCGGTCGCCATCCGCGGTGTCGACTGTGTGAGAAGGGCGGTTGTCCGTTGAAGGTTCGGCTAACGGACACGATCCTGTCGTCATGTCGGATGCGATCTTGTCGTTGATCAGGACGCGAGCCTGTCGCTCAACAAGATCACCTCCTGCAGACCTATGCATCACGATCGAGCAGGCGAGCCCAGGCTGTCAGTGGTCGGCCCCGGACGGCGTCACTTATACGCTCTCGTGGCGTCCGCTCCCTGGGCACTCCTCGGGCGGGGTGTAGGCACGGATCGTGCCGTTGTGCCGCGGAACTCTCCCGTCGGCGGTGAGGGCCACGAGGCGTCTACAGACAGAGCATCGGCCCCGCTGAGCAAGCGATCTCTGAGACGGCTGACGGAACGACGCGGCCCGCGCCGGCCTCGCCACGTACAGCAGGCCAGCCACGACCAACGCGATGATGACCAGGACGGCGACCCACCACCGATTCCCCATGCGGCCACGTTACGAGGCGCCCGCCGCAAACCCGTCGTCCGTTCGCCTGAACTCGGCCGCGCTGTCGAGCAGACCGCCCAGCGGATGGCCCGGCTCGGATGGCAGCAGCCCGGTGCCGGCGGCCGCACCGTGCATCCGGGCCGCGGCTACTCCTCACCCGACTACGACTACTACCGCGACCACCCCGAGCCCAACATCGACCACGGCCCGTCGCTTTGATCAGGCTCGGACCAGTAGGCCGGCGCTGGTGCGGTCACGGGTGCGCGAAAGGTCAACCGGTCGAAAGTTTCCCTCCGTGCCCTACGGCAGGCATCGTTCTCGATGCTGAAACCTGATGGGGCCAGGTCGGAGTAGGGGACAGCCATGGCGGCCCGATATGTGTCCAGGCCCGGTCGTTCCTGGTTGCCGCCGGGACGCACGTGCCGGCCGCGATAGAACCGCCGCCCGATCACCTTCATCAGCAACAGGAACGGTGCCAGCAGCGAGTTTCCCGGCACGCCCCAGGCCGGCCCCGTGCCGATCAGGGTCAACATGCCCGCGAGCACGAGCATCGATGACGGCGACATCGGCTCGATCGGGGCCGAGTAAAGGCCCCACAGAATGCCCGCCCAGATGGCGACGGCAATCATCGTGTTGCCCGCGACGTGCGACCAGCGAATTCGTGTCGGCTGGCCGTCGCCCGTATCCAGACGGTCGCGGTGACCGTCGCCGGCGACGGTCGCCTGCTCTGGCACGGCCACAGAGACCGGAGCGACGCGTCGCGTCAGCTTGGTTTCCGCCATGGTGAGGAGAGCCGGGGGAAAGCGACGGTCGCCGGTGTCGGCGACGGTCTCCTGCTCGGTCATGGACGCGACGATCTGATCGAACTCCGAGACCGGCGACGAGGCGACCGGTCGCTCGTTCCACGACTCGTCGTCGCGCATCGTCGCGTGTAGTCGCGCGACGGTCGGCGCGGGAGCGGTGACGGCCACAGCGATGGTCATCGCCGTGTCCAGTGAGGGCGCGGTCCTGGCGGCAAGGATGTCCTCGGCATGCTGCACGTCGAGGCCGCAGGCGCTGGCGATGGCCGGCAGCGAGAGCTCGACCAGTTCCCGGTAGGTGTTCAGGTAGATCGCCAGGGCCCGCCGTGGCGCCGGTGCGTCGGGGTCGACCGGCAGTGCCAGGTGCGGCGGATAGATCGCCAGGGCACCGGCCGCCAATACGGGGTGGCCCGGTCCTGTCTCGCGGGAGATGTTCAGCAGCGCATAGCGTTCCCAGAGGGCGCGATAGCGGCTCGTGAGTGCGTGGGCGCGGGCTGCTTGATCCTGGTAGCGCGCGGTGACCTCGGACAGCTCTACCCGCAGCCGTTCGATCTGGGCGGCGTACTGGCCGTTTCGGAGCTGGACGGCCACCAGCGATGAGGACGTCTTCCGGGTCTCCGCAGTGATGACCTCGATCTCGCTGTCGCGAAGGGAGAGTCTTTCCCGGTACGCGTGAAGCTGCTGGTCGCGGGTGTCGAGGTCTTTGCGGCACGCGGTCAGCTGCGCCTGGGTGTCCGCAAGCCTGCCCCGCAGATGTGGGACGACGCCGGGGTCTAGCTCAGCTGTCCTGGCCGAAGCCGGCGGCTCCGGCGTGATCCGCGGGCCGGCATAGCCCTTGGGCGCGGCACCGGTCGCCGCCTCATAGATGCCGGCCATCCGCGCCAATTCGCCCGCGGCCGCTGAATGATCATTATGCGTACAGCATTTGATGATCATGGTGGCCAGCGGCCAATCGGGGACGGTCTTCTTCAGGCGCTTCGACAGCTGCTGTTTCGTCAAACGAGGGTATCGCCCATGTTTTGCCGCCCCCGGGTCATCCCGTGATGCCTGGCCGAGGTGCTCGACGAAGGCGACTTGCGTCCGGTAGGACGACTTGATCATTTTCAGGAGCTCACCGGTGAACACCGAAGCCCACGCACCACGATCAATGTTTGTGCCGGTTGAGCGCACGCCGTTGTCGCCCTGCATCCCACGTTCTCCTGTCGAGGCTAACCAGGCGACCGAGGGGCTCCCGTCGCCGAATGCCACCGGCCGTATGGACACGAGGGGTGGCCATAGGGCTAGATCGGTGTGCTGTTCGCCAAGACATTAGAGCGGCAGCAAGAAGTGCTCCCGCCGCGTCTACAGGGACCGGTGAGGGCGCTTCTTTGGTGGCCGTACCCCTGCACGGGTGCGGCCACCTTCTGCCACGAACTTATGAGCTGCAGAAAGGGCGATGATCCCTTCCATGACCCCCAACCTATCCGACTCCTCCGCCCGCAGGGAACACCTTGCATCGCACGATGCGAATCTCACGCGGCCCGAGACGCCGCAAAGTGCCACCGGCCTCTGGCTGGCCGTCTACACCCTCGCCGCCGCGCTGTGCGCGGTCGTGGCCGTCCTGATCGCCAGAGCGGTAGATGCCACCGGGATGCAGACCGCTACCGCCGGCGGAACCACCTTCCTGGCCGGCCTAGGAATCGCGATCACCGCGCACCGATTCCTGAAAGACCACTGATCCGCGGAGACAGGACCTGATCAAGAGCAGCCCTGGCCTGATGCAAGCCAGGGCTGCTCTCGACGAGCAGGTCTCCGCTTTGAGCTGCAGGAATACCGCGCACTTGGACACTGAACACAGCGCGGCGCTCGCCGGCATCCTGGCCCGCTGCCCGAACTGCGGGCGGTGCGCCGGCACGTCGCCGCGTTCGCGGCCATGATGCGCGAGCTCGGCGGCGAGCGCCTGGAGGGGTGGATGCGTGCCGTGGAAACCGACGCCCTGCACGCCCTGGTGGCTGGCCAGCGCCGCCACCACGCCGCGGTCACCGCCGGACTCACCCTGCCCTACAGCTCCGGCGCCGTCGAAGGGCAGGTCAACCGCATCAAGGCTCTCAAACGCGCCATGTACGGCCGCGCCAACCTCGACCTACTCCGCCAACGCGTCCTCATCCCGCACTGAGTCTCACTTTCGACCAGCGGATCCATCCTGTCGCCGCCGGTAAGGCCGGGCGTCAAGTCACTCACCGTAGATCCTGACCGGCTGACAGACGATAACTCGGTGCGTGCTTCTGCCGATGAGCGTGTGCGTTCCGCGATCGTCGACGAGTCGCTTCAGATGTACAGGCCACCCGGTTCTGGCTTTGATTCGTTCTCCGGTGGCGTGGTCCCGCGCAGCAGAAGCGCCTTCCCCGCGTCGTCCGCGTCGAGGGTGAGCCAGAGCGCACCGGTGGTCGGGCAGCGACCGAGGCCGGCCGTTCCCGGCAACGCCACCGGCAGCGGCGGGCTTGCCTCTGGGTGGAGGTGCTGGCGCTCGTACTCGACCGCGAACTCCCCCGAAATGCTTCGGACCTGCCAGCAATGGCACCGCTTGGCCTGGCTCAAGCGGGCCCGTTGGGCGGCCTGGCGGTCGCGCCGGTGCTGACGTGCGCGCATCTGCCGGTGTGCCTGCCGGGCAATCAAGAAAACCAGGCCCGGGATGCCGATGCAGAGCAACAACCACGTCCCGACCACGATCGGTCGGCCCGCGTCGGTGGCGTCACCGCCTCCGGTCAGCGCGTTGACGAGTGCCGTCGTCGGGGCTGCCAGCGGCAAGGCCACGAACAGCAGGGACAACAGGGCCGCGAGTCCGTAGTACCCGGCCTGGTCCTTCGGTGGCGGGTCGCGCGGATCTGAGTACGGGTCATAGCTCAAGCCGCGGAAGGCGCGCCACACCGAGCTGTCAGGCCGGCTCAGGCCGGGGATCGGCACCCAGCGCTGCCAGGCCCGGCTTACGGCCAGCACGATGAGGCCCCCGGCCACTCCCAGCGGCAACAGTGTCGGGGCCAGGCACCACAGGACGACGACCAGCAGCCGGTGCCGGCGCATCGCGGCCACCGGAGTCAGCTTGGCCTGCGCCCCGTCCAGCGCGGCGTTGTGCGGTATGCGGCGCCGCACGACGTGCAGGAGCAGGCGGGCGCCGGCAACGTCCCCACGCGCTTGCAACGCACGGGCCGCGCGCAACGTCGGCTCCGGGTTCTGCTCGATCGGAACGCCGATGTCGTGAAGACCAGTGACGGCCGTCGCCACCGCCACGGTAGCGGCACGGACGTCGCGCGGGTCGCGGCCTGCCACTACCACAGCACCGAACTCCGCTGCCGTGACTGGCGTGACGATTCCATACTGGGCCACCAGGGTGTGCCACGCCTGGTCCGCCGTGGGACGGTCGTGAACTCCCGTGGCCGCCGCGGCGACGAGGT
Organism: Actinoplanes siamensis; assembly: GCF_016862395.1. GTDB lineage: Bacteria > Actinomycetota > Actinomycetes > Mycobacteriales > Micromonosporaceae > Actinoplanes > Actinoplanes siamensis. The sequence continues at coordinate 40,902 of NZ_BOMW01000071.1, read as the reverse complement.
AATTGAGCCGCCACGCGTCCGACGCATCCTGAAAACGCCGGACGCAGGCCATCAACCACCGATAGGCGGCCTGGTCTCCGACGGCGGCGCTGCCGGCCGCCAGGACCAAGTCGGGCCACGCGGCGCGGTTCACCTCAGGTAGTTTGGTGTATCCGTGCTCGGCCAGGACCGCGACCGCCTGTGCGGGCTGTCCCACCCGGAGCAGCAAGGCGGCCCGGGACACCGCGACGCTCTCGTCCGCGAGTTCCGCGGGCAGCCCACCGAACAAGGCGAGAGCCAACTCCGACTCATCGCGATCTTCGGCGGCGAGCGCCCAGGACGGCCAGGAGTTGGTCACCTCGCCAGCAACGCTGCCGCCGGGCTGACTGACGCGGGTCACCTTCGCTAATCGGCCGGCCGGGGCGGTCGCTGAGCGGCAAGCAGATAACATCTCACATCAAACTGATCACGGTTCGCCGGCGGCTCGGTCCGACGCCGCGATGCTCGGCGAGGGAATCCGCGTGTGACGACGCCGACTCGACGCGGGGCGGCTGGCATGCCACGCCCGACGTGGGAGTCAATTCCGTTCGGGCCGTGCCGTCCTCATCTGCCGCAGATAACGCGCGATCTGCCCCGGCCGACCGTCACCACGCGTGATGAGTCCACCAAGAGTGAGCCCGAGCCCATCAACCTGTCGCTCAACACGGTGAGTCAGTACTTCGATGATGCGACGACCGGAGGGACGCTGTGGAACCCGGCTACGAGGGTGGCTCAGCTATTCTTTCGGAGGACCGAGGCGTTGGTGCCGGTTGCTAACCCGCCCGTGCGGAGTCGTGGATCTGCACAACGACGAGTAAGCGGTCGACCCTCAGGCGTTCGCCGCGTTCGTCGACGCTCTGGTGGAGCAGCATCTCGCGTCGAATCACACGATCTTCAAGGCGATGCTCGCAGGTTACCTGCCGCAGGCGGTGGTGATGGTCGAACGCAGCTGGCGGCGTTGACCGCTCCGATCGAACGTTCTGCCGAGACGATCTCGCTCAACGTCGACGCCTTCGATCCGGCGGCTGATCAGCGCAACCTGATCCGGCTGGCAGCCGCGGCCGAGCGCTCGATGCCGACGCTCTAAGGCCGCCGGCGCGCTCTATCGGCGGCAAATCCGGAAACTCAAGCGACCTTGTATGTATCGATTGGATGCGATCTACGCAGCTCCGGGCGGCCAGGTTCGCACGGTGCCGTCCTTCGCGGGCGGTTGCATCTTCCACACCATCGTGAGGCTGGTGAAGAAGAGGGCAGGCACCAGTATCCAGAGCAGGATGGAGTCTTCTCGTCCGTCGTTCTCCAGTACCGCGGCCAGAGCGATCGATGCTGTCAGAAGGCCCGTGGCCCAGCTGGCGTAAAACCGCCGGGAATGCGGGCGTGGGGCGGGTTCGTCGGTGGCGATCACACCCGGGTTCTGGACAACCCATTGGTCGGCCACCTCCACCGGGACCTGCGGGATGCGCAGTTCACCGGACCGGGTGCGCGACGGCATGTGCTCAGGGAGCCCCCGTCGCTCCGCCAGGGGCCACAGACTGCCGGCGCACGCCACCGCAACCGCCGCCGCCCTGCTGACAGACGACAGGTTCGCGAATGCCAAGCCCGACCAAGCCGCCAGTGAGACCAGGCCCACCAGCAGCGACCACGGTGCCAGCCGCAGGTGCCGGCGAACGCTCTTGGCCGTATGCGGATCCAGGGGAAGCCGCTGCGACGGTCTGCGCTTGAACCGCCACCGGCTCAGTGGCACCTCGACCCATTCCGGGGCGGCTGTGCCGTCGGTGATCGCCAGCACCGGGATCTGCAATTCGGCCGCCAGGTGCGCGGGGATGATGAGATTGATTCGTTTGATGATGACTGGGACCTGTTCCGTCGCCGTGTGGTGATCGTGAAGCTAGCCCAGCGGTGTCGTGAGTGCATCAGGCCAGCAGAGGGCTGACAGGTGGCCGATCGGTTGAGATCCGTCGGTGACGGTGAGTTCGCTGGTGGGTATCGGAATCAGGCATCATGCGTCCGTGGTGACCTGGGGTCGGGTGTGGCGGGGGTTGCCCCGACGCGCTTGCCCGGTTGGATCAGCCGCTCGATGCTCCAGAGACGTTGGCGCTGGCCGTCGCGCAGTGGGAGCGGCGTGCCGCCGTGCCGGAGGAGCATGAGCAGGCGGCCGGTGCTCTGGCCGAGTTGCTGTACCGGCGTGGCATTCTGGACCAGTTACTGGCCAGGGCGGTTCCCGGTGATGCTGGCGCCGGGGATCACTTCGCCGCCATGCGAGCAGCCGATGCGCTGATCGAGCAGCGGTACGCCGCTATCGGGACATCAACAGATAGGCCCGCACCTCAGCGCTGCTGGCGTCCGCCGTCCTGACCACGACATTGCTCAGGTGGTGCCGCACCCTTCCGTCTGGGCCGCGTGCCCGTCACGGACGAAGTCGAGCACCGCCGTGCGTCCGGCGACAGGCCGAGAACTCCCTGTCCTGGCACCGTGAAGGTCCAGGTGGTGTCCTAGGTCAGAATCGCTTCCAGCGCGGGCACGTTCAGCTCGTCCAGGGCGTGAGCGTAGTTCGCCACCGCGTGCCGCGGTTCGGTGATCACGAGACCACCGTCAGCACGATCTTGCCCTGGATGTGGCCCCGCGCGGCTCGCGTGTGTGCGGTGCCGGCCTCGGACAGCGGATACGTGCTGTCCACCCCGACTTGAAGTTTGCCCTCGTCGAACAGGCGTCCGATCTCGGCGAGCTGGGGGCCGTTGGAACGTACCTGGATGTTGGAGACTGAGATGCCCAGACGCGTTGTCTCTTCCGGGTCGTACTGGGCGAAGAACACCGGAAGCATGGTGCCGCCACGCTTGAGCACGGTCAGGAAGCGTGAGCTGTCCGGGCCGCCGACCGTGTCGATCACGAGGTCGACATCGCTGACCACGTCCGCGGCCCGCGTCGTGGTGTAGTCGATGAACTCGTCGGCGCCGAGCTTGCGCAGGAACTGTTCGTGGCGGCCCGAGGCCACCGCGACCACGCGTGCTCCTTTCCACTTCGCCAGCTGCACCGCGAAGTGGCCCACCCCGCCGGCGGCCCCGTTGACCAGCACGGTCATCCCCGGTGTGATCGGCACCGGCTGATGCACCTGACCGGTGAACGGAGACGGCACGTCGTGGCCGAGATCAACCAGGTACTGCCAGGCCGTGAGTACGGCCATCGGGGCCCCGGCCGCCTGTACGTGGTCGATACCGGCGGACTTGCGGGCCAGGTGCGACGCAGGCGCGGCCACATACTCGGCGTACGTTCGGCCGTCGAACCCGGGGAACCGCAGCATGCCGAAGACCTCGTCACCGACGGCGAACTCCGTCACGTCCGCAGCGACCGCCTGGACCACGCCGGACATGTCCGTTCCGGGAGTCAGCGGGAACTCCAGCGCCGGCCGCATCTCGGCCGGCATGACCTTCAGCCCCTCCCGCAGGTACCAGTCCGGCGGGTTGATGCCCGCCGCGTACACCCGGACGAGGACCTCGCCCGGTCCGATCTCGGGCACCGGCACCTCGTCGTACTGCAAAACTTCCGGGCCGCCGGCCTCGTGGAACTGGATCGCCTTCATCACGCCTGTGCTTTCTCCGGGGAACGTTGCTCCCTCAGTCAAGGCCGGAACGGGCGGGCTGTCCAAGACCGGTTCGGCAACCCGGTCATTCCGAAAAGACATGACGCGTACGCTTCGCCGGGTGAACGATCTCGGGCAGGACCTGGAACTGCGGCTGGTGCGCTACTTCACGGTGGTCGCGGCGCACCAGAACTTCGGGCGGGCCGCCGCCGACCTGCACGTCGCCCAGCCGGCGCTGAGCCGACAGATCCAACGGCTGGAGAAACGACTCGGCGCACGACTGCTGGACCGGGTACCCCAGGGCGCCCGGCTCACTGCGGCCGGCGAGGCGTTCCTGCCCCGGGCACAAGCCCTGCTGCAAGCCGCCAGGCAGGCCGAACTGGCCGTACGCGACCAGGCTGAGATCGAACGAATCACCCTCGGCTATGTCGAAGACCTGGTGATCACTGCCGCGGTCCGGGAACTGCGCCGCCGCCACCCGCACGCCGAGATCACCACCCGGCACCTGAGCTGCCGCGACGTGGGGGCGCTGTCCGACAAGCGCGTCGATGCCCTGATCGGGCGAGCCCCGCTGCCGCTGGCCGCCGACGAGGTGCTCGCCACCCCGCTGTACGAGGAACCCCGGATGTTGGTGGTCCCGCGCGGTCATCCGTGGGCTGGCCGCGCGTCGGTGACCTCGCAGGAACTGGCCGGCGAAAAGGCGGCACCCTGCGCTTTCGGGACCGGGGACTGGTCCTCGTACCAGCTCCTCGGCCCCGGTGTGCCACCGATGGAGAGCTACGAGGACAAGCTCGAACTGGTCGCAAGCGGCCGGGCGATCGCCGTGCTACCAGTCGGCGATCTGCGCAGCTCACTGCGTCCCGACCTGGTCACCGTCCCGATCACCGGTGCTCCCCCCAGCCGTGTCGTCGTGGTCAGCCGCAAGGGCGACCCGAATCCGATGATCAGAGGTTTTCGGCTGGCGGCCAAGGCCGTCCTGACCGCCCCGGCAGCCTGAGCAGCTTGGCTCTGAACTGCATCCAGGGCTCCGCACCGTCGGGAAGGTGATGAAGTGCCAGCGCCGCCTGCCAGGGGGCGATGGTGAGGAACTGGGTTCCGTCCGGGCTGACGTCCATGAGGAAGCGGTCGTCATCGCCGATGCGGGTGACCGTCAGGCGGCTGCCGTCCCACCGGCCCCACCGCAGCGGCACACCGTCCTGGCCCTGAGGAGCCGCAGGTGGTGGACGACTGCGGTCCTGAACGGTCCGGGCAACCAGATACACCTGGGCCTACGGCCGTCAGCCGGCGAGGCCGAGCTTGATCAAGCTGTTAGCTGTGTCGATTACCGAATCCGCGGCCGGACGGGGGTGCCAGCCGAATTGCTTCTCGGCGCGAGCCGACGACAGACGGCTCCGGACGCCGAGGCTGGGGACCATCTGGTTCATCTCGGCGTTGAAGGGTGCGGCTGCTCGCACCACCCAATTGGGCAACCGGCGCGGCGATACCTTGGCCGCCTGGGCGCCGAGCCGGTCGCGCAACAGTTCCGCCATTTCGCGGAACCAGAGGAACTGTCCCGCTGCGATGAATCGTCGTCCGGCCGCTGACGGTTCGGTCATCGCGTCGGCGTGTAGGACGGCGAGGTCCCGCACGTCGACGATGGCGTAGCCCATCTGCGGCAGCACGGGCATCTTTCCGGTCAGCATCATCCGGATCAGCCACACCGACGGTGAAAGGTCGGCGTCCAGTGCCGGGCCTTGGATATTGGACGGAAGCACGGTGACCAGTTCGGGGCCAGCCGGCCACCCAGCAACCATCCGCCAGGCGTCCTGCTCGGCGAGAGTTTTCGCGCGCGGGTAGGCGTAGCGGGGCTTGTCGGGCAAGTCGGTCCAGACGTTCTCGTCGGCCGGGCCGCCCGGCTCGGTGGGAATGGCGGCGGCTGTCGAGGAGGTGACCACCACCCGGCGTACGCCCGCGCGCCGCGCGGACTCCAGCACCCGCCGCGTGCCTGCTCGGGCCGGGGTGATGATGTCCTGCCCGCGGTGTTCGCCGACCGGCATCGGCGACGCGGTGTGCACGACGTAGTCCATCCCCGCCGCCGCAGCATCCCAACCATCGTCGCTGAGCAGGTCGGCAACGGTGAACGACAGATCACCATCAAGGACCAGCTTCCTGCGTACGGCATCGGCCCGGGCCGGGTTCCGCAGCGTGGTCCGCACCCGGAAACCGCGCTCGAGTAATTCGCGAATCACGTAGCCCGCCACGAACCCGGACCCGCCTGTCACCAGCACCGACTCTGTCATGCCAAGAACTGTCACGATTCGGCCGAAGGGTAGCCAGGGACCGGCGGTACGCGGCTGAGCCACGCCCTGACCCGTAGTCTCGGCTCATGGACAGGCAAGCGCTGGCGGAGTTCCTGCGCAGCCGTCGCGAGCGGGTGAAGCCGCAGGACGCGGGGCTCCCGACGGGCACGCGGCGACGCACGCCCGGGCTGCGACGCGAGGAGGTCGCACAGCTCGCGGCGATCTCGGTCGACCACTACAGCCGACTCGAGCAGGGTCGTGGGCGGCATCCGTCACGACCAGTGCTCAACGGAATCGCTCGCGCCTTACGGCTCTCCGACCAGGAACGGGCGCACCTGTTCCGGCTGGCCGGCCAGGCTGCGGCGGAAAGCAACGACGGGTCGGCGCGGGACGTGCCAGCCGGCACGCTGCAACTGCTCGAACGCATGACCGATGCCGGCGTCGTGGTGATCAACGGAGCGTGTCGGGTTCTCGCCTGGAACCCGCTGGCGGCCGCGCTGTTCGAGGACTTCTCGGCGCTTGGAGCCGACGACCGCAATTTCGTACGCCGCTTCTTTCTGCACCCCGATCCCGCCCGGCGTGGTTATGGGATGGGAGACTCGCCGCAGTTCGCGCGCACCGCGGTGAGTTACCTCCGGGTCGCCGCCAGTCGCTACCCGCGCAGCACCGAGATCCGTGATCTGATCCGCGACCTGACGACCGGCAGTCCGGAGTTCGCTCGCCTCTGGCGGGATCAGGAGTTGCGCATCGAACACCACAGTCATCAGATACTCGATCATCCGGCGGTCGGGCGATTGGAGCTGGACTTCGAAATCCTGACGCTGCCCGATCGCGACCAGCAGATCGTGCTTTTCACCGCGGAGCCGGGCTCCCCGGTCCATCAGGCACTAGAACTACTGCGGGTTATCGGCACCCAGGACCTTTCGACCAACCGACCGTGACCGTACGTCGGTCATTCGGAGGCCCAGGGCAGAGTTCCAGACCGCCTGGCATCACCGCCGGGCAAGCCAGGCCGAGCCTGAACTCGTCGCCCCTGCCGCCGGCCGGTAGCAGGAAAAACTGCTCCATCGAACCGGGGGAGACTCAAGCGCTTTCTTGACCGTCCCGCTCGTCGCCGTGCATGGCTATGCCGGGGTGATCACCCCGCCGGGTTCGATGGATACCGTGACGCCGATTTCCTGGGATACGGCCTCGGCGAGCGCCGCATCTGCTTCGGCTCGGCCTTGAACAGGCGGGCTGATGTACTCGCCGTAGACGATGATGCCGTCGAAGTCGGCCGTGAGGCCCGCTGTCGAGTTGATCGTGAAGTTGGCGAACACCCCATGGCCGCTGTGGCCTTCGAGGGCCTTCTGCCCGCGGAGGATGTCGGCCATGCTGTGCTTGCGCTGCTGGACGGTCACGGTGATGCCGAGCTGGGTGGCCTTCTGGATGATGGCCTTCTGCGTCTGGTTCGCTTCGCCGTGCCACAGCAGGATGGTGGAACCTGCCTGCGCGTCGTTCACCGAGGCGACGTAGCCGTTCGCGTACACGTCGGGTTGGCTGATGATCCAGGTATTGAGCTCGGAGAGCCGGTTCTGCTGTTGCATGATGCTGTCGGGCAGCGTGGACGCTCCGGGGCCGGGCGTGGCGGGTACGGTGTCGGCGGCCGCGCTGTGTATCGCTCCCATACCTGCGAGCGTGGCGGTGATCACCGCGGCGGTCGCGGCGACGACCGTGCGGCGACTCGACCGCTTTTCTGCTGTGTGAACGGCCGGGTCGTCGGGTGTCTCGTTGGAGGACATGCTTTTCCCCTGTCCTGGTGCGCAGCGGGCGGCCGGCGAATGGTCGGCGCCATTCACCGGCCGCCCTGGTTAGCCGAGTATTGCGGGCAGACAGATGTCGGTGAACCGACGACCGTCTGGGATCAGCCGGTCACCAGGCTGGTGCCGGACACGCCGCGGACGATGGTGCGCATGCCGGTGAAGTAGACGGTCGCGCTGCAGACGTTGCCGCCGCCGTCGCGGACGTCGCCGCAGTTCGACAGGGCGGCGCCGGCGGCCTGGATCATGCCGACTGCCTTCACCGTGGTGCCGGTGATGTTCTGGTAGATGGGCCCGCCGCTGTCGCCCTGGATGACGGCGATGGCACCGTCGATCCGCTTGGCCTCGATCGTGGAGACGCTGCCGTAGCCGTCGTTCCACGTGTGGACCATGTCGGTGACCTTCTGGCTGGAGTTGCCGCCGCAGTGGGTGCCGGAGTTGCCGCCGTTGGTGCAGACAAGGTCACCGAGGCTGACGTCACCGAAGGACTTTACGGTGGCTCGCGAGGTGCTGTCCCACGGGCCGTAGAACATCAGAGCCGAGCCTTGGCTGGTCAGGACCCGAGCGGCACCGTCGGTGGAGTACTTGTACGTGGCACCGTAACGGGTACCGCCGAGTTCCCGGGGGCCGTAGGTTGACTGGCAGTGACGGGCGGTCGTCGAGTAGGTCTGGGCGCTACCCCGGATGCTGAAGCCCGTCGAACAAACGTGACCGCTGGAATCAGTCATGTAGCCGCCGGCGTTGTAGGCAGGAGTGTCGGTACCGCGCGCCGTTGCAGTAGGCGTGATCGGCGTTCCGGGATCGACCTCGACGGCGATGCCGAGCTCCGCGGCCGCGTTCTTGGCGATCTGATCGTTCGCGGCCTTGCCTGCCGTCGTGGACAGGGCCTTGCTCTGGACACGGATGCCGCTTGCGTTGGTGGCCTGCTGGACATTGACTTTGATGCCGTCGAAGTCGGCGGTGAGCCCGGAGACCGAGTAGATGGTGACGTCCTTGAACGCGCCCTTGCCGGAACTCTCGAGAGCGCGTTTCGATGCCGTCTTGATGTCCTTCATGCTGTACTTACGCTGCTCGACCTTGGCGGTGATCCCGCGCCGCTTGGCCTCGGCGAGAATGCTTGCCTGCAGCGCATCGGCAGGGCCGTGCCACAGCAGCGTCGTCGACAGGTTTGCCGGGTCGTTGATCGACTCGACGTAGCCGCTGCTCTCGATCCCGGGACGGGTGATGATCCAGGACTTCAGGTCGGTCATCGCGCTCTGCTTGAGGTCGAAGTCCGCCTGTGCGCCGCTGGTCAGCGAAGCAGGAGACGCACCGCCGTTGTCGGCGAGTGCCGGGGACATCGGGTAGAGCGTGCCCACGCTGAGCAGGGCAGCGCCCAGTGCCATCGACGTGCGCAGTACAGCCTTCGACATTCGTGTCCTCGCGTTGCTTCGATCGAGTGACCCGGCGCGTACTGCCCAGGCGTTTCTCGATCAGGGGGGTGGGGGAGCCATAAGACTCCCTGCTCACGGCGGGAATTGCGTCGGCCGAGAGGTGTCCGTCGTCCACTACACGACGAACTGCCGCCACCCGTCACGGTGACATTTCGGTCTAATCGGAAGCAGCCCCCGAAGGGCCTGGATCGGCAATAGCCACTCCCGTAACTCTGTTCACAACCAGCGTCGGCAAGGTAGCCGCAAGTGATGGACATGTAGCAGCACGTAACGGGGGAGAGTTGGTTGCTGAACCTCACCTCTTCGGGCCATTGCCGTTATGGGGCGTTCCTTCCCCCGCAGCGGGCCCGAGGCGGCGTGCTTGGCGCTGACCATCACGCCGGAATACCCGAACCCCCGACGCAGGTGATCGATCAGCTGATTGAGTAGGTAGGGGAACCGCTGCTGGTTGGCCGGCGTCACATCTCCGGCCCCTACGCGATGCCGGGGCCAGCACGCCCCGAACGCTCGGGGCATGCAGGCAGAGGAGTGCAACGAGGATGCCAAACACAGCTAGCTCGCTCCGACGAGCGGGGATTGCCTTGGCCAGCTCCACCGCAGCCCTACTAGCCGGCTGTACCAGCGGCACCGGCAACGGCGTCGACACCGCCGCGCCATCGCTCCGGCCCCAGCAGTCACGCGTCGCGTCCATACCTGCCGACGCGATACGGCCCGCCGGTACACCGCAGGTCAACGCCCAGTGGGCGTCGTGCGCGGCCGCATTCCCCGCAACAGCGACGCTGCCCTCGCCGTACCGGATTCCGCGATTCGACCCGTCCTTCAAGGCGGTCACCGTCATCGTGTGCACCGAATCGCGGGCGGGCGGCTCAGGCGCCGCCACCATGCGCGAACAACGCAGCGACAACGTGGCGCCGGTGCTAGACGCGTTACAACTACCCGACCTGCCACCACTGGATTCCACTGTCTGCTCAGGCGAAGGCGAGATCCCGCTCAACCTGGTCCTGCTCGACGCCCAAGGCCGTTGGATACGCCCCGGACTTCCTGGTGACGTAGCCTGCGGGAAAACGCGCCCGGAGATCCGGCAAGCCCTGCAACACAGCGGCCTCGCCTAGAAGCCCCCTGCCGGACGTAAGCTTCAGATACCTGTCTTCCCGGCGCCGGCGACAGCACGACGCTGCTGCTCAACCACCGCGGCGCGGACGCTACGACCGGCCGCCGCGGAAGGAGCCGGCCGGCGCCCACCGCGGCGTCCACGGCTGTTGAGCGACAGGTTCGCGTCCCCGGCAGCGACAAGATCGTGTCCGAGTCGAGTGTCAGCGGGCGCGACCATGAGGTCGGTGTGACGCTCCCGGCATTGCGCAGCGATCTCCGCGTCGGTCGCCGGCCGGGACGCGACAGCGGTGGCATAGCCCTCGCGCCAGCCGTGCACGTAGGCGCCCGTCAGCACAGCGGCTCCGATGCTTGAGGAGAGACGACGCGGTAGCGCACTCGCCGCCATCCTGACGGTCGTACGATCCGTTCGGGATGTGTGCCCGTAACCACCAAGATCCAGAATGATGCCCATCGATCCGGTGCTGCCTGTGGGCGTACCGAAACGCCGATGGGAGCCGATCCATGCACCGAATCCGCCGCCTGCTTGCCGTTATCGCCGCGGGGTTCGTCACCGCTGGCGTGATGGCCAGCCCCGCTGCCGCCGCCCCGCCCGGGATTCCGAGCACGGCGAGCGCGCAGACCCAGCTGTCCGCGCTGACCATCGCCGCCGAGGCCAACGCCGGCACCTACGACCGGGACCTGTTCCCGCACTGGATCACCATCAGCGGCACCTGCGACACCCGTGAGACCGTACTCAAACGCGACGGCAGCAACGTGGTGACCAGTTCCGCCTGCGCCGCCACCTCGGGCAGCTGGTACTCGCCCTACGACGGCGCCACCTGGACAGCGGCCAGCGACGTCGACATCGACCACGTCGTCCCCCTGGCCGAGGCATGGCGCTCCGGCGCCAGCGCCTGGACCACCAGCCGCCGGCAATCCTTCGCCAACGACCTCACCCGCCCTCAGCTGATCGCGGTCACCGACAACGTCAACCAGGCCAAAGGCGACCAGGACCCCTCCACCTGGCAGCCCTCCCGCACCGCCTACCGGTGCACCTACGCGAAGATGTGGATCGCAGTGAAGTCATACTGGCAGCTGACGGCACAAGCGAGTGAGAAAACCGCGCTGCAGACGATGCTCAACACCTGCACCGCCTGAACTCCATCAGCACTACGGCGCGCGACATCGCAATGATCAGCAACCGTACCGTCCTGGCCGAGCACATTCTCAGCCGTGGGCCGGGGACTACGCGCAGTCACGCCTGTGTCATGGACCGACTTGCGCTCGTGCCGATGTGCGGATCCGGGCGCGATTGCGCGTGGATCAGGACCGGCCGGGGCGGCGTGAGGCTGGTCTGAACGGGCCGTCAGGGCTGCCGCGAGCCGGTCGCGAGCAGAGCGGTGGTCAGCGCGTCGACGAGCCACGCCTCCGACTCGTCGAGTGACCAGCCCAGATCGTCGGTGCGGATGAAGTAGGCGGCGTTGCACAGGTGCAGCCAGAGCAGATCAGTGGCCCGGCTCTCGTCCACGCCGGGGCGCAGCGCACCCATCGTGGCCAGCCGCCGGGCCACGAGCTGGAAGCCGCCGCGCATGCTGTCGTGGGCGATGGCCAGGCTCTCGCGCACGCTCGGCTCCCGGGCGGCGGCCGCGACGACCTGCCGCATCAGCCCGGACCACTGATCGAAAGTGGTCCGGGTCGCGTGCACGATGAAGCAGATCAGCTGGCGCGGCTCGTCGATGGCTTCGATCCGGGCCACGATCCGCGTGACGTCCTCGGCCGTGGTGCCGGCTTCGATGAGGGTGCGCAACAACCCGTGCTTGCCGCCGCCGACGGCGTAGACGGTCGCGGGCGCCACCCGGGCCGTGGCGGCGATCTCCTCGACGCGTGTCTCGAAGTATCCGTTGCGCACGAACAGATCGCGGGCCGCGTCCAGGATCGCCCGCCGGGTCAGCTGTGCGTACTCCGCTCGTCGTCCTCGGGGGGCAGGCTCGGCTGTCATCGGATGATCATAGCTGCTACGTTTATCAGAGTACGCTCTGGTGAAACTGTTGAACTCTATTCAGGGGAGTGATCTGTGCGCGCGGTGTGGTTGAGAGGGTTCGGTCCGCCGGAGACGTTGCACGTCGAAGAGACGGCCGATCCGGTGGCGGAGCCGGGACAAGTGCTGGTCGCCGTGACGTTCGCCGGCATCACCTGGATCGAGACGTCGTTCCGGGCGACCGGATCCGGCCCGTTCCCGCCTCCGCCGATGATCCCCGGCAATGGCGTGGCCGGCACGGTGGTGGCGGCCGGCTCGGCCGACGCCCGGCATCTCATCGGCAAACGGGTGGTCACCACCACCGGCGGGTCAGGCGGCTATGCGGAGACGGTCGCCGTGGACGCTGCCCAGGTGATCGAGGTCCCGGACGGGGTGGCGACCGACGACGCCGCGGCTCTGCTGGCCGACGGCCGAACCGCCCTCATGATCATGCGAGCCGCGGAGATCCAGGCCGGTGACCGGGTCCTGGTCGAGGCGGCCGCCGGTGGGGTCGGCTCGCTGCTGGTGCAGCTGGCACATGCGGCCGGAGCCCACGTGACGGCCCTTGCCGGGTCGGCACGCAAACTGGGGATCGTCCGCGACCTGGGCGCCGACGCCGCGATCGACTACCGGCAGGCGGACTGGGCGCGGGGTATCCGTGCCGACGTGGTCCTCGACGGCGTCGGCGGGACTGTCGCGGAGACGGCGTTCGGGCTGCTCGGCGACGGTGGCCGGATGATCAGCTTCGGGTTCAGCTCAGCCTCCGGCTGGCCCGCCATCTCCGACGAGAGCGCCGCGCGGCGCGGCATCCGGATACAGCGCGGTGTCTTCGGCCCACCTGAGGAGCAGACTCGCCACACGGTCGAAGCGCTCGCGTTGGCATCCGCCGGCCGGCTCCGGCCGGTCATCGGCCAGCGATACCCCCTCGACCAGGCCGCCGCCGCGCACACCGCGATGGAAACCCGCGCGGCCATCGGCAAGACCCTTCTGAGCATCTGAAAGAGACCATGCGCATCCCGTCCTGCAGCGCCCGTCCCCGCCTACGGGCCACCCGCTGCCGCTGCTGCCGCTCGCCGCGGCCGGGCACGAGGTTGCCCTGCTCACCCACCCCGGCATGCACAGCGCCGCCCGAACCTCAGCTGCAGACCGCGGGCTTCGCGCCGATCAAGGATCTTCTCGCGGTGAGCGACGTCGTGGTCTCCGCCGGCGGTGCCGGCACCGTCCTGTCCGGCCTGAACGCCGGGCTGCCATGGGTCTGAACAAGCGGGTCAATCAGCGACCAGGGCGGTCAGTTGCCGCGTGCGCCGCGCCCACTGCTGGGCGAGATCGTCGGTGAACACGCCGGCTCGCGGTTGCCGGAATGCCCAAGTCCGGGTACTTGCGCAAGCGCTGGTGGGCTGGACCTCGGCGAGGTCAGCCTGTACTCAACCGGCAGGACAAGCAATCTGCCGGCGGACGCGGCGGACGCGGTGGTGACCTTTCGAAAGTTGAACCCAGCCGCGGCGTTGAGAGCGGTATCAGCATGAGAATGTGCCGCTGGAGCTAAGTCAAAAAATCGATCCGCTGCTCTATCACATCGGGTTGCTCCGCTTGCCCCGCCATGCCACGGGCAGGAGTATCGCTTGTATGCCCGTTGACCAGCACCTTTTTCTCCTCTTCCTTGTCACCTCTACTGCGGCGATGATGAGCCCGGGACCCGACATGCTGTTCATCCTGGGGTGCGGAATGCGCGGCGGCCCGCGCGCCGGACTGCTCGCCACCGCAGGAGTCGCGACCAGTGAGGTCGTACACATCGCCCTTGCGGCCGCAGGACTGTCTGCATTCTTCGCTGCAGCGCCGGCCGCGTTCACTGCGCTACGTCTGGCGGGCGCCAGTTACCTTGTGTATCTCGGCGTGCAGGCCATCCGTCACCGCGGTACTCAGCAGCTTGAGCAAGTGGCAGCGGCTCGGATGTCGGATGGGAGCGCGTTCTTCCGCGGTCTGGCGACGAACCTGGTGAATCCGAAGATGGTCACCTTTACGATCGCGTTCTTGCCACAGTTTGTCGATCCCCACCTCGGCAAGGTGTGGCTGCAATTCCTTGTTCTCGGCGTGGTGTTCGTCGCGCTTGAGTTCCTGATCGATGGCACGGTGGGTTTGCTGGCTGGACGGATTGGTGGGTGGCTCAGCCGGCGCCGGGCCGCGCGCCGGCGGCTCGATGTCGCGACCGGCGGTGTGTTCATCGGCTTGGGCGTGCGCCTCGCGGTCGAGCGCTGAAGGTCAAACGGTCTCGCACTGTTAGGCACTCACTGGTCACGTTTTTGAGCGGTCGCGGATTGCCCCCACGGACGCCCGCTTGCGCGCAGTTGAGTGCCGGACGTACGTCACACCGCGTAACGGCCTCTTCGTCTGCCGCCGCGCACGGTCGACGGCAAATCCGGACGGGTCGTGTCGTCAGCGGGAACCGCTGACGGGCGTGTAGACGCCGGCGCGGGCGGCTGCAGCCGCCGCTTCGGCCGCCCGGTCTGCCGTTGCTTCGTCGAGGGGGTCTCCGCTGACCAGCAGGCGGTAGTAGAGCGGTGCCGAGACGGCGCGGATGACCTCGGCCTTCGACGCTGCCACGCCCGTCGAGGAGGTCGTCGCGACGCTGGACGGCCTGGTACGGGACGGGAAGATCCGCTACCTCGGCGTCTCCAACTTCGCCGGCTGGCAGCTGATGAAGTCCCTCGCCGCCGCCGACCGGGACCACCGCTCCCGGTACGTGGCACACCAGGTCTACTACTCCCTGATCGGCCGGGACTACGAGTGGGAACTGCTGCCTCTGGGCCTCGACCAGGGCGTCGGAGCCATGGTGTGGAGCCCGCTCGGCTGGGGACGACTCACCGGCAAGATCCGCCGCGATACACCGCCACCGCCCACGAGCCGACTGCACGCGACCGCCTCGTTCGGCCCGCCGGTCGACGACGAGCACCTGTTCGGCGTCGTGGACGTCCTCGAAGAACTGTCTCGTGAGACCGGCCGGGCAGTGCCGCAGATCGCGATCAACTGGCTGCTCCGACGACCCACGGTAGCCACCGTCATCATCGGCGCCCGCAACGAGGCGCAACTGCGGCAGAACATCGACGCCGTCGGCTGGTCACTCACACCCGAACAGACGGCCCGGCTCGACGCTGCCAGCACGCGCACCGCCCCCTACCCGTACTTTCCCTACCAACGACAGGAAGGCTTCGCCAGGCTCAACCCTTCGCCGGTCACGAACACCGCCTGAGCGACGACCCCAAACGTCCTCGGCGGATTACGGCGTTTTGGGCTTACTCTCCTGTTATTGTGCGTTTATCAATGCTTTGCGCTGGCTGAGAAGAGTGTTGGGGTTGATCGGCGAAGGAAGGGACGGTCCGCATGGTGCAGATCTCGGAGTTCCTGGACCGTAAGCTGGCTCGGCGTTTCCGTACCTACGACCATGACGGCGACGGCTTCATCGAGCGCGACGACTTCACCACCGCGGCGGCCCGCCTCGGCGCGGAGTTCGGCCATGCTGCGGACTCGGCGGTGCAGCAGCGGATGACCGCGTTGTGCCTGGAGGTGTGGGACCACCTGGTGAAGGCCGCGGATGTAGACAGCGACGGGCGGATCAGTGAGGGCGAGTACAAGGCGGCGTTCGCGGCCGGGATGTTGGAGACGCCGGCGGCGTTCAACGCCACTTACCGGCCGTTCCTCGACGCGATCATGCAGATCGCGGACGCCGACCATGATGGCCGGTTGACCGAGCAGGACGAGGTCCGCTGGAGCGGTGCACTGATGGGTCTGTCCGAGGCGGATGCCCGGGCGGCGTTTGGCCGGTTGGACGGTGACGGCGACGGATACATCACCACCGGGGACCTGGTGACGGCGATCCGGGCTTACTACTTCGACGAGGCACCGGACTCCGCGGGTGCCTGGTTGCTCGGCCCGCTGGACCAGTGAGGCTGTCCGCGACCGAGCTGGGATCCGTTCACCAGCGGATCATGGCGCACGTGGGCCGACACCGGGGCCTCGCCGACCTGAATCTTCCCGGCCGGTGGGCGATGGGCCGGCGGGGGCCGGTCGGTGCCGGCTGGGCCGGTGGCTCGGCGGAGCCGGGGATGACGTGGGCGGGACGGTGACGCCGGCCGGCGCCGCCGGGATGTCGGGGAAAATGGGAGTGCCGGAATCGCCGGGAGGCGCTACGCTGCCCGCGATGCTTACCTCGGAAACCGGAGAGGGGGCCATGTCCACAAGAAGTGAGTGCTGATGCGCTCCTCGGTGGACGGTGACCCCCGTCTTCTCGCCTGGCGGCGCGTGCGCGAGTTCGCGGTGCCGCCTTCGATGATCGACACTGCTACCGCCCGGCGGCTTGCCGGGGACTGGGCCGGCGCCTGTGCGGCGGCCCGGGTGGATCCGGATCTGGACCCGTTCGCCGTGGTCCGGGTGCACGGGCGCGAGCTGGCCGGCACTCTTCGTGACGATCTGCGGCATCTCGCACCCGATCTGCTGCGCTGGCACCTGCCGCGGGTGGAGGACGGCCGGCTGCGGCCGGGGCTGACCGTGTCGCTGGTCCGATACGCGCCGCGGCTGCACCTGGTGGCCCGGACCGCTCCCGCGTGGGCGGACGCGGATCAGCGGATCAGCCTGGCGCTATGGGCCGGCGGCGGGGACGGGCTGCACCCGCATCCTCGTCCGCACCGGCGGTTCCGGTTCGACCTCCATCATCACCTCTGGGACGTAAGGCACGCCACTGAGCTGCGAGAACGTGCGGGTGTGGAGAGCTGGCCGGGGGACACCGCCGAGGCCGCGCACCGCTGGGCGGCCGAGGCGGACATCCTGCGCCGGGCGCAGGGCCGGGCGGGTGAGCCGGTTCTGGTGCGGATCAATGCCCGCGACCACCGGGAACTGCCGGGCGACGGTGGCCCGGCCCGGGACCGCCGCGCGGGAAGCGCCGGCGAACGGGGGAACAACCGCGGGCTGCCGCGGGGTTCGCTGGTGCTTCCCGACGCGGCCACCTGGGTGCCGCCCGACCTGGAGCTGCTGCGGGCCGGCCTGATCGAGCCCGGCCGGCTGCACCCGCTGGTGGCCGCCGCGCTGGCGCCCGGGCCCGCACGCGCCATGGAGAAGGGCGTCCTGAACAAGGGCGTCGTGGACAAAGGCGCCATCACGAAGGGCGCTGCGGAACGAGGCGACGGCGCCGGGAACGGGCTGCGGCTGGTCGAGTGCCGCGGCCGGCAGCACCGGATCGGGCTCGTCGACGGGGTGCTCGCGGCGCTGGATCACAACGCCGGGGAGCTGCGCCGGGAGGAAATCCTGACGGGTTTCGGCGGTACGCCGCTGCCCTGCCTGCGGGTGATCGGCGAGGCGACGCGCGCACCCGAGACCCTCACCGACATCCGCGCCCGGCTCGACCACGGTGACCTGCCCGGCGCCCTGCGCGCCGTGGAGGCGCTGTTGGGGCCGTACGCCTCGCTGCGCGACGGGCCGCTGCGTGACGAACTGGCCCGGGCCGAGCAGCGGCACCGGATCTACGAGCTGTACCGCTCCGGGCGGGCCGGCCACGGCCCGACCAAGGACGTCCCCCTGCCCCGACGCCGCACCAAGGTGACCCGATGACTCTGGACATTGCCGCCGACCTGATCGGCCTGCTCGCCGACACGACCACCGAACCGCGCCCGGACATCCAGCTGGAGGCTCTCACCCTGGCCGTCGCCGCCGATCTGCCGGTGCTGCTCTGGGGTGAGCCGGGCATCGGCAAGACCGCCGCGCTCACCCAGCTCGCCGCCACCCTGGACCTGCCGCTGACCACCGTGATCGCCAGTGTGCACGAGCCGACCGACTTCTCCGGGCTGCCGGTGATCGGGGCCGACCCGGCCGTGCACGGCGTGCCGATGGCCCCGCCGGACTGGGCCGTGCGGCTCGCGAACAGCGGCCGTGGGCTGCTCTTCCTCGACGAGCTGTCGACCGCGCCGCCCGCGGTGCAGGCCGCGCTGCTGCGGCTGGTGCTGGAGCGCCGGGTGGGCGCGCTGACCCTGCCGCCCGGCGTGCGGATCGTGGCGGCCGCGAACCCGCGCGGGTCGGCCGCGGACGGCTGGGAGCTGAGCGCGCCGCTGGCCAACCGGTTCGTGCACCTGCAGTGGACCTACGACCACGAGGTGGTGGTGCGGGGGCTCGGTGGGACGTGGCCGCGGGCAGCGCTGCCGACCCTGGACCGCGCCCGGCTGGGCGAGGCGGTGGCGTACGCCCGGCGCGGCGTGACCGGGATGCTCACCGTACGCCCGAAGCTGGTGCATCAGCTGCCGCAGTCGGAGACCAAGCGCGGCGGGCCCTGGCCGTCGCCGCGCACCTGGGAGATGGCGGTCCGGCTGATCGCGTTCGCGACCGCGGCCGGCACCTCCCGCGAGGTGCTGTCGATGCTGGTGCGCGGCGTGGTCGGGGACGGTCCCGGGCTGGAGTTGCTGGCCACGCTCGACCGGATGGACCTGCCGGACCCGGAGGAACTGCTCGCCGACCCGGCCGGCGCGGTGCTTCCCGGGCGCGGGGACCTTCGTCAGGCCGTACTGCAAGGAATTGTCGAAGCGGTCCGGAGCCGAGCGGACCGCAAGCGATGGGAGGCGGCCTGGATCCTGCTGGTGAAGGCGCTCGACGGGGGTACGCCGGACCTGGTGGTGGTGCCCGCCGGTCAGCTCGCCGAGCTGCGGCGCGACGACTGGCCGATGCCCGTCGGGGTGGAGCGGCTGGCCGGCGCCATGACCGTGGCGCGGATGGCCGCGTGAGCATGGACACCGAGAAGCTGTACGCGGCCCGGCTGTTCGCCGTCCGGGCCCGTCCCTACCTGGCGTCGGCGCTGTTCGCCCTGCAGGTGGTCGAGTCACCGCGGACGCCGACGATGGCGGTCGACAGGTACTGGCGCTGTTACGTGTCGCCGGGGTTCGTGGCCCGGATGCCGCTGGAGGAACTCGCCTCGGTCTGGGTGCACGAGGTCTCCCACCTGCTGCGTGATCACCACGGGCGCGGCGACCGCTACGCGCGGCACCACGACCTGAACGGGCCCGGCGAGCGGCTGCGGATGAACATCGCGGCGGACTGCGAGATCAACGACGACGCGTTCGGGGACGGCCTGCCGGTCCCGGCCGGCGCGGTCACCCCGGGAAACCTGCGGATGGCGCCCGGCCGGCTGATGGAGGAGTACCTGGCGCTGTTCCAGCTCGGGCCGTGGACCGACGGCTTCGCGTGGCTGGACTGCGGCAGCGGCGCGGACGGCGGCGCGGACGGCGGCGGCCGGGAGTGGGACCTCGGGCCGGAGGGCGCGCACGGGCTGACCGATCAGGAACGGGACGCGGTGCGGTTCCGGGTGAGCGAGGCGATCAACGGCCACCCGGGCCGCGTGCCGCGGGGGTGGCGGCGCTGGGCCGAGGAGGCGTTCCACCCGCCGCAGCCGTGGCGGGAGCTGCTCGGAGCGGCGGTGCGGGCGGCGGCCGGGTCGGCCGGGGCGGGCGGCGACTACACATACGGGCGGCCGGCCCGGCGGGCGGCGGCGCTGCCGGAGGTGGTCCTGCCGGCCCTGCGCCGCAGCCCGCCCCGGGTCTGCGTGGTGATCGACACGTCCGGCTCGGTGAGCGACGCCGAGCTGGGCACGGCGCTGCTGGAGGTGACCGCGATCGGCCGGGCGGCCGGCGGCCGCGGGCGGGTCAGCGTGGTGTCCTGCGACGCGGCGGCCCGGATCGCCCATCCGCTCTGCCGGGCCGAGGGCATCCCGCTGATCGGCGGCGGCGGGACCGATCTGCGGTCCGGTTTTCATCAGGCTTTGCGCGTACGGCCGGACGTGGTCGTGGCGTTGACCGACGGCTGGACGCCGTGGCCGTCGGTGTCGCCGCCCTGCCGGACCGTGGTGGGCCTGTTCCGCCGGCGGGCCGAGGACGACGGCGGTCACCGTCTCCCGCCGGCCTGGGCCCGGACCGTCCGGATCGGGTGACCGCCGTCCGGGAGGCGGCGCTCGCGCCCGGAGCGACCTGTGCTGTGCTCAGGCGGCCACTCAGAACTGAGGAAGACCAGCGAGGCCCGGCGCCGTCCGGGTCGTGCAGCCAGGCGCCGCCGGCCCCGCCCGTGGCGATGCCCGGTGCGGTTGCGCTGCGGCGGCGCGACAGGTAAGGAAAAGCATGCGCCGTAACAGTCTGGGCACGCTGCTGCACCACGTCCACGTGAGCGGGCCGCTGTCCCGCGCTGCGCTGGCCGAGCGGATGGGCGTGAACCGGAGCACGATCCTGGCGCTGACCGCCGACCTGGCCGCCGCCGGGCTGGTCCACGAGGGACCACCGGCCGGGACGACCGGGGCCGGGCGTCCGTCGCTGGTGGTCCGGCCGGAGTCCGAGCGCTTCTGGGTGCTCGCCTTCGACGTGGCGGTGGACCGGCTGGTCGCTGCCCGGGTCGGGCTCGGCGGCACGATCCTGGCCCGCCGGGAGCGGCAGCGGGCGCGGGCCGGGGTGGACCTGGAGACGGTGGTCGGCACGCTGGCCGGGCTCGGGCGGGAGCTGGTCGCCGCGGCCCCGGGCGGCTCGGTGTGCGCAGGGGTCGGGGCGTCGTACTGCGGCATGATCCGTCCCGGCGACGGCATGGTCCGCTACGGGCCGGAGATGGGCTGGGTGGACCAGGCGTTCGGGGCCGAGCTGGCCGCGGCGCTGGGGCTGGGCCTGCCGGTCGCGGTGGGCAACGAGGCGCATCTGGGCGCGCTCGCCGAGTTCCAGCGCGGCGCCGGCGCCGGGTCGCCCGACCTCATCTACCTGCACGGCGACGTCGGCGTGGGCGGCGGCATCCTGGTCGGCGGCAAGCTGCTCGGCGGTGAGGGCGGCTACGGCTGCGAGGTCGGGCACATGCTGGTCAACCCGTTCGGCGGCCGGCCCTGCCTGTGCGGCTCGCGCGGCTGCCTGGAGGCCGAGACGGGGGAGTACGCGCTGCTCGACGCGGCTGGCCGGACCGGCGGGGCGATCGGCGCCGAGGCGGTCCGAGCGGTGGTCGGCGACGCGGCCGCGGGCGATCCGGTGGCGGCCGCCGCGGTGGCCGCGATCGGTGACTGGCTCGGCATCGGCGTGGCGAACCTGATCAACCTGTTCAACCCGGGCGTGGTGATCTTCGGGGGCATGCTGCGTGACGTCTACCGCGGGGCGGCGCCGCAGGTGGCGGCGCGGATCGCCGAGCACGCGATGCCGGTCTCCCGGGAGCGGGCCCGGCTGCGCGTGTCCGCCCTGGCCGCGGACACCACGCTGATCGGCGCGGCCGAGCTCGGCTTCACCGGCCTGCTCAGTGATCCGCTGAGTCATTCACCGGGACAGGCGCAGCCTGATCCGGCCGCAGCCGCCGGCTCTTGTCATCCGGCCTGAGCAGACGCGGGTTCGGCCGGCAGCCGGCCGTCCTCGGGGGTGCGCAGGCGGCGGATCCGGGCGGTCAGCATCGGGAGCAGCACACCTCAGTGGGGCAGACCTCGGCGGGGCAGACCTGGTAAGAGTGCGATGGGATCGAGAAACCGTTTTGCCGGCGGAGTCGGCCGGGTGGACCCTGGATCGGCTCGGCCGGAACCTGCGCGAGGTCCGCAACCTCGTACGCGAGCTGCGGATCGGGGCGCGGTCGCTCGCGGATCCGATCCGGATCGACACCACCGACGACGCCGGCATGGGGCAGGTGCCGTTCCTGCTCCTGGCGCTGTTCGCCGAGATGGAACGCACCTTCACCAAGGAGCGAGCCGCGCCCGCCCGCGCGGTCGCCGAAAAGGCCGGCCGACGACCCGCAGGTGGTGCAGAAGCGGACGAGCTGAGCGAGCGGCTACACCGCGCCGGCGGTCTTGAGGATGTGGGTGGCGATGGCCCCGAACCTGGTGAGTTGCTCGCCTACCTCGCTGGCGTAGTCGGGGGCGTCGACCGTGACGTCGTGGTCCTCCCCGAGGGCCCGGTACTTAGCGGTGACCCGGCGGTCGCCGGCGAAGCGGATGGTGAGGCCGGTCGGGTCCGACGTCAGGCCGGTGAGCATCAGCGGCGCCCACGGCTCGAACCACTTGGGGAAGATCAGGGTGGTGAAGCCGCCGGGGCCCGGCGGGATGACGTCGGCGGGGACCGAGGACTCGTACCCGCCGCCGTCCGCCCGGGTGGCGACGTCGGCGCCGGGCCGGGACATGATGGCCATGATGGTGTTCTGGACCCGCTCGTTGAACACCGCCCGGTTGAGCCCGAGTGTCTCGCCGTGCCTGTCGAACTTCTCCTCGAGCTTGCGCTCGGTGAGCACCCGCAGCATCGTGGGGTCGCCGCCCGACTGCTTTAGGATCTCCTGCTGCTCCGGCTCGGACAGCGGGACGTCCGGTCGCGGCCGGTTCCGGTCCTCGAGCAACTGGTCCCGGACCATGTCGTCGTCGGTGGGGCGTTCCATCGCCACACTGAAGCTGCCGCGGTCCCGGGCGGTGAGCGAGTCGTGAACGAGGCGGTCGCTGTCGTACGCGCCGCTCCGATTGTCCAGCACGTTCACCGCCAGCGCCGTATCGTCGCCCCGGTCGTTCGAGCCGCTGAACGCCGTACCGGAACGGCTCATCGTCTTGCGGCCGAGAATGCCCGAGGAGAGGATCGATCCGGCCAGCGACGCCATCGCCGCGATCCGCTCGACCTGGATCACCAGGTCGTCCACGTCGGTGGCGGCGAGCGTGGCCTGGCCGCGCGCGGCCCACCCCAGCACGGTGCGTCCCATGCCGCTGAGCAGCTCATCGTGCTGCTTGGTGGCGAGCAGGGCCACCGGATCGTCGACGGCCTTACCCCCGACCGTGACGGCACGCTGCACCGGCGTGATCAGCCGGCCGACGGCCGCGTTGCCGACCGTCCGCTGTAGCGCGAGGATCTGCGCCGCGTTGCCTGGAGGGCCGGTGGCGGGCCGCCGCGGAGACGGCGGAGCCACCCGGGTGGGCACTGCGGCGGGCGTGGTGTCGTGTCGGCGCACGATGCTCCTCCGATCGGTGGAGATCTCATCATGCCCGCCCGGCTCCCGGTTTCTGAAGCCGGCACGGCTCGACGTTCGTCACTCCCCGCTCGCCCCGCTGCCGTCGCCGAGGAAGTACCGATCCCGGAACGCCATCCGGGTCACGTCGCCCGGAACGGCCGATCCGCGGCTCCAGGTCGACGGACAGGGTGGTGTCCCGGGTCTCGTCGAAGCGCGGCCACGCCGGGCGGCCCTGCCCGTTCGGGTCGCCGGTGCGCGCGAACTCGACTCAGCTTCTCCGGAGCACGTCACTGAGTCGCCGATCGGCCGCGGTCCACTCCCAGTCGTGGGCCCAGCGTCAGACGCTGTCCTGCTCGGATGGCGGCCAGACCTGCTGATTCGGGCGGCCCAGCTTCGCGCAGGCCGCGCAGCGCAACTCCCCGGGGCGCGGTATCGGCCGGGCGCTGCTGAACGCGCTGATCACCTCGACCGAAGCGGCCGGGATCTGGACCATCCAATCCGGGATCTTCGCGGAGAACGTCGCCAGCCTCGCCCTGCACCGCTCCTGCGGGTTCCGGGTCGTGGGCGTCCGTGAGCGCGTCGGCCGGCACGCGGCGCGGGGCGGCCGGTGGCGCGACGTCGTCCTCGTAGAGCGCCGTAGCCCGCGCCTGTGACCGGCCCGCCCGGATCAGACCGTCACGGACTCCTCGACGGCCAGCAGGGTGGACAGCTGCCGCATCAGGCCTGGGCGGGGGCGGTAGTAGACCCAGCTGGCGCGGCGTTCACCGTCGATCAGCCCGGCTTCGCGCAGCACCTTCAGGTGGTGCGAGATGGTCGTCCCGGAGATCGTGAACGCCGGGGTGAGGTCGCAGACGCAGATCTCCCCGCCGGGCGCCGAGGCGATCATCGACATCAACTGCAGCCGGATCGGGTCGCCCAGCGCCTTGAACGCCTGCGCGAGGGTGGCGGCGGCGGGGGCGGGGATCCGCTGCTGCGCCATCGGCGTGCAGCAGGGCGTCTCCAGAGCGGCGGACGACACGACCGGTGATTTCGACATGCGTCGAGGTTGACAGATATCGAAGCCGCATGCAACCTTGGCTTCGACAGCCATCGGATTCGACGTTTCTCGAATCAGCGTGTGGGGGTTCGACGAACCCCCTAGCCCGGCCTTCACCTCAACGAGGAGTACCTGCGATGAGTAGCGACGCTTCCGGCACCGCCCCGACCGCCTCCGGGCAGGACCCGTGCTGCGGCACCGCCGAGCAGGCCGCGGCCGCTGACGCCGGCTGCGCCCCGGACGCCGAAGCCGAGGCGGTCGCCGGCTGCGCCGGCTGCTGCGGCCCGGCCGCTCAAGCCGCCCCGACGGCGCAGGCCGAGCCCGCGGCTGGCTGCTGCGGCCCGGCCGCCACAGTCAGTGCGGTGGATCTGCTCCCCACCCCGGCCGCGCGGTCGGCCGGTACGACCACGGGGCAGCTGGGGGAGCTGCCGGTGGTGGTGATCGGCGCGGGACCGGTCGGCCTAGCCGCCGCCGGGCACCTGCACGAGCGGGGCGTCGCGTTCCTGGTGCTGGAGGCCGGTGACCAGGTCGGCGCGTCGGTGCGGCAGTGGGCCCACGTCGGACTATTCAGCCCGTGGC
The DNA here is from genome assembly GCF_016862395.1 of Actinoplanes siamensis. Classification (GTDB taxonomy): domain Bacteria; phylum Actinomycetota; class Actinomycetes; order Mycobacteriales; family Micromonosporaceae; genus Actinoplanes; species Actinoplanes siamensis. Next base: position 16,119 of record NZ_BOMW01000071.1, on the reverse strand, counting down.
GCTACGACATCGACCCGGCTGCCCGCCGCCTGCTCGACGCCGCAGGCTGGGCCGCCCCGGACGACGAGGACCTGCCCACCGGCGCCGAGCTGGTCGAGGCCTACCTGCAGCCCCTCGCCAAACTGCCGGCCATCGCACCGCACCTGCGCCTCGGCGCCCGGGTCACCGCGATCAGCCGTCCCGGTGCCGACCGCGTGCGCACCGCCGGCCGCGCCGACTTGCCCTTCGTCGTGCGGCTCGCCGACGGCACCGAGATCACCGCCAGCGCGATCATCGACGCGTCCGGCACCTGGCGCACCCCCAACCCGCTCGGCGTCGACGGGCTGCCCGCCCACGGCGAGCCCGAGGCCGCCGAGCTGATCGATCACGCCCTGCCCGACGTGCTCGGCACCGCCCGGCAGCAGCATGCCGGTAAGCACACCATCGTGGTCGGCGCCGGGCACTCGGCCGCCAACACCCTGCTCGACCTGGCCCGGCTGGCCGAGACCGAGCCCGGCACCCGGATCACCTGGGCCGTGCGCGGCGGCTCCGCGCAGCGGGCGTTCGGCGGCGAGGACGCCGACGAGCTCCCGGCCCGCGGCGCGCTCGGCTCCGGCCTGCACTCACTGGTCGACACCGGCAAGCTCACCCTGGTCACCGGGTTCGGCGTGCACACCGTGCGCCATGATGCCGCCGGCATCACCCTGGTCGCCGCCGACGGACGCACCCTGAGCGCCGACCGGGTCGTGTCCGTCACCGGGTTCCGGCCCGACCACAGCATCGCGAGCGAGCTGCGCCTGGACCTGGACCCGATCCTCGGCTGCACCCGCACCCTGGCCGACCTGATCGACCCGAACCAGCACTCCTGCGGCACCGTCGCCCCGCACGGCCACCGCGAGCTCGGGCAGCCCGAGCCCAACTACTACGCCGTCGGCATGAAGTCCTACGGCCGCGCACCGACGTTCCTGATGGCCACCGGCTACGAGCAGGTCCGCTCCATCGCCGCCGCCCTCGCCGGTGACTTCGCCGCCGCCGACGACGTTCAGCTGGACCTGCCGGAGACCGGGGTGTGCAGCGTCAACCTGGTCCTCGAAAGCGCCGCCCGCGAGGTCGCGGCCCGGTTCGGCCTGACCCCGGACGTGCCGATCGCCCTGGCCACCGCGACCATGGCGCTGCTGCCGACCGCGGCGAGCACCAGCGACGCCGTGCGCGCCGCCGCCGACCGGATCGGCCTGGATCACGAGACTGCCCTGCAGATCGCCGCCCTCGCCGAGCAGCCCGGCGCGCTGCCCAGCGTCACCGGTCTGATCAGCCTCACCACCTCGTCCGGTGGCGGCTGCTGCGCGTGAGTTCAACGTCCTCCTCCGCGGTGCCCGCCGACCAGCGTGTCGGCGGGCACCGGCGGTCATCCCCGCCCCGCAACCGGACCTTGGTCGCCGCGCTGGCGATCACCCAGACCATCGGCTACGGCACCCTCTACTACGCGTTCGCCGTCTTCCTCGTCCCGATCGCCGCCGACCTGCACACCTCCACCACCGCCGTGACCGGCGCGTTCACCGCCTCCGTGCTCACCTCCGCGGTACTGGCCGTGCCGATCGGCCGCTGGCTGGACCGCCACGGCGGCCGCACGCTGATGACCTGCGGCTCTCTGCTCGGCACCGTGCTGCTGGTGGCGTGGTCACACGTAGGCCGGCTGTGGCAGCTGTACGCGGTGCAGATCGGCGTCGGCGCCGCCTCGGCCGCCAGCCTCTACGAGGCCGCCTTCGCCGTGATCATCGCCTGGCACCAGCCGCAACGCCGCTCGGCAGCGCTGCTCGCGCTGACCGTGGTCGCCGGATTCGCCAGCACCATCTTCCTGCCCCTGACCGGGTGGCTCACCGACCAGCACGGCTGGCGCACCGCCCTGCTGATCCTCGCCGGCATCCACGCCGTCACCGCGCCCCTGCACGCCACCACCGTCCGGCACCCACCACCAGCAGGCCCGCACCCGGCCACCCGGCACCGCGACGCCGGCACCCGAGCCGTCCGGGCCGCGCTGGCCGATCGCGGATTCTGGCTGCTGACCGCCGGGTTCACCGCCCACACCATGGCGATCAGCGCCTACACCGTGCTGCTGATCGCCGCCCTCACCACGTGGGGCCACCCGCCCTCCTTCGCCGCCACCATCGCCGGCCTGCTCGGCGTCCTGTCCGTGGCCGGGCGGCTGGTCACCACGGGCCTGCAACGCCGCTACCGGATCACGACCATCACCGCCGGCGTCTTCGCGATCCAGGCCGCTGCGGCCCTGCTGCTGCCGGCCGTCGGCGCCAGCACCAGCGGCGCCATCGTGGCGGTGGTCGGGTTCGGCCTCGGGTTCGGCGTGGCCACCATCGCCAAACCCGTCATCCTCGCCGAGCGCTACGACACCCGCCGCTACGCCACCCTCGCCAGCGTCCTGGTTGCGCCGATGGCCCTGGCCAAAGCCGGCGCCCCGCTGGTCGCCGCGGCCCTGCACACCGCCACCGGCTCCTACACGCCGGTCCTGGCCGCGATCGCCGCCTGCTGCGCCGTCGCCGCCACCGCCCTCGGCGCCTGCTCGCGGCCCACCGCGGCGGCGTGAGGCCGGGCGCCGTCGGGTTGGGGTTGCCGCCGTGGTGGCTCAACGAGCAGGCGAGCACGTACGTCTCCACCCGGCACGACGGTGGCAAGCGCGAGGTGTTCGATCATCTCGGGATTCGGGTGCTTGCGGCGTCGCCGGGACATGTATTTGCGATGAAGGCTTCGCTGCCCGGACCCGCGACGAAGACGACCCGCGGCCTCGGCGACTGCGGACGCCGAGCGTCAGGGCTTGTCGATCCCGTCGGTGGCTCTGCTCGCGAGTTGTGACACCAGCGGCTCATGAGTTTTGCTTCCATTGATCGGTTCACCTGATGATCAATCTCCGCGAGTTGTGACCGCGCTTTCGTCGGCTGCCGGAGGTTGGCTGCGGCCAGCTGTGCGTTCCATGCGGCTGCGCGTGAGCGCGAGCATGTCGATCAGCCAGCCGGGGCCGCCGGTGATGTCGCGGGCGCGCATGAGGGTGTCGAGCTCGTGGCGGATGGCTGGGCTGGTGCTGGCAAAGAACTCCTCGCAGATTCCGAGGATCGTCGGCAGCAGATCTTCCTGGGGTTCGCCTGAATCCATGACACCTCGCCGGCGACATTGAGTGGTGCAGGGGGGCTCAGACTCGTGCGTGGGCGGACTGGTCGGTGCGTGCGCGGGTCTGGGCGAGCCGGTAGGAGTCGGTCCCGTTCTCGATGATGTTGCCGCCGAAGGTGAGCCGGTCGACGATCGCGGCGCAGAGCCGCGGGTCGGTGAACGTCTGGTCCAGCCATCTGGGGCTGGCTCATGTTCGTGATTCCCAGATCGGTCCTTGTGCCTGGCCAGAACCGATCTCGCTTCATCTCTTGATCTGTGAGGTTGTCGATCGATATGTTAGGCACCGCCTTACTCGGTTAGGCGGGAAGAAGGTGTCCGGGTGGTCTCGGGTCTCCGGGTCATCACCGGTGGCGTGGTGCCCGCGACGGCGCCGACGGATCCGTGGAAGTTTCAGGCTGCGTGCGCGGAGGATTTCGTCGCGTCGTGGCGAGCTCGCGGGTTCAGTCCGGTGACGATCGAGAACGACATCGGTCTGCTCGAGCGGACGCTGAGCGCGCTGGGTCGTCCGGCGTGGGAGGTCACGCCCGAGGACATCGACCGGGTGATCGGCGGCCTTGCCGTCGCTGGACGCAAGGCGTCGACGCGGCGCGAGTATGTGCAGACCTTCAAGGCGTTCCACCGGTTCCTGCAGGTCCGCAAGGCTGGCGAGATCGAGGCGACGTTCGGGGTCCGGCTGGTCTGCCCGGTGGACGAGTTCAACGCGGCGCGGCATGTCGGTGACGACTCGCCGCAGACGCTGGCGCCGCCGACGCCGGAGCGGGTGGCGGAGTTCTTCGAGTTCCTCAAGGATCGGATCGCCACGGCCCGCAAGTACGCCCCGGCGGCGCGGGACTATGCGATGTTCCGGACGCTGTATCACGCTGGGCTGCGCTCGGAGGAGGCGTCGATGCTGGACGTGCCGGACGTGCATTTTAAGCGCGGCCCGTTCGGGAAACTGCACGTCCGCTTCGGCAAAGCCGCCAACACGTCCGGGCCGCGGCCGCGGTGGGTGCCGATGCTCGACAGTCTTGACCTGGTGCTGCGCTGGTTCCTCGACGATGTGCGCGACCGGTTCCCGGACTCGCCGGTGCTGTTCGCCGACGAGTCGGGCGGCCGGTTGCATCGCGGAACGATCCGTAACCGCCTGCGCCGGCTGATGCAGCTGGAAGGCCGCCCGCCCGAGGAATGGTTCAGTCCGCATGCCCTGCGCCGGGCCTGCGCGACCCACAACTATGAGCGCGGCGTGGACCTGGTCGCGATCCAGCAGCTACTTGGGCACTGGACGGTCAGTTCGACGATGCGGTATGTCCGGCCGTCCACCACGTTTATCGAGGACGCCTATCGGCGAGCGGTGTCGACCACCCTTGCTGACCTGGCCGGAGAGGAGCCGGCGCCGTGAAGATCCGGTGGCGGCTGCGGATGGCCGCGGCCCAGCGCGAGGTGTGGTCGGGCAGCGAGTTGCGCCGGCTGCTGGCCGAACGCGCCGGTCTGGAGTTGTCCGCGGCGTCGGTGTCGGCGCTGCTGACCAAGGAGCCCTCGCAGATCAAGATGTCGACGCTGATCGCGTTGTGCACGGCGCTGCAGTGCACCCCCAACGATCTGATCGAGGTCGACACCACCCCAGTCGAGCAGCCCGCCCCGACCAGCCGCCCGGCTGCAGCCGAAGCGCCGAAGGCTGTTGGCGACGGACGTCGCTCGATGCCGCCGGTGTAGTCGAAGATCGGGTCGCGGAGAGGCGCGTCGTGGGTAAGCGGCAACGTGACTGCGCCGGATGCGGCGCGCCGGTCGGCATCATCGGCCGGGAACACTGCTGCCGATGCGTGCGGCAGCAGCGCGAGGCAGCGGCGAAGGCGACGTGTCCGGGTTGCGGCCGGCAGCGCGTGCTGCAGGTCGACACCGGGCGGTGCGTCCTGTGTTCGCGCCGCTGTTCGGCCTGCGCCGCGCCGGTGCGTTCGGCCAGCTCGAGGCTGTGCAAACGGTGCGTGCGGTCCGCAGCTGCCAAGGCCGCGAAACAACCGTGCCCGCGCTGCGGCCGGCCCGGACTGCTGCGCGAGGCCACCGGTTGGTGCGGAAGTTGTTCGCGGCCGGGGCCACCGAAGCAGCCGCCGCGGGTCTGCCGCGAGTGCGGCCAGGTCAGACGGCATGCGGCCCTCGGGCTCTGCTCGCCGTGCTATCAGCGGCAGCCGGACCGGACGTTGACCCGCGCGGAGAACCTGATCGCCAGCCTGCCCGACCCGCCGGACTGGTTGCTCGATTTCGCCGTCCATGTATCGACCCGGTTCAACGCCAGCCGGGCCACCAGCCTGGTGTCCGAGCTCAGCCGTCTGCTGCTGGACGGTCAGCCTCGCCACCCGCAGGCGCTGCTGGAACGCTCTCGCCGCCCGGGCCGCTCGATGGGGCCGTTGGCCCGTGCTCTTGAGGATTTCTTCACGGCTGGTCGCCTGGCTTTGCCTACCGACCAGGCCGAACGGCTCGCTGCCGGTCGCCGGCAACGCCGCATCGACCAGACACCAGAGGCATTGCGGGCTGGTGTCGGCGGCTTCGCCGATTACCAGATGCGGGCCCGGCAACGCGCGTTGAGAGCGGGAACCCGGCCTCGCAGCGACAACACCATTGAGCTGGCCCTGGCTGTCGTCCGCGACCTCGCGGTGTTCCTCACTGGCCAGCGCGGCAAGAACGACTGGTCGATCGCCGACGTCCATGACGTCGAAGCCTTCCTGGCCGACATGCCGAAAGCTCGGGCTCGCCGCCTGACCGTGCTGCGCCAGTTCTTCCGCTTCGCGCGCCGTTCCCGCCTGGTCCTCATCGACCCGACCATGACCCTGAAGGCCAAGCAGCACAGCGCCTTCCGCGGCCGAACTCTGACCCTTGGCGAACAGCGCCAGGTCTTCCGGCGCTGGACGAGCGGTGACGCCGACGTTCACCCGCACGAGGCTCTCGTCGGCATGCTTGCCCTGCTGCATGCCGCCTCCAGCCAAGAAGCCCGCCTGCTGACACTCGACAACATCGATCACACCCGTTGCAGCGCACGCCTCGGCGACCGACCGCACCCCGTGCCGCTGGACCCGGCCACCTGGGCGGCGCTGGTCCGGTGTCTCGATCATCGGACCGGTCTGAACACCGCGAACCCGCATGTCATCGTCACCAAAGGCACCAAGGCGGGCCGGACACCGGCGTCAAGGGCATACCTCAGCCACGTCCTCGACCCGTGCGGCCACCCGCCTCGAGCGATCCGCAGCACCCGCCTGGTCGACCTGGTCAACACCCTCGACCCGAAGCTCGTCGCCGCCGCAATGGGCCTCGACCCGCAGGCCCCGTTGATCTACCTTGACGACCGTATCCGTCAATGGCCGCAGGAAGGCGTCAGCGCAGAACCAGATAGACAAACCCGACCGGAGCGGTAGCCGGTGCTATTCGCGATTGCCGATGCGGGGGCGGCGGTGATCATCGGAAGTGCGTTGCACCGGCCAACACGGCGTCAAGCCAGCGCTCGTACCAGCTGAGGAAGTCCGCGTCGCTGGTGAAGCCTGGCCCGGCCGGAACATCGCTGTTGTCGGTGACGCGGCCACGGGCTGTTCCGCTGACGACGAGGATGGACAGGTAGCCACAACCCTGATCACTGAGCGCGAGTGTTCCGCAATATGGCTCGTCGTCATCGCCCGGTGCCACCTCGGATGGCCAATCCGAGAAGACGCGTCCCGGCTCGGCCGGAAAAGGTGTAGCCAGCGTGTTCGGCTCGGGCATCCCCCACAAGCTGGTGGCCCAGTCGTGAAGCGGGTGCAGGCCGTAGTACGGGCCGGCGCCTCCCCAACGGCCCGGGCCGCCGTTCCCGATCGTGGTAATGAACCCTCGGTAGTCCTCCGGCAGTGAAACTCCGTGCTCACGTTCGAATGCAGTCACCTCGTCGTCGGTCAACGGAGAGCCCAGCTCGAAACGGTGGGCTGACGCCCCGAACATCACCGGCTCACCCGGCCGCCTCGCAGCGGCAGCGAGTTTCGCCGCTACCCGATCGAGACGTGCTTTCAGATCGCGCGGGCCTGCTCGAGGGCGGTGGCGCCTGGCAGTGCTCCGGGCTTGCGGATCAGGCCTTCCAGATAGTGGTCGAGATCGAGCCGCGAGCCGCCCTTGGCCATCAGTCGTTCATGCCAGGCGACCTGCTGTCGGCCGTCATAGACGACCAGGTGGGAGGCGTGCAGCTGGACCCGGACCGGGCGGCCGACCAGACGCACTGGGACTGAATAACGGTTGGTGCGGACGGTGACTTGGCTGTAGCGGTCGACGCGAGGTGTGAGCCAGATGCCGGTCGCGAAGTCGTCGTCCGGCAGCCGCGCCAGTAGCGGCTGTTCGACGGCGAAGTCTTCGCCGATGGTGCGGTCCCTGGTGCCGATGCGGCGGGCGTTGTTCTGGTCGTCCCACTGGTCGATCATGGCGTTGAGCTGATCGAATGAGTCGACGCGCGTCCTGTTGACTGAACTACTTGCTGCACTGCTGCTGCTCAGAGTGCGGTTGAAGATCAGGTTGACTACGGTCGCTGCCCGTGGTTGAAGATGTAAATCCGCTTCGGGATCTGCGGTCGCTGGTCGTGCCGCGGGCGGGGTCTCTGGCTGCGACCGGTGATCCGTGGGAGCCGTATCGGCTGCTGGATTCCTCGGGTGAGCCGGTAGCCGCTGTCGCGGCGTACTTCGGTGAGCTGCAGGCCGCTGGGCGGCCGGCGACGACCCTGCGCTCGTATGGGATGGCGTTGCTGCGCTGGTTCCGGTTCCTCTGGGCGGTGGAGATCGTGTGGCGGGAGGCGACCCGGATCGAGGCGCGGGACTTCTCTCGTTGGATCCAGATCGGCACGAAGCCGGTCCGACCGCATTGGCGGGCGCCGGACAAGCCTGTGGTGATGGAGCCGAAACGGGTCAATGCGGTGACCGGCAAACGGCCGGCCGGCGATAAGTACGCACCCTCGACCATCGCGCATTGCGAGACGGTGCTGCGCAGCTTCTACGGCTTCCACCTGGACGCCGGGACTGGGCCGTTGGTGAATCCGTTTCCGTTGGCCAGAGCCAAGCGAGCGCACGCTCATCACAATCCGATGGATCAGTTTGAGCCCCAACGTGCCGGTCTGTATCGGCCTCGACAGCCCAAGCGGATTCCGCGGCAGATCCCGGACGAGGTGTTCAACGATCTGTTCGCGCGGTTGTCCAGCGACCGGGACCGGGCCCTGGTGGCCTTCTGGGTGTCGACCGGGGCGCGGGCTGCGGAGTTGCTGGGAGTGATGCGCAGCGGCGCGGAACCGGGTCAGCAGCTGATTACCGTGGTCCGGAAAGGATCCCGAGCGATGCAGCAGCTTCCGGCGTCGCCGGACGCGTTCGTCTGGCTGCGGCTCTATTAGCAACAAGTCGACGGTTTGGTGCCGACGGGACCGGACGACCCGTTGTGGTGGACGTTGCGCAAGCCGTTCCGGCCGGTGACCTATCACGCGGCCAGGGCGATGTTCGTTCGAGCCAACGCGTTGCTGGGGTCGGACTGGTCGCTGCACGACCTGCGACACACGGCGGCCTACCGTCTGGCCCGTGACCCGGGCATGCCGATCACGGACGTGCAGTGGGTTCTCGGTCATGCTTCGTTGACCACCACCCAGATCTATACGACTCCGACCCCCGCGGACGTCATCGACGCGGTGGTCGCCCATCACCGGCGTCGGGCCGAGCCCCGGCCTCCTGCGGAACGCGAGCCGCTGGGTTATCGCAAGGAGAGCCTGGACGTGTTGTTCGGCCGGAGGGACTCGTGACCACAACGACCATCGGACTGCAGACGCCGCGGACCTGGCAGGTCAGCAGCGAGGCCCAAGCGCTTATGGAGAAGTTTCCGCCCCGCCTGGTTTTCGGCGCCTGGCCGAGAACCCGCGAGAGCCGGGTGGTCTTGGAGGGCCGGATGGCGGTGGCACCGTTCCGCGGCGACGATTCTCAGTCCCGTTGCCATCGCAAGGCGTCGTTGCAGGCCGTTCTCGACTGGCTGGAGCTCTATCCCGGTCAAAGCTGGCAGCAGCGGTGGCAAGCCACCGGCGCCGGCCGCGACGGCCAGCGGGATTGGCGACTCCAAGTGTTGGCCGACCTTGCAACGGCCGGACTCCTGGACCGGCACCCGGGCTATGCCCGCAAGATCCTCGGCACGGGCCTGATTCAGTTGATCGGCGGCGACTACCTGCGGCCGTCGGTCGGTTGGCTCATGGCCACCGCGTCTCCGCTGCGGATCGCCAACGAGATGGCCAAGGTCCGCGATCCCGACGGCATCGCCGAACTGCGGACCGCCCGGCTGGCCGGCACCGTTGGCGACTCGACCATGATTCCCGCCATCGAGAAGATCGCACTGGTCATGGCCGCGAAGGGCGGCTTGGTCTGCAACGTGACGATCGGCGACTGCCTCGAGCTGATGAGGATCAGCAGGGAGGTCTTCCCCGGACCGACCCGATCCGGCCGACACAGCCCGGTCTTCTATCAACTACTGCACTCGACCGGCTTGTTCCCCGCGGACGCCCCGCCCACGGTCCGCATGTTCAGCCCGGTGTTCGCCGGCCAGGTCCCGGTGGAACAGCTCGTCGACCGGTATCAGGTGACCTGTCGTCCAGTCCGGGATCTTCTGGTCGAATACCTGCGCGAACGGCAACCCGCGATCGACTACGGCACCCTCACGTCCCTGGCCACCACCCTGGTGCTCTGGTTCTGGAAGGACCTCGAACGCCATCACCCCGGCATCGACTCTCTGCGGCTGAGCCCGGAAACCGCCAGCGCTTGGAAACAGCGGATCCGCACCAAGGTGGTCCGGTCCCGCGGCGCCGACGGCGAGATCACCGAGACCACGGTTGAACGCGACACCGCCACCGACGCTCTCACGACCGTGCGAAGTTTCTATCTCGACCTGGCCCAATGGGCTCTCGACGACCCGGGTCGCTGGGGACAGTGGGCGGTTCCGTGTCCGATCCGGGCCACCGATATCCAGCACAAGAAGATGAACTCACGACGCAAGGCCCGCATGGACCAGCGCACCCGCGACCGGTTGCCGGTCCTGCCAGCCCTCGTGGAGGCCGTCGGTCGCGAACGCAAAGCCGCCGCCGGCCGGTTGGCAGCAGCCCGAGCCGCCCAGCCCGGCGACACCTTCACCGTTGACGGCGTGACCTTGCGACTCGCTCAGCTCGCCCGCCACTCACCGCGCATCTGGGCCGAGGAACCCGCCACCGGCCGCCGTCGCGACTTGATCCGCGAGGAAGACAACGCGTTCTGGGCCTGGGCCGCGGTCGAGGTTCTGCGCATGACCGGAGTCCGAGTCGAGGAACTCACCGAGCTGTCCCACCACAGCCTGGTCCAATACCGGACGCCAGCCACCGGCGAACTGATCCCGCTGCTGCAGATCCCGCCCTCGAAAACCGACGAGGAACGACTGCTGGTCATCTCACCGGAACTGGCCGACGTGCTCTCCGCGATCGTCTGCCGAATCCGCAACTCTGACGGCAGTGTCCCGCTCGTGGTCGCCTACGACCACCACGAGAAGGTCTGGAACCCGCCGATTCCGCTCCTCTTCCAACGCACCATCGCCTTGGAAATCCGGCCCATCCCGATTGCCGGAATCCGTGTCCTGGTCAGCGACGCTCTCGCTCGCACTGGGCTCACCGATGTCACCGGCAAACCGCTGGACTTCGCACCCCACGACTTCCGCCGGATCTTCACCACCGACGCCATCATGAACGGAATGCCGCCCCACATCGCTCAACTTCTCCTGGGGCACAAGGACATCAACACCACGATGGGCTATAAAGCCGTCTATCCCGAGGAGGCCATCAACGGCCACAGGGCCTTCATCGCCCGCCGCCGCGGCCTGCGGCCCAGTGAGGAATACCGCCACCCCAGCGACGCGGAATGGGACGAGTTCCTCGGCCACTTCGAGCGCCGTCGCCTTGCCCTCGGCGACTGCGGGCGCGCATACGGCACCAACTGCATTCACGAGCACAGCTGCGTCCGCTGTCCGCTCCTTCGCGTTGATCCTGAACAGCGGCACCGCCTGATCGAGATCCGCACCAACCTCACCGCTCGCATCGCAGAAGCGGAACGTGAAGGCTGGCTCGGCGAAGCCGACGGACTTCGCGTCAGCCTTGCCGCGGCCAAGGAGAAGCTAGCCCAGGTTGATGGCGCCATCCAGCGTCGTGAAGCCGCCGTCAACCTTGGCATGCCGACCTTCGCCACGATCGCCGGCCGAAACACGGCGATTGATCCTGCAGACCATAGAGCCGCCGAATGACTTACCACCATATCGAAGGCGCGCAGCTGAACTGAGCAACAGCAAGGGCCCCGAGGTCAACGCGGCATCGAAATCGGCTCCTGCGGCCAGTCGGCCACGATGACCAAGGGGATGGAGTCCGGCGATCGGTGCTCGTCTCCGGGAAAGTGCTCGATGTGCTGATGACGGTTCACGCCCCGGTCGTCCGCGGTCTCGGCCAGGTGCGCCACGCCGTCGAGCGCGTCCCACAGGATGTCGAGGTATTCGTGGCCGCCTGAAACATGCAACGTGGTCGCATCTCGCAGGCCGACGAGCAGCGGGCCGCCGGTGACCTCCTGCACCACAGAGCCACCGGAGATCGCTACCTCGAGAGGTGTCGCGTCATACTGGCGGAGTCGCTGGCCGAGGGCGCGGAGCGCGGCTGGCGGGCCGGCGAGCTCCAGTTCGCCGTCACTAGCGGAAAAACGGCAAAGCTGATGATCGCTCATCCGCTCATTCTCGCTTTCCTTACCGCCAGGGAGGGAAGCGCGCCTGCTCTCTAGTTCAGAGAAGGCACTGGGACGAGATGGTTGCGGCGGAACCAGCCGATCTGGCCCTCGACGCCGCCCTTCTCGTGCGCCCCTTCGATGCCGGGCTGGCAGTAGAAGACGTCCAAGCCGATCCCCGGTGAGTTCACGAATACTGACGCCGAACGCGTCTGAACTCGCGGCCGCAACAGCGCAGGGGCGGGTGAGTTCGACCTTCGCCGGGTGATGTTCGACGATGAGCTCGTGGAGATCCTCGAACTGCTGCAGCCGGGTGTGACCAAGCCCCACGTCGATCACGCCGCGCGTGCTTCTTGGCTCGCCGCCGTGCACGAGGCGATGAGAAGCGTCGGCGGTGCTGTCGTCACCGCTGCCGAGGAACCGGCTGTGGGCCGTAACTACTACCGGGTGGGCGTGGAAGCCCGTGACGGTGTCGCAGGGGTCATCTTGTTCAACGCGGCCGCGGTGTTGGCCGCTGCGGCCGAGGCGACCGATCCTCAGGAGATCGCTCTGGTGTTCGCAGCGGTGCCAGGGAGCGGGGTCTTCTCGGAGCGAGGATTTCAGGTGGCCAGCCCAGCGCAGCTCAATGAACCGCTCAGCGAGCATCATCTGCACGCGCTCACGGCAGATGAGCGGCGTGATGTCGCCTACCATCGTCCGTCTCGTCTTGGAGATCTGCTGTTCAACTGGTTCGACTGACGCGTAAGGCCATCAGGCAGAGCACGGCCGAGTGGGTGCCGTGCGATAGTGCCGATCGTGAACTTCCCTCTGGATGAGCTGAGGCCAGCCGTGACGGCTCGGGCCGAGACCTGGGAACGGCTGGGGCTCGAATGGGAGATCCGCCCGGTCGCCCCGAACCATGGCAAGCCGGTGGTCGTCAGTGGGTTCGAGTCGGCGGCCTGGCTGGGCAGCCTGCTGATCTGGATCAGCGGCGAAGCCGAGCTTGATGCCGTCCGTGTCGCCGACAATCACGCGGTCAGCAAGCACTACGACCTGACCGGGCTGGACGATCTTGAAGTGCTGCTCGGCGAACTGGACGCTCTGCTGACCGATGGTCGCGCTCCCGATGCCGCCGTTATCCACCAGCATCCGTCACCATCTACCTCGTGACATTGGCAGCGCGGTCCCTACTTCGTGTCGGGTGATGGCTGGTCGGAGCGCTCCGGCCAGACAGTCTTGGCGTAGCGCAGGGCGGGCTTGGCGGAGAGCCCGAACATCGCGGCGATGTGCAGCGGGTCGCCGTTGGCAGCTCGCGCCTCCTCCAGAATGCGATCCTCTCGGAGCTGGGCGGCTGTGGCCGGCAGCCCGTCGAAGAGGCTGGTGAGCCAGTAGGCGCTGACCGGTCCGCGTTCGTGGGCGGTGCGGCGTCAGCAGGATGTGCTGGTTTCCGGTGTCCGGCCAGCGCCGATGCCGGTAGTGCAGGTAGGCGACCAGCGCCGCGGCGGTGAACGGGTCCAGGCGCCGTCGCGCGGCGCCCAGGTAGATGCGCTGGTTGGGAAGATCGATCTGATCGAGCGTCAGGCTGCGAACTTGATGAGAACGTAAGGCGTGGACGCCGATGAGCGCCACCACGGTCTGCAGTGCTGGGTCGTTCTTGGCCGCGTCGCCGATGGCGTGCAGTGCTTCGCCGGTCAACGCGGCCGGCGTGCTCGGGTTGGCGCTGCCCACATGAATCCGTGTGAGCGGATTGGCGAAGACCAGACGCTGGGCCTTGAGGACGCCGAACAGGTCACGCAGGGCGTGAGCGTCGCCGGCCCGGTGTTTGCGGTCGTTGAGCCAGCCGAGCACGTCTTGGCGGGTGACCTGCCGCAGCGTGATGTAGCGGTCGGCGATCTCGGTGAGGAACGGGTGAGCGGCCGCCAGCAGGGTGAAGACGGTGATGCGGGGTCGGGCTCGCCGCCGTGGGGTGCCATGTCGTAGCACCGTGATCCAAGCATCGAGCTCGTCGCGGATCCGCGGGGGCAGCGGGGCAAACTTGGTGTCGATCCAGACGGTGAGCGAGTCGGTGCGGTCGTCGACGACGAGGTCGTCGCCGGCAGCGAACAGGACTTCGAGCACGCGCAGGCCGGGGACGCCGTGCGGGCTCATCGCGGTGACGGTGCTGGCCTTGACCGACTCGCCCGGTTCGTGACAGCTGGCGATCATCCGCAGGCCGCGGCGGACCTGTTGCAGCGTGCGTGGTGGCCAGCCGTTGTGTTCGGCCAGGACATCCGCATGTTGCAGCACCAAGCGCAGGAAGCCTGGATCGCGAGGAGGATCAAGGCTGCTGGCATGTCGGCAGTCGCGCGGCGCGTCGACCAGAATCGGCTGCTCCCAGCCGGCAGACCGAGCCGGCAAAGCAACCAGCGTCGGCTGCGTCCCCGGCAACGTCACCGGCTTCCAGCGCGTCCTAGCTGCCCGCGAGAAGCCAGCGAAGAACAGTTGCTGGCCGGTGCCGGCCGCGGCAGTCAGATCCAGCGCGGTCTTGCAGTCAGGTCCGGCGATCAGGCTGGCCTGCCGGCGGCAGAGCCGACAGACGCCCTCGTCAACCGGGACGGCCCGGCGGGCGCAGGTGCGGCAGCGACCAAGCGGATTCTTGCGGGCGAAGGCTTCGCAACCGCGGCAGACCCGCTGCCGCAGCACGCCCCAGGCCAGACACTGCTCGCAGCTGCGCGCCGGCCCGCGGTAGACGCGTTTGCCCCGGCGGCGTGGTGACGCTGTCGTCATACCGGGGGTTTGCTGCGGCCGACGTGTCGGCGCTGGATGGGTGCCTCACCCGCCACGGCCCGCAACGGAGCCGCCTCGGCTGGTCGCGGCGCCGGTAGCGGAAGGTCTTCCAGCACCAGAAGCTCGTTGGGGGTGCAGCCGAGCACCGTGCAGATGATCTGCAGATCTTCGAGCCGGATCGTCACCGGCTGGCTCGACCACAGGTGCGACATCTTGCCGGCGCTAATCACCAGGCCAGCATCGGCGAGCATGGCCTGCAGCTGCGAGGCCTTCCAGATGTCGCGTTGCGCAGCGGCCAGGCGCAGGTTCCACTTCATCGTCGGCTCCCGAAACGGTTCGCGGCCCGCTGGCCGGCCCCGGCCCAGGCGTCTTCGATGTGGGTCTTGTCGACGTGAACGTAGATCATCGTCGTGTTGAGCCAGGCGTGCCCCAGGATTTCCTGGATGGCGACCATGTCCATGCCGTTGCGATAGAGGTCGGAGGCGGCGAAGTGACGCAGCAGGTGAGGTGACAGGCGGCCGGTCTGCGCGGGCAGGTGGGCGGCGACGGCCTCGGCGAGCCCGTCGCGCAGCGTGTCGGTGGTCGCGAAGCCGCTGCTGCCGTCGGCTCGCCGGCGTTCGGACGGGAACAGCGGCGCCATCGGGTCGTTGACCCGGTCGTCGAACTCCCACCGTGGTCCGTGCACCCACCAGTCCAGCAGTTCCCGGGAACCGTTGATCAGCGGGACCAGGCGTTCCTTCTTTCCACGGCCGTTGCTGCCCTTGCCCCGCAGCACCACCTTGCCGAACCGGCCCAGTTCCCAGCGCAGGTCACCCATGCGCAGCAGGCACAGTTCCGACACCCGCGGCCCAATCAGGCTGACCAGCCGGAATGGGTGTAGTTGCGGACCGCCGTCGCGTACTTGCGGGCGGAGTCCAGGCCGTGCTGCCAGCCGGTGAACAGCTGTGCGACTTCCCGCGGTGTCGGCGGGATCCGCAGCCGCCCGTGGGTGCCGCCGCGCGGCCGGTTCATCTCGTCCAGCGGTGACTCGACCACGAATCCGGTCGCCGCGTGGATGTCCGGCTTGTGCCGCAGCTCCAGGAACTCGAAGTAGACGACGAACCCGGCCGCCTTGCGGACCTTCGTGCCCGGCACGGCCTCGCTCAGATGCCGGCCGAAGAAGGCGTCGATGTGCTGGGGCGTCATCTCCCAAAGCGGCCGGCCGAACCACTCCCGCAGTTCCTCGACCGCGGCAACGTCGGCTCGGATCGTCGCGTCGGTGATCCCCGCTGACGAGCGTGCCAGCACGAACTCGGCCAGCAGATCCTGCTCGAACGCCGCGATCTGCCCGGGCCCGTCCAGACGCTGATGCGCCCGTAGGTCCCTGACCACTGCCACCGACACAGCGGCCTCCAGCTCGATAATCCATGGCGAACATCGGATTTCCGAGAGGAATCTCAGGAATCCCGAGCGTGAATCATAGATTCATCGATGATCAGGAGGCCAGACCCGGTCT